>NZ_JABKAU010000012.1 GCF_013377885.1 Hymenobacter lapidiphilus
CTGGAGAATCTTCGTATCTTCGTGTCTCATCTGTTGTTTCGTTAGTGCCGGCAGCCTCGTTCGAGCGGGGCTGCCGGCTTTTTTTGTGGGGGTGTGTGGGTTGTTAGGGGCGGGCGACATAGAGCTTGATTGCCTGCCGCCACTTTTTTATATCAGCTTCTAGGCTGTCCACTAGGTCATTAGTGATGATGTTGAAAGTGCGGGCCGTGGAAACCTCATCCAGCCATTCTTCGCATTTCATTACCTCATCTTTTATCCGGCGGTAGTGAGCCCGTTTGCAGTCAGCGTTTTCGAGCGGGTCAAGCATCAGACAGCAGAAGTAGTCTGTCAGGCAGCGGCCGGGGTTGAGCCCTTCGATTTCAGGCGGTGTCATCACTTCCGTTTCATTAGCCCCCGCAGCAGCGGCCGGGGCGGTGGGGGTAGCCCCGGCAGGCGTTGCCGGGGCGGGGGCGGATTAGGCTTCGATGAAGTTTCCGGCTTCATCGAGTTTGTAAGCGACGTTGGGCTTGATGCCGTTTTCGCTCACGTTGGCCATGTGAAACCTGTAGCGTTTACCGTTCCAGCGTTTGATGAAAATTGATCCATCCTCCCCGGCCGTTGCGGTGCCACGGTTCCCGGCCGTTGCGGTGCCAGCGTCCCCGGCCGTGGCGGTGCCAGCGTCCCCGGCCGTTGCGGTGCCATCCTCCCCGGCCGTTGCGGTGCCACGGTTCCCGGCCGTGGCGGTGCCAGCGTACCCGGCCGTGGCGGTGCCATCCTCCCCGGCCGTGGCGGTGCCACGGTACCCGGCCGTTGCGGTGCCAGCGTCCCCGGCCGTGGCGGTGCCAGCGTCCCCGGCCGTGGCGGTGCCAGCGTACCCGGCCGTGGCGGTGCCAGCGTACCCGGCCGTTGCGGTGCCACGGTACCCGGCCGTTGCGGTGCCACGGTCCCCGGCCGTGGCGGTGCCACCAATAATGGCGCGGCCCTGCCCTCCGTTAGCAGCCAAATAGGCCGTAGCCTCTAGCCGGTCACCACAGCAGACCACCTCGCCCTGGGGGTACTTCACCTTACCCTGTAGTTCCACGTAGGCGGCAACTTTCACCACGAGCCATTTGGAATCTTCGCGGATAGTGGCCACCGAGTGGTCGCCTTCGCCCCACAGCCAGCCATGCAGGCCGTTGCCGCATTCGGCGCTGTCTAGCCAATCGGGGGCGGCAACGGGCCCGGATACCGGCCAGATGAAACCATTATAGGCGCTCATGTCGGCGGCGCAGACGCGCAGCACCAGCACGGGCTTTTCGGGGGTGATGAGGTGGGTTTTCTTGGCTTTCATCGTATCTTGGTGGTAAGTGGTTTGTGATAGCCCGGTGTCCGTTCTGAGCGGAGCCGGGCTTTTTCGTTGCCCCCGCTACCGATGCGCCGCACTAGGCGGCCCCAGGGGCGGGGGTGGTGGGGGTGTTGTGTTAGTAGTGTTATAAAGGTAGTGTATTTGTTATCAAATGCAAGTGAATAAGATAACAAACACAACAAAAGAGGGCAAAAAAATATCAGGCCGCCTGTTTATATCTCTTTGTGAGCCACTGGAGCCCTTTTCCTGTTACGCGGGTAGTACCTACAATACGCTGCCCTTTCTCGCCGGCCTTGTAGTGCTGGGTCTGTACTTCGAATAGCCCGGCATCTACATGATGCTGATACGGCTCATTGTTGGCCTGCAACACCTTATCAGCGCGTAACATTCGAAACAGCTTGTTGCGGCCAATGCCGGGCAGTTTCAGGTGTTTGGCGGCGGCACCCATCGGCACCGAGTTGGCGGCAATAGCTACGGCGTCGGCAAATTCAATCTTCGGGCGGGCCCGCTCCAGCTGGGCAACGGCCTGGCTGGCTTGCGCGAGAGCCAGCTGCTTGCTTTCCTCGGCATCAGCCCAGGCGCGGGCCGAAGCAACAGGGTCGGAGAAGTCCGGCAGGCTGCCGCGTAGTAGATTCTTGACGGCCTTGCGGCAGTTGCGGTACACGTCGAACACTTCCCGGTTGGCCCGTACCACAAAGTATTCAAGGCAGGAGGTGGTGAGCGAGTAAACTTCTTCGGGCCGGCCGCCGGTAGGGTTTTCAGGAAGTTGCCGTAAAACCTCAAAGTCAACGCCTTCAACGAAGCTCTTTCGAAGCGCAGCCACGGCATCCGCCTTGCGGCCGTAGCCGATGCGCCACACGCTACTAAGGCGCACGGCAAATTCTTCCCCGCTATCCTCGGCAGCGAACACGGCTTCGAAGTAGTGGCGCAATTTCTCGGGGGCGGTTACGTCGCCGTTGGCTAGGGTAATCTGCAGAGCTTCCATTAAAATACGGGGTTTTCAGGGTGCTGAGAGAAATCAAAATGCTCCGGCTCGTACATGGAGCATTCAGTAGGCATTCGAACAAGGCCCGGCTCCAGTTTGCCGAGCATCCGGCGGCGCTCGACTACGTAGGTGTACATATCCTGCCCCGTCTTAGCGCACGTAAAATGCTGGTGGCCTGATTCGACAAGCGCCCCAGTGCGGCCCACACCCACAGCGTAGCGTTCCACGGCCAGAAACTGGCAGCCAAAGCAGCGGTGCTGATTACGCGGGTTATGGCGACAGAATAGTTCGTGGCGCTCGGCCGCGGCTTTTGTCAGGCGATACTTACTGCAGTGGTCACATCGGTAAATAGTGCGGTTGGGTATCGTTTTCATAGCCTACGCGCTGGCAGGTTGCAAATACGCGGCCCCGGCCCGACGCCCGCGCTCCTCGTTGCTGAGCCGCTCCAGCGCCTGCAGCACTTCCATATCCTGCACAATGCCCTTGCGGGCATTGCGGATGCGGGTAACAGCTTTGCCTGGCAGCGCCTGCAGCACCTGGTCCACGTAGCGGGCTGGCAGCACCAGGGCGGCGAGCCGGCCGTGGTAGGCCAGCTTCTCTTGCGGGGTGATTTTGGTTTTTCGTTCCATACTTTGTTAGTTTATTTGGTTTATTTGTTAACAAATGTACCTTTGTGCCCAACCCGGCATATGCTTTGTAGGGCCGGGAACACACCAAAGGTAACAAAGCAGGATAACAAACACAACTAATAAGATAACAAAAAGATGGCAAACACCGAATCAATAGGTGACCGATTGCGCCGGTTGCGGGATGCGGCCGGGCTTACGCAAGCGGAGCTGGCCGATGCGGCAGGAATTTCCCGCCCCTCCCTAAACGAAATAGAAACTGGCATCACGGCCCGGCCCCGCCGCGGCACGCTACTCAAGATTGCCGCGGCGTTGGGCGTGGCGGTGGAGACGCTGCAGGGCCGCCAGCTCGCAGCCGCGCCCAAGGGCCCCTTCCTGCCCGGCGGCGACGTCGGGCCGATGGGGGCCACGGTCGTTCCCCGCGGCGGGCTTGCCGCGGCGCTCGGGGCGGACTTTGGCGAGGATGACGGTACCCGCCGCGGCGCCCCGGCGCCCACTACGGCCCGCGAATTTATCGACGGGTTGATAAAAGAAGCAGACGGCTTGCGGGCGCAGTTGGCCCACTGCCAGAACGAGAGCAAGAAACTATCAGTCATCATTGCCGAGTTGCAGGAGTCGCAGCGCACCAGCTTGCAGCACATCAGCCTACTACTGGGAAAGCCGGTGGGTAGCCAATACGACTCCCTGGTACTTGAGCCGCTTCCCGAGCCCGCCCGGCCCGTTGTACGGGGCCTGTGGCGGGACAGCAACGCGCCCATTCCCGAGGCAATCAGCCGGCCCGCCTGCGTGGTACGCCAGCTGATTGCCGCGGATTTGGACGACCTTGCCGTGGCAGCGTAGTTACCAGATTGGTTACCCGGTCCTGACACTCCGTTGGGATGGACTCTTTATCAGGAGCTTACACTGAATATGTAAGCTTGCGGAAATAATATACCTTCCCGCATTCATTCACTCTCTTCCCCCTTTTGCTCATGGAAAACACCACTACTCCTGCTGTTACCCCCGTTTCTGTTGGTATTCGGTACGGCCTGCTGACGGGCATCGTAACCGTTATCTATTCCCTGATCCTGAAGGCGGCCGACCTAGAGCAAATGCCTGTCATGGGCCTGCTGACGTTTGCCATTTTGATTGCCGGAATTGTGTTAGCGCATAAATTCTACAAGAAGGCTTCCGGTGGCTTTATGAGCTACGGGCAAGGCTTGGGCATTGCAACTGTTACCGGTGCCGTTATAGGTGTACTGAGTGGCATCTTCAACTATATATATGTCAATTTTATTGACACAGAGTATGCGCAGCGGACAGTGGCTGCAGCCCGGGCGAAAATGGAAGCTGACGGTAAGCTCAGTGAAGAGCAGATTGACCAGGCGATGGAGTGGACGTCGAAAATGATGCCTACCGGACCTTTGAGCATCTTCTGGGCTATTCTGGCAACTGCTTTTTTTGCCTTCCTACTGGCCCTTGTTATTTCCGCCTTCACCAAAAACAAACGCCCTGAGTTTGAGTAAGCGCCTGCCGCAGCACTTTCCGGTGGAGCTGTCCATCGTTATTCCGCTGCTCAACGAAGCCGAGTCCCTGCCTGAGCTAACGCGCTGGATTCACCGCGTGTTGGCTCAGCACGGGCTTACCTACGAGGTCATTCTTATTGATGATGGCTCGACTGACGACTCCTGGGACGTGATTGAGGAACTGGCCACGGCCAACACGCACCTGCGGGGTATCCGTTTCAACCGCAACTACGGCAAGTCGGCGGCCCTCAACGTGGGCTTCAAGGAAACGACTGGCCGGGTGGTGTGCACCATGGATGCCGACCTGCAGGATTCGCCCGAGGAACTGCCCGAACTCTACCGCATGATTACCGAGGACGGCCTCGACCTGGTGAGCGGCTGGAAGAAAAAACGATTCGACCCTCTCAGCAAAACCATTCCTACCAAGCTGTTCAACGGCGTTACGCGCTGGATTTCGGGCATCAGTCTGCACGATTTCAACTGCGGGCTTAAAGCCTATGACAGCCGGGTGGTGAAAAGCATCGAGGTGTACGGTGAAATGCACCGCTACATTCCCGTTATTGCCAAATGGGCCGGTTTTCGGCGCATCGGCGAGAAGGTGGTGCAGCACCAGGAGCGCAAGTATGGTACCACCAAGTTCGGGCTGGAGCGGTTTGTCTACGGCTTCCTCGACCTGATGAGCATCACGTTTGTAAGCCGGTTCCGGCGGCGGCCGATGCACTTTTTCGGGGCAATGGGTTCGGTTTCCTTCCTGCTCGGTATGCTGATTGCGCTCGGGCTGATGATAGACAAAGTCTGGCACTCCTGGCAGAACGTGGCTACCCGCTCCGTGACCGATCAGCCCCTGTTCTTCCTGGCCTTGGTAGCCGTGATAGTAGGTGTGCAGCTCTTTCTGGCCGGTTTCCTAGCTGAAATGGTACAGCTCAACGGCGACAACCGGAACGACTATCTGGTAAAGGAGCGGCTGAATCTAAAGTAAAGACTACGAAGCATTGTCATCCTGAGCGAAGCGAAGGACCCGCGTAGAAGCTACTCTCTTTTGAAGTCAGCTTCTGCGCAGGTCCTTCGCTTCGCTCAGGATGACAACTGCTGTTATTCCATCACCTAGTTATCCAGCACCATGCGCGTCGTAATTATTGGGCCGGCGTATCCGTTGCGGGGAGGATTGGCGACGTATAACGAGCGGCTGGCCCACGCCTTCCGGGAGGCCGGCGACGAGGTGCGGCTCGTGACGTTTTCGCTGCAATACCCTGAGTTCCTGTTTCCAGGCCAGACCCAGTTCAGTACCGGCCCTGCGCCCGAGGGCCTGGATATTGAGGTCAGTCTGAACTCGGTGAACCCGCTTTCGTGGTGGAAAGTAGGGGAGAAGCTGCGCCGTGAAAAGCCCGATTTGGTGATTTTTCGGTTCTGGCTACCGTTTATGGGGCCGGCGCTGGGCACCGTGGCCCGCCTGGTGCGCCGCAATGGCCACACCCGCGTGGTAGCCATCACCGACAACGTGATTCCACACGAAAAGCGCCCCGGCGACCGGCCGCTGACGCGCTACTTCCTGAGTGCCTGCCACGGCTTCGTGACGATGAGCCGCGCCGTGCTGGCCGATTTGCGCCGCCTGCACTTCCGCCAGCCGGCCCTCTACCGCCCGCACCCGCTCTACGATAATTTCGGCCCCACCAAACCCAAAACCAACGCCTTAGCTGCCCTCCACCTCGACCCGGTGTTTGGCTACCTGCTGTTCTTTGGCTTTATCCGCGCCTACAAGGGCCTCGACATTTTGCTCGAAGCCTTCGCCGACGAGCGGCTGGCCAAATTGCCAGTGAAGCTGATAATTGCCGGCGAGTACTATGAGGAAGCCGCACCTTACGAGGCCCTCATCAAGCAGCATAACCTAGAAAACCGCCTCATCCGGGCCACCGACTTCATCCCCAACGAGCAGGTAGCCGACTACTTCTGCGCCGCCGATATGGTAGTGCAGCCCTACAAAAACGCCACCCAAAGCGGCGTTTCACAGATTGCCTACCACTTCGGCCGCCCCATGCTGGTAACCGATGTCGGCGGCCTGGCCGAGCTGATTCCGGACGGGGAAGTGGGCTACGTGGTGCCGCCCACGCCCCGCGCCATTGCCGACGCGCTGGTTGATTTCTACGCCCAGCAGCGGGAGGTAGAGTTTATGGCTGGGGTGGAGGCGAAGCGCAAGGATTTTTCGTGGGAGGTGATGGTGGAGGCGCTAAAGGAAGTAGCCTTGAATTAACTGTAAACTCTCAACTAGAAGCTGACAGTTTACATCGGCACACTCTCCAGCACGGCCTCGAACACCTTTTCGGCTGGTAAATCCTCCATGCAGCCCGGGCCTCCCAGCTTGCAGGTACCGCGGTAAAAGCAGACGCACTGCTTATCCGGCTGCACGATTTGGCCGCGGCCGTAGAGGTCGAATTCGTAGGGGTTGAAGATGTTGTTCATCAAAATGGTAGGCTTGCCGAGGGCGATGCTGATGTGCATGCCCATCGTTACCTGCGTCACGATACCGTGCATCTGGTGCATGAGGTTGATGAACTGGGGCAGCGGAAACGTACCGAGGTAGGCTGCGCCGGTAGCTTGGTTCAACTCACAGTTGCGGGCGTCTTCAGCCTCGCCGCCCAGCAGCACGGGCGCATAGCCGGCCGCTTGCAGCTTCGTGATTAGTGCGGTCCACTTTGCGGTGCTCCACAAGCGCGTCGTCCATCGGTCGCCGCAGCCGGTGTTCAGGCCGATGCGGGGGGAAGGGCCGGCGGGTAGCTGGCTCCAGTCGTAGCCTTTGTCATCGTGGGTGTCGAATACGTACTCCTCGCCCCGGAAATCGAAGCCGCAGAGCTCGAAAATCTCCTGTACGTAAGGCTTGGTGTTGGCCAGGCTGAGCTGGTCGAACACGCCGGTGAGATACTTGTGGCTGGCCAGCTCGTTCACCGGCCACGGCACGCCATCGGCGGGGCGTAGCGCGTAGCCGAACTTCTCGTGGGCGACAATGGTGTTCAATAGTGCGCAGGCTTCCTTTTCCTTGTCGAGGTTGATAACGACATCGAACTCGCGGGCCTGTAGCTGCAGGGCGCTGGCAAAATCGAACTTCAGGATTTCCTCAATCTCGTGCTGGGGCAGGATGGCGGGCGTGAGCGTGAGCCAAGTGATGAAGCAGCCGGGGCGCTCCTGCCGCAGCCGCCGCAGCAGCGGTGTCGTCCGGATTACGTCGCCGATGGCCCCGAGCTTGATGATCAGAATCCGGCTCGTAACGGGCGCGTACACCGGGCAATCGGCGCAGGTGTAGCCGTCGGTTTTGTTGGGCCGGCAAGGCAGGTCGCCCCGGAAATGGTGGCAGTCGGGATGTACGGTGATGCCGTTGAGTTGAGCCATTATCGTCTGGTGTTCCTGGGCGTAAATAGTGGTTTTCTGCAATTGCTGGCTGGCTTTATTGCAGCGGTACATAGCGGTAGGTGCGGCGGAGGTTGAAAGAATATCCGGCCGTTAGGTTAGGAAAACTAGTCAGCACACTGCGAACTTGCGCACTTGCGCGGGAAATGACACCCGGCGTTACATGCCCACGTAGTTCTGTGGCGTGATGGCGCGCAGCTCCTGCTTCACGGCGTCGCTCACATCCAAACCGTCCACGAACTCGCGGATGGTTTCCTGCGAAATAGCTTCGCCGGTGCGGGTGAGGGCTTTGAGGGCGTTGTAGGGGTCGGGGTAGGCTTCGCGGCGCAATATTGTTTGCAGCGCCTCGGCCACCACGGCCCAGTTGGCCTCCAGGTCGCGGTGCAGGGCGGCTTCGTCGAGGGCCAGTTTGCCCAGGCCGCGCTGCAAAGCCGCGAGGGCGATGAGCGTGTGGCCCAGCGGCACGCCCAGGTTGCGCAGCACCGTCGAGTCGGTGAGGTCGCGCTGGAGCCGCGAAATCGGGAGCTTGGCTGAGAGGTGTTCGAGCACGGCGTTGGCCAGGCCCAGGTTGCCCTCGGCGTTTTCAAAATCGATGGGGTTCACCTTGTGCGGCATGGCCGAGGAGCCCACCTCGCCGGCCTTCACCGTCTGGCGGAAGTAGCCCATGGCAATGTACTGCCACACGTCGCGGGCCAGGTCGATGAGAATGGTGTTGAGCCGTTTGAGGCCGTCGCAGAGGGCCGCCAGGTGGTCGTAGTGCTCAATCTGGGTGGTGGGGTGGCTGCGCTTGAGGCCCAGCCGGCCCTCCACAAACTGTTGGGCAAACTGGTGCCAGTCGAGGTTGGGGTAGGCTACGTGGTGGGCGTTGAAGTTGCCAGTAGCGCCGCCGAACTTGGCCCCAAACGGCACTTGGCCCAGCAGCTCCACCTGGGCATCGAGCCGGGCCACGAACACCTCGATTTCCTTACCCAGGCGGGTGGGCGAGGCCGGCTGGCCGTGGGTGCGCGCTAGCATGGGTACAGCGGCCCACTCCTGGGCGCGGGCGGCCAGCTGGTTGCGCACGGCGGCGTAGCCGGGCAGCAGCGTGTGCAGCAGCGCATGCTGCAGGCTCAGCGGAATAGCAGTGTTGTTAATATCCTGCGAGGTGAGGCCGAAATGGATAAACTCCACAAACTCGCCCAGCCCCAACGCCGAGAACCTGTCGCGCAAAAAGTACTCCACGGCCTTCACATCGTGGTTGGTTACGCGCTCATGGGCCTTCACGGCCTCGGCATCGGTGGCGGTGAAATCGGTGTAAATAGCCCGCAATGGCCCAAATGAAGCCGCATCTACGCCCGCCAGCTGCGGCAGCGGCAGCTCGGCCAGGGCAATAAAATACTCCACTTCCACCAGCACGCGGTACCGAATCAGGGCCAGCTCCGAAAAATAGGCTGTCAGCGGGGCCGTCTGGCGGTGGTAGCGGCCATCGAGGGGAGAAACGGCGGTAAGCGGCGTGAGGGTGGCGGTGTCAGGCATCAGCAAGGAGGGAAGGAGTGAGTTCGCAGGCAAATATACTGTCATCCGTAATCCGGCGTCCGCAACGCCAACAACTTGCATGGGGATGCCACCCGGTAAGCGTTTCCGGCGGGCCCTTCCCATAGCGGACGCCGGATTACTGATAACGGGAGTTTTCGTTCATTTACGCACTCAGGGCGCAGGGCTTTTTGCTACCTTTGCCGCATAAGCTACTTGGCCGGTGGCGGGTTCGGCCCGATGCTGGCTCGCCCGGCTCTGGCCTTTCGCTTTCTCCCCGATTCGTGCACATCACTCCCGTCATTAAGAAAAGAATTGGCATCGGCCTGGGCATCCTGGCGGTGCTGCTGCTGGCTGGTTTGGGCCTGTTTCTGGTTAAGCGCCAGCAGCTGCTCGAAGCAGCCCTGGTACGGGTGAAGGCCAAGGTCGAAGCTAAATTCCCGGTAACGCTCACGCTGGGTCCGGCCCGATTTACAGACCTGAATACGGTAGAGCTGCGCGGTATCAGTGTAGTGCCCACAGCTCCGCTCACCGATACGCTGCTACGCGCCCGCACCGTGCGCGCCTCGCTCAGCGTACGCAGCCTGTTTGCCGGCCGGCCCGTATTCAGCAACCTCGAAATTGATACGGTGCGCCTCACGGCCCGCCAGACCGCCAACGGAACAGATAACTACTCTTTCCTCTACAAGAAGAAAAAGGGCGCGCCCACTGTGGTCCGCGACACAACCAAGGGCACTAATTACGGCCTGTTGGCCAATCAACTCCTCGAAGCTACCTTCGATAACGTGCCCGACGAGGCCGATTTTCGCGAGTTTTTCATCACCTACGACGGCCCGCGCCACCGCGCCCGCCTCGTAATGCCGCGGCTGGCCATCAAGAGCGGTGAAATTTCGGGCGAGATGACAGCCCTGATTGACTCGGTGGAAAACCGGGTAGGCGTTACTGGTTCTATCGACGCCGGCAGCTACGAGGTGGATGCCCAGGTATTCGGCCTCGATAAGCGGCCGGTGGTGCTGCCTTTTGTGCAGCGTCGCTACGGCGCCCGGGTGCAGTTCGATACCATTCGCGTGAGCCTCTCCGACAAGACCTTCCGGCGCGATGAGCTGACGCTTACCGGCACGGCTTCGGCCGTCAATTTCATCGTTAATCACCCCAAACTGTCCGATCAGGATGTGCGCTTCCCACGCGGGGGCATCGATTTCGTGACCCGGCTGGGACAGGCGTCGTTTGCACTCGAGAAAGGCACGCGGGTGCTGCTCAACCGCATGGAGTTCTTTCCGGAGCTGAGCGTACGCCGCCGGCCGGTGCCCGAGCGGGTTATCGGCAAGAACATCAACGGCCTGACCAGCCGCAGCCAGGCACTGGCCGGCATGGTGGTGAACCTGGATGTAGAGTCATCTGAAACCAAGGCCAACGACTTTTTCGAGGCCCTGCCCGAGGGCATGTTTGAAACCCTGGAAGGCACCCGTGCCGAGGGCACGCTGCAGTACAAGCTGCACGCCGCCCTCGACATGAACCAGGTAGATAGCCTGGAGTTCGATTCGAGCCTGCGGGCTACTAAGTTTCGCATCACTCGCTTCGGCCGCGAAAACCTCAACAAGCTCAACGAATCGTTCCTCTACACGGCCTACAACGACAAGGGTGACTCGGTGAAAGTGTTTAAGGTAGGTCCCGAAAACCCCGAATTCACCCCTTACAACCAGGTTTCTGACTACCTGAAGTACGCCATCATGACGGCCGAAGACCCACGCTTCATGACTCACCGCGGGTTCATGGAGAAGGCCTTTGTGAAGTCGGCCATCCAGAACCTGAAGGAGCGGCGATTCGCCCGTGGCGGCAGCACCCTCTCGATGCAGCTGGTGAAAAACGTATTCCTGACCCGCAAGAAAACCATTGTGCGCAAGGTCGAGGAGGCGCTCATCGTCTGGATTATTGAGAACACCCGGCTGGCCAGCAAGCAACGGATGCTGGAAGTGTACCTGAACATCATCGAGTGGGGCCCGCGGATTTACGGCGTGCATGAAGCAGCCGATTTTTACTTCGACAAGTCGCCGGCCAACCTCAATCTGTCAGAAAGCCTGTATCTGGCCAGCATTATCCCGAGTCCGAAGCGCTTCCGGGCTGGCTTCAACCAGTACGGCGACCTGCGCGGTTCATCGCGCTATTTCCGCCGCCTGATTGCCCAACTCATGGCCCGGCGCGGCTACATTTCGGAAAGCGAGTCTGAAAGCGTCGGTGGCGTAAGCTTTAGCGGCAGTGGCCTGCGGGCCATGAACTTCAGCGCCCGCCCCGACACCACCCGCCTGTTTCTGGCCCCCGACTCGACCCGATTCGACGAACCCATCGACCTGCTTGACTTGCTCGGCACCGATGTGCCACCCAGCCAGGAGGTGCCAATCGCGCCTGCTGTTCCGCCGAAGCCGGAGTAGCAAGCAGGCGTTAATGTGCGTTTAATCCGGTGTGTAGTCCTGCCGCGGTTGAGCCCCAGCGGCACGCGCAGAAGTAGCCGTCTTTCAGCTAATTCAAGCCGGGGAGGTCGATGTAGGGGCGGGGCTTGTCCTCGCCCGCCGTCTGGCGATAATCGTTTAACGGCGGGCGGGGAAAAGCCCCGCCCCTACATCGACCACTGTTGAAAAGCATGTAAGCTGCGCTAAAAGCCCCAGTGGGTCGACACCAATCGTTGAACGATTGGTGTCGACCCACTGGGGCTTTTGATGTTCTTGTGTACGATGCTGCTACCGATATGTCGCGCCTTTAGGGCTGAAGCTGTTTAGGAAGTCAACTAGAACGTCATGCTGAGCTTGTCGAAGCATCTCTACTGCTTTGTAGTGGGGCGTTCAACGAGGCAGTAGAGATGCTTCGACAAGCTCAGCATGACGTTCATTTAAATAGCAGACACTTCCTAAACAGGTTCGCTGTATTCGGTTAAACCAATGGTCTCCAACCCGGGCTAATTGAATCGTTGATTGGCTACGGACACGCCTCCCCATTAGGGCTAAACCGGGGTACAGTTACTCGCCTGCCACCTCGCTTTTCTCTATGACAGGTTTCGGGAAAAGCAATGACAGAATTACCGACATGACTAGAATAAGCCCAACCGTGCCCAGCGACCAGCCCATCGAGATATGCAGGTCGAATCCTTCTGCGAGCAGCTTACCACCGATGAACACCAGGATAAGCGCCAGGCCATAGTGCAGGTAATGAAACAGGCGCATGAGGCCTTCGAGGGCGAAGTACAGCGCCCGTAGGCCAAGTAGCGCAAACACGTTGCTGGTGTACACAATGAACGTGTCGCGCGAGACGGCCAGAATAGCCGGGATGGAGTCGGCGGCGAAAATGACATCGGTGGTTTCCACCATCACTAAAACCACCAGCAGGGGCGTGGCGAACAGTACGCCGTCTTTGCGCACGAAAAAATTACCGCCGTGTAGCTGGCTGGTGATGGGCAAATGGCGACTCAGGAACTTGACTATCGGGTTGTTGTCGGGGTCTATTTCGGGCTCGGAGCCACTGGTAGCCATTTTGATGCCCGTGTACACGAGGAAGGCCCCGAGCACATACATAAGAAAATGGAACTTGGCCAGCAGCGCCGCACCCACCAGAATAAACATGCCGCGCAGCACCAGTGCCCCAATAATTCCCCAGAACAGGATTTTGTGCTGGTACTGCGCCGGTACCTTGAAATAGGTGAAAATCAGCAGGAATACGAACAGGTTGTCTACGCTCAGCGACTTTTCGATGAGGTAGCCCGTGAGAAACTCCAGGGCCGCAGCTTTACCCAACCACTGATAGACCAAGTAGTTGAAGCTCAGCGAAAGCGCAATCCAGAAAGCGCTCCAGCTCAGCGCCTCGCGCATGCTCACAACGTGGTCTTTGCGGTTGAAAACCAGCAGGTCGAGCAACAGCAGGGCCAGCACAACTACGTTGAAGCCGATCCAGAACAGAGGGGAAATTTCCATTAGCGGCAAGATACGCGGCCGCCGCCAAAAGGAAGGGCCGGGGTATAACGGTTAGGCCGTTTTCTAGTGCGTTTCCGAATCGGTAGGGCCGGCCGTGGCGGCTGTAAGCGGGCCGGTGCGGTGGGTAGTGTCGGTAGGCGAAGCCTCGGCAGTGCGGTCGAAGCGGCGAAACAGACTGCTGATTTTCATCTGCACCACGCCAAAAAAGGCTTCTTTGAAGATACCTTTACTCATTTTAGAAGTGCCCCGGGTGCGGTCGGTGAATACAATCGGCACCTCCTTGAGACGAAAGCCATACTTGTGGGCCAGCCACTTCATCTCAATCTGGAAAGCGTAGCCTACAAACCGGATTCGCTCGCGCATAATTACCCGTAGTACCGGGGCCGTGTAGCACTTAAAGCCGGCCGTAGCGTCCATAATGGGCATGCGCGTAATCAACCGCACATAGGCCGAGGCGAAGTACGACATCAATACCCGGTTCATGGGCCAGTTGACCACATTAACCCCCTCAATGTAGCGCGAGCCGATGGCCAGGTCGTAGCCCTGAGTGGCGCAGGCGTCGTAGAGGCGCATCAGGTCCTCGGGGTTGTGCGAGAAATCGGCGTCCATTTCGAACACGTACTGGTAGCCACGGGCCAGCGCCCAGCGGAAGCCGTGCAGGTAGGCCGTGCCCAGCCCCATTTTACCGCTGCGCTCTTCCAAAAACAGCCGATCCGGAAACTCCGCCATCATCTCGCGCACAATGGTAGCCGTACCGTCGGGCGAGCCATCGTCAATGATGAGCACGTCGAACGGCTGGGGCAGCGAGAAAACTTTACGGATAATCAATTCCGCGTTTTCCCGCTCGTTGTAAGTTGGTATCAGAACGAGGCCGTCAGTCATTGCCGTAAAGGTAAAATTTTGCGCGAGGAGCGGGGCCGCCAAATAGAAATACGGATTCCGACGGCGCAACTGCTGGGGCAAAAGCCGGTAGGCTGTCCGAAAGATGCGCCCGGTCAGCAGCGGGTTGCGTGTCGCAGGCCAAATAACCGCGCTGTGGCCTTCGGGTCCAGCGAATATAGAGTTTATGCGCTTATTGTCTTTTAGTCGATTTGGGGCCGAAAAATCCCGGTACTACGCCGCCGCGCCATCATTTCTGACCTTGTGCCGGGCTGCCGGGCTGCCCTGCCGGCCTACCGGGCCGCGGCCAGCGTGGCGGCCAGTTGGCGGGCGTGGCGCACGCAGTCGGGCACGCCGGCGCCCGCACGCCAGTTGGCCGTAGCGTACAGGCCCTGGGCCTGCAGGGCATCGGCGGCGGTGTGGGCGGGCACAATGCGGGCATCGAACTGCGGAATGGCGCGGGGCCAGAAGTAGCGGTGCTGCCAGACCGGCGCGGCGCCCGCTTTCAGGCCATAAAAGCGGCTGAGCTCGGTGTGCACGGCCGCCAACTGCTCGGCGGCCGGCTCCAGGGCCTGCGGCTCGTACTGGGTGCCGCCCACAAACGTGGTGAACAGCACCTGTCCGGCCGGGGCTCGGTTGGCAAACAATGAGCTGGTCCAGATGCTGCCGGCGGCGTAGGGCTGCTCGGCCTTGGGGTGCAGGGCCCCGAAACCATTGAGCGGGTGGCCCACATCGGCGCGCTGGTAGGCGGTATACACGGCGGCCATGGGCGGGTAGTACACGGCGGCCAGCGCGGCGGCCTGCTCCGGAAATTGCTCGGCTAGCAGCGGCGCGGCCGCGTAGGTGGGCAGGGCCAGCACCACGTGCTTGTACAGGCGCGGCGCGGGGCCTGCGGTGGTTTCCAGCTCCCAGCGGCCATCGTCGTCGTGGCGGTGCAGGCGGGTGGCGGCCTGCCCGAAATGGGCGCGGCGCAGCTTGGCTGCCAGCATGGCGGGCAGCGTCTGCAGGCCCCCGGCCAGCGACACCACGCGGCGGCGGCCCGCCTTGCTCTTGCCCTGCATCAGCCCGCGCAGCACCGAGCCGTGCTGCTGCTCCAGGGTGGCCAGCTGCGGGAAGGTTTTATGTAGCAGCAGCTGCGAAGGGTCGCCGGCATAGATGCCCGAAATGAAGGGGTTGAGCGCGTACTCGACTACTTCAGGGCCGAAACGGCGGGTGAAAAACGCGCTCAGCGTTTCGAGCTCATCGATGGGGGCCGGCTTCCGAAATAGCTCCCGCACAATGTTGTAGCGGCCTTTCAGGCTGAAAAACTTGCTGGTGAGCAGGCCTGGGGGCGTACCGGGCAGGGGCTGGTAGGCCCCGCCGCGCAGCACATAGCGGTTCTGGCTCACGGCGGCCGCATCCTCTATTTTATCGTTCAGTCCCAACTCGCTGAATAGGTCCGCCAACTCGTCGGAGAGCTGTAACGAGTTGGGCCCCACTTCGAGCAGGTAGCCACCGTGCTGTTCCGAGCAGATGGTGCCGCCCGGCCGCGCACTGGCCTCAAACAGGTCATAGTCAATACCCGCCCGCTGCAGCCCCCAGGCCAGTGTAAGGCCCGAAATACCCCCGCCGATAATTGCAATAGCCATTTTTGATGTGCTGATTTTTTGGTGTGCCGCTATACCGATACCCGGGCAAAGATACGGCCCTACTTGGCGGGGTGAACAACGAGCCCCCGCCAGCGTGGCCGCAGGAGCGGCTCGTTCGACCAGCACCAGCGCCTGTGGTGCGCCGCCGTTCGAGAAAACACGCCCCTATCTTTGCCCACGCATCAGCATAACAACCTCATGAACAAAGCCATTTTTCTTGACCGCGACGGAGTGCTTAATCGCGAAATCGGGACGTATGTGTGGGAGCCGAGCCGTTTTGAGGTGTTGCCGGGCGTGGCCGAGAGTCTGGCCCGGCTAAAGGCTGCGGGTTACCACCTGATTGTGGTAACCAACCAGGCCGGCATTGCCCGCGGCCTCTACACCGCGGCCGATGTGCAGGCCTGCCATGCCAAGCTGCAGCAGGCCGTGGGTGGCCTTATTGATGCCCTGTACTTCGCGCCCGGCCACCCCAGCGTGTCGGAGAGCCTGCGCCGCAAGCCCGATTCGCTGATGCTGGAGCAGGCGTTGGCGCGTTTCGGGCTCGATGCGGCCCGCTGCTGGCTGGTGGGCGACCGGCTCCGTGACATAGCGGCTGCCGAAAAAGTGGGCGTGCGCGGCCTGCTGGTGGGCTCCGACGAGCCGGCCGGCTACACCCCGCGCACCGCCGACCTGCCCACTGCCACCGATTTCATCCTGGCCGCCGACACAGCGCTGACAAACGGCCGGTAAGCCACTGTAACGCAACTGGCCGCCGGCTTTCTGCAGCCCCAGAATCCAGCGGCCGGGCGGGTAGTTGAGGCATTGGGAATTACGGCTGGCTGGTGCTGATGGATGTGCTGGCCAACATGGATGCTGCCGGAGTAGCCTGGTGCAAAGTGGGTGTGGTAGAGCTATAGGCAGGACACTGCGTGCGGCAGGAAACGGCTCCGAGGGACAGCAAAATCCCGAAAAACAGCAGCTTTTTCATGAGAAACAATCGGTGGGTGGTGAAGGGTGGGGTAGCATGCATAACGCCTGCTGCCTCCCAACGATTCGGCTGCCCCCAGATTGCCCTGCCTGCCGAAAGAACCGGCCCCGCCGCAATGCAAAACGCCCTCCCGGAACGGGAAGGCGTTTTGCATTGCGGCGGGGTGCAGTGGCGACTACTGACGGTCGGCGGCGGCAGCCGGACCCTGGGCCATTACGGGCGACGAGAGCCGGTTGGCATCCTTGATGCCGCTGTAAGCCGGGCAGTTGGCCTTTTTGTTGCAGGAACCGAGGCCGAGGCCGGCTACACAGGCAAGGAGTAGGATTTTTTTCATGCGTGAAAACAGAGGTAGGGGCACCGCCCAAAGAAGATATCGGCCATAAAGATAACCGTCTGAAACCCGCCTTGCAACTACCCGGCCAACGCTGTGGCCGTAGGCCTTGCGGAGGCCCAAAAAAAGCGGGAGCCCCGGCCTGGGACTCCCGCTTTTGGGCTGGGTAGGGGAGGGACAAGCCCCGCGCCGCTATACCTGATAGCCCAGAATCCGGAGCATCGACTCGCCGGTCTGCTCCTCGGCAAACACCCGGTCGGTGAGGTTGCCGTCAGCGTCGCGGTCAAGAATCACGATTTTGGGGGCCGGAATCAGGCAGTGCTTTACGCCGCCGTAGCCCGAGAGGCTTTCCTGGTAGGCGCCTGTGTGGAAGAAGCCCACATACAGCGGCTCAGCGTCGATGGCGGGCTTGCGCTCGGGCAGAAACACTTGGTAGATGTGCTTCTCGGAGTTGTAGTAGTCCTGCGAGTCGCAGGTGAGGCCGCCGAGCTGGATTTTCTTGTATTTCTTGTCCCAGCCGTTGATGGCCAGCATGATGAAACGCTGGTTCAGGGCCCAGGTGTCGGGCAGGTTGGTGATGAACGAGCCGTCAATCATGTACCAAAGCTCCTTGTCGTTCTGCAGCTTTTCGTCCAGAATCGAGTAGATGGTAGCGCCGGATTCGCCCACCGTGAAGATGCCGAACTCGGTGAACACGTCGGGCTCCGGCACGCCTTCGTCGGTGCAGATGCGCTTGATGGTGCGCAGTACCTCCTCAATCATGTACGGGTAGTCGTACTCCTTTTGAATGGACGTCTGAATGGGCAGGCCGCCGCCGATGTCGATGGTGGTGAGCGTGGGGCACACCTTGCGCATCTCGCAGTACTGGTGCACAAACCGGCTCAGCTCCGACCAGTAGTAGGAGGTGTCCTTGATGCCGGTGTTGATGAAGTAATGCAGCATCTTCAGCTCGAAGCGCGGATCGTCCTTGATTTTGCTTTCGTAGAGCGGCAGCGCATCGGCGTAGCGGATGCCCAGGCGCGAGGTGTAGAACTGGAAGCGCGGCTCCTCATCCGAAGCCAGGCGCATGCCCAGGCAGCACGATTCGCGCACGTTGTCGTGGTAGTAGTCCACCTCATTAGGCGAGTCGAGGATGGGCATGCAGTTGCCGAAGCCGTCGTTGATGAGGCGGGTAACTTCGCGCTTGTACTCCTCGGTTTTGAAGCCGTTGCAGATGATGTAGGTGTCCTTGGTTACCCGGCCCTTGGCGTACATGGCCCGGATGATGTTGGTATCAAACCACGACGAGGTTTCGATGTGGACGTTGTTTTTGAGAGCTTCCTCCACTACAAAGCTGAAGTGCGAGGCCTTGGTGCAGTAAGCGTAGGAGTACTTGCCGCGGTAGCCCGTTTGCTCGATGCCGCGCCGAAACCACTCCTGGGCCCGCTGAATCTGGGAGCTGATTTTGGGCAGGTAGGCCAGCCGCAGCGGCGTACCGTGCTTTTTTACCAGGGCCATCAAATCGATGCCTTCGAAGCGCAACTCATTATTCTCAACCTTGAACTCGTCGGTCGGGAAGTCGAACGTCTGGGAAATCAGGTCGTGGTACGTGTCCATGTAGGGCATTGGAGGTTTTTGGAGCTTAGGGCCTGGAGCTTAATGCTTAGGCAGGAAACAGACTATAGCAGAACAAAAGACGCGAAGCAAAGGGGAGCGGCAGCTGGAGAAAAAATTTTCTCCGGGCACAGAGCACAATCAACTAAGCCTTAAATTGCAGATGCAAAGATACCCCCTCGCGGGGGTTTTGGTTGTGCTTTGTTCGTTGGTTGCGCCGGAAGGACCGTGTGCGTCAAGCCTGGGCGGATTTTTGGTCCCCTCAATCGGCAA
Source organism: Hymenobacter lapidiphilus (assembly GCF_013377885.1). Classification (GTDB taxonomy): domain Bacteria; phylum Bacteroidota; class Bacteroidia; order Cytophagales; family Hymenobacteraceae; genus Hymenobacter; species Hymenobacter lapidiphilus. The sequence continues at coordinate 18,982 of NZ_JABKAU010000012.1, forward strand.
GCATTTGATAAGTATTGCTTGGTTGGTACTACATGGTACTACCTGCTCACTGCTTACTTAACCACCCTAACCTCTTTTCTGCCAATGTAATATGCGACGTATCAAGCTGCTGGAAGTTCGCTCCGAACTCGGGGCCGGAACCCGGGGGGCCAGTATGGGCATCGACGCCCTGAAGGTGGCCTGCCTCAACAAGGGCTCCGATTACTTCCGCCGGTTCAACTCGGTGCAGGTGCCCGACCTGAACCATGTGCTGTTCGAGAAAAATCACTTCCCCTTCGCCCGCCACATCGACTCCATTTACATGGTGCAGAAGGGCATTGCCAGCACCGTGGAGCAAACGCTGCGCCTGGGCGAGTTCCTGCTGGTGCTGGCCGGCGACCATAGCAACGCCTCGGCTACCATTGCCGGCATCAAGGCCGCCTACCCTCAGAAAACGCTCGGCGTCATCTGGGTTGATGCCCACGCCGACATCCACTCGCCCTACACCACGCCCTCGGGCAACATGCACGGCATGCCGCTGGCCCTGAGCCTGAACGACGACAACCGCGAGTGCCAGCGCAACCAGCCCGCCGCCGAGACCGAGTTCTTCTGGCAGCGCCTGCGCGATTTGGGCGAGCCCGGCCCCAAAGTGGCCCCCGAGCACCTCGTATATGTGGTAGTGCGCGACACCGAGGCCGAGGAAAACGCTATTATCGAGCGCCTGGGCATCAAAAACTACCAGCTCGATGAAGTGCGCGAGAAGGGCATCCGACAGGTGGCCCGCGAAATTTATGAGCGCCTGCGCTTCTGCGATATGGTGTACATCTCGTTCGATGTGGACTCGCTGGATTCGCGCTTCAGCAAAGGCACCGGCACGCCCGTTGAGGACGGCCTGAACGTGGAGGAGGCCATCGGACTGTGCCGCGTGCTGCTCGAAAACGACCGGGTGGTGTGCTTCGAGATGGTGGAAATCAACCCCACCCTCGACCAGGAAAACACCATGGCCAACAACGCTTTCGATATCCTTGAAGCCGCCACCGACGCCATCCAGACCCGCCTGCGCCTCGCCGAAGTAGTAAGCCGGTAGCTTTAACTGCGCGAAGGTCAGTGTCATGCTGAGCATGTGGCGAATGGAGCCACACGCTCAGCATGACGTTGTTTTAAACCAGTACTGCAGTAGACTGGCTACTCCGTCGCGTGGCCATCCGCTAACTATTTTACCGGCTTCCCCGTAATCTTGCGACAAACTTTGCCCTATGTCAAACCAACCGTTGCCGCGTATTACGCCGTTTTCTCAGTTGCCTAAGGCCCGCACCGGCATCGAGGGGCTCGATGAAATAACTGATGGCGGCCTGCCCCTGGGCCGGCCTACGCTGGTGTGCGGCAGCGCGGGCTGCGGTAAAACGCTGCTGGGCATCGAGTTTTTGGTGCGCGGCATCCTCGACTACGACGAGCCGGGCGTACTGATGGCCTTTGAAGAAACGGCGGCCGAGCTGTCGGCCAACGTAACCTCACTGGGCTTCGATCTGCCGCAGCTGGTGGCCGATAAAAAGCTGCGCATCGACCATGTGCACATCGACCGGGCCGAAATCGACGAAACCGGCGAGTACGACCTCGAAGGGCTGTTTATCCGGCTGGGTTACGCCATCGACACCATCGGGGCCAAGCGCGTGGTGCTCGACACCATCGAGTCGTTGTTTTCGGGCTTTAGTAACGAAGCCGTGTTGCGCTCGGAAATCCGCCGGCTGTTTCGCTGGCTGAAAGACAAAGGAGTGACCACCGTCATCACGGCCGAGCGGGGCGAAGGCACGCTTACGCGCCAGGGCCTGGAAGAGTACGTGTCGGACTGCGTAATTCTGCTCGATAACCGCGTAATCGACCAGATAACTACCCGGCGGCTGCGCATTGTAAAGTACCGCGGCAGTACCCACGGCACCAACGAGTACCCCTACATCATCACCGAAGATGGCCTTTCGGTGCTGCCCGTTACGTCGCTTAAGCTTGAGCACACGGTGTCCGACGAGGTGGTATCGACCGGGGTGCCCGATCTGGATAGTATGTTCCGGCGCGGCGGGCTTTATCAGGGCAGCAGCACCTTGGTTACGGGCACGGCGGGCACGGCCAAAACCACGCTGGCGTCGTCGTTTGCCCTCGAAGCCTGCCGTCGGGGCGAGCGGTGTCTGTTTTTCGTATTTGAAGAGTCGCCGGCCCAGCTGCTGCGCAACATGGCCACGGTGGGCCTCGAGTTGCAGCCGTTTGTAGAAAGCGGGCTGCTGCGCATTGAAGCCAGCCGCCCCACGCTCAACGGCCTGGAGCGCCACCTGGTCACGATTCATCGGATTATCGGGCAGTTCAAGCCCCAGACGGTCATCATCGACCCCATCAGCAACCTTGTCTCGGTGGGCAGCCATTCGGAAGTAAGCAGCATGCTCACGCGGCTCGTCGACTTTTTGAAGGTGCAGGGCATCAACGCGCTGTTTACAGCCCTTGTCAGCGGCAATCGGGCCCAGCAGGAAATAACGGACGAGGGCATTTCCTCGCTCGTTGATACCTGGATTCATGTGCGCGACCTGGAGGGCGTGGGCGAACGGAACCGCGGTATCAGCATCCTCAAGGCCCGGGGCATGGCTCACTCCAACCAGGTGCGCGAGTTTGAGGTAAGCGAGAAGGGTATCCGGCTGCTCGACGTACTGGTGGGCCCAACCGGCATCATCACCGGGGCTAGCCGCCTCGCCCAGCATATTCAGGAGCAGGCCCGGTATATTGCCGCCGAGCAGGAAGCCGAGCGCCGCGACCGGGACCTGGAGCGCAAGCGCCGGGTACTGGAAGCCACCATTGCCAACCTGCGCACCGAATTCGAGTCGGTGGAGGAGGAGCTGCGCCGGGTTAACTCGGAGGAGCAGCAGCGCCACGATTCGATGGCTGAGGAGCGCCGGCAGCTGGGCCATACTTTTTCGGCCCATCCGCCCGCTACTCCCAACGGTTCGGGCGCGTAGCTGTTAGCAGGTCAGGGACGATGACGTGGTGCCAGTAAGCAGCCTCAGGTTCCTACCCCTCAAAATCCAAAAAAGAAAACTATGAGCGAGGATACGTGGGAGTTGCGGTTGTACGTGGCCGGGCAGACGGTAAAGTCGATGACGGCGCTGGCAAACCTGAAAACCTATTGCGAAAAGCACCTGAAGGGGCGCTACCGCCTGGAAATCATCGACCTGCTGGAGCATCCGCAGCTGGCCGAGGGCGACCAGATTCTGGCCATACCGACGCTGGTACGCAAAGTGCCCGCGCCCATCCGCAAAGTCATCGGCGACCTGTCCAACCACGAGCGGGTGCTGGTCGGCCTCGATCTGCGGGCCCTCGACCCCTCCTAGGTCCGCCATTATGCAAGAATGGCCCCCCACCGATGCGCGCCCGCCCGATTATGTACTGGAACTCTATATAACCGGTGCCACGCCCAACTCGATGCGGGCCGTGCGCAACCTCAAAGACATCTGCGAGCAGTACCTGGCCGGGCGCTACGAGCTGACTATCATCGACATCTACCAACAGCCCGAGTTGGCCCAGACGGCCCGCATTGTTGCCGCGCCTACGCTCATTAAAGTACGCCCCGAGCCGCAACGCTGGCTGGTGGGCGACTTGTCGGACCTGCCGCGGGCGTTGCGCCTGCTGGGCCTGGGCCCCGGCTTCGGCCCCGATCCTGACCTTGACCCCGAATCCCAACCAGCTCAACCCAGCTAAGCTTCCAGGCAATGCGTGCCGATTCCGACCCTACCTCTCCAACGCCCGCCCAGCTGGCCCGCGAAAACGAAGAGTTGCGCCAGCAGCTCTCCGAAGCCGAGGAGCTGCTGATGGCCATCCGCACCGGCAGCATTGATGCGCTGGCCGTGCAGGGGCCCGGGGGGCCGCGCATTTTCACGCTCGAAGGTGCCGACCAGAGCTACCGTACCCTGATTGAGCAGATGAACGAAGGGGCGCTGCTGCTCTCGCCCGATGCCACCGTACTCTACTGCAACGCCTGTCTGGCGGGCCTGCTCGAAGCCCCGCTCGAAACGCTGATGGGCAACTCGTTCGACCAGTTTGTGCCCGATGATTTCCGGGTGTACTGGCAGGAGCTGGTGACAAACGGCTGGGACGGGAAAAGCAGGGGTGAAATGCCGCTGCTCACGGCCGGTGGCCGGCTGCGGCCCATGGCCCTGGCCCTGAACGTGCTGGGCTCGGCCGAAGCGCCGGTGCTGGCCGTTATTGCCACCGACGTATCGGCGCGCCGCGAAATCAGCGTTATCCGGGCGCGGGTGGCGGCCCAGAACGAGCTGCTGGGATTACAGCAGCAGGAGTTGCAGGCGAAGGCGAAGGAAGCCACCGAAACCAGCCGCATTCTGGAAGGTCTCCCCCACATTGCCTGGACGGCCGACCCACAGGGCGAGAGCACCTACCTCAATCGGCGCTGGTTTGCTTACACCGGCCAGGATCCACAGCATGTAACGCCCACCCTGATACTAGCACAGCTGCATCCCGACGACCTGGAGCAGGCAATGCGCAGCTGGAAGCAGGCGCTGGCGGGAGGCGAGGCCTTGGAGCTGGAATGCCGCATCCGCGACGCGGCCGGCAACTACCGCTGGATGCTGGGCCGGGCTCTTCCTTGGCGCGATGAGCAGGGTGAAATTGTGCGCTGGATTGGTACCTACACCGACATGCACGAGCAGAAGCTGGCCATGGCCCGCGTAGAGGAAACCCGGCAGGAGCTGCGCGCCAATAATCAGCAGCTCACCCGCATCAACGCCGACCTCGACAACTTCATTTACACCGCGTCCCACGACCTTCGCTCGCCCATTACCAACATTGAAGGCCTGCTGGAAACCCTGAACCAAGAGCTGCCCGCCAACCAGCGCCTGGGTGCCGTGGAGCCCGTACTACGCATGATGCAGGACTCGGTGGACCGCTTTAAGCGTACGATTGAGAACCTGACCGATATTTCGAAGCTGCAGAAGGACAGTGTCCTGCCCCGCACGCCGGTGGCGCTGGCCTCGCTTATTGAGGATGTGCGCCTGGACCTGCAGCCCCTGATTCAGACGGCGGCTGGCGAGCTGGAGGTAGATATTACGGAGTGCGCGACCATTGTGCTGGCCGAAAAAAACCTGCGCTCCATTGTCTATAACCTGCTCAGCAACGCCTTCAAGTATCACGACCCCGCCCGGCCCGCCCGCGTGCGGCTGCGCTGCTGCCCGGCCGAGCCGGGCTTTGTGGCCCTGCAGGTGCACGACAACGGCCTGGGCCTCGACCTGCGCGAAGACCGCCAATTGTTTACCATGTTCCAGCGCCTGCACGACCATGTGGAGGGCTCAGGCATCGGGCTATACATGGTGAAGAAAATTGCCGAAAACGCCGGCGGCCGCGTTGCCGTGGCAAGCGAGCTGGGCGAAGGGTCGGTTTTTACGGTGTACCTACCCGAATAAGACGCGGCGCGGCCGGCATTGGCCGGCTGGAAGGGGCACCGCAAAAAAACGGCAGCCATCCGGCCGCACTTTCTACCTTTGCACATAAGGAGAGCCCGACAGTTTCGGGGGTGGCGGCCGTTGCCGCGGCCGCACTGCGCTCCTTCGCTTCCCGCCGCTCGTGCCGCAGCGGCCCCTACGACTCTATCCTGTGCAGCAACTCGAACAAAGCCTCAAATCCGCCCTCAGCGCGGCCATTCAACACGTATTCGGGGCCGATGTGCCCGCCGCGCAGTTGCCTTTGCAGGTCACCCGCAAAGATTTCGCCGGCCAGTTTACGCTCGTTACCTTTCCGCTCACCAAAGCCCTGGGCAAAGGCCCCGAGCAAATCGGGCAGGCACTGGGCGAGTACCTGCTGGCCCACGAGCCACGCGTTTCCGGCTTCAACGTGGTAAAGGGCTTCCTCAACCTGGAAATAGCCGACAGCGAGTGGGTGCGCGTATTTGAGGCGCTGCGCCAGCGGCCGGCCGGCACGCCCGTAGCCACCGGTGGCCCGCAGCGCGTGGTAGTCGAGTACTCGTCGCCCAATACCAACAAGCCCCTGCACCTGGGCCACCTGCGCAACAACTTTCTGGGCTACTCGGTAGCCGAAATCCTGAAAGCCACCGGCGCGGAAGTCACCAAGGCCAACCTGGTGAATGACCGGGGCATTCATATCTGCAAGTCGATGCTGGCCTACCAGCATTACGGCCAGGGCGAAACCCCGCAGAGCGCCGGCATCAAGGGCGACCACCTGGCGGGCAAGTACTACGTGCTCTTCGAGAAGCACTACCGCGAGCAGGTGCGCCAGCTCGAAAACGAAGGTGTGGCCCCCGATGTAGCCAAAAAGAAGGCCCCGCTCATGCTCGAAGCCCAGGACATGCTCCGGGCCTGGGAAGCCAATGATGAGGCCGTGGTAAGCCTCTGGAAGCAGATGAACGGCTGGGTCTACGAGGGCTTCGATTCGACCTACAAAAACATCGGCGTCGATTTCGACAAGTTCTACTACGAGTCGCAAACCTACCTGCTGGGCAAGGAGCGGGTGGAGGAAGGCCTGCAGAAAGGCGTCTTCTTCAAAAAAGACGACGGCTCGGTGTGGGTGGACCTCAAGGAGGAAGGCCTCGACGAGAAGCTACTGCTCCGCGCCGACGGCACCAGCGTCTACATCACCCAGGATCTGGGTACGGCCGAACTCAAGTTCGAGCATTTCGGCTACGACCTGAGCGTATACGTCATTGCTGACGAGCAGAACTACCACATGCAGGTGCTGCGGGCGGTGCTCCAGAAGCTGGGCAAGCCCTACGCCGACGCCATCCACCACCTTAGCTACGGCATGGTAGACCTGCCCTCGGGCAAGATGAAAAGCCGCGAAGGCACCGTAGTCGACGCCGACGAGCTGGTGCGTGAAGTGGTAGCCGCCGCCGAAGCTGCCACCCTCGAAAAGGGCAAAACCGAGGGCCTGAGCGAAGACGAGTTGACCCGGCTCTACCACATGCTGGGTCTGGGCGCCCTCAAATACTACCTGCTGAAGGTGGACCCCAAGAAGCGCATGCTCTTCAATCCCGAAGAGTCGGTGAAGCTCGAAGGTGACACCGGCCCGTTCATCCAGTACAGCCACGCCCGTATTTCCAGCATCCTGCGTAAGGCGGCCGAGCGCGGCGTTGGGCCCGATGGGGAGCTGACGGGTATCGAGGAGCTGCAAGGCACCGAGCGGGACCTGATTCAGGAGCTGGCGCGCTACGATGCCGTGGTGGCCGAAGCTGCCCGCGTGCAGTCGCCCGCTTTGGTGGCCCAGTTCGCCTACGACGTGGCCCGCGCCTACAACCGCTTCTTCGCCGAAGTGCCCATTATTGCCGAAGCCGACGAGCAAAAGCGCGCCTTCCGCGTGGCCCTCTCGGCCCAAACCGGCCGGGCCCTCAAAACCAGCATGGGACTGCTCGGCATCGAGGTGCCCGAGCGGATGTAATTGTCAGAAAGCTGTTTAGAAAGTCAAAAGGACGTCATGCTGAGCTTGTCGAAGCATCTCTACCGCTTCGCTGAGCGACTGTAACGAAACGGTAGAGATGCTTCGACAAGCTCAGCATGACGTTCTGATTGATTCCAGGTACTTCCTAAACAGCTTCAACTTCTCAAACTTACCAGCTGCCTTATGAAAAGCGTTGCCGTGTACTGTGGCTCGGCCACCGGAACCAACCCCGCCTACCAGCGGCAGGCCGAGGAAATGGGCCGTCTGCTGGCCGAACGCGACCTGACGCTGGTGTACGGCGGCGGCCGCGTGGGCCTGATGGGCGTAGTGGCCGACAGCGTGCTGGCTCACGGGGGCAAAGTGGTGGGCGTGATTCCCGACTTCATGATGGGCAAGGAAATCGAGCACCGGGGCCTCACGGAGCTACATATTGTGGCCAGCATGCACGAGCGGAAGCTGCTGATGGCCGAGCGCGCCGAGGGCTTTGTGGCCATGCCCGGCGGCTACGGCACGCTCGAAGAGTTGTTCGAGGTGCTCACCTGGGGCCAGCTGGGTCTGCATCCCAAACCCATCGGGGTGCTGAACGTGGAAGGCTACTACGACCATCTGCTGCGCGCCCTCGACCATATGGCCAACGAGGGCCTGCTGCGCCGCGAAAACCGCCAGCAACTCCTGAGCCACCCCAGCCCCGCCGCCCTGCTCGATGCCCTGGCCGCCTACGTGCCCATTCCCGTTGAGAAGTGGCTGCGGCCGGGTGAGGAATAGGCGGCGGCGGATGAGTTAAGGAGTCTGGGTATCATCTGTCATCCTGACGAAGGAAGGACCTTATCTTGTAAAAACGGCCGTAGCAACGACTCGTTTTTACAAGATAAGGTCCTTCCTTCGTCAGGATGACAGATGATACCCAGACTCCCTAAGCCGGCACCCGGTATACCACGGCGTTGCAGTTCATGCCGGCCCCGACGGAGGCGAAAACCAGCACTTCGCCGGGCGTAATGGCGTAGCCTTCAAGCTGGCCTTTGATCAGCAGATCGAGCAGCGTAGGAATGGTGGCCACCGAAGAATTGCCGAGCCAGGAGATGGTCATGGGCATGATGTCGGCGGGGGCGGGGGTGTCGCCGGCCAGGGCATAGAGGCGCTTGAGGATGGCCTCGTCCATTTTGCCGTTGGCCTGATGAATGATCAGACGGCTCATATCGGCTACTTGCAGGCCCGCCTTCTCCAGGCAGTCTTTGATGGCCTGGGGCACGGTTTTGAGGGCGTACTCGTAGAGCTTGCGACCCTCCATCTGTAGAAATAGCTCGGTGCCGGTGTAGGCCGGGTTGCGCGAGGTGGCCATGCGCAGCAGCAGCGCCGCCTGGGCCGTGTCGGAGCGTGAGCTGTGGGCCAGGATGCCTTCTGGCAGACCCGCAGCCGCGTCGGCGGTTTCGCGGGCCTCAAACAGTACTGCGCCGGCCCCGTCGGAGTAAATCATGCTGTCGCGGTCGTGCGGGTCGCACACGCGCGAAAGCGTTTCGGCCCCGATAACGAGCACCCGCTTGGCGTCGCCGGAGCGCAGGTAGTAATCGGCCTGAATAACGCCCTGCAGCCAGCCCGGACAGCCAAAGGGCAGGTCGTAGGCCACGCAGTGCGGGTTTTGGATGCCGAGCTTGTGCTTGACGCGGGCGGCCAGGCTGGGCACGAAATCGGAGCGCCGGTTATCGGCGGTGATGTCGCCGAAATTGTGGGCAACCAGAATATAGTCGAGCTGCTCGGGGTCGGTGGTGGGGCAGGAGGCAAATAGGTCCTGGGCGGCCAGCAGGGCCAGGTCGGAGGCCACTTGGTGGTCTTCGGCGTAGCGCCGCTCGCGGATGTCGGTAATCTGGGCAAAGCGCTCCACGATTTCGGCGCCCGGCTTGTCGAGCCGCTGGCCGTTGCCATCGAAAAAAGCACTGTCGAAAAAAGCATCATTGCTAACGATGCGGGCCGGGATGCAGGACCCTGTTCCGGTAATGACTGAGTGCAAAGCCTTACGCATGAGCAGGTTGGGGTGAAGAAACTGGTGTGCTATTCAACGAAAGTAAGTGCTTTTTAGCTAGGGTTGAGCTCTGATGTTCAAAATTCCGGCTTTTACTATGGCTGGTGCCGTCGGCCACCCTCACCCGAACATTCGGGGTATCGGGTGGGTTGTCAGCCGCAAACTTCGCACTTCCCGTATGAAAACGCTACACCTGCCGGGCTTACTACTCGTTGCCACGCTGGGCACGGGCGGCTGCACTTCGGCCCCCGGCACTTCTCCCGTTACTGCCACTACCCCTGTTACCCCCACTGCCATGTCCGAATCAACCGCCACCGCCACTTCCGTTTACGATTTCACGCTCAACGACATCAACGGCCAGCCCGTGCCGCTGAGCCGCTACCGGGGCAAAAAACTGCTGCTTGTGAATACGGCCTCCGAGTGTGGCTACACGCCACAGTACCAGGAGCTGGAGCAGCTCAGCCGCCAGCACGCCGACCAGGTAACCGTACTGGGCTTCCCGGCCAACAACTTCGGCGGCCAGGAGCCCGGCTCCGACGCCCAGATTGCCTCTTTTTGCGAGAAGAACTTCGGCGTTACGTTCCCGCTGTTCAGCAAGGTTTCGGTGGCTGGTTCCGACGCCGCTCCGCTGTTTCAGTACCTCGGCAGCAAGGCCCAAAACGGCGTAACCGACGAAAAGCCGAACTGGAATTTCTGCAAGTATCTGATTGACGAAACCGGCCACGTGGTGGCGTTCTTCCCCTCGAAAGTGAAGCCGATGGGCGAGGAGCTGCTGTCGGCCATCGGGAAGTAGAGGTATCAGAACGCTGTAGGGGCGGGGCTTGTCCCCGCCCGCCATACGTGCTGTTAAACGAAAGCGTTGAAGCGGCGTGAACGGCGGGCGGGGGCAAGCCCCGCCCCTACAGCGTTCTGCTTGCCTGGGTTTGTGCCACGCTACGCCTAATACCAGTTCTGGTACCTTCGCGGCAGTTCTACCAGCTTTCCTGCACCCGATGCAAACCGTTATTTTCGACATGGACGGCGTGCTCGTCGATACCGAGCCCGTGCACCGCTACGCCTACTTCCGGCACTTCGAGGAGCTGGGCCTGGCCGTGACGGATGCCGAGTATGCCACGTTCACCGGCCGCTCGACCAAGAACGTGTACCAGCACCTCAAGGACCAGCACGGGCTGGCGCAGGAGGTGCAGCAGTTGGTGCTGGCCAAGCGGGCGCACTTCAACCGCGCCTTCGACGAAAAGCCTGACTTCGACCTGCTGCCCGGCGTGCGCGTCCTCATCGAAGACCTGCACCGACACGGCCTGGAAATGCTGCTGGCCTCCTCGGCTTCGCACTCCACCATCAACCGGGTGATGCAGCGGTTTGCGCTGGCCCCGTATTTCAGCCACCTCATCAGTGGCGAAGATTTCCCCCGCTCCAAGCCCGACCCGGCCATTTTCGAGCATGCCGCCGCCGTGGCCCGCTCGCCTGGGGCCGAGTGCGTGGTTATCGAGGATTCAACTAATGGCGTGGCCGCCGCCAAGGCCGCGGGCCTCTACTGCATCGGCTACAACAGCATCCACTCGCCCAGCCAGGATTTACGGCAGGCCGATTTGGTGGTGGCCGATTTCGGGGAGCTGAGCACGGCCCGGATTGCCGCGCTGGCGTTGTAGGGTGTAGTTTTGGGGGGGGGACAGGGGAAATAGAACGTGTCATGCTGAGCGCAGCGGAGCGCAGTCGAAGCACCTCTACCGCCATGCAAACCCTGTAGTCTGAATGGCGCTGCAACGAAGCGGTAGAGATGCTGCGCTGCGCTCAGCATGACACGTTATTGCTGCCTCCACAACCCGTAACTCCACCGCTCCCTTACCTCACCTCCTTACCTCTATCACCCCAAAAATACCCTATGACCTTTTCCGCTAAAGCCTGGGTTTCGGCGTTTCGGCCGCGTACGTTGCCGCTGGCGCTGGCCAGCATTATGGCCGGGGGCTTTCTGGCGGCCAGCCACGGACAGTTCAGGCTCGAAGTGGTGGTGCTGGCGGCCCTTACCACCGTGCTACTCCAGATACTGAGCAACCTGGCCAACGACTACGGCGACTCGCAGAACGGGGCCGACAGCGTGCACCGCGAGGGGCCGCTGCGGGCCGTGCAGAGCGGCGCCATTACGCCGGCCCAGATGCGCAAGGGCATGGGTTTGTTCGGGGCGCTGTCGTTGGGGAGCGGGGTGCTGCTGCTGTGGGTAGCGCTGGGGGCGGCCGGGGTCTGGGTGTTTCTGGCGTTTCTGGTGCTGGGGCTGTTGGCCATCTGGGCGGCCGTGAACTACACGGCGGGCAGCAAGCCCTACGGCTACGCCGGGCTGGGCGACTTATCGGTATTCGTGTTTTTTGGGCTGGTGGGCGTGTGCGGCACCTACTTCCTGCAGGCCTACAGCCAGGTGCCTACTATTGCGCAGGCCCTGCCCTGGCCGGTGCTGCTGCCGGCGGCGGCGCTGGGCTGCTTCGCGACGGCCGTGCTCAACGTGAATAACATCCGCGATATCCGCTCCGACGCGCTGGCCGGCAAAATCACGATTCCGGTGCGGTTGGGGCCGGTGCGGGCCCGCCGCTACCACTGGCTGCTGCTGGCGCTGGGCTTTGCGGCGGCCGTGCTTTACGTGGCCTTTACTTACCACTCGCCCTGGCAGTGGCTGTTTTTATTGAGCGCCCCGCTGCTGCTGCGCAACGCCCGCGCCGTGTGGCAGCGCCAGGATTCCCGGCAGCTCGACCCGCTGCTCAAGCAAATGGCCCTCACCACGCTCGTTTTTACGCTGCTGTTCGGGCTGGGGCAGGTGTTGTAGGGGTAGGTGTAAGGCCGGACAAATGTGTATCTTGGCTGCATGCGCGGCCTTAATAAAGTCACCCTTATCGGCAACCTGGGCAAAGACCCCGACGTGAGTGTGCTGGAGGGCAACGTGGCCGTGGCAAAATTCTCGCTGGCCACCTCCGAAACCTGGCGCGACAAAGCCGGCCAGCCCCACACCACCACCGACTGGCACAGCGTGGTGCTGTGGCGCGGCTTGGCCGAACTGGCCCAGGCCTACCTGCGCAAGGGCAGCCTCGTGTACCTCGAAGGCAAGCTCAAAACCCGCCATTACGACGATGCTGCCGGAGTTCGCCATTACGTAACCGAAATTATAGGTGAGCAGCTGTTGCTGCTGGATAAGAAGACCGGCGCCCTACCGCCTCCGGCCGTATGAAGGCCGCCGTTTCGTTGCGCCTGACCGACGACCGTACCGGGTTCCAGGTGTTCTTTCCGTACTCCGATACCACCGTGCGCATGGCCTTACTGGCAGCCGGCGTGCACTATGCGGCGGCCGAACGGGGCTACCTATTGCCCGCCACGCCCGAAGCTGTGGCCCCGTTGCGGCAGGCGTGCCAGCAACTGGGCGTGCCGCTGCACGTGCCCGTGGTGCCTGCCCTGGCCGTGGCCCCGCCGCCGCCCACACCGCATGAGGTGCTGCTGGGGCGCTATTGCCAGCTGATTGTGCTGAAACGTTACAGCTCGCAAACACTGAAAAGCTACCGGGGCGCGTTTCAGCAGTTTTTGGGCTACTGCCACCCACGGCTACCGCTCGACCTGAACAAGCAGGATGTGTTGAACTACCTGAGTGAGCGGGTGGCGGCGGGCATTTCCGAGGCGTACCAGAACCTGCTCATCAACGCCATTAAGTTTTACTACGAGCAGCTGGAGGGCCAACCACGCCAGTATTACGACCTGCCGCGCCCCAAGCGCCCACTGCAAAATCCTAAAGTGCTGGCCCAAACGGAAGTACAAGACCTGTTGCGAGGCACCGAAAACCTGAAACACCGTGCCATGCTCATGCTGGCCTACGGCCTGGGCCTGCGCCTGAACGAGGTGCTGGCCCTCACGCCTGCCGACATCAATGCCCAGCGCATGGCCCTATACGTGCGCGGCGGAAAGGGTAAAAAAGACCGCGACCTGCCACTTCCCGAAAAGCTGCTGCTGCTGTTACGCGAACAGTTCCGGCAGTTTCGTCCCGTTACGTATTTGTTCGAAGGCCAGAGACCCGGCGAAGCCTACAGCCCCCGCAGCCTGCAGTTGGTGATAAAGCAGGCGGCGGCCCGCGTCGGTATCTTGCGCCCTATCACGCTGCACATGCTCCGCCACAGCTACGCTACGCATCTGCTGGAAGCCGGTACCGATATCCGCATCATCCAGGACCTGCTCGGTCATAGCAGTATCAAAACGACCGAAATATATACGCATGTTGCCCAACACAGTCGCCCACCCTCGCCCCTCGATAGCCTCGACTTGTAAACCTTCGCTTACCGGTCCAATTCAGTACGGTAAACGAAGGTTACTTGCGTACTGAGGTAGGGTTAGCGAAACTCACACCTTCGCTAACCCTAATGTTAGGTGCAAGCTGTGAGAACTACCGACCATTGTTCAGCCATAGCTTTTGCAATTCCACTAAAAGTTTTACTACTTTGTTTTTGTGTTATGTTTCTATAAGTTGCTTTTTGTCCTCTTTTTGCACCTCCAGTATTGGAGGGTAAATAAGGAACGTAATTTTCTTTTATATCAGTAGGTTTTAATTTAGGTAAGTTTTTTAGCCACAAATGAGTTCTTTTTGAATATTCGTGTCCATACTCATAAGGCTGTATTACTTGCGTTTCTTTTGGCAATCCTACTACTTTTAAAGGCAAAGGATTTTCTACTGCTATAAATTCAATATTAGCATTTAAGCAATTCATAAAAAACTGTTTTGCATCCATTGCTAATTTCAATCTTTCAGTACAAATATTCCCGGCTGTTGGAAACATCCATCTTGCACCAGCTCTACTCATAAAAGTACAAGGTGGATGGAATATTCCTAATTTTGGTTTTATTAATTCAATAGCATCAAAAACACTCATTTGTAAATGCCATTCAGGATGTCCACCGCTACATTGTTGCAAGTCGCAACTGTAAGCCTCTATTCCTAACTGCCTAAATGCTTTTGTAACTTCTTGACTTTCTTTGCAACCAACGATAACCCGAAAGCCTGCACCTAACACTGCATTGGCAATATTGGGGCTTCCGTGCTTAATTTGAGCTTTTGTGCTTTCTAATATCATTTGTAATAATTTGAACATTTGTACTTTCTAATCCCCAACATCGCCAATGCTTTTACGTTAGCCTAAGAATTAGATAAAAGCGGCCGCTACTTCTGATGAAGCAGCGGCCGCTTTTTGTTTCTGCCCAAAGTATTCCTGTGCCTTACTGCTTGCCCGGCACCACTTTCTTTACCAACCGCACTACCTGGTCAATCAGAAAACCTAGCGCAAGCCCACCGATACCACTGACCACTACTTTGGCCAGCCACGCCACTACCGGCACCGAGGCCAGCGCCATTTCCAGCTCGTGGAGCAGGTGGGCCGTGTAAGGAATGCCGTGGGCAATGATTTCAGCCCCCACCCACAGCATGGCGGCGGTGCCCACGTAGCTCAGGATACTCAGGAAGTTAGGCATGAATTTCACGATGCCGCGGCCAAATTTCTGAACGCCGGGGCTACCTTCCTTCTGCGCCAGGTGCAGGCCAATATCATCGGCCTTCACAATCAGGCCCACAAAGCCGTACACGGCCACGGTTATAAACACGGCTACGGCCAGCATCACAACAATCTGGTTCACCAGCGGCGAGTCGACTACCTGGCTGTAGGCAATGGCCATAATTTCGGCCGACAGGATGATATCGGTGCGCACGGCCCCGGCAACCCGTTCTTTCTCCAGCTCCTCCGGCGTAATGGTCTGCATCTGCTCACTGTCCGGCTGCACCTCGGGGTGCTGGCTGAACATCGAGTGCACCTTTTCGTAGCCTTCGTAGCACAGGTACGCGCCGCCCAGCATCAGAATAGGCGTGATGGCCCAGGGCGCAAAATACCCCAGCACCAACGCTGCCGGCGTGAGGATGAGCAGCTTGTTGAATAGTGATTTTTTGGCAATCTGGAAGATGATGGACAGCTCGCGGGAGGGATCCAGGCCTACCACGTATTTGGGCGTCACGGCCGTATCATCAATCACGATGCCCGACACCTTACCGGTCGTTTTAGCCACCTGCGCCGGCACATCGTCCAGGCTGGCTGCACTGACTTTCACCAAAGCCGCCACATCATCTAGTAAAGCAAAAAGTCCGGAGGCCATAAAGTGAGTTGAGTGATTGGGGTATGAAGATCATTTAGAAAGTCAAAAGAACGTCATGCCGAGCGAAGTCGAAGCATCTCTACCGCTTCGTTGCAGTTGTTCGACGAAGCGGTAGAGATGCTTCGACTTCGCTCGGCATGACGTTCTGCTTGATTTTAAGTGCTTTCTGAACAGCTTCACTGGAGTAATACGGAGACGCGTCTTTGCGTCTTCCTGTTGAATAGTGCCCTTACGCTTCCTGCGCCTGAATGGCCGTCAGCAGCACCGTGTTGTAGATATCGTCCACGGTGCAGCCGCGGCTCAAATCATTCACGGGCTTGTTGAGGCCCTGCAGCATGGGGCCGATGGCCAGGGCCCCGGTTTCGCGCTGCACGGCTTTATACGTGTTGTTGCCGGTGTTCAGGTCGGGGAAGATGAGCACGCTGGCCTGGCCCGCTACCGGCGAGCCGGGCAGCTTCTGCTGGCCTACCGCCAGGTCTACGGCCGCGTCGTACTGGATGGGGCCTTCCACGAGCAAATCGGGGCGCAGCTGCCGTACCAGGGCCGTAGCCTCGCGCACCTTGTCCACGTCGGTGCCCTCGCCTGAGGTGCCCGAGGAGTAGGAGAGCATGGCAATGCGCGGCTCGATGCCAAAGCGCCGGCTGCTTTCGGCCGACGATATGGCAATTTCGGCCAGCTGGGCGGCGGTGGGGTTGGGGTTCACGGCGCAGTCGCCGAACACCGCCACGCGGTCGGGCAGGCACATAAAGAACACCGACGACACCACCGACACACCCGGCTTGGTTTTGATGAACTGCAGCGCCGGCCGGATGGTGTGCTGGGTGGTATGTGCCGCCCCCGACACCATGCCGTCGGCCAGGCCCTTGTACACCAGCATCGAGCCGAAATACGACACGTCCGTCATCAGGTCGCGGGCCATTTCCAGGTTCACGCCCTTGCTCTGGCGCAGCTCGTGCAGCGTCTGGGCGAATTCGGGGGCCAGCTCGGAGGTTTGGGGGTTGATGAGCTGCACCCGCGCCGGGTCGAGCGGGCGGCCCAGGCGGCGGGCGGCGGCCAGTATCTGGTCGGGCTCGCCGAGGATGATGAGTTCCACCACGTCCTGCTCCAGCAGGCGGGCCGCCGCCAGCAATACCCGGTCATCGGTGCCCTCGGGCAGTACAATGCGCTTGCGCTGGGCCCGCGCGCCCTGCAGCAGCTGGTACTGAAACATGTGGGGCGTGAGGCCGCGGGGCGCAAACGTGCTCAGCTCCTGCAGCAGCCGGGCAGTATCGAAATGGCGCTCGAAGGTTTGGATGGCGAGCCGGATTTTGCTTTCCTGCCCCGGCCCGATGCGCGACTGAATGCGGCCCACGCGGGTGGTGGCCTCGAACGTGCCCGGCTCGACCAGCACGATAGGCACCACCTCGGGCAGGCCCTCAATCAGGCGCAGCACCGACTCCTCGGGCCGGTAGCCGCCCGAAAGCACCAGCCCGGCCACTCGCGGATAGTTGGCCGAACTGTTGGCCTGCAGGGCCGTGAGCATAATATCGGCCCGGTCGCCGGGCGTGATGATGAGCACGTTTTCCTGCAGGCGCAGCAGAAAGTTGGGCACCTGCATGGCCCCGTTGATGAAGTGGTCGACGGGGTTGGCCAGCAACTCGTGCCCGAACAGCAACTCCCCACCCAGCTGCTCCTGAATCTCGCGCATTGTGGGGCTGCGCAGCGCCTGGCTTTCCGGAATAACGGCCAGCAGCGTGTCGGGCGAAAGTTGGGCCGCCAGCCGGGCCTGCACCTCGGCCAGCTGCTCGGGTGGCACCCGGTTGAGCACCAGGGCCAGCACCCGCACATCCTCGTTCTCGGCGTCGCGCCTAATGGAAAGAGCTGCATCCACGAGCTGGTCGGCAGTTTTGCCCAGGCCCGATATGAGCAGCATCACCGGAATGCTGAGCGTGTGGGCCACTTTCCAGTTCAAATCGAGCTCCAGCGCCAGGCCGGTGCCCACGAAATCGGTGCCCTCGACTACCACGAAATCGTGCGCCTCCTCAATCTGTTTGTAGCGGTGGATGATGGTGTCGAGCAGCTGGCCGGTGCGGCCGCTTTCGAGCAGGCGCAGGGCCTGCTGGCCGGTGTAGGCGTAGGTATCGGCATAGGGCTGGGGCAGCTGGAAGTGCCGGAGCACCGTGTCGATGTGGGCGTCGGGCTGGTCGGGGCTGCCATCGGCCGGGGTGATGATGGGCTTGAAGTAGCCCACCTTCTGGGCCTGGCCCAGCAGCAGGTTCACCAGCCCCAGCGTCAGCACCGATTTGCCGCTGTAAGGCTCGGCGGTGGCAATATAAACGGCTTTGCTCATGAGTCAGGAGGTTTTCGCGCGGAGATTCGCGGAGAAAGAGAACTGCAAACGCTCCGCACCGGCAAAAATACGCACTACCCGCCCGCCGGCCCGGTTTGCCGGTTGGCGGCCATTCTTTACCTTGCCGCCGGTAGGGCTCCGGCCGCCAGCGCGGCGGTTACCCGGGGCAGCCCACGTAAGGTACTGGTATGAATAGTTCGGTGTGGTTTATTGGCCTGGGAGGCTTTATCGGGTCGGTGAGCCGCTACTGGGTGCAGCAGTATTTCCTGCGGCTGATGCCGGGCGCCTTTCCGCTCGGCACGTTCGTGGTAAACGTGCTGGGCTGCCTGCTGATTGGCCTGCTGTTGGGCGCTTTCGAGCGGCACACCGCCGTGCCCGCGCCCTGGCGGCTGTTTCTGACGACGGGCTTCTGCGGGGGCTTTACCACCTTCTCTACTTTCGCCTACGAAAGCGTGGCGCTGGGCCGCACCGGCGAGTTGCTGCTGCTGGCCCTATATGCGGCCGGGAGCCTGCTGCTGGGCATGCTGGCGGCTTTCATAGGCGTCTGGGCGGCCCGGTTTATCTAGCTCCGGCTATGCTGCGCTAAACGCAAAAAAGCCTCAAAAACTGCATCTGCGAACAGGTGTACAGTTTTTGAGGCTTGATTTGGGGAAGCTTCTAGAGCTTCCGAGTACCCGGAGCCGGAATCGAACCGGCATATCTCTCGATATCGGTGTTTGAGACCGACGCGTCTACCAGTTCCGCCATCCGGGCGTCTATTCCGTTCCGACAGGTAGCTTAGGAACGGGCTGCAAACTTAGAAAGAGATTCGCGAATGCGCAATAGGTAGCGCTTTTTGAGGTAGTAGGTTCGCACCTGCTGCAATGCCTGGGTACGGGAATCACCGGGTAGTCCTTCGTAGCCGATCAGCACCGGCTCGATGCCAGCATCGAGCGTATCGCTCAATGTGTTAACTTCCGTTTCGACATTGTTTACGATGGCTGGATCGGGCTCAAACTCCAGCTCCATCAGCTGCTCATTCAGGTCCATTACTTCCATTAAAAAATCGGGCGGCAGGGCCTGCTTGCCTTCTTCCAGCAGGCCGTGGCGGCCCAGAATGTAGGCCATACGCTGGTCGGGGTGGCTGAG
Source organism: Hymenobacter lapidiphilus (assembly GCF_013377885.1). GTDB lineage: Bacteria > Bacteroidota > Bacteroidia > Cytophagales > Hymenobacteraceae > Hymenobacter > Hymenobacter lapidiphilus. The sequence goes on from NZ_JABKAU010000012.1 coordinate 38,028, forward strand.
CGTACGGTAAGCATCGGTATTAAGCGTAGCCAAATGCAGAATTTCCTCCTGCCTCTCCGCGCTGGCCGTGCCGTGGAAATCGGGGTGATACTCCCGGCTCAGGGCGTAGTATTTGCGCTTGAGCGCCGCCTCATCGGGCCGGAACGTTTCGGGCAGCTCGTAGAAATCGAAGTAGTTGGGCGTTTCGGGCATGGGGTCGGGGAGAGAGGGGGCGGGCTGCCGGTGAGGCCGGAGGCGACTTAAGCTGTCGGGTTCAACCTGCAGCCGGCCCGATAGGTTACGGTGCCCGGCCGAAAAGGGACGCCGGGTTAAGCTTTGGCCGGGGCGGGCAGTACGGCCGGCTGTACCGAAAAAGCCAGCGGTGGGGCCGCAAACAGGGGCTTGGTAGCCGGCCAGACCTGCCCGAACAGGGCTGAGCGCCGGTACGCATTCAGCGCCTCAACCGACTCCCAATGACTGTGCGTGCAGTACACCCGTGGGTCGTCGGCGTCCTGCCACAGCTCTAGGTGGCGGCAGCCCGGCATTTGCCGGATTTGCTCTTCTGAGTCCTGAAAAATGCGCAGGAAGGCAGGTACGTGTTCGGGGGCGAAAGTGAGGCGAACAATCCGGATCAGCATCGGCTCAACAAATGAAGGGGGAGGTGTGTACTGGGCGCGACTGTCATAGTGGCCGATGCGTATTAACATAATGTAAACACGAGAGGTGTTTTCCTGCTTGGTGGGCTGCTAAGCCGTATTTTCTTCAGCCCAGGTAGCGCACATCCACCTGCGAGTCGAAGTGAAGGCCCAAGAGTTCGGAGGCATTACCCTGGTTGATACCGATGCAGAGTCGGTCTTGGCTGTTGAATATGCACACGGCCTCGCCTGGGTCGGCGGCCTGAAAGTGGGGCGCAACGGAGCGCACAGTTTCGCGGGCGAAGTGGATGGTGAAGGGCCGGTCGCGGCCGATAACTTCGAGGGCCGAGCGGGAAATATCGGTTATCAGGTTGCCATAGTGGTCGATGTGTACCACGTGGCCCGTGATGCGGTTGTCCTGTAAGCGCAGCTGGCGGTTGAGCAACTCGTAGGGCTCGGCCAGTTCGGGGCCGAGGTCGGCCAGCGGCCGACCCTGGGCCAGGTGCACGGCGGCGGGCACCAGCAGGTCGCGGGTGGGGGAGGCGGTAGGCTGCTGGCCAGGGTTGAGGCGCACGAGCTGTTCGGGTGCGCCGTCGCAGAGTAGGGGCAGTAGGCCATTGTCGGCAGCCACAAAGTAGTGCCCCTGGAAGCGGGCGGCCAGCCAGGCGGCGTGGGGGGCGCCTAAATCGTTTACGCCCACCAAATGCACGGTGCCGACCGGGAAATCGGCGTACACGGCCCCCAGCACATGCACGGCGTGGGCAATGTTGAAGGGCTCGATGCCGTGGGTGAGGTCGAGCACCGGCAACTCGGGGGCCAGCTGCAGAATTCGCGCCTTCACAGCGGCCACGTAATGGTCGCGGTAGCCGAAATCTGACAGAAACGTAATCAAACCCATGACCGGAAATTGGGAGTTATTCGTACTATTGCTTTGTCCCCCGTGGGGGTGGCAAAAGTAGCCCTTTTGCCCGGAATCAGGTCGGGCAACGATAACCCGGGTTTTGCTGTTGTAAGCAGCAGAAGCCTGCATCCGTCGGGCGCTCAGCCCCTTATTTTTCTCTTCCCGCTTTTAAAATCTTCTAGTTTGGTCGAAAAAGTCATCACGTTGGAAAATGTGTCCCTGGTAGAGTTCCTGGGACCCGACAACCAGAATATCCGCCAGCTTGCGGCGGCCTTCCCGGGCAGCAAAATTGTATCCCGAGGCAACGAAATTAAGATTCAGGGCCAGCCGGCCGTCATCAGCCGCATCAACGAAATCCTGTCGGCACTAATCGAGCATTACCACGAGTACGGCACCATCACCGATAAAACTGTAAACCAGTACCTGTCCTCGGCCAATGAGGAAGTGGAGGAGGCCCGCATGGCGGCCGCGCCCGACGTGATTCTGTTCGGTGCCAAGGGCGGCGTTATAAAGGCCCGCACCGCCAACCAGCAGCGGTTGGTGGAGGCCGTAATAAAGAACGACTTGGTGTTTGCGCTCGGGCCGGCTGGTACGGGCAAAACATACATTTCGGTAGCCTTGGCCGTGCGCGCGCTCAAGAACAAGGAGGTCAAGAAGATCATCATCTCGCGCCCCGTAGTGGAGGCCGGCGAAAGCCTGGGCTTTCTGCCTGGTGATATGAAGGAGAAAGTTGATCCCTACCTGCGGCCCATTTATGATGCGCTGGAGGATATGCTGCCGCCCGAGAAGTTCAAGTTCTACATGGAGAACAAGACCATCGAAATTGCGCCATTGGCCTACATGCGCGGCCGCACGCTCAACCACGCTTTTGTGCTGCTCGATGAAGCCCAGAACACCACGCCTTCGCAGTTGAAGATGTTTCTGACCCGCATGGGCCCCCACGCCAAGGTAATGGTGAATGGCGACCGGAGTCAGATTGACCTGCCTACCAAGCAGAAGTCCGGCCTCAACCAAGCCCTCGATATTCTGCGCGACGTGCCCGGCATCGGCTTCATAGAAATGACAGCCGACGACGTGGTGCGCCACCGTTTGGTAAAGGAAATCGTGCTGGCCTACGACCAGTTCGATACCGAGCAGGAGCAGGAACGCGCCGACCAGGCCAACCGCCCCGTGCGCCCCGCCCAACGCCGCAGCGAGTAGTTACTTCAGCTGTTAGCCATTAGCTGACAGCTGTTAGCTTGACTGCCTTTCAGGTTGAGCATGTCGCGCATCGAGCGAGAACGAAGGACCTATATAGAAGCCCGTATCTGATGATGGCTTCTTATATAGGTCCTTCCTGCGTCAGGATGACAACGGCGCGTTTACTTTTGACTTTTACCTTCTTGACTTCGATTCTTATGCAAGTCCGCCGCATTACCACCGACGCCGACCTGGAAGCGGCGCTGGCCATCCGCCATACCGTGTTCGTGCTGGGCCAGAACGTGCCCGCCGACCTGGAGCACGACGCCCACGACCGCACCGATGCCACCCACTATCTGGCCCTCACGGCCGCCGGCCAGCCCTGCGGTGCTGCCCGCTGGCGTCTTACCGAAGCCGGCGTGAAGCTGGAGCGTTTCGCGGTGCTGGCCGAGTACCGCAACCAGCAAGCCGGAGCAGCTCTGCTCGCCGCCGTGCTGCATGACGTGCAAGCGGCTCATCCGGCTGCTTTTGTGTACCTGAATGCCCAACTGCCCGCCGTGCGCTTCTACGAACGCCACGGCTTCACGAAAGCGGGTAATCTGTTCGAGGAAGCTGGTATCGGGCATTACAAAATGAGCTGGCAGGGATAGAAGGCCGGCATTACCCCACCGCTTTTTCATCGTGGCAGGACACCGGTAGTCTTTGCGGTTTCAACTATTTTCTACACCTTGATTACCCGCTGCCTGCCCTAGCCAAACCGCCCGGTCGAAAGCTGTCAGCTATCAGCTAAACGCCAGCAGCCTAAAAGCTTATGCAAGTCAAATGGGCCCCGAATGCCTTCGTGCGCCTTGTGCTGCCGCTGATGGCCGGCATCCTGACGTATTTGTACTATGGCGCAATGCTGCCCGACCTCTGGCCGCTGCTGCTGGGGTTGGGGGCGCTGTTTGCCGGCGTGCAGTGGTGGGCGGCGCGGCAGACAATGCCCGGCCCAACTGACGCCGCCGGGCTGCTGGCCGTGCTGGCCCTGTATGTGGCCGGCCTCACGCTCACGCAGCAGGCCACCGAGAGCCGGGCGAGCAACCACCTGTACCGCTTTGGCGGCGAAGTTGAATTTTATCGGGCCGTGGTGGACGATTATACCGTGCGACGGCCCGCTACCTACGCCACTACCGTGCGGGTTTCGGCGGTGCGGGTGGCGGGGCAGTGGCGGCCGGCGGTGGGCGGCATTCGCGTTTCCGTGCCGCGCACCGATTCGCTGCCGGCCCCGCAGTACGGCGACCTTTGGCTGGTACGCGGCGCGCCCGCCCCGAGCAAGGCCCCGCTCAACCCTGGCGAGTTCGACTACCGCCGCTACCTGCAGTACCACCAGGTGTACCACCAGCAGTTCATCCACCCCGACCAGTACCAGCGCATTGGCATAGCGCCCCCGAGTGTGCTGCGGGCCGTGGCCATGCGGGCGGCCCGAGTAGTGGAGGGCGTTTTCAAGCAGTACGTGCATGCCAAGCGCGAATACGCGCTGGCTTCGGCGCTGGTGCTGGGCCTCAAAGACGACGTGGACCAGCAGACCAAGGAGGCGTACGCCAACACCGGCACCACCCACATTATGGCCGTTTCGGGCCTGCAGGTGGGGCTGCTGTTCGGGGCAGTAAGCTGGCTGCTGGGGCTGCTGCCGGGCCGCCGGGGGCCGCTGATGCGGCTGGCCACGGCGCTGGCCGGACTGGGCGTTATCTGGAGCTACGCCTTCCTGACGGGCCTCTCGGCCTCGGTGCTGCGGGCGACTGTTATGTTTTCGTTCCTGATCGTGGCCCGCGCTTTTGGCCGGCAGACGTCGATGTACAACCTGCTGGCCGTGGCCGCCTTTTTCCTGCTCTGCTACGATCCGTATCTGCTATGTGACGTGGGCTTTCAGCTCTCATTTCTGGCCGTGTTGAGCATTGTGTATTTGCAGCCGCGTATTGCTTCCTGGCTGCACCCGAGGGCCTACTTCCTGGCCCGGCAGCGGCCCTGGCAGTCGTCGGCAGTGCAGCGGCTCTGGAAATGGACAGGGATTGTGCTTGATTGGCTGTGGAAGGCTACGGCGCTGTCGTTGGCGGCTCAGGTGGCCACGTTTCCGCTGGGGTTGTTCTATTTCCACCAGTTCCCGCTCAGCTTCCTGCTTTCCAACCTCGTGGCCGTGCCCATATCCAGCCTGGCCGTGTACGTGGGCCTGGCGCTGCTGGCGCTTAAAGGCGTCGGTTGGGTACTGGGGCTGATTTCGGCTTCCGCCGCATGTGGCTTCGACTACCTGATTAAAGGCTTGGCTTGGGTGTTTGAAAACATGATCTGGCTGTTCAACGAGTATATCTTCCTCATTGGCCGCTCATTGCCCGGGGCGCTGGTATCGGGCATCCACATCACGGCTCCGCAGGCGTGGCTGGTATTCGGGGTGATATTGGCGCTGCTGGCCTTCTTGGCCCTTAAACGGTTGCAATGGCTGGCGCTGGGCTGCACGTTTATGGGCGTGTTTGCCGGCAGCCGCGTGTGGGCCGCCCGCCGCCTGGCCCCCAACGAGCAGTTGGTGGTGTACAGCATTCCGCGCCGCTCGGTAGTTGGCTTCTGGCAGGGTGCGGCCGCCGATATTGTGCCCCTCGACTCGCTGCCGCTCACCGAAACCGAGCGCACCTACCGCATCGTACCGGGCAGCATTCGGCGTAATGCCCGGCGCGTAAGCTACTGGCCCGGCTGGCGGGGCAGCCCTGTGCCGGCTGTGGTAGCCGAGCCGGGTTTGGTACTGGCCGGCTGGCGGGGCCGACAGCTGGCTTTCATCAGTGGGCGGCTTAGCGGCAGCACTCAGCCGCTGCCGGGGCTGGCGGCCGTGGTATTGCGCCGCAATGCCCGCGTGCGGCCCGCTGAAGTAGCCGCTTTGTTCGGCACGGCTCCGCGAATTGTTTTCGATTCGAGCTGCAAAAGCTGGTACGTGGCCCGCCAGGATTCACTGTTCCGCGCTGCCGGTTTCCGCACCCACGATGTAACGCTGGCGGGGGCCTTTGTAGTGGGAGGCCAGCCGTAGGGGCCCCAAAATACTGCCCGGCAGTAGCCGGGTTTCGCACGTAGTTCGTATTATAGTAGCATCAATTTTGCTAGGTTTGAATTTTCGACCTTCTTTTGGCGCCGCCCGGCCCCTCGCTGCTTGCACCCATCGGCCCTTCTGCTGCGCCCCATCTTTGCCCCACCCATTCCGACTATGGAAGACATGCCCACTCAGGAACTAGAAGAACTGCGCTATATCCGCTACGACGTTCAGGAATCCATTGGCTACATCACCCTCAATCGTCCCGACAAGCGCAACGCGCTCAACGCCAACGTAGTTACCGAGCTCAAGCAGGCTTTTGCCTACGCCGAGGAAGATGAAGCCTGCAAAGTAATTGTACTGCGGGCCGAGGGCGACGTATTCTGCGCCGGGGCCGATTTGGGCTACATTCAGGAGCTGCAGAGTTTCGGTTACAACGAGAACCTGGCCGACTCAACCCACCTCATGCAGCTGTTTCATCAGATTTACACCCTCAACAAGGTGGTAATCGGGCAGGTGCACGGCCACGCGCTGGCTGGCGGCTGCGGGCTGGCCACCATCTGCGACTTCGCCTTTACCGTACCGGAAGCGAAATTCGGCTATACCGAAGTGAAAATCGGGTTCCTGCCGGCCATCGTTAGCATTTTTCTGCTACGTAAAATCGGCGAAACCCGCACCAAGCAGCTGCTGCTCACCGGCGACGTAATTCCGGCCGATAAGGCCCTGGAGTATGGACTGGTGAACTTTGTGGTGCCCCGCGCCGAGCTGGCCGACAACGTGTACCGCTTCGCCCGCCGCCTGTGCGTCGAAAACTCGGCCCAGAGCATGGAAAGCACCAAAGAAATGATGGCCCGCCTGCCCGAAATGCCCCTCGAAGACAGCCTGCGCTACGCCGCCCGCATGAACGCCGACGCCCGTAGCTCCGACGACTGCCGCCGCGGCATTGCCGCCTTCCTAAACAAGGAAAAGCTGACCTGGGATAATTAGCAAGTGTGGCGATACTAAAGGAGTCCGTGCTGCTACGCATCGTCGAGGCAGAGCGGATTTTTTTGTTTCCACTACATCACCTGCTAAACCTTCTCTCTTTTTCGCTGGTTAGGGCTACTATGACAACGCTGGGTGCTGTAGCCGTTACGACGGCTACTTTTTTGGGGATGGAGTTCGTGGCCTGGTTCATGCACCGGTTTGTGCTGCATGGGCCGCTGTGGTTCCTGCACCGCTCACACCACGTGCGCCATCCGCACCGCTTCGAACGGAACGACTTCTTCTTCCTTTTTTATGGCTCGCTTTCGATGCTGCTCATCATGTCCGGTGCCGAAAGCCACGATTTTCGGTTTTGGATGGGCGTGGGCATAGCCAGTTACGGTACGCTGTACTTTTTCGTACATGATGTGCTGATTCATGGCCGGCTGCGCTTCTGGCGCAAGTCGCGCAGTACATATCTGCGGGCCCTGAACATGGCCCATAAGATGCACCACAAAACCACCGGCCGCGACGGCAGCGAAGAGTTTGGTCTGCTGTGGGTGTCGCCCCGGTATTTCCGGCTGGCGCTGCGCCGGCCTGCGCCTACCCGGGTGCTGAAATCATCCAGGTAGGCTGGCTGAGCGCAGCTTAGTACCTGCAAAGCCCCGAAAGTGCGTTTTGGGGCTTTGTGGGGCGTGTTTTTCCAAACAAAAGCTACCTGCTAATCCTCGTTTCTACACCGCCCTCCGCAACTTGGGTTAGTCAGCCGCTATCGGCTTAAAAAAATGGGTTACTTCTCCATCTCCGACTTAGAGCAGCTTTCGGGCGTTAAGGCGCACACCATTCGGGTGTGGGAGCAGCGCTATGGCATTCTGCATCCCGCCCGCACTGCCACCAACATCCGCACCTATTGCGAGGATGATTTGCGCCGGCTGTTGAACGTAGCCACGCTTTGCGACCGGGGCTACCGTATTTCCAAGGTAGCCAGCCTAAGCGAAGAGGAGCTTTCGACGGCTGTGCTGGCCGGCAACGACGCGGCGCATAACTATTGCCAGCGTGTAAATGGGCTGCTGGCTGCCATGCTGGCCATGGACGAGTGCCAGCTGGTACACCTGCTCGATCAGGCTATTCAGCAATTGGGCCTCGAAGAAGCTATTCTGCGGGTTGCATACCCGTTCCTGCAGCGCATCGGAATTATGTGGCAGGCCGGCACCGTGAATCCGGCGCAGGAGCATTTGATCACCAATTTGCTACGCCAGAAAATGCTGGCCGGCACCGATGCCCTGCCGCCGGTGTCGCCGGCTTCGGCCCGGCGCTGGGTGCTGTTTCTGCCCGAGCGCGAAATGCACGAGCTGGCCCTGCTGTTTATGAACTACGTGTTGCGGGCCCGCCGACACCATGTGCTGTATCTGGGCCAGAACCTGCCCGCTGCCGAGCTAGAAGCCGTGTGTGCCAGCTACCAGCCCCACGCCGTGCTGACGGTAATGACTGCCGTGCCCGAGCGCGACGAGGTGGGTTACTTCGTGCAGCAACTGCGCACCTATTGCCCCGGCACGGAGCTTTACCTCTATGGTCCGCTGGCCCAGCTGGATTTTCCGCTGCCGCCTGAAACTACCCGCCTGACCCTAATTACCGACTTTATAGCCTTGGCGGACACTATCGCGGTAACGGCTGAGGTGTAGTGCCCCAAACCGGTATGGCAGCCCCGCCGTACCTCAGTTGGCCAATGATGCCGGCAGCATATGGCCGGGAAAGCACAAGCTGGTACCAGCCTAAAACGGGCTTCAGCACCCGATCCAATATTTTACGATGGCAAAAATGGCTCTGGCAGCGCCTGAAGCCTGATGCCGATTGGTTGTGCGAAATAAATTGAGCTGCTCTCGTACTTTTTGGCGGGCCCTGCGTATATTTGTTTAACATTTGGCCACCAAAAGCTAAACAGCATGACCTCTCTTGAATTCACTGACCAGGTACAGAAGATTTCTTACTCGCTGAAGCCGGTGGCGATGAACCTGACCCGCGACGCCGACGACGCTAAAGACCTCGTGCAGGAAACCCTGCTCAAGGCGATGCTCAATAAGGATAAGTTTAAAACGGGTACCAATCTGAAGGCGTGGTTGTACACCATCATGCGCAACACCTTCATCAACAACTACAACAAAATAACCAAGCGTAATAGCAACATCGACAGCACAGAGTACTTTCAGTACTTTAATACCGATGAAAACTACATTACCCACAACGGAGCTAGCTCAGATTTCGTAGTAACGGACATCAACGCGGCTATTGCCGGCCTATCGGCCGACTACCGGACGCCGTTCATGATGTACTATATCGGTTACAAGTATCTGGAAATTGCAGAAAAGCTGCAGATTCCGATTGGAACCGTGAAAAACCGAATCCACATCGCCCGCAAGGAGCTTAAGCAGGCGCTGAAGACATATGCCCCCGGCGTGTAGGGAATAGGGAGAGAGTACAGACCCGCCCCGGGCGTATCACGGGCCGCGGACTACGCAACCAGCTTTGGCTAGCGTAGTTTGCGGCCCGTTGTCTTGTCAGGAAACCAAACTTCCGGGCCGTCTGACGGTATCTTAGCATAAATAGGCTGGCGAAACCAGCAAAATCCCATATTTGCGTCTGTGAGCAAACACATCATAGTTATCGGGGCCGGCTTTGCAGGCCTGTCGGCGGCTACCTCTCTGGCCCAGCAGGGCTGCCGCGTTACGTTGCTGGAGAAAAACGAGGGCCCTGGTGGCCGGGCCCGGCAGTTTCAGGCCGAAGGGTTCACCTTCGATATGGGCCCGAGCTGGTACTGGATGCCCGATATTTTCGAGCAGTACTTCGCCAAATTCGGCCGCAAGGTGAGCGACTACTACGATTTGGTGCGGCTCGATCCTTCGTACCAGGTGATTTTCAAAGGTCCCGAGGCGGTGGATATTCCGGCGGCCATGAGCGAGCTGCGGGCGTTGTTCGAACGGTTTGAGCCCGGCAGCGGTGCCCGGCTCGATGAGTTTCTGCGGCAGGCGGCCTACAAATACCAGGTGGGCATTGGCAAGTTTGTGCATATGCCCGGCCGCTCGCTACTGGAGTTTGCCGACCCGCGCCTGCTGGTGGACGCCGTGCGCCTCGACCTGTTGCAAAGCATGCACAAGCACGTGCGCAAGTTTTTCAAAGACCCGCGCCTGTTGGAGCTGGTGGAATTCCCGATTCTGTTTCTGGGCGCTACCTCCGAAAACACGCCGGCCCTGTACTCGCTTATGAACTACGCCGACCTGGCGATGGGCACCTGGTACCCAATGGGCGGCATGCACAAAATTGTGGAGGGTATGGTGGCCCTGGCCCGCGAGCAGGGCGTAGAAATAGAGTACAACGCGCCCGTGGAGCAGATTGTGGTGGAAAACGGCCGTACTACCGGCGTGCAGACGGCCGCCGGCTTCCGGCCCGCCGATGCCGTGGTAGCCGGCGCCGACTACCACCACGCCGAGCAACACCTGCTGGCCCCCGAGTGGCGCACCTACTCGGAGCAGTATTGGGACAAGCGCACGATGGCCCCGTCGTCGTTGCTGTTTTACGTGGGCGTGAACAAGCGCCTACCCAACCTGCGCCACCACAACCTGTTTTTCGACCAGGACTTCGGCCTGCACGCCGAGGAAATCTATGAGAACCCGAAGTGGCCCACCCGCCCGCTGTTCTACGTGTCGGCCCCCTCGCAGACTGACCCCTCGGTAGCCCCTGAAGGCAGCGAGAATATTTTCCTGCTGGTGCCGGTAGCTCCCAACCTGCCCGACCCCGAGGCCACGCGCGAGCATTACTACAACTTCATTATGGAGCGGCTGGAGCGGCATTGCGGCACCAGCATCCGCGACGCGGTGGTGTACAAGCGCAGCTACGCCCACCAGAATTTCATCGACGATTACCACAGCTACAAGGGTAATGCCTACGGTCTGGCCAACACCCTGCGCCAGACGGCCATCCTCAAGCCAAGCCTCAAAAGCAAAAAAGTCAGCAACCTCTACTTCACCGGCCAGCTCACTGTGCCCGGCCCTGGGGTGCCGCCCTCGCTCATCTCGGGCCAAGTGGTAGCAGGGGAGGTGCTGAAGGAATTAGGCGTTAAGAAGTAGCTGGTTTAAGCGCCTGCCAGAAAATTTGAAATATGGATTGAGGATGCTGAATGAGCCGTTTTGCTAAGCGAGCGACATTCGAAATTCGAAATTCAAAACGCATAACTCGAATACATTTGGACCACGTTGCCCTTTTCACTGAAACCAGCCGGGCGTGCAGCAAGCTGATTACCCAGCGCTACAGCACGTCTTTCACGCTTGGCATCCGCACGCTCGATAAGCGGTTTCACCTGCCGGTGTATTCGGTGTATGGCTTCGTGCGCTGGGCCGACGAAATCGTGGACACCTTCCACGAGCACGACAAGGCCGCGCTGTTTGCCGATTTTGAGCGCCAGACCTATGAGGCCCTCGACAAGCGCATCAGCCTGAACCCGGTCCTGCACGCTTTCCAGGATGTTGTACACCAGTATGGTATCGACCGGGAGTTTATTGCGGCCTTCCTCTATAGTATGGAGATGGACCTCGATGACCGTAGCTACGACCAGTCGCTGTACAGCAAATACATCTATGGCTCGGCCGAGGTAGTAGGGCTTATGTGCCTGCGTATCTTCTGCGAAGGCAATGAGGCAGAGTTCGAGCGGCTGCGTGAGCCGGCCCGGCGGTTGGGTTCGGCCTTCCAGAAAATCAACTTTCTGCGCGACATCCGCTCCGACTACGAAGAGCGGGGACGGGTATATTTTCCGGGGGTGCAGTACGAACAGTTCACCGATGCGGTGAAGCGCGACATTGAGGACGATATCCGGGCCGATTTTGAGGCCGGTTACGCGGGCATCGTGCAGTTGCCGCAGGCGGCCCGGCTGGGGGTTTACCTGGCGTATGTATACTATCTGAAGCTGTTTGACAAAATCCGGCGGCTGCCGGCGGCCCACATTCAGCAGCAGCGGGTGCGGGTACCTACCAACACCAAGCTGCTGCTGCTGATGGGCTCGTGGCTACGTTACCGGATGGCTAAAATATAGGCCTGCAGATGCCGGATTGCGCTGAATTTCGCTATTTGGCGTCATAATTGAAGCAAGGCGGCTGTAACCGCGGCACACCAGGCCGCCGGCCTGCCGCCGTTTCCTGCCCTCTGCCGTGCCTAAGTTTCTGATTTTAACCATCCTTCTGATTTTCTCTACGCTCGTGTCAACCGAAGCCAACCCCTACGCCCTGCCCAAGCTCCGCCAGCAGTACCAGCAGGCAGCCGCCAGCAAAGAAGCCGGCGAGAAGTTTCATAAGCTGATGAGCGCCTACACCCGGCAGGATGCCGTGGTGCTGGCGTACAAGGCGGCCGCCGAGGCCATCCGTGCCCGCGACGCCTCCATGCTCAGCAAACTGACGTATGTCCAGCAGGCCAGCAAGCAGTTCGAGCAGGCAGTGCAGCTCGATTCGGCTAACCCCGAAGTGCGGTTTCTGCGCCTGAGCGTGGAAAGCAACCTGCCTTCCTTCTTGGGCTTGAGCCAGCACGTAGACGAAGACCGGCAGTTTTTGCTTAAAACGCTGCTCAACCATCCCAACTCGGGCCTCGATGCTGAATCGTTCGGTCTGGTGCGCAATTTTCTGGTAGAGCGGGGCCACGTGTCGGACGCCGATGCCCAGAAGCTGGCCCGGTTATAGAAGCGCTTATTTAATATAAGGCCCTTGGGTGGCAGATGGGTGCTCCGTTTCGCCGGGTTTCCCGGTCTGTTCGCGGCCCATGGCTCTACTATCTGCCTTTCGGGCTCCTTCCTTCTTATTTTGCCTATGAAATCTTCGCTTTTACTCCTGCTAGTTTTTCTGTTCGGTAGTCACCTGGCTCAGGCACAGGCAATTCTGCTAAAAGGCCGCGTGCTTGATGAGAAAAACCAACCCGTACCCTATGCGGGGGTGGGGGTAGTAGGGGCCGAAGTGGGTACGGCCACCAACGAAGCCGGCGAGTTTCTGCTGCGGGTTCCGCGGCTGCCCCAGCAGCTTACAGTAAACAGCCTGGGCTTCGAGCCCGCTACGCTCAACGTCAGTGCGGCAACGGTGGCCACGGCGCTGGAAATCCGTCTTAAAAGCAGCTCGGTTTCCTTGCCCGAAGTGCGGGTGCGCAACCCCGGGCAGGTGGCGGCCGAGCTGGTGCAGCGCGCCAGCGCCAAGCTGGCCCGGCACCAGCGCAAGGCCATGTACGGGCAGGCTTTCTACCGCCAGAAACAGCGCCACAATGGCCGCTACACCGAGTTCATGGATGCCTTCTATGATGTGCGCTTCACGGCGGAAGGCGTGAGCGGCTGGCAGCTGACGCAGGCCCGTTACGGGCAGGTGAAGGAGGAAACGGGCGTGGATATGATGAATTTTTCGGCCGCCCTGCGCCTGATTCCGGTGTTTGATCCCAACCCCAGCCCACGCAAGGTAGCCGTGCCGTTGGGCCCACGTGCTACTGAGCAGTTCGTGTTTCAGCTGCGCGAGGTACTACGTGATGAGACGGGCGAAGTGGCCGTTATCGATTTCCGGCCCCGGCCCGAACTGGGCCAGTCGGCCCTGACCGGCACACTCTACCTCGATATGGAAACAGCCACCCTGCGCCGCATGGAGAGCCGGGTACCCATTGCCGACCTCATGTCGCTGCAGTTTGGCGAAGGAACCAGCCTCGACTCGCAGAATATGCGCCTGACGGCCGATTTTGCACCGTATCAGGACTCGCTCAGCCAGTTGCGGGCCGTGCGGGCCGAGCAGCGCATTGTGCTGAGCTACAATGGCCGCCCCGACACCACCACGCTCAGCGGCAACCTGTTTTTCTATCGTTACGCCAAGGGTGCCAATACCAAAGGTTACAAGAACACCGGCGTAAACTACAACGACCTGCGGCAGGCTCAAAAAGGTCCTTATGAACCCGAGTTCTGGCGCAACCGCGAAGTACTGCGTGCTTCTCCGGCCGAAGAACGGGTTATCCGCGACATGGAGGAGCAAAAGGCGTTCGGTACATTTTAACCGAACTGCTTGCACGAGGCGGGCGTGGGCTTTTTGCGAAATCCAGCTTATCTTCCGCAAGCCGTAACCTTCCGGGCCGCTTCCAGGTTACTGCTTCGCTATGCCGCACCACTTAAGCGTTCGAATCGACCCCAACTCCGGCTTTTGCTTTGGCGTTATCTATGCCATTCAGATGGCCGAAGACCTGCTCGATGAGCAGGGCTACCTGTATTGCCTGGGCGATATTGTGCACAACGATGAAGAAGTGGAGCGCCTTGAACGTCGGGGCCTGCGCATCATCGACTACGAGCAGCTGGCTGGCCTGCGCCGCGAGGCTGTACTTATCCGGGCACACGGCGAGCCACCCAGCACCTACCAGATGGCTATGGAGAACGAGCTGACGCTCGTGGATGCCTCGTGTCCGGTGGTACTTAAACTGCAGAACCGCATTAAAACCAGCTACGACAAGCAGGACCAGATCTTTATATACGGCAAGCACGGGCACGCCGAGGTGCGTGGCCTGCTGGGCCAGACCAGCGGAAATGCCGTGGTGTTCGAAAGTCTGGAAGAGTTGCTGGGCCACGAGCTGCCGCCCAGCCTCACGCTCTACAGCCAGACCACTAAGAGCACCGACTCGTTTTACCGCATCAAAAACGAGCTGACTGAGCGCGGCTATGAGGTAAATGCCAACGACACCATCTGCCGGCAGGTAAGCAACCGCGACAAGGATCTGCGCCGCTTTGCCGCTCAATACGACCAAGTAGTATTCGTATCGGGGACCAAAAGCTCCAACGGCAAGGTGCTGTACCAAGTCTGCAAGGATACCAACCCAGCCACGCACTTCATCTCCAAGCTCGACGACCTCGATTACGGCTGGTTTATGCCGGGCCAGAGTGTGGGCATCTGCGGGGCTACCAGCACCCCCATGTGGCAGATGGAGCAGATTCGCGACGCGCTGCTGGCGCTGTAAGTCGCTGAACGAGTACGTAAGCCAATGAGTGAACTTAGCTATCCTGTTGCTGAAAACACGACTGCCGCATTGCCGCCGGCCCGGCCAGGCCGGGTGCGGCCGGCGCCATTAGAAGGGCGGGGCGTAGTGGCGGCGGGACTGGTGCTGGTCTGTTGGGGCGGGCTGCTTACGTTTTTGCTGGCTTTCTTCCAGCCCGACTGGCGCACGCCCTGGCCTTACTTGCTGGCGCTGCTGCAAACCCATCTGTATACTGGCCTTTTTATTACGGCCCACGATGCCATGCACGGAGTGGTAAGCTCCAACAAGCGCCTCAACAATACCATTGGCACGCTGGCCGCCGGGCTTTTCGCGTTCAACTGGTTTCCGGGCATGCTGGCCAAACACCACGCCCACCACCGCCACGTAGCCACCGAGCACGACCCCGACTTCCACAACGGCCGCCACCCGGGCTTCCTGCCCTGGTTTGTGCGCTTTGCCTGGAACTACGTAACCGTGTGGCAGGTGCTGCTGATGGCGGCCACCTACAATGTGCTCAAGCTGTTCTTCCCGCAGGCTAATGTTATTGCCTTCTGGATGCTGCCGGCCGTGTTGGGTACTTTTCAACTGTTTTATTTCGGTACCTACCTGCCGCACCGGGGCGAGCATGAAGCCGACAATGCGCACAAATCGCGCAGCCAGTTTCGCCACCATGCTTGGGCCTTTATAAGCTGCTACTTCTTCGGCTACCACTACGAGCACCACGACCAGCCCTACCTGCCTTGGTGGCGGCTATGGAAGGCAAAGGGGTAGTTCGGGCTGCCTAATTCCGCCTGATGAGCGTGGTATTGACAATCTGCTCGGTTACCCGCTCGCGGTAGGTCTGGCCCAGCGGCAGGGCGTGGCCGGCCACTTTCACCTCCAAAGAGCTCATGGAGTCGATGCGGGCAGCGTTGACGAGGTAGGAGCGGTGGGTGCGCACGAACAGGCCGGCCGGTAGTTGGTGCTCCAGGTTTTTGAGGTTTACCAGCGTCAGGTGCGAGCGGCCGTCGGCGGTGTTGATTTTGGTGAAGTCCTTCAACGCTTCAATGAAGAGCACCTCACGGTAGTGCAGACGCACAAACCGGGCATCGGTACGGATAAAGAACGAGCCCCAGTCGGGGGCCGCATCGGGCGGCAGGTCTGCCGAATGGGTTTGCACTCGCAGCAGGCTTGCCACTTTGTTTACGGCCCTTAAAAACCGTTCGAGCGAAATAGGCTTGAGTAGAAAGTCGATGACATCCAGGTTGAAGCCTTCCATCGCGTACTGCGGATGTGCCGTCATCAGCACAACCAACGGTGGATGGTGCAGCGACTTAACGAGGTCGATGCCGCTGAGGTGAGGCATGGTAACATCGGAGAACAGCACCTGTACCGGATTTTCCAGCAAATATTGGTGAGCTTCCAGCGGGTCGGTGAAGGCTGCTTTTACCTCCAGCACGTTGGTCATGGTTGCGTAGGCCTGAAGCAGTTCCAGCACCAACCGGTCATCGTCGAGGAGCAGGCAGGATATCTTCATAAAGAATAAGCGGGAAAGCAGTTTGGGTACCGACGTAAGCCGCCCTGTAGGTGGAGTAGTAGTCGGTAATATAGGTTGATTAAACCAGACTATTTTTATAAACGCGCTGAAATTTATCTGTTCGTCGGATATATAGCCCCGTTGGCATACTATTTAATCTGGTTGCTATACTATTCGAAGCCCAGATACATAGGCCATTACATCTATGCAGGAGGGCCGGCGGTAAGCAACAACCCAGTTTGGGTATGCTACTTGCCGCCGGCCCTTCTGTACTATCGGCCCTGAGCCATAAGCTGCCACATGGCGGCAATGCTCAGCCAATTACCAACTGGCTTGGCCAGGTGATTTAGTGAACGTCGTTGGTTTTCTTGCAGCACTCCGGCAGGCGCTCATAGGCCTTATCATCAGCCAGCTGACCGTTGGCATCGTAGCCGGTTTTCTGCACGGCCGAGGTAAGCGCGGCGGCGTTGGTTTTATCAGGACGGAAAGTGACGGTCAGCATCTGGCTGGGCACGTCGAGCGTGGCCTGCTGGACGCCTTTTTCGTAGGCCATGGCCTTTTCAAGGCGGGCTTTGCACATGTCGCACACGGCCGAAGTTTTGAGCTGCAGTGTTGCGGTGGCCGGACCTTTGGCCTTGCTCTTGGTGGTTTGGGCAAAAGCGCCGCTCGAAATCAAGAGCAGGCACGACAGCAGGAAAGAAGGGAAGAATTTCATAGTAGCAAAACAGTTTTACAAGTGAGAAAAGTGCGTTTTCAGATTAAAAAAGGCTGCTAGCCTGGAGCAGCTAGGGTAGCGTGAAGCGCATGCCCAGATAGCTCATGCGCCCGTACACGGGGCCCCATACCATGGCCGCATCGAAAGTCGGGCCAAAAGGCGCGGCGGCTCCCTGAATAGGGTTGCGCTGGCGGTAATTGGTCAGGTTCTCGACGCCGGCATATACTTCCCAACGCTTGAAAGCGCGCGTGATTTGCGTGTTTAGCAGGGCGTAGCGGGGGCTGAAAACCGGGCCCTCCGGCTCGGCGGTACCGGGCTCGGAGGCCAGCGGGCGTTGGCCGTAGCCCTGCACCGTCAGGTCGGCACGCCACTTGTCGAAGGCCGTGGCGTAGGCCAGGTTGAGGAACAGGCGGTGGCGGGGTACCAGCACCCGCGGCAGCAGCTGGCCATTGTAATCGGTCTGCACATCGAGGTACTTGTAGGCCGCTTTGGCCTCCAGGCCCTTCACGGGTTCCACCTGCACTTCGGCCAAAAAGCTGCGCGAGTAGCTGCGCCCGCCCGGTGCCAGGTTGCCAATCAGCAGCCGGTCGGGGGCGGTGTAGGAGTCAACCACCACTTGGTTCTGAAACTCGGTGTGGTAGTAATCGGCCACCAGCGTGCCCTGCCGGCCGAAGGCGTTGAAGTACTGAGTGGCCGAGCCGCCCACGCTCCAGGCCTTTTCGGGCTGCAGATCGGGGCTGATAACGAACTCGCGAGAGCTAACGAACATGCCCGAATTCTCGGCCAGTGGGTTGGCCACCCGCAGGCCCTTGCCGGCCGCAAAGCGGAGCACCGTATTCTTGGCCGGGTCGTACTTCACGTTCAGGCGGGGCGTAAGCAGCCAGCCGTACAGGTTGTGCCGGTCGAGGCGCAGGCCCCCGACCACCGTCAGGTTGCTGGCATTCTGGTAGGTGTACTCGCCAAACGCGCCCGGCACCTGCTCGCGGCGGTTGCGCGCCAGCAGTGCCGTGCTGGTTGTGCTCGGGTTGTAGGTTTCGCGGTAGTCATCGTACTGGAAGCTCAGGCCGGTGCGGTAGGTGTGGGCCGTGGTACCGATGATGCTCTGAAACAGCAGCGTAGCCAGGCCCGTGCGCTGGCTGCCGTCGTAGTCGCGGCGGCCATAACGGGAGGTGAAATCGTGGTCGGTGCCGCTCAGCAGCAGCCCCAGGCTCTGGTAGGGGCGGCCGGCCCAGGCGTAGCTGGCTTTGGCGTAGCCGGTGTAGCGGTTGGTTTCCTGCGTGATGCCGTAGTAGGGGCCGGGCGTGTTTTCGCGGAAGCCCAGCTGCCCGCCCTGGCGGGTTTCGCGAAGCGCCCCCAGACCGGCCTCCAGCACCACGCCGTCGCCCGAGTTATACTTCCACTTATTGAACGCGTTGAACTGGGTGGCCCGGGGCAAATCCAAAAAGCCGTCGTCGTTGCGGTCGATGCGGCCGCCCATATGGTCGGTGTGCAGCAGCAGGGCCGTACTAAGCTTGGGCGTGAGCCGGTGGGCCAAGTTCAGGTTCAGGTCGAATTTGCCCATGTCGTTAACGTAGGCGTTGAAGTGCAGGCGGTCGGTTTTAGCGGGGTCCTTGAGGTGAATGTTCACCTGGCCGGCAATGCTTTCGTAGCCGTTTACCACCGAGCCCATGCCCTTGATAATGTCGATGCCTTCAATCCAGGGGCCGGCAAGGTAGCCCAGGCGGTAGGGCGTGGCCAGCCCGCGTAGGGCCGGCAGGTTTTCCAGCGTCAGCAGCGTGTAGGCTCCATCGAGGCCCAGCAACTGAATCTGCTTGGCGCCCGAGGCCGCGTCGGTGGTCGATACTTCGACCGAGGCATTGGTTTCGAAGCTCTCGGCCAAGTTGCAGCAGGCCGATTTGGTGAGGTCGCGACTGGTGATGACCTGGGTGTTGGTAGGCGTGAGGCCCGAGTAAGCGAGGGCGCGGGCTTCTACCTTCACCTCGCCTAGCTCGGCAGAGCGGCGCAGCGGCACGCGCAGGTAGCGTGTGCCCTCGGCCCGCACGGTATCGGCCAGGTAACCCAGAAAGTTGATGATGAGCCGGTTGTCGGTGCCAGCGGGGCGCACCAGCGAGAAGGCGCCCTGGGCGTCGGTGGTGGCGGCCCCGGCGGGGTTGCTCAGCCAGCGGACGACTGCGCCGGGCACGGGCGAGTTGTTGGTGGCGTCGAGCACCTGCCCACGTACTGGGGCCACAGAAGGGTCGGGCGTTTGGGCCTGCGCGGCAGTGGCGGCCAGCACGAGGCCGGCTACCGCCAGCGCCCGGCTGTACCGGATAGAGGAATGCATAAGAAGCAGATGTTTAGCGTTTTCCGAGGTAAGCACCGGCCCAATCGGGCCCGGCGAAGCGGGCTGCCCAAACGGCAGCCTCCGGAAAAAACGCTAAACGACCAGCTCGCCCACCCGCGTGAGCAGCGCCCGCCCGCCCAGCGGCGGCGACGAATCGGCCGCGTACCAGCGCGGGGCCGGCTGATGCAGGCTGGCAGCCTTAAAGGCCGGGAACGGGGCAGCGGGCCAAGCCGGCAGCAAAGCCGGCACCGATACTTTCGCCCAGTTCAACTGAGCCGAAGCGGCATCGAGCTTGTGAAAATCAGCCCCAAACTCGCAGCACGACTTCAACAGGTGGCCTGCTTCGGCCTCGTGGGGCTCAGCGGCTACTTGAACTGGCGCACAGCCGTGGCTGGCCGGCTGGAAAATAACGTCGGTGCTGCTTTGGCCGCTTTGCAGGCACAGATGCTGCTGCACCGCCAGGCCCACCGAGGAGGTGAGCACCAGCAGGGCCAGCCAGACACTGAAGAGCCGATGGAGCAGTGGACGTTTCATAAGCAGCAGCCACAAAGATACGGAATACCACGCGGGGGCTGCGTGCGGAATTGCGAGGGGCGTGTTCAGTATTAGGGGTTTTAGAAAGCTGTGCCCCAAGAAAAACCGGTTTGCGGCCCCAGGCAGTTGGCGTTGCCCGTTGGATGCGTACTTTTGATTTTCGCCGATTTCAACGCGGAACCCGAATTACCTGCCGTGAACGACTACGCCAACGATACCGCCTACCACCGCCCGGTGATGCTGCGCGAGTGCCTCGAAGCCCTCGATTTGCAGCCCGGAGGCCGCTATGTGGATGTGACCTTCGGCGGCGGCGGCCACTCGGCCCGCATGCTGGAGCGCCTGCAAAGCCCCGGCCACCTCTACAGCTTCGACCAGGACGCCGACGCCGAGGCCGAAGCCGCCCAGCTTGCTCGCCCCGAGTTTACGTTCATCCGCGCCAACTTCCGCCACCTGTTTCAGGAGCTCGACCAGCGCGGCGTGCTGCCCGTCGATGGCCTGCTGGCCGATCTGGGGGTGTCGTCGCACCAGTTCGATACGCCGGAGCGCGGCTTCAGCACTCGTTTCGACGGGCCGCTGGACATGCGCATGGACCCTGACGGCCCCGACGCCTCGGCCGCCGACCTCATCAACGAGTACTCGGAGGCAGAGCTGCACCGAATTTTTGGCATGTACGGCGAGGTAACCAATGCCCGCACGCTGGCCGCCACCGTGGTTTCGGCGCGGCGCGGGCAGTCCATCACCACCATTGCGGCCCTCAAGAAAGCCATTGCGCCCTGCACGCCGCGGGGCAAGGAAAATAAGTACCTGGCCCAGGTTTTCCAGGCCCTGCGCATCGAGGCCAACGACGAAATGGCCGCCTTGCGCGAGATGCTGGAGCAAACCGTCCGGGTACTGCGCCCCGGCGGCCGGCTGGTGGTTATGAGCTACCACTCGCTCGAAGACCGACTGGTGAAGAATTTCCTGGCGAAAGGTAAATTCTTCGGCGAGGCCGATAAAGACCTATTCGGCCGCACCGATTTGCCCTTTGAGGTCGTTACCCGCAAGCCCATCGAGGCCACGGCCGATGAGGTTGCCCTCAACAGCCGCGCAAGAAGTGCGAAGCTGCGCATCGCAATCAAAAAGTAAAAAGATGTCCTCCAATACCGTTCGTCCTGCCAGCAACCCGCCCCGCGCCAACGTGCCCCGCGCCGTGGAGCCGGCACCGGTGCGCCCGCCGGAAGTGGCCGAACCAGAGCCGGAAGCCGCCCCCGAGCCGGCCCCCCGGCCAGTGCGGGCGGCCCGGCCGGCGGCCCCGAAGCGCAGCACCTGGAGCGTGTTTACGCTGCTGGAGCGGGCTACGCCCATGGACGGGCTGTTTCGGGAGGGTCTGCCGGTGCGGCTGCTGCCGCATTTGCTGTTCATCATGTTTCTGGTGCTGCTCTACATCGGCAACACGCACTATGCCACCCGCATGAACCGCAGCATTCAGAAGATGAAGACTGAAACTGAAGACCTGCGGGCCGATTATACCACGCTTAAGTCTGACTACATGGAGGCCAGCAAGCAAAGCGAAGTGGCCCGGCGCGTGGCTGCCTACGGGCTGGCCGAAAGCTCCTCGCCGCCTTTTCGTATTGCCGTGCCCGCCGGTGGCCTCGATGAGGCCAAGCTGGACATGATGCCTGGACTCACGGCCGACTCGGTGGCCGCCATGACAGCCCGCGCCCGCGTCGACTCGCTGCGCCGGGTGGTGGGCCCCGCCCTGGGCAGCGATTCGGTGGTGGAAGTAGGCGCGCCGCCCGTTCCTATTGGTACCGACCTCAACGGCGAGCCGGCTCCGGCCGCCGCTTCATCTAACCGAGCTGCAACCCGTCGCGATGAAAGGAAACGTTAAAAAAAGCATTGTTACCCGCGTACGGCTGGCCTTCCTGGGGGTCTGTCTGTTTTCGGCGGCCATTGTGTGGCGCATCACCCACGTGCAGTTTACCGAAGGTGCCAAATGGAGCGCCCTGGAGCAGGAACGGCGGGTGATTTACCAGCCGGTATTTGCCACCCGCGGCAATATTTACTCTGATAATGAGAGTATTATGGCTACCTCGCTGCCCTTTTACCGGGTGGCCTGGGACCCTAGTGTGGTGAATGATGCGCTGTTCAACCAGAAGGTAGATTCGCTGGCCGGGCTGCTGGCGGGCTTTTTTGGCGACCGAAGCAAGCAGGAGTACTACCGCAAGCTCAAGAACGCCCACGACCCCAAGAAGGGCGTGCGCTATATTCGCCTCAACTCGCGGCAAATCAATTATCAGGAGAAAAAGGAGCTGGCTTCGTGGCCCATTTTCCGGGAGGGAAAAAACCGGGGCGGGGTCATTTTTGAGAAGATTGACAAGCGCTTCCGGCCTTTTGGTGGGCTGGCTCAGCGCACGATTGGCTTCCTGAACGAGGACAAGAACGGGGCGGGCCTGGAGTTCACCTTCAACCGCCACCTGGCCGGCCGCGACGGCGAGGCCCTGTTCGAGCGCCTGCCCGGTGGCAACAAGCCCATTTACGATGGTACCGAGGTAAAGCCCCAACCAGGCTACGACGTGAAGACGACGCTCGATATCAACCTCCAGGACATGGCCGAAAGTGCCCTCTACAAGTCGCTGGTGCAGAATAACGCTCAGTACGGCACCGTCATTCTGATGGAAGTGGCCACCGGCCATATTAAAGCCGTAGCCAACCTGGGCCGGGTGGCCGACGGCGTGTACCGCGAAAATTACAACTACGCCATTGCCGATCAGGGCCGCACCGAGCCGGGCTCGACCTTCAAGCTGGCCTCGATGATGGCCGTATTTGAGGAAAACCCCGAATTGCAGCTAACCGACACGATTAACACCGGCCGCTCGGGGGCTATGCGCATCGGCGGGGCCGTGAAAACCGACTCGCACCCGTATGGTCGGATTTCCATCCAGCAGGTATTCGAGAAATCGTCGAACATCGGTGTGGCGCTGCTGACTGACCGCACCTTCAATAAGAACCCTGAGAAGTACACCGACCACCTGAAAAGCTTCGGGCTCGATAAGCCGCTGGGCTTCCAGATGGCCGGCGAGGCACGGCCTTATATTAAAGATCCAAACGACCGCAGCTGGAGCCGGACCTCGTTGAGTACCATGAGCATCGGCTATGAGCTGAAACTGGCCCCGCTCCAGACGCTGGCCTTTTACAACGCCGTGGCCAACGGCGGGGTGAAGGTGCAGCCGATGATTGTAAGCGAAATCAAGCAGGCCGACAAGGTGATTGAGCGGTTTGAGACGGTGGTGCTTAACCCCAAAATATGTTCCGAGGAAACCCTGCAGAAGGTACGCACCATGATGGAAGGCGTGGTGGAGCACGGCACGGCCCGCGGTATCCGCACCAGCGACTACCTGATTGCGGGTAAAACCGGCACGGCCTGGAAGTTCAAGAACGGCGCGTACACCCGCACCTATTCCACCAGCTTCTGCGGCTACTTCCCGGCCGACAAGCCCAAGTACAGCTGTATTGTAGTGGTCGATTCGCCCAAGAACGGCCGTATTTATGGCGGCGATGTGGCCGCACCCGTGTTTCGCGAGCTGGCCGATAAGGCCATGGCCCGCGACGCGGCTTCGGAGCGGCCGCTACTGGCCCGCGCCCCGGTGCGCCGCTCGCCGGTGCCGTTGGTGAAGGCCGGCCTGCAGGACGAGCTGACGATGATGTTCAGCCAGCTGGGGGTGCGCCACCAGGCCACGGCCCCCACCGAAGACTGGGTGCGCACCGCCCGCCCCGACTCGCAGGCCGCCGACGTGCAACTGCTGCCGCTGCCACTGCGCCCCGGCCGCGTGCCCAACGTAGAGGGCCTGACGCTGCGTGATGCGCTGTTTCTGCTCGAAAACCGCGGCCTGCGGGTGCGTACCAGCGGCTCGGGCCGCGTAACCAGCCAGTCGGTAGCGGCCGGTACGCCCGCCAAGCGTGGCACCACTGTGCAGCTTACTTTGGAGCCGATTGGCATGCAGCCCCGGCCGCTGGCAGTGATGCAGTAGGAAGCACGTAGCGGAGGAGGAACGTCATTCAGAGCGGAGCGAAGAATCTCGCGTGCTGACGTAACCGTGCCCATTAAATACAAGTGTTCACTCCTGCAATGTCAACACGCGAGATTCTTCGCTCCGCTCTGAATGACGTTCTTTCATCATCATTCTAAATCTTGAAAAATCTTCCCCAACTCCTGACCGCCATAACTGTGCGGGCCCAGCACGGCCCAACGGATGTTTCCATCAATTCCCTTACCCTGGACTCGCGGCAGGCAGGGCCGGGAACGGTATTTTTCGCGTTGCGCGGCACAGCGGCCGACGGCCATCAGTTCATTGCCAAAGCCGTGGAGCAGGGCGCGGCTGTGGTGGTGTGCGAGGAGTTGCCGGCTGCGCTGAACCCGGCCACCAGCTACGTTCAGGTAACCGATTCGGCGGAAGCCATGGCCCTGATGGCGGCCGAGTTTTATGGGCACCCGTCGCGGCAGCTGCAGCTGGTGGGCATTACGGGCACCAACGGCAAAACCACCTGCGCCACCATGCTGCACAAGCTGTTCCGCGAGCTGGGCTACCACTGTGGGCTGCTGAGCACGGTGCAGAACCAGATTGACGAGCAAGTAATTCTGAGCACCCATACCACGCCCGATGCTATCCGCCTGAACGAGCTGCTGGCCCAGATGCTGCGCGCCGGCTGCACCCACGTGTTTATCGAGGTCAGCTCGCACGCCGTGGTGCAGCACCGCGTTACGGGCCTGCACTTTGCGGGCGGTGTGTTCACCAACCTCAGCCACGACCACCTCGATTACCACGGCACCTTCGATGCCTATTTGAAGGCCAAAAAGGGCTTCTTTGACATGTTGCCGAAGTCGGGTTTTGCGCTCAGCAACGCCGATGACAAGCGTGGGGCCGTAATGCTGCAGAACGTGGCCGGCCGCCGTGAGCTGTACTCGCTCCGCGGCCACGGCGAGTTCCGGGCGCGGCTGCTGGAAAACGCGGTGCACGGCCTCCACCTCGAAATTGAGGGCCGTGAGGTGCAGTTCCGGCTCATTGGGGTGTTCAACGCCTACAACCTGCTGGCCATTTACGGTACGGCCGTGCTGCTGGGCGAAGACCCCACGGAGGTGCTCACAGTGCTGTCGGGCCTGACGTCGGCACCGGGCCGCTTCGAGCCGGTGGTATCAGGGAAGGCACGCATTACGGGCATCGTGGATTACGCCCACACGCCCGACGCGCTGGAAAACGTGCTCCAGACCCTGGCCGATATCCGCCAGCCCAGTCAGCAGATAATTACTGTAGTGGGCTGCGGCGGCAACCGCGACGAAGCCAAACGCCCCGAAATGGCCCGCCTGGCCGCCGTACTCTCCGAGCGCGCCGTACTGACT
Source organism: Hymenobacter lapidiphilus (assembly GCF_013377885.1). Taxonomy (GTDB): domain Bacteria; phylum Bacteroidota; class Bacteroidia; order Cytophagales; family Hymenobacteraceae; genus Hymenobacter; species Hymenobacter lapidiphilus. Next base: position 63,218 of record NZ_JABKAU010000012.1, read on the forward strand.
TCGGACAATCCCCGCTTCGAAGACCCCAACGATATCCTGACCCAGATGCAGGCCGGCGTACCAGTTACCGCGCTGGGCAAAGTTCTTACCATTGCCGACCGGCGCGAGGCCATTAAAACGGCTGTAGCCCTGGCTCAGCCCGGCGACATTGTGCTGGTAGCCGGCAAAGGCCACGAAACCTACCAGGAAATCAAGGGCATCAAAAACGACTTCGATGACAAGCAGGTGCTGAAGGAGATGTTTGAGCTGCTGGGGAAGTAGCGTTTAGCAGTTGTGGACTAATAATAAAAGAACGGTGTCATGCTGAGCGAAGGCGCCGCCGCCTTCGCTCAGCATGACGGGGCTTTTTTCACCCCTCCTAACTCAAAAACTCACTACTAACCGCTAATCCCTCCCCGCTAAAATCTACCTTTGCGCTTCAACCCGCCCGCCGAACACCGCGCCCATGCTGTATTACCTGTTCAATTATCTATATAAAGTACACCACATTCCGGGTACCGGCGTGATGCAGTACAGCTCGTTTCGGGCGGCGCTGGCCATTGTTTCGTCGCTGATTATTGCGCAGTACTTCGGGGCGCCGCTGATTCGGCTGCTGCAGCGCCAGCAGATTGGCGAAACCATCCGCGACTTGGGGTTGCAGGGGCAGGCCGAGAAGAAGGGCACCCCCACCATGGGCGGCCTGATTATTCTGCTGGCCATTCTGGTGCCGGTGCTGCTGTTTGCCAAGCTCGACAACATCTACATCATCCTGATGCTGCTCAGCACGGTTTGGCTGGGTTTGATTGGCTTCGTCGACGACTATATTAAAGTAGTAAAGAAGAACAAGGACGGGCTGGCCGGGCGCTTCAAGATTCTGGGCCAGGTGGGCCTGGGCCTCACGGTGGGCTGGGTGCTGTTCTTCAGCAACGACGTAACCGTGCGCCAGTACGTGCTGGCCGACGGCTCGTTTTCGGCCGTCGATGCCAGCACCATGTACCAAGACGTGAAGCTGATGATTACCACCGTGCCGTTTATCAAGAACAACGAGCTTAACTACGGCGACCTGTTCGCCACGGCTGGCGACTTTTTCAACGAGTACTACGCCTTCTTCTACATTCCCATCGTCATCCTTATCATCACCGCTGTCAGTAACGGAGCCAATCTCACCGATGGCCTCGACGGGCTGGCAGCGGGTACATCGGCCATTATTGGTACCACGCTGGCCGTTTTTGCCTTCGTGAGCGGCAACGCTTTGCTGGCCGATTACCTTGATATCATGTTTATCCCGAATTCGGGCGAGCTGGTTATCTTCTGCGCCGCTTTCGTAGGGGCCTGCGTAGGCTTTCTGTGGTACAATAGCTACCCGGCCCAGGTATTTATGGGCGACACCGGCTCGCTGGCTATCGGCGGCATTATTGCCGTGCTGGCTCTCATTGTGCGCAAAGAACTGCTCATTCCGGTGCTCTGCGGGGTGTTCCTGATTGAAAGTCTCTCGGTGATGGCGCAGGTAAGCTACTTCAAATACACCCGTCGCAAGTACGGCGAGGGCCGGCGGCTGCTGCGCATGTCGCCGTTACACCACCACTACCAGAAGCTGGGCTACCACGAGTCCAAAATCGTGTCGCGCTTCTGGATTGTGAGTATTATGCTGGCCGTGCTGACTTTGGTGACTTTGAAATTGCGCTAACGGAGGTTTCACGCAGTGTTCGTTCACTGCGAGACACTGCGTGAAACCCAAAAGAACAACTATGCACTACGTAATTCTGGGAGCCGGCGAGAGTGGGGTAGGGGCGGCGCTGCTGGCCCAGGCCAAGGGGCATACCGTGTTCGTGTCCGACCAAAGCCCGATTCAGCCCAAATACCAGCAGAAGCTGCGCAACGCCAATATCCGGTTCGAGGAAGGCAGGCACACGCTGGAAGAAATTCTGACGGCTGATGAGGTAGTAAAAAGCCCTGGCATCCCGGAAAAAGCGGCCGTCATTCAGTCGTTACGGAAGAAGGGCACGCCCATTATTTCTGAAATTGAGCTGGCCGGGCGTTATACCCGCGCCAGATGCATCGCCATTACGGGCACCAACGGCAAAACCACCACCACGCTGCTCACCTACCATCTGCTGAAGGAAGGCGGCCTGAACGTGGGGCTGGCCGGCAACGTGGGCTACTCGCTGGCCGAGCAGGTTATTGCCGACGAACATGATTACTACGTGCTGGAGCTGAGCTCCTTTCAGCTCGACGACACGTACGACTTCCAGCCCTGGGTTTCGGTGCTGCTCAACATCACCCCCGACCACCTCGACCGCTACGACTACTCGCTCGAACAGTACGCCAAGGCCAAGCTGCGCATCACTCAAAACCAGGACAGCAGCAACTTCTTCATCTACAACGCCGACGACGAAACCATCCAGCGCTACTTCCCCAGCGCGTTGCGGCCAATGCGCCAGCTGCCCTTCAGCCTGCACCAGCGCCCCGATTTCCAACTGGCGGGCTATTACCTGCAGGAGGAAGTAGTTTGCGTGGATTTGCAGCCCGGGCTTTACAGTGAGGCCGAGGAAATCAGCACGGCTACTTCGGCCCTCATTGGCCAGCACAACCGCCAGAACGCGCTGGCCGCCATTCTGTGCGCCCGGCTGGCCGGCCTGGATGCCCCCCGGATTGAGGCCGCCCTGGCCACGTTCCGCAACGCCGACCACCGCCTGCAGCTGGTAGGTGAGGTGGGTGGCGTCCGCTTCATCAACGACAGTAAGGCTACCAACGTGGAAGCTGCCTGGTACGCCCTCGACGGCATAAAGGCCCCGATTGTGTGGATTGGGGGGGGCACCGACAAGGGCAACGACTACAGCAGCCTGCAGCCACTGGCCGAAAACCGCGTAAAAGCCCTAATTTGCCTGGGCCTCGACAACGAAAAGCTCCGCGCCAGCTTCGGTAGCGTGGTACCGCACCTCGAAGAAACCCAAAGCATGGCTGCTGCCGTGCAGCGGGCCGCCACCCTCGCCGCCCCCGGCGACGTGGTGCTACTCTCGCCCGCCTGCGCCAGCTTCGACCTGTTCCAGAACTACGAAGACCGTGGCCGGCAATTTGCTGCCGCCGTGGCTTCGCTGGAAGCCGGAGAATAACTATTGAAAGAACGTCATGCTGAGCATTCTGCTTGATGCGCAGAATGCTCAGCATGACGCGTTCGTTGTCCCAATCGAACAAAAAAACAGTGTAATCAGCTCTAATCGTAAAAATCAGTGGTAAACAACTGGCTCCGCAAAAACCTCAAGGGCGACCCTATTCTGTGGGGTATCGTGCTGCTGTTTTCGCTGATTTCTATTGCCGTAGTGTACTCGGCGACGGGCACGCTGGCCTATAAGAGCCGCGGCGGCAACACCGAGTACTTCCTCTTCAAGCATACCAGCCTCATTGTGCTGGGTTTGCTGTTTATGTGGCTGGCGCACCGCATCGATTACCGCCACTACTCGCGCCTCTCGCTGTACGCGCTGCTGGCTTCGGTGCCACTGCTCGTCTTCACCTTCGTGATGGGCTCGACACTCAACGAAGCCTCGCGCTGGCTCACTATCCCGGTCATCAATCAAACCTTCCAGCCCTCCGATTTGGCCAAGCTGGCCCTCATTACGCATCTGGCCTCCATGCTCAGCCGCCGCCAGCAAAACGTGGGCGACTTCAAGACCACGTTGCTGCCGGTAATGATTTGGGTGGGTGTGATTTGCGGGCTTATCATCCTGTCCAACGCCTCCACGGCGTTGCTGCTGTTTGCCACCTGCATGCTGCTGATGTTTATTGGGCGGGTGCCGCTCAAGCAGATGGCCGTTATGGCGGCCATCGGCATTCTGATTGGCGGCGTGGGCCTGGTAGCCGGGCAGCGCTGGAAAACGGTGCAGTCGCGCATCGAGAGCTTCACCGACAAGAGTAAGCCGGTACCGTTTCAGCTAGAGCACGCCTACATTGCCGAGGCCACCGGCGGCCTGTTTGGCAAGGGGCCCGGCAAAAGCACCGAGCGCAACATCATGCCCCATCCGTACTCCGACTTCATCTACGCCATCATCATCGAAGAATACGGCCTGTTCGGGGGCGTAATCGTGCTGTTCCTCTACCTGGCCTTTCTTTATCGAGGGCTTAAAACGGTCATGAACAGCTACGGTGCCTTCGGGGGCCTGCTCTCGGCGGGCCTCACGTTTAGCTTAGTGTTGCAGGCCATGGTGAATATGGGCGTGGCCGTGGGCCTGGGCCCGATTACTGGTCTGCCGCTACCGCTGCTGAGCATGGGTGGCACCTCGCTCATCTTCACTGGTATCAGCATCGGCATTATCCTGGCCGTAAGCCGTGGCGAGCGGGAAATCCGCCCCATGAGCGACCAGCCCGCCGGTACGGCGCGCATTCCGAAAGTGGCTTAGCTTTGAGCCCTTAGCTGATGGCTGTTGGCTATTAGCTTCCGTTCAGAACGCAGTTGTCAGTCAAAAGCTAACAGCTCTCAGCTGCTAGCTAACAGCTAAAAATCATGAAACTTATCATCAGCGGCGGCGGCACCGGGGGGCACATTTTTCCGGCCGTGGCCATTGCCAACGAAGTACGCCGCCGGTTTCCGGCCGCCGAAATCCTGTTTGTGGGTGCCAATGGCCGTATGGAGATGACGCGGGTACCCGAGGCCGGCTACGACATCATCGGCCTCGACATTGCCGGTTTGCAGCGCAGCCTGACGCCCAAAAACCTGCTGTTCCCGATTAAGGTGATGCGGGCCGTGCGCAAAGCAGGCAAAATCATCGAGAAATTCCGGCCCGATGCGGTGGTGGGCGTAGGCGGCTACGCCTCTGCGCCGGTGCTGCTGGCAGCCACCTCGCGGGGCATTCCGGCCCTTATTCAGGAGCAGAACTCCTACGCCGGCCTCGTAAATAAGCTGCTGGCCAAGCGTGTGCAGCGTATCTGCGTGGCCTACGAGGGCATGGGCAAGTTCTTCCCCAACGACCGGCTGACATTGACCGGCAACCCCGTGCGCACCGAAATTGCCGCCGGTCAGCGCGCCGAGGCCCTGGCCTTCTTCGGGCTCGATGCCGCCCGCCCGGTGTTACTGGTTATTGGGGGGAGTCTGGGCGCGCGTACGCTCAACCAGGCCACTGCCGCAGCGCTACCCCGCCTGCAGGAGGCCGGCGTGCAGCTACTCTGGCAAACCGGCAAACTCTACTTTCCCGAGGCCGAAAAGCAGGCTGCCCCGTTTGCTGCCGCCGGTTTGCAGGCCCTGGAGTTCATCCGCCGCATGGATCTGGCCTACGCCGCCGCCGATGTAGTGGTGAGCCGGGCCGGGGCGCTGTCGGTATCGGAGTTGTGCCTGACGGGCAAGCCGAGCATCCTGGTGCCCTCGCCCAACGTGGCCGAAGACCACCAGACCAAAAACGCGCTGGCCCTTACAACCAAAGATGCTGCCCTGCTCGTGCACGACACTGAGGCCGCTGCCACACTTTACGACGAAGCCCTGGCGCTACTCCGCAACCCGAAGCACCAGCAGCAGCTAAGCGCCAACATCCTGCAGCTAGCCCGCCCCCAAGCCACGGCCACGATTGTGGACGAGCTGCTGAAACTGATTCCGAACGCGTAGGGGCGGGGCTTGTACCCGCCCGCCATTGAACGTTTGTCGTTGCAGTTGCGCGCACAGCGGGCGGCGACAAGCCCCCATCTACGACCACCATTCAAGCTCTGCACCCCTAAAAATGAAAACCAACGTCTTCTTCCTGGGTATCGGTGGCATCGGCATGTCGGCACTGGCGCGCTGGTTCCGGGCCAACGGGCACGTGGTGAGCGGCTACGACAAAACCCGCACGCCCCTGACTGACGCCCTGACGGCCGAGGGCATCACGATTCACTATGATGACGCGGTGGAGAGCATTCCGCTGGCCGTGCGTGAAAACCCTGCCGACACGCTGGTTGTGCTCACGCCCGCCATCCCAAAGGACCACCGCGAATGGGCCTGGCTACGAGAGCAGGGCTACGATATCCGCAAGCGTAGCCAGGTGCTTGGTGTGCTCACCGAAGGCCGCCCGACCATTGCGGTAGCCGGCACCCACGGCAAAACTACCACCAGCAGCATGGTAGCTCACTTGCTGCACCACGCCGGTGTGCCCTGCGCCGCTTTCTTAGGCGGAATCAGCGTAAACCTGGGCTCAAACTTACTGCTGCCGGAGTCAATTAAAAATAAAGGAGTAGGAATTAAAAATTCCGCAGCGGAAGTAAATACCACTGCGGATAATCAACCGCAAAAAGTAAATAACGAACAACCAAAAACGAGCAACAAGTACGACCCGGCATCTGACAATTCACAGCTAGCAACTAATGTCCCCGTCGTCGTTGAAGCCGATGAATACGACCGGAGCTTTCTGACGCTGTTTCCGACGGTGGCCATCGTGACGAGCACCGATGCCGACCACCTCGATATTTATGGGGACGCCGAGACGTTGCTGGAGTCGTTCCGGCAGTTTGTGGGGCAGATTCAGCCGGGCGGCACGCTCATCATCAACCACACGGCCGATGCCAGCGTGGCCGCCGCCGCCCCGGCCGGCGTGCGGGTGCTGCGCTACGGCCTGAACCCCGAACAGGGCCCTGAGTTGTACGCCGCCAATATCACCGCCGAGGGCCACCTGTTCCGCTTCGACATGCACGGCCCAGCCGAACCAGAAGCGGAACTAGAACAAAAAAAGCTAACAGCTCAAATAAAAAATCTGGAGCTGGCTGTGCCGGGTTTTCATAATGTGGAGAATATGCTGGCCGCCGCCTGCGTGGCTCGTCTTTACGGCCTTTCCGACGAGCAATTGCGGGCCGCTGTAGCCGCTTACCGGGGCGTGAAGCGTCGTTTCGAGTTCATCGTGACGGCCGGCACGCCTGCGCAGCCCAAGGTATATGTAGACGATTACGCCCACCATCCGCGCGAAATCGAGGCCTTCTTACAGTCTCTGCGGGCCCTGTACCCGGGGCGGCGGCTGCGGGTGGTTTTCCAGCCCCACCTCTACAGCCGCACCCGCGACTTTGCCCCCGGATTCGCTGAGAGTCTGAGCCTTGCCGACGAAGTGGTACTGCTCGACATCTACCCAGCGCGCGAGCAGCCACTGCCGGGCGTTACGTCGGAGTTGATTTTATCCCAAATCACGGCGCCGGTAAAATCTCTGCAAACCAAGGACGAAATTTTGCAAAATGCCGAAACCAATCCGAATTTTGACGTATTAGCCACTGTAGGCGCCGGCGACATCGACCAGTTAGTGCCTCAATTAAAGAATATTTTGAATATTCGCTGGCTGAATAGCTGAGTTGCCCGGCCGGCCGCTTGCCGGCAACCGGAAACGGCTCCTGCAGCAAGCCCCGCCCCGCTATTCATTTTTCCCCTGACCCCAGTACCAACCCCCGAATGAAGCGCGACGCTAAGAACCTGCTGATTGCCACCGTATGCCTGCTGCTGCTGCTGGGGCTGGGGGCATTTGCGGCCGTGCGGCAGGCCAACCGCAAGGTTGGGGGCGTTATTGTATCGGTCAGCAACGAGTTCAATAACTTTTTCATCGGCCAGCGCGAAGTAACCGGCCTGCTGACCCGCCAGGGACGCGATCGGCTAGAGGGCTCTGCGCCCTCCGACATCGACCTGAAAGCTCTCGAAGCGCGCCTCAAGGCCCACAGCTTCGTGAAGGAGGCCCAGGTGTACCGCGACCTGGCCGGCAACCTGCACGCCGACGTGCGCCAGAGCCGCCCCATTGCCCGCCTCGTACACGCCGACTCGCGCCAGGACAGCTACCTCGATGCCGATGGGCGTAAGCTGCCGCTTTCTTCGCTGTTCACGGCCCGGGTCGTGCCCATCTCACGAACTGGCGGCGTGCCGCTGGCCGCCTCCTTCTTTCAGGACAGCAGCGGCATACGCTACCTCGAATTCCTGCGTTACATCGACGAAAAACCGTTCTGGCGCGCACAGGTCGCCGAAATATTCGTGGCACCTAATGGAAAGATTTCATTTACCCAACAGGTGGGTGATCAGCGGGTCGAATTTGGCTTTCCTGATAATATTTCGGAAAAATTCGCGAAACTGATGGTATTTTACCGTCAAATTCCGCCGGTGCTTGGCTGGGACACGTACCACCGCGTCAACGTCGAATTCAAGGATCAGATCATCTGTGAATAAAATTATCCGTCTAAAACGCTACCTTAAAGCGGATTAAACGCCCTTTTACTGCCTGCACCTGCCAACCCCTCGCCCATCCTTCCCATGCAACACGATAAAATTGTAGTCGGCCTCGACATCGGTACCACCAAAATATGTGCTTTGGTTGGCCGCAAAAATGAATTCGGTAAGCTCGAAATTCTTGGTTTGGGCAAGGCCGTGTCGGAAGGCGTGGTACGGGGAATTGTGTCGAATATCGACAAGACGGTGGACGCCATTAAGAAGGCCATCAAGCAGGCAGAGGAGCAGTCGGGCATCAACATTGGCGTGGTGAACGTGGGCATTGCGGGCCAGCACATCAAGAGCCTGCAGCACAACGGCAGCATCACCCGCGCCTCGGCCGAAACCGAAATAACCCAGGCCGACGTGGAGCGCCTCACCAGCGACATGTATCGCCTGGTGACGCCGCCCGGCTCGCAGATCATCCACGTAATGCCCCAGGACTATAAGGTGGATTACGAGGAGGGCATTCTGGACCCGGTGGGCATGTCGGGTGTGCGGCTGGAGGGCAATTTCCACATCATCACGGCGCAAAGCACGGCCATCAACAACGTGTACAAGTGCGTTACGAAGGCCGGGCTGGAAATTGATAACCTGATCCTCGAGCCGCTGGCATCGAGCATGTCGGTGCTGAGCGACGAGGAGAAGGAGGCCGGTGTGGCGCTGGTTGACATTGGCGGCGGCACGACCGATCTGGCCATTTTCAAGGATGGTATCATCCGTCATGCGGCCGTATTGCCATTCGGCGGCAACATCATCACCACCGACATCAAGCAGGGCTGCCAGGTGATGCAGAACCAAGCCGAGCAGCTCAAGGTGAAATTTGGCAAGGCTATTGCCGAAGAAGCCTCGGAGTACGAAATCGTGAGCATCCCTGGCCTGCGCGACCGGGCACCCAAGGAAATCAGCCTGAAAAACCTGGCCTACATTATTGAGGCCCGGATGGAGGAAATTGTGGAGCTGGTGTACGCCGAAATCCAGCGCTTGGGCTTCCAAGACAAGCTGGCGGCCGGCATCGTGATGACCGGCGGCGGCTCGCAGCTCCAGAACCTGGTGCAGCTGGCCGAGTACGTAACCGGCCTCGACACGCGCATTGGCTACCCCAATGAGCACTTGGGTAAAAGCAAGATTGAAGCGGTAAAGTCGCCCATGTACGCCACCACGGTGGGCCTGGTGCTGGCTGGCTACCGCTCGCTCGACGACCGCCTGGCCCAGCGCGGCTACGAGGAGCCCGAGCAGGAGCAGAATTACTACGTGCCCACGCCCGAAGTGCGCCCGGCTACTACTGCTCCGCAGACTCCAGCAGCTCCGGCCACTCCGGCGGCCGAAAAGGCTACCAAAAAGCCGGGCGCCGGTGATTTCTTTCAACGAATTCTTAATCGCACAAAAGACCTGCTGATTAATGATTTCGATGACAAACAGTATTAATGTCAATTGAAAATTAAGAGTTAAAAATCAAGAATTGCTGCTCTGCCAAGACCGTCAATTCTTGATTTTTAATTTTTGACTTTTAATTCCTAATTGACCCTACGCATGAATTATACCTTCGACATACAGCCGCAATCGACCTCCATCATCAAAGTGATTGGTGTGGGCGGTGGTGGCTCCAATGCGGTCAAACACATGTATGCTCAGGGCATAAAAGACGTGGAGTTTGTAATCTGCAATACCGACAAGCAGGCCCTGGCATCGTCGCCCGTACCTAACCGCATGCAAATTGGCATCGACCTGACCGAAGGGCTAGGGGCGGGGGCAAACCCCGAGAGGGGCAAGCAGGCCGCCATCGAGAGCCGCGAGCAGATTCGCGAGTTGCTGAGCAACGGTACCCGCATGGTATTCATTACGGCAGGCATGGGCGGTGGCACCGGTACCGGGGCTGCGCCCGTAATTGCCAAGGTGGCTAAGGAGCTGGGCATTCTCACGGTAGGCATCGTAACGGCCCCGTTCATGTTTGAGGGCCGTAAAAAGCGCCAGCAGGCCGAGCAGGGCATCAAAGAGCTAAGCGAAGACTGCGACACAGTGTTGGTAATTCTCAACGACAAGATCCGCGAGATGTACGGCAACCTGCCCCTGAGCGCGGCCTTTGCCAAAGCAGATACTGTACTGACGACGGCTGCCAAGTCGATTGCCGAGATTATCACGGTAACCTCGGACGTGAACGTGGACTTTGAAGACGTGAAAACGGTGATGAAGGACTCGGGCGCAGCCGTAATGGGCAGCAGCGTAACGGAAGGCGAGAACCGCGCTGCCCGGGCCGCTGAGGAGGCCTTGGCCTCGCCGCTGCTCAACAACACCGATATTCACGGCGCCCAGCGTATTCTGCTCAGCATCATGTCGGGCGACCAGGCCGAGCTGGAGATGGACGAGCTGACCGAAATCACGGAGTACATCCAGGACAAGGCCGGCCAGAATGCCGAGGTTATTTTTGGTCACGGCATCGACCCTTCGCTGGGTCAGAGCATTCGCGTAACCGTAATTGCCACCGGTTTCGCCCGCGACGCCCACAACATTACGGCCGTAGTACCCCGCGACGATGCCCGTGCCGACCCTACGACCGGACCAGACCGGCAGGACGAGGAGCCCGCTACGGCCGCGCCGCTTGTGCCTACGTTTAGCAGCCCCGCGCCCATCGAGCCCCCGGTCGTAATCCGCGACCTTGATACTTCGCCCCCGCAACACAGCACCGCGCCGGTATCGGCCCCATCTATGCCGGCTCCTGAGCCGCAGTTGCAGCACCAGTACCCGCCGCAGCAGCCTGTGGCTACTATGCAGCAAAGCGTACCCCGTCCTTCCCTGGAAGCCCGTGCCGAGGACCGCCGCCAACGCCTGCAGGCCCTGAGCAACGGCCTGACCAATGACGCGCTGAAAGATCAGCTGGAAACCCCGGCCTATCTGCGCCGTCAGGTGAAGCTGGAAAACGTGGTGCCTTCTTCGGAGCAGAACGTGAGCCGCTTCAACCTCTCCGACGACAACGAGCTGCTGGGCGACAACCGCTTCCTGCACGACAACGTGGATTAGCTGACAGTTTTACCCGCTAACCCATAAAGCAACAGGCCGCCCCGACGAATTCGTCGGGGCGGCCTGTTGCTTTATGGGTTAGCTTTTATCGTAACGAATCGGGGCTCATAGGCTGGGTCGAGTCGCTCGGAAACTTACCCGGGTGCATCATTTCGCGCTCGGGGGCAAGCTGGCTGCTTTTACCCCGCCGTGGCGTGAGCGTACAGGAACTCAGGAGAGCGAAACCAGCGAGCAGCAGGATATATTTCATCGGCAGAAAACAGTTAATCGAAACAGCCCTTACGCAGATAACCGGCTTTCGGCCATCTGCTGGTCCGCTAACGAAACCGTTTCTGCCATATTGTTCCTGTTACTGGCCGCTGATGCCTACTGCAGGACTGCCTAAAACCGGAGCAAGTGGGGTATTTGTTCGCGGAGCAACATCTCGTAGAAGGGTTCCGTCAGTTCACCGTCATCGTTTAGGTGCTTGTCAATAAAAGGTAGGCGCACGCGCTGGGGTAGCACGGCCGTTCCCAGGTACATGAGTACATCGGTGAGATGGTTGAGGGCTAATAAGCCGCCCTGCCCACCGCTGCTCAGCCCCACCAGCGCCGCCTTTTTGTTACTTAACGCCGAAGGGTAGGGGAGGCCATCGATAAAAGCCTTCAGCACACCTGGAAACGAGCAGTTATACTCGGGAACGATAAATACCAGCTTGTCGGCGGCACTGGCCTGCTCAGCGAGGCGGTTGAAGCCGTCGTGGCTGCCAGCGTTGGCATAGAGGGCCGAAAACGTGAAATCGGCCGGGAGCTCCAGCAAATCCAGAATGGAGGCCTCCACGTCATGCTCAGCCAACAGGCAGGCGTACAAATCGGCTAAGCGGCGGGCGCGGGAATCGGGGCGGTTGGTGCCAACAACAATTGTGAGCATTCGGGTAGTTGGAAAGGAGACGAAAGGCAATAGTAGGTAACGAAAAAGGCGAAACGGAAGCCCGCTTCGCCTTTTCAGGGAATCCTGACAGAGTAACCGCTGAACCTTATGCCAGGTTATTAGAAGTGGCCTTGGCCAACAGGAATTCCTGGTTGAGAATGGCAATGTTTTCAAGCGAGATACCCACCGGGCACTCAGCAGCGCAGGAGCCGATGTTGGTGCAGGCACCAAAACCTTCCTTGTCCATCTGGGCCACCATATTCTCGACGCGGGTTTTGCGCTCGATATGTCCCTGGGGAAGCAAGGCCAGCTGGCTTACCTTGGCCGATACGAACAGCATAGCCGAAGCATTTTTGCAGGCTGCCACGCAAGCGCCGCAACCGATGCACGTAGCGGCCTCGAAAGCACGGTCAGCAATGTTCTTCGGAATCGGAATCTCGTTGGCATCGGGTGTGCCACCGGTATTGATGCTCACGTAACCACCCGCCTGAATGATGCGGTCGAAGGCCGAGCGGTCAACGCTTAGGTCTTTGTTGATGGGGAATGCGGCCGCACGCCAAGGCTCGATAGTAATGGTGTCGCCATCGGAGAACTTGCGCATGTGCAGCTGGCAGGTAGTGGTGCCCTGCTCGGGGCCGTGAGCCCGGCCATTGATGAACAGGTTGCACGAGCCACAGATACCTTCGCGGCAGTCGTGGTCGAAAGCCACCGGCTCCTGGCCCTGGCGCAACAGGTCCTCGTTGAGCACGTCGAGCATTTCGAGGAACGACATGTCGGGCGAGATGTCCTTCACCTTGTAATCGACGATGCCACCCTCGCTCACACGATTTTTCTGCCGCCACACCTTCAGGGTGAGGTTCATTGGTTTGGCATTGGGGTTACTTCCGGCCATGTTTTTGGCTATTAGCTGTTAGCTGATAGCTGTTAGCTTGTCGGGCTGAAGGGGCTGTTGGCACGAAGCTAACAGCTAACAGCTAAAGGCTAACAGCTGAAAAAATTACTTGTAGCTGCGCTGGGTGAGCTTCACGTTCTCGAACGTCAACTCCTCTTTGTTCAGCTTTTCGGGCTGGTTGTCGCCCATGTACTCCCAAGCGGCAACATAAGCATAGTCGTCGTCGTTGCGCAGTGCCTCGCCTTCGGGGGTCTGGTACTCCTCGCGGAAGTGACCACCGCAGCTTTCGTTGCGGTCCAGGGCATCGTCTACCATCAACTCGCCTAGCTCCAGGAAGTCGGCCACGCGGCCGGCCTTCTCCAGGGCCTGGTTCATCTCCAATTCAGTGCCGGCCAGCTTTAGGTCGCTCCAGAACTCCTGGCGCAGCTTGGCAATTTCCTGCTTGGCGAAGCGCAGGCCTTCGGCATTGCGCGACATGCCGCAGTACTCCCACATCAGGTGGCCGAGCTTCTTATGGAAGTCGTCGGGAGTGCGGGTGCCATTGATACTCATCAGCTGCTGCATCCGCGACTGTACGGCGGCCGTAGCCTCGGCAAAAGCGGGGTCTTCGGTAGTTACGGGCTTGGGCGGCGTAGAAGCCAGGTAATCACCAATCGTGTAAGGAATCACGAAATAGCCGTCGGCCAGGCCCTGCATGAGGGCCGAAGCGCCGAGACGGTTGGCACCGTGGTCGGAGAAGTTACACTCGCCGGTGGCGTAGAGGCCCTTCACCGTGGTCTGCAGGTTGTAATCAACCCAGAGGCCACCCATGGTATAGTGAACCGCCGGGTAGATGCGCATGGGCCGCTCGTAGGGGTTCTCTCCGGTGATTTTGGCGTACATGTCGAACAGGTTGCCATACTTCTGGCTAACTGCTTCGGCCGAGGTCCGCTGGATAACGTCGGCAAAATCGAGGTACACGGCCAGGCCGGTGCTGCCTACGCCACGACCTTCGTCGCACATCATCTTGGCGTTGCGCGAAGCCACATCGCGGGGCACCAGGTTACCGAAAGCCGGGTACTTGCGCTCCAGGAAGTAGTCACGGTCGGCCTCCGCAATGTCGTTCACATTGATTTCGCCCTTGCGCAGGCGCTCAGCCGTTTCTTTGGTAGCTGGTACCCACACGCGGCCGTCATTACGCAACGACTCCGACATAAGCGTCAGCTTCGACTGGTAATCGCCCGATACGGGGATACAGGTAGGGTGAATCTGGGTGAAGCAGGGGTTGGCGAAGTACGCACCCTTTTTGTGGGCCCGCCACGCCGCGGTGGCGTTGCAGTACATGGCGTTGGTGCTCAGGAAGAACACGTTGCCATAGCCGCCGGTGGCCAGCACCACGGCGTGGGCCGCATGCTGCTCAATCTCACCGGTGAGCAGGTTGCGGGTGATAATACCGCGAGCCTGTCCGTCTACCGTCACCAGGTCCAGCATTTCGGAGCGGGTATACAGCTTCACTTTGCCATACGCCACCTGCCGCGACAAAGCCGAGTAAGCACCCAGCAGCAACTGCTGGCCAGTCTGGCCGCGGGCATAGAACGTGCGGCTTACCTGTGCACCACCGAACGAGCGGTTGGCCAATAGCCCCCCGTATTCGCGGGCGAAGGGTACACCCTGGGCTACGCACTGGTCGATAATATTGACTGACACCTGGGCCAGGCGATACACGTTGGCCTCACGGGAACGGTAGTCACCACCTTTCACAGTGTCGTAGAACAGGCGGTACACCGAGTCGCCGTCGTTCTGGTAGTTTTTGGCGGCATTGATACCACCCTGAGCGGCGATGGAGTGCGCCCGACGAGGGGAGTCGTGAAAAGTGAAAGCCTTTACGTTGTAGCCCAGCTCAGCCAGCGAAGCTGCCGCCGAAGCGCCGGCCAGACCAGTGCCTACTACGATAATATCGTACTTCCGCTTATTAGACGGGTTAACGAGCTTAACGTTGAACTTATGCTTTTCCCACTTCTCGGCTATGGGACCTTCGGGGAGTTTGGAATCCGGAAACATCGGCGGCGAGTTTAGGACTTATTTGAAGAAATAGAAGTAAATCGGCATGGCAGCAAAAGCGGCACAAACCACAATTGAGAAGCCGTAACCCAGAAACTTAACGGCCGGCGTGTACTTAGGGTGTACCAAACCTAGGGTCTGGAAAGCACTGCTGAAACCGTGGAGCAAGTGATAAAGCAGGGCGAACTGCGCTGCAACATACAGGGCCACGTAAAGCGGGTTTTGAAAGGAATCGACCACGAGTGCATAGGCATTTTCGTTGCCGTTTACGTCCCGCGGTACATCACCAAAGCGCAACGAGCCGAAAAAGTTATAGAGGTGTACGACAAGGAAGAACAGCACGATAGAACCCAGCAGCGCCATGCTGCGCGAGTGCCAGGAGCTGTTTTGCTCGACGTGGTTCGACACGTAGCCCTGGCTGCCACGGGCTGCCCGGTTCTTAAGGGCCAAGCTTATGCCCTCATAGATATGGAAACCGAATCCCAATACCAGCACAATTTCCATTGTGCGAATGATTGGGTTGTGGCCCATGAACTCGGAGTACGCGTTGAAGGCGACACCATTGTCGTTGTTGAAAAGCTGGAGATTACCGACAAGGTGTACAACCAGAAACGAACAGAGAAACAGGCCGGTAACGGCCATGATGATTTTGCGGCCAATGCTGCTGGTAAGGGTTTGGGAAATCCAACTCATAGAGAGCTACTAAAGTAGGGGGTGGGGAAGTCGATTGTTATGGCCAAAGTTAGGTGCCCAGCTAGTAGGAAACAATCTGAATAGGCGGGGCTGCCTGGCCGGAATCAAACCAAAGCCAACTCCGTTAGTATCTTGCTTCGGTCTAACAACCTCCATCGTCCGACTTTTGTTAGGTTTCCGCCGGGTTTTTCCGGACCTTACTTCCTGCGGTTTATCTGCCCGCTTAGTTGCCTGATTCTATGCGTATCGCTTTACTTATCCGTCCATTGCAGCGTTGGCTGGCGGCGCTGTTGCTGCTGCTGGCCTTCCTGACAGCTGCGCCGGCTGCCCACGCTACCCACTTGGCTGCCGGCGACATTCAGGCGCGCACCGACCCGAATAACCCCCGGCGCATCTTTTTTACCCTCTCGCTCTACGTGCGTGTTCCGGGCCCCGATATAGCCGAGGAGCCTACGGTTATCATCTTTTTTGGCGACGGCACCTCCCAGCAGGATATTCCATTCGTATCGCAGACCCGCGCAGCACCGGAGTATTTGCTCAACGTGTACAAGTTTGAGCACATCTATAACTCTACCGGGGCTTATACGGTGGGCTACGCCAGCGTAAACCGGCCGGTAGGGGTGCTTAATATGGCTAATTCGGCCAATGAAAGCTTCTATATCTCGACCACCGTTCTTATAAATGCATTCATTCAGAATACTTCGCCCCAGCTGCTGGCACCAGCCATCGACAAGGGTAGCGTAGGCCAGGTATTTCTGCACAACCCCGCCGCTTTTGATGCCGAGGGCGACTCGCTGGCGTACGAGCTACAGCCCAGCCGAAGGGCCGGCGACCCGCGGGTGGCGCTTGCTACCGGCAACCGGCTCAACCCCGTACCTACCACCAACTTCACTTTCCCCAACAACCTGCCGGGCGTTGATGCCCGCCAGGTGGCCTATAGCGGGCCGCCCGTCGGAGTGCCCGGCAACGGGGCCATCTTCAGTATCGATGCCTTCACTGGCCAGGTAGTGTGGAACGCGCCGGCCCAGGTGGGTACGTATAATGTGGCCTTCGTAGTGAAGGAGTACCGCCGCACACCCGGCCGGCCCACCCAGCCCACGCTGCTGAGCGAGACAATCCGCGACATGCAGATTATCGTGCGGCCGCCCAATAACCTGCGCCCCCTCATTAATGTGCCGCCCGATGTGTGCGTGGTGGCCAATACACCGGTGCCCGGCGGCATTATAACCGCCACCGACCCCGATGGCAATCCGGTGCTGCTGGAAGCTTTTACCGGCCTGTTGCCCACGCCTGCCTCGTTCCAGCAGAGTACGAAAGGGCCGCCCGTGGCCCGTGCCCTGTTCCAATGGACACCGGCCTGCTCTTTCATCCGCCGCCAGCCCTACCAAGTGCTGTTTAAGGCCACCGATGAGCCCGGGGGCAATATTTCGCCCCTCATTGACCAGCGTATCTGGAACATTACGGTGGTGGGGCCGGCTCCGCAGAACCTGCAGGCCACGCCGCAGGGCAACAACATGCGCCTCGACTGGGACAGCTACAGCTGCCAGAATCCGGGGGCGCAGATTCTGATTTTCCGTCGTGAAAACTGTTTTGCCTTTACGCCCACTACTTGCCAGACGGGGCTGCCCGCCGGCTCGGGCTATGTACAGATTGGCAGTGTGGGCGTGGGTTCACGGACCTTCCTCGACGACAATGGCGGAGCCGGCCTGACCCGGGGCAAAACCTATTCGTACCGCATTTATGTGCGGTTTGCCCAGCCCGGTGGGGGCGAAAGCCTGGCTTCCAACGAGGCCTGCGTGAAGGTAGAGGGCCGTTCGCCCCGCCTCACCAACGTAACCGTAGACCGCACCGACGTGGCGGCGGGCCAGATTACCGTTCGCTGGAACCAGCCGGCTCCGCTGTCCAAGTTCGCCACGCCCCGTGGCTACCGCCTCTACCGCGCCACCGGCCTCAACCCCGCCGCGGCCGATTTCCGCAAGGTGTACACCACCACCAACCTGCGCGATACCACTTTCATCAATACCGGCCTCAATACGGAAGCCAACGCCTATACGTACCGGCTCGACTTCTTCAGCAACTCGGCCTTGGCGGCCGACTCGGTGGAGCGCACGCAGCCGGCCTCGAGCGTACGGCTGACGGCTACGCCCAACCCGCTGGCCAGTACCATAGGCGTTAGTTGGGTGTACAATGTGCCATGGGACAACAGCAAGCGGCCCAGTACCGTGTATCGGCGCGAGCCGGGTGGCACGTTCCGGCCCGTGGGTAAAGCTACCAGCACCGCTACCGGCGGCACTTTCGTGGACGACGGCAGGGTGCTGCCGCTGGTAAAAAACCGCACGTACTGCTACTACGTGAAGACTAACGGCACCTACGATATTGCCCTGCCCGATTCGCTCATCAACTGGAGCCAGGAGCAGTGCGCCCCGCTGCGGGCCGTGCCCTGCACGCCCATACTCACGCTCGAGCCCACCAACTGCGACAGTCTGGCCAGCCGCCTGTTCGATTTGCCAACTACGCCTACCTCGGGCATGCGTTTTACCAACTCGCTGAGATGGACGCTGAGCAACCTGCCTACGCAGGACTGTAGCCGCGACATCGTGCAGTACATCATCTACTTCGCACCTACGGCGGCCGATGAGTTAATTGAGCTGGCCCGAGTGCCCGGCACCCAGACCACCTATGAGCATACCAATCTGGCTTCGGCCCAGGGTTGCTACGCCATTCAGGCCGTTGATGGGAATGGCGCTGTGAGTGCGCTGAGCAACAAGGAGTGCAAGGACAACTGCCTGCTGTTCCTGATGCCTAACATCTTCACCCCCAACGGCGACTCGAAAAACGATACGTTCCGGCCCAAGGTGTTCAGCCCGATTGAGCGCACAGTTGTTAAGATTTACAACCGCTGGGGCACCAAGGTGTACGAGGGCAGCCAGGACCCGCTCATCAACTGGAACGGGGGCGGCACGGGCGAAGGCAACTCCAACGGCAAAGTGTCGGATGGCATGTACTTCTATCAGGCCGAGGTAACGTTCAAGGATGCCAACCGCACCACCCGTACTTTCAAAGGCTGGGTGCAGATCAACCGCTAGCCATTGTGCAAAGCCAAAAAAGCCGGATTCCCAGCGGGGAATCCGGCTTTTTTATGCGCAAAATATAGGTGTGTGGGGTGCTTGTGGGGTATTTGCACCGAGCAGTCCGACATTTTTATGCAGCTTGCGGCTGTATTCTTACCGCCCGCCCCGGCGGCGCTTCCTGCCGGAAACCGTCGTGGGGCTTATTCTGACCACATGAAAGCAGTTATCTTCCCCGGCCAGGGCAGCCAGTTCAGCGGCATGGGCCGCGAGCTGTACGAGCAGCATCCCGAAGCCAAACGCCTGATGGACCAGGCCAACGAAATCCTGGGCTTTTCGCTTACCGACGCCATGTTTGCAGGTTCCGATGAGGAGCTGCGCCGCACCGACGTGACCCAGCCGGCCATTTTCCTGCACTCGGTGGCGCTGGCCGCAGTGCTGCCCGATTTCCGTCCGGATATGGTAGCCGGTCACTCGCTGGGCGAGTTTTCGGCGCTGGTAGCCGCTAAAGTGCTGCGCTTTGAAGATGCCCTGCAGCTGGTAGCCCAGCGGGCCCGTGCCATGCAGGCCGCCTGCCAGGAGCAGCCCGGCACAATGGCCGCCATCCTGGCCCTCGACGACGATACCACGGCCCGCATCTGCCAGGAAATTACGGCGGGCGGCGACATTGTGGTAGCCGCTAACTACAACTGCCCCGGCCAATTGGTGGTGTCGGGCTCACAGCGCGGCATCGAGCTGGCCTGCGAGCAACTGAAGTCCGCCGGGGCCAAGCGCGCCCTGCCGCTGCCCGTAGGCGGGGCCTTCCACTCGCCACTGATGCAGTCGGCCGAAGCGGCACTGGCCGAAGCCATTGCCAAAACGAGCTTCGCAGCCGGTATCTGCCCCGTGTACCAGAACGTGGACGCCGCCCCGCACACCGACCCCGACGAAATCCGCGAGAACCTCGTGCGCCAGCTCACGGCCCCCGTCCGCTGGACCCAGAGCGTGCAGCGCATGGTGCTGGACGGTGCCACTGAGTTTGTGGAGTGCGGCCCCGGCAAGGTCCTGCAGGGCCTCGTCAAGAAGATTGCGCCAGAGGTTTTGGCTGGCTCAGCAGTACTGTAATTCGTTTCGATGCTACCGGAAAGGTCCTGCCAGTCAAAGGCAGGACTTTTTTTATGAGCCGAATTTCCCGTCTCACCCACCAGAATCAACGAGGCTCGCCAGTTACCCGCGTAACCGCAAGCTCGTCGGAACACTCTGCCAACAACTCGGCTACCGTACAACCGAGCCCCGGATGCACCGCGTTAGCCGCAATTTCGGCCAGAGGCAGCAAGGCAAAGCGGCGCTCTGGTAGGCGCGGGTGCGGTAGCTGGAGCGTGGGTGTATCGAGTACTAAGTCATCATAAAGCAATATATCTACGTCGAGGGTGCGGGAACCCCAGCGCACCAGCCGCTGCCGGCCCGCATGCTGCTCGGCGGCCAGGCAGGCGGCCAGTAACTGGGCGGGGGAGAGGCTGGTCTGCACTTCCAGCGCCTGATTTAGGAAGGCCGGCTGCTCGGTCAGGCCCCAGGCGGCTGTTTCATAGAGGCCCGAGGCGGCCGTTATGGGGCCGGCCGTGCGGCCCAGCTCGGCCACGGCGGCCTGCAGCGTGGCGGTCCGGTCGCCGAGGTTGGAGCCCAGCAGCAGGTAGGCAATCGGCATAAGCTTAGGCGGAAACAGCAGGCAGGTAAAAGCGCCGGTATACCAGCCACGCTATCAGCCAGAGGCCTGCCAGAATGAGGAACAGGATGGAAACTATCCCGTTTGGTGCGCGCGCTACCGTTGCCGATAGCAACAGCCCACCTATAAACATAGCCGTGGCAGCAAAGCCCGGCCGCTCAAAAAAGTCGAGCCCGCGGTAGAAGCCCAGGTAAAGCAGGGCGATGGTGAAGATTTGCGGAAGGTCGTATATCCGTCCGTCGCCCACGCCGTCCAGGAAGTTGCCGGGCAGCGCCAGCGTCAGGAGCAGCAGCAGAAACAGGGGAATGCGGGAGATGGAAAAGGTTTTGGACTGAATCAGCAGGTCGGTTTTGCTGGTGTTGCCTACGGCCATTTCGCCGGGACTCTGCCAGCTAAAGCGTGCCCGGAAAACCTGATAGGCAATGCACGCAAGCAACACGGTTACCACCAAGCCCACCCCGATTTCGGCCGAAACAGGGCCCTGCCAGAAGGTGTAGAGCGTTGCTGCCACGCCCCCAACGGCCGCGCTAAAATAAAAATTAACGGCCAGCACGAACAGGCTGGTAAGGAGCTTTCTCATGCGGTTCAAGCCTAAAAGCGGCGCTTAAAAAACTCGGCCGTAGCCTCTGCAGCCTGCCGGGCCTGTTCGGGCAGTTCGGGCGAGGGCCAGGGATGGGTGCCGCCGAAGTTGTGGGTGGTGCCGGGCAGCACCAGTAGCTCAGTAGTGGGTTGCCACGCGTGTAGCTGTTGGGCGCGGGCCAGCGGCACGGTTTCGTCCTGGTCGCCGTGCAGGATAAGTACGGGGCGGTCGTGGAGGCGCTGGCGCAGGTTCTGCTCGATGTCGAGGCGGGCCTGGTGCTTGTAGTAATTCTCGACGAGCTGGTAGCCGAGTGGCAGCTGCTGCTTGGTGCGCGAGTTCTCCACATATACCACGCCCTGCTGCTGCCAGTCGGCCATCTGCTGCTCCGTCCAGCCCGGGTTTACATTGCTGATGGCGGCCCAGCTAGCCACGGCCTGTACGCGGGAGTCTTCGGCCGCTTTCAGCAGTACCAGCCCGCCGCCGCGGCTGTGGCCGATGAGAGCGAGGCGTGAGAGGTCCATTTCGGGAGCCGGAATTTCTGTGGCGCCCGGCTGGTGCAGGGCATCGAGCAGGGCCCCCAGGTCATCGAGCTCTATGCTGAAATTGTTGCGGCCAAACGCCTCCAGGTCCTCCAGGTCGCCGGTGCCGCCTACTACCACGCCGTTGTGCGAGAGATTAATCTTCACAAACACGAAGCCCCGGCGGGCAAACCAGTCGGCCAGCACATGGAAGTGCCCCCAGTCTTTAAACCCCTTGAAGCCGTGCACAAACACCACCACCGGCTTGGCTTGGCCGTCGGGCACGAAGCGCGCATCGGCCGCAAACGGGCGGTTGTGGCCGGGGCCGGATAGCAAAAAATCGACAGAAACAGGCTGATTGGGCATAAAACGAAGGTAATAAGACAGGACTAAACTGTTATGCCTGCACACCAGGAACCCGGGTAGACCTCCGGGGTTTGCATGCGCTATTCCGAATCAAGTTTCCCCCTGGGCGGCATAACAGGTGGCCCCTGCGCCTTTTCCCGTATCATTGCATTGCCCAATTACGCCGCATGACCATTTCGCTGGACCAGATACAGGCTCCGATTGCCTTGGAGATGGTGGAATTCGAAAAGAAATTCCGCCAGTCGATGCAGACCAAACAGCTGCTGCTCGACAAAATCATGGGCTACATAGTGAAGCGCAAGGGCAAGCAGATCCGGCCGATGTTCGTGTTTTTCACGGCCAAAATCTGCGGGGGCGACCCGCTGCCCGAAGCCACTTTCCGCGGCGCGGCCCTGATTGAACTGCTGCATACGGCCACGCTTGTGCACGACGACGTGGTGGACGAAAGCAACTACCGGCGCGGCTTTTTTTCCATCAATGCGCTCTGGAAAAACAAGATAGCCGTGCTCGTAGGCGACTACCTGTTGAGTAAGGGCCTGCTGCTGAGTCTGGAAAACGACGATTACGCCCTGCTCAAGATTGTGAGCAACGCGGTGAAGGAGCTTAGCGAAGGCGAACTGCTGCAGATTGAAAAGGCCCGCCGCCTCGACATCACCGAGGACGTGTACTTCGATATCATCCGCCAGAAAACGGCCTCGCTCATTGCCTCCTGCTGCGCCGTGGGCGCTTCCTCGGCCGGTGCCGACCTCGAAACGGTAGAGCGCGCCCGGCTGTTTGGCGAGAAGGTGGGCATGGCTTTCCAGATAAAGGACGACCTATTCGACTACGGCACGGCCGAAATCGGCAAGCCGCTGGGCATCGATATCAAGGAGAAAAAGATGACCCTTCCGCTGATCTACGCCCTGCAAAAAGCCGACTGGCTTACCAAGCGCCGCGTAATTTTCAACGTAAAAAACAACGACGGCCGCCGCGACCGGGTGCAGCAGGTGATAGAGTTCGTGAAGCAGTCGGGCGGGCTTGACTATGCCATTGGGGTGATGGAGCGCTACCGCGACGAGGCGGTGACCGTGCTACGTACCTTCCCCGAGTCGGCCTCGCGCACCTCACTCGAACAGCTCATCAACTACACCATCGAGCGCGAAAAGTAGCCGCCTCGCGTTCCGAAGCCTGTCAGTTGAACAGCAGAACAGCCACTCCCGCTGGAAGTAGCTGTTCTGCTGTTCAACTGACAGGCTTCGGGATACTAGTGCTGTACCTGGTAATACACTTGGTCGGCTTTCACTTCCGATACTTCGAAGCGTACGCCCTTGGGGTTGCTGGTGACGGTGATTTCGTGGGTCATTTCGCAGCTGGGGCACTTCAACTGTTCGGTTTCGTACTGGCCATCATCGGGCATGGTGGCGAAGTGCTCGGCGGCGGGCACCCCGATGGAAGCCGTGAAAACATCCTGGTGGCACTTGTTGCACTCGAATTTGAGGCCCACGGTATGGCCCTGAAGTTCATCGACGGGGGCGGGGGTGTTTTTTTGCTGAATCCACATAAGAAGAAATGAGTTTGGTGAACAATAGATGGCAGTAACGGCGAGGCCTGTGGGCCTCAGTAGGTGTACGCACAAAAGCCAACGCGGGGTTGGGCCGGTACTGGACCAGCCCAACCCCGCGTTGGCTCTTGTGCACTTACCTGGTAATGGGAAAGTATCCCTGGTATAACTCCCTACAGGTGGAATGTCAGTACCGGCTGGGCCGCCTCGGTTGCCACTTTCTCGGCAATGCTGGCCTGGAAAAAGCGGCTGAACGCCGAGCGGGCGTGGGTGGGCACTACAATAAGGCCGGCACCCAGCTTTCGGGCCGCATCCTCAATGCCGCCTTCAATGCTGCCAGCCTCCATGAGCACGGCCTCGGCGTGGGTCAGTTGATGGCGGGCGATAAAGTCGTCTATCTGCTGGCGGGCCGGACCTGCCGCCTCATCCGTTACACGCAGCAGGTGCAGGCGGGCATCCGGAAATAGCTGGCGTACCTGCTGCAGACCGGGCACTGCCTGGTCGGCTTCGGCCGAAAAATCGGAGGCAAATACAATGTCGCGCACGGCATCGAGGTTGGTGGCGTGCTTGATGGCCAACACCGGGCAGGGGGCCAGGCGTACCAGCTGCTCGGTATTCGACGAGGCAAAGAAGCGCTCCAGCGCTTCGTGCTGCTGGGTGCCAAGTACCACCAGGTCGATGTGGCGCTGCTCAATCACCTTCAGAATAGCCTCATCGACCTCAACCTGGTCCAGTACCTCATGCACGGGAACATCGGGGGCCATTTGGGCTGCTTCGGCCAGCAGCTGCTGCATCCGCTGATGGGTCACTTCCATCAGCCTGACGACAAAAATTCGGTCGATGCCGTAGGCGTTGGGCAGCTCGGCGCCGTTGGTAGGCCCGCCAAAAGCGCTGAAGTTGGCCGACCCCTGGGCGTCGGGGATGGGCAGCACGTGCAGCAGCGTTACGTTGCCGCCCACGCGCTGGGCCAGCTGCAGGGCGGCCCGTAAGGCGTGGTGCGCCTCGGCCGAAAAATCGGTGGGAACCAGAATGTTTTTCATGAGCCGGAAGGAAAAAAAGTGGAACAAAAAACGTCGCCCGGGCAACACCAAGCCGGAGCAGGACATTGCCCGGGCGACGCTATGCTATACGTAGCCCAACTATAAAAGCGCCGCTACTCGGCTAGCAGCTGGTCAATTGTTTTGTTGAATTCGGCGTTCTGCTGCTCGTAATACTTGCCGGTGCCGGGGCCCGAAAAACCAGTATGAATCTTCCGGACTTCGCCCTTCTTATCAATGAAAATGGTGGTCGGGAAGGCCAGCACTTTCTGGATCTGGGGCAGCGACTTGCTGGCCATATCCTTGTCGGCCACGCCGGCCACGGCCAGGTCGTAGCCCACATTCATGCGTTCCTTCATCTTAAGCAGCTTGCGGGCTGCTACCTCCTGGTCAGGCGTGCGCTCGTAGCCCAGGCCAATAATTTCGACGCCGCGCTCCATGTTCTTCTCGTACCAGGGGGCCAGGAAGTTGGTTTCGTCCATGCAGTTGGGGCACCACGAGCCCAGCAGCTGCACTACCAGCACCTTGCCGCGGTACTTTGGGTCGGAGGGCGAGATGCTGCCGCCTGCGAGGATGTTAGGAAACTTGAACTCCAGCTTCTTCTGGCCGGGCTTCATGCCGGTCAGGGCGTTGGCATCGGGCAACTTGGCGTCGGGGTCCTTCACTGCAGTCCAGGTTTCGTGTCCGGTGAGGCCGGAGTAGAAGTCGCCTTCTATGCGCGTGGCATTATCGGGGGTGGTGCTTCCGGGCTGCTTGCCCGTAAACAAAAAACCGTGGCTTCCGTCGAAAGTGCTTAGCATAAGCGTATTGCCATCTGCCTGCCCCGAAAGGTAGCGGTAGTCGCCGGTGCTGGTAAGAAACGTGCCCGTAACGCCCGCCGGCGTTTGCGTGAATACGCCCACGGCCGGATAGGTCTTGCCGGTATCATCTTTGAAACTGACTTTCCAGGTGCCGTCGAAGGAGGTTACCTTCTGATCGGCCATCACCGGAAATAGCGGTTGCGCGCCCAGCTCGGCCGTAAATGGTACGCGGTAAGGCTTGTTGGCGTCGTACTTCACCCAGGCCCCCGTCAGCTTGCCTTCGCCAGCGGCCCGTACCACCAGCGCGGCATCAAACACGCCCAGCCTGATGGTGGTTGAGTCGCCGGCCGTCGTTATTTCGTCGAGCTTGAGGCGCTCCTCGCCGTTGCGGAGCGTTACGGTGGGCTGGCCACCGGCGGTGGCTACATCGAACAGAAACGGTATTTCCTGGCCCTGGGCCGAGAGTACGCCGCGCCAGATACCGGCCGTGAGCGGCGAAGTAGCCGCGCCGGCCGCAGTGGTTTCGGCGGTTTTAGAATCAGACTGGCAGGCTGTAGCGGCCAGCGCGAGGGTGACCCCAGCTATGGCCTTGCGCAAAGAGAAGGCAACGGGCATGGTTGAAAAAGAGTAAAAGTGAAACAGGGGCTAAACTACGGCACCGCCCGCATAGTTTGGGTGGGCCCGCGCCGGCGGGTGGCCGCAGCCGCCAGTCGGGTTCTTTTGAGAGCTTCTAAATAGGCCCTTAGCCGAACCCGTTGGCACTTATTTGACTTGCCGGACCCCGGCGCTTAACTATATTTGCATGTCTGCCCCGGCAGGCTCGTTCTCTCCACTTTTTCAACCTGATTATGGCATTCGATTTAGAGATGATTAAGGCCGTGTACGCTGGCATGGGCACCCGCATCGAGGCGGCCCGGTCGGCGGTTGGCCGTCCGCTCACCCTGACGGAAAAAATTCTGTACGCCCACCTATACGGCGGTACTGTTTCGCAGGCGTATGAGCGGGGCGTTTCCTACGTCGATTTCGCGCCCGACCGCGTGGCCATGCAGGATGCCACTGCCCAGATGGCCCTGTTGCAGTTCATGCAGGCCGGTAAGGCTACGGCCGCCGTGCCCAGCACCGTGCATTGCGACCACCTCATCCAGGCCAAAGTAGGCGCCGACGCCGATTTGGCCACTGCCAACTCCGAGAACAAGGAGGTGTACGACTTCCTGGCTTCGGTTTCGAACAAGTACGGCCTCGGTTTCTGGAAGCCCGGCGCTGGTATCATTCACCAGGTAGTGCTCGAAAACTACGCCTTCCCCGGCGGCATGATGATTGGCACCGACTCGCACACGCCCAACGCGGGTGGCCTGGGCATGATTGCCATTGGTGTAGGCGGCGCCGATGCCGTGGACGTAATGGCCGGCATGGCCTGGGAGCTGAAGTTCCCTAAAGTAATTGGCGTGAAGCTGACTGGTAAGCTTTCGGGCTGGACATCGGCCAAGGACGTGATTCTAAAAGTAGCCGGTATCCTGACCGTGAAGGGTGGCACCGGTGCTATCGTAGAGTACTTCGGCGAAGGTGCCGAGAACCTCTCGGCTACCGGCAAAGGCACCATCTGCAACATGGGCGCCGAAATTGGCGCTACCACTTCGGTGTTCAGCTTCGATGAGAAAATGGCCGTGTACCTGCGCGGCACCGGCCGGGCCGAAGTGGCCGAGCTGGCCGCCGGCGTGCGCCAGCACCTGCGCGCCGACGACGAGGTGTACGCCAACCCCGAAAACTTCTACGACCAGCTCATCGAAATCGACCTGAACACGCTGGAGCCCTACGTGAACGGTCCGTTCACGCCGGATGCCGCCTGGCCGATTTCGGAGTTTGCCGCTGCCGTTAAGGAGCATGGCTGGCCCGCGAAGCTGGAAGTGGGCCTGATTGGCTCGTGCACCAACTCCAGCTACGAAGACATTACCCGCGCCGCCAGCATCGCCAAGCAGGCCGCCGATAAGGGCCTGACCGTGCAGGCCGAGTATACCGTAACCCCCGGCTCGGAGCTGGTGCGCTACACCGTGGAGCGCGACGGCCTGCTCGACACGTTTGCCCAGATGGGTGGCGTGGTGCTGGCCAACGCCTGCGGTCCGTGCATCGGCCAGTGGGCCCGCCACACCGACGACCCCAAGCGCCGCAACTCGATTATCACGAGCTTTAACCGCAACTTCGCCAAGCGCAACGACGGCAACCCCAACACCCACGCGTTTGTGGCTTCGCCCGAAATCGTGACGGCCTTCGCCATTGCCGGCGACCTGACCTTCAACCCGCTCACCGACTCGCTGACCACTAAAACCGGCGAGCAGGTGAAGTTTGACGAGCCTGTGGGTATCGAGATGCCGCCCCGCGGCTTCGCCGTGGAGGATGCCGGCTACCAGCAGCCCGCCGCCGATGGCTCGGGTGTGAACGTAATGGTGTCGTCTGAATCGGACCGCCTGCAGCTGTTGGAGCCTTTCAAGCCTTGGAACGGCACCGACCTGCTGGGTCTGCGCCTGCTCATTAAGGCCAAAGGCAAGTGCACCACCGACCACATTTCGATGGCCGGCCCATGGCTGAAGTACCGTGGCCACCTCGACAACATCTCCAACAACATGCTCATCGGGGCTATCAACGCCTTCAACGAGCAGCCCAATGCTGTCAAGGATGCCCTCACGCAGGGTACGCCATACTCGCCCGTACCTACGGTAGCCCGTAACTACAAGGCTCAGGGTATCGGCTCGGTGGTAGTTGGCGATGAGAACTACGGTGAAGGCAGCTCGCGCGAGCACGCCGCCATGGAGCCCCGCCACCTCGGCGTGCGCGCCGTGCTGGTGAAATCCTTCGCCCGGATCCACGAAACCAACCTCAAGAAGCAGGGTATGCTGGGTCTGACCTTCGACAACAAGGCCGATTACGACCTGATTGAGGAGGACGATACCATCGACATCCTCGGCCTGACCGAGTTTGCCCCCGGTAAGCCCCTGCAGGTGCGCCTGCACCACTCCGACGGCGACACGGACCTCATCACGGTGAACCACACCTACAACGAGGGCCAGATTGCCTGGTTTAAGGCCGGCTCGGCCCTGAACCTGATCCGGCAGATGCAGAGCGGCGACGCGCAGCTTTCGGAGCGCATCTAACTGATTACCCCCATGTGAAAACGGCCGCCTTCCCGTATAGGGGAGGCGGCCGTTTCTTTGAATTAGGACTTACGCACTTACGGGTAGCAGTGCGGGAATGAGCGGCTGAGCCAGTAGCTGGCGCAAGTAGGGCGCCCACTGCTGTTGGTGAGCCTGATAGATGGTTTGTGCCGTTTGGCGGGCAAATTGGCGCAACGACACCCACGCCAGATAGCAGCAGGCCAAGTGGTTGCGCTGGGCCTGCGCCCGGCGACACTGGCACTTCTCGGCCCCGGTAAGCTGTTTGAAGCTACGGTGAAACTCTTCCACCTGCCAGCGTACGCGCGTGGTGGCCTCGACCAGTTGCTGATTCAACGTGAAGGCAAAGTTGTTGGTCACGACCCATTCAATGTCGCCGTTCGAGGCGACCAGCTTGAATAAGCGCACCGCAAACGGCACCTTGTGTAAGCGCACTTCCAGGCCCGTGGTCCAGCCACCCGGCGGCGGGGCCACGTCGAGCAGGGCCTGAAAGCCCGTTTCTTTGCGCACACTCACTAACCGGTTGCTCTTCAGGGTCGTGAAAAACGTCCAACCGGCGCGGTGAATGAGTTTGAGATTGTCGCTGCCACTATACCAGGCATCAAACAGCAGGGTCCGGGCCTTGATTTTATCCTCGGCCAGGACGTGGGCGAACATGGCCCGGAAGTGCTCGTTTTTGCTCACCCCGTCGAGTTCGGGGGCATAGACCCGGTAGTCGAGGGGCAGAAAGTCGCCCGCCTCGCCGCTGCTATGCACCAGATTGACCAGGCAAATACCCGTAACCAGGCCGTGCTCATTGCCCGAGTACTGGTGCTTGGCCACTTCAATAAAGCGGCTGTAGCGTTTGTCCTGCACGCTGTCATCGAGCAGCAGAAAGGCGTCGGGCGAATCGATGAACAGGGGCTGCACTAGCTCCCGCAACTGACTGGATGAAAAGCAGCTGCGCCGCAGAAACCGATTCACCTGGTCATGGCTCACGTGCGACAGATGCTCCGCCAGATGGGTGCAGGTGTAATTGCGGGGCGTACTAAGCAGGTACTCGATGTAGGTAGCTTGCGTAACCATCGGACAAGGATTTGCTTCAAGATACCACCAAGTGCGTAAGTCCTATGAATATAGCGTGCAACTATTTCTTGCGAATAAAGCTCTGGTAGGTAGTCAACTTCCTTCCACCTTTCACTTTATTGCACATGAAATCAGTGCTTACCTTATTGGGCGGCCTGCTGCTGACGCTGGCTATGAGTAGCTGTGCTACCCGCGAGGGCGAAGTCGAAAATCTGCAACCCTGCCAGTCGGGGCCGGTAGCCGTTACCAGCCTGGATAAAGAGTACGGCTGCACGTCTAGTCGCTGGATAAATCTGAGCGCAGGACCGGCACCGGTTATTATCCGCAGTCAGGCACAGTTCGATCAGCAGGCTACGGGCGAGTGTCATCCGCAGATTGACTTTGCCAAATACGATTTGGTTATCGGGCAGCAGCTGCAGATGAATGGCGGGGCCAGCGCCAGTGCCACCTACGACTACCAGCTGAACTGCTCCGACGCGAGCCGGGTGCTCCGGGTACTACTGAAGCCCGGCGTTACGCTCGACCTCAGAACCTATACCTACCATGCGCTGGTGCCGAAGCTAGGGCCCGCCGAAACAGTGAAAGTAGAGGTGCAAGTGCTGCCTCAATAAGGTAAGTTGCGCAAGACGGCCGCCTCCCTGAACAGGAGAGGCGGCCGTCTTGCGTTCAGGCGCGTAGCGCCGATGCTGAACCTAAGGAGTTGGTCTGAATTGCTGGAAAGCGGGGACACGTAGCCTTCGCAGGAGTAATATCGGCTTCGGCTGACAAGTAACAGCGGCCGCTTCCGGATAGGGAGGCGGCCGTTTTGTATGCGGCCGGATGCCGGGTCGTGTTTTATTTCCGGCTTTGCGCCCAGGCTCAGCGCGTGCCGGCCCGTAGCCGCTATATTTACCGGTCAATCATTTGCCAGCTACTATTTAACGCCTACCACTTGTGAAAACCAGAAATATGCTGCCGCGCACGGCGAATCCGCTTGTATCCTTTCTGCTCGGCTTGCTGCTGCTCGCGGCCTGTAAAAAGGAGACGGAAGAGCCGGCCGCGCCCACGAGCTACCCGGACAAAATTGTGCTCCGCGAAGTGCAGGCGGCCGGCGACTCGGTGAATCTGACTTGGACTCAGCTGGACAACAGCGCCTTCGTCAGCTACACCATACAGCGCAAAACGGCCGATGAAACCCTGCCAACGGGTATTCACCAGCAGTTCACGCCCACTGCCGTGTCATACGTAGACATTACGGTGCCATACGTAGCCGCTGTTTCGTATCAGGTTGTGGCCCAGCTTAACAATGGGCAAAGCATTTACAGCAACATCGTCAGCTACGAACGGGCTAACATTAAGAGCCTGGCCATTGCGCCGTTTGATGTGCAATTTCAGCCGGCCGGCCGGCAGCTGTATTTCTTTGAGCAGAGTGGCAAAATCTATAAGTACGACTTGGCAACCGAGCGGATTGTGGCAACCGTGGCAACCAGTGCTACCATTGGCTACAGTGATTTTGCGATTTACGGCGGCCGCGAGGAGCTGTATGTGCCGCGCAACGACGGCTGGGTTTTTATCTATGATGCCGCCACGCTCACCAAGATAGACCAGCTTAGTGTGGGCTCTGCCGCTACCTGCGTGGTGGCCAACAACGGCCTTCTTTTCGTGTCGAACTCGGCCTGGACAAACCGGCCGCTGAAGGTGTATAACCGCGCTACTAAGCAGCTGGTAGCCGAAACGGGGGACTTCGACCGTACCCGCTTTAAGCGGATTCCGGGTTCCAATACGGAGCTGCTGGAAATCAGCCTCTATATTGGCCCCACCGACCAAGACTACTACAGCTTCAGCTCGGCCGGCGTGTTCCAGACGCACCGCAACGACACCTACCACGGCGACTACCCCCTGGACGCCACCATCTTCGAGTTCTTTCCCAACGCCGACCGGTATATCACGTCGTCTGCGGGGGCCATCTACCGGCGCGACATGACCTATGAAACCACGTTGCCGCGCGGCAACAAGGAGTTTACGACGTTCGGTTTCGATGCCGCGGCGCAACTGCTGTACGCCGGCACCCGCACCCGCAGCGTGGAAGTGTACACGATGAACGGCTACAACCACAGCCGCACTATTGCCACCAAAGCGTATCCGTTCCGGCTCTTCAAGGATCCGGCGGCGGCTGGGTTCATCTGTGTGAGTTCCGTGACGCCTACTGCGCAGTACGGTCCCATTTCTACCGGCATTACCATCGAGCAGGTCAGATAACTCCTAGGACCCGCTGCCAGGAACCGGACTCTTTGCTTAGGGTCCGGTTCCTTTTTGGCCTAAAATCGGGTACGAACTGCACGAAAGAGCCATTTTCGTGGTGTCATTCCGCCACCGGGCGCCTTCCAAGGCCTGACTGGCTGCTCAACAGTACCGGACGACCAGAGCGAAACCACCCGCCCGGGCCGACTTTCGCGGAGCTTCTGCACAAGGTAGTAGCAGAGCAGAATCACGAGGCCCATCAGGAATGGCAGCAACGCCAGATGCTTTCCGATAAGGTTGCCCCAGATGCGCACTTCATCGAACCCAAAAACTCGCTGCTCATTCAGTACGAGTTGGCCGAAATCCAGAACACGATGGCCGGATTGTGCGCCAGCTCGGCGGCTATGTGGCGGGAGCACTAGGTAATGATGCGGGCAATGGTCAGGGTCGGGAAAATCATGCTGATGCCCAGCAGCTTCCAGAGCATGCACCACCCGATGGCCTTGGGCAGCCAGAAAAGAATGTGCATGTTTTCCATACGGCGGTACGGGGCCGGAAATCTGGTAAATCTGCTCATCGTTGTTGGCAACGACTGGTGCGACTAGGGCAGCGGGAGCGGAAGTAGAGGCCGGTGAGTGGGCCGGGTCCGGGTTGGCCGTAGGGGAGACTGTGAGCACGAGGTGCTTAAAGTGGAGGCGAAAGATTGAGTCTGAGCGAGGCGCAGGCAATGCCCCAGAGCAGCATAGAGCTGCCTTTTTCAATAAATACTTTGAATCACAAAGTTCTTTGAATTATGTTTGTGTTGTTTGCAAATCCCCAATCCTATGTCTCGCATAGTTTACCTGCTTCCCTACCTGCTGCTGCTGGCGGCCTACCTCATCGCCAAGCTGTGCTACGCGGCTGCCGACACCGCCGATGTGCGCTGGCTGCTGGCCCCCAACAACGCGCTGGTTGAGGTGCTACTCAGCTCAGGCTCCGAGTTTGTGCCAGGCCGGGGCTATGTACATCCGGGCCTGGGTATTGTCATCGATAAATCGTGTGCGGGCGGCAACTTTGGGCTGCTCAGTGTGCTGGTGCTGACGACTACTTACCTGTGGCAGCGGGGGCCGCGTCCGGCCCTGGTGCTTCCGGCTCTGCTGCTGCTGAGCTACCCCCTGACGCTGTTCGTGAATGCGGCCCGCATTGCCGGGGCCGTGCGGCTGGGTCAGCTGCTGCCCCCGGCGCTGGCCCCCGGTTGGCTGCACGAGGCGCAGGGGGCGCTGGTATACCTGTTTTTCCTGGTAGCGGCCTACGTAGCCCTGCGGCAACTCCTGCCCAAAACGGCTAGCCATTAGCGCCCTGCCGATGTGGAGCGTGCTCAACATGCTGCCCGATAGTCAGCCAGATTCTCAAAACCCCAGTCATTCAAACCATACTTCTATGCGCTCCTTATTAAATCCGCGGTGGCTCTGGCTGCTCAATACGCTGCCGGTGGCGCTGCTGCTGCTCTTTTTTGGGGCCGAGTACAAGGTAATTCGCAGCCTGCTGGAGCCGGCGAGCCGGCTGGCCTGGCAGTGGCTGGGCGCGGTGCTGCTGGGGCTGGTGCTGGCCCACGCGGCCTACGCGGGGTGGCTGGCGGCGCGGCGGCGGCAATTACCGATTGGTTATGCGCTGGCGGCTTTGGGCCTTTACATTGGGCTGCTATACAGCTACGGAACGCAGGTCGACCGGCTCTTTCCTTTTAGCGTGCCCCGCTGGATGGTGCCCGCCGACCTGCCGCTTTATGCCGGCACTTTCCTGATGCCCACGCTGGCCCACGCTGCGGCCGTGCTGGTGTTGCGCCTCACGCCCGAAAACCGCGAATTTAAAGCTCTGCCCAACTTCGGGGCCGCGCTGGCCGTGCCGACGGTCGGGTACCTGTTTGCCCAACTGGTGCTGCCCCTGTGGCACTATGGCTCGGGTCCGGTAACCCAGCACGTGTTGGTAGTGCTGCTGATTACCGGCACGCTGCTGTTTCTGCTGGCGCTGAGCCGGGGCGTGTACATTCTGGCCCGGAGGCGGACGGCTAACAAAACCTTCCGCTGGGTTGGGCTGCTGCTGGTCGCCGGAGTGCTGCCATTGGTAGGCCTGGCCGTAAACAACGGCGAACTGGGCGTTTTGGGCCGGGGGCAGAGTGCAGTCGGCATATTCGGCGACTTCTCCGACCCCTGGTGGTACGGGCTGGCGGGGCTCAATGCGCTGCTGTTGCTTTGGTCCAACCCGGTCGGTTTCCGGTGGCGGCTGGTGCTTTTGCTGGGGCGGGCGGCATTATTTGGCTACACGCTGTATTTCTTTCTGGTGTTTTTGCCCTTCCTCCCGCTGTCGGTGGTGGCCGTGTTGCTGCTGGGGTCGGGCTTTTTGTTGCTGGCGCCGTTGGTGCTGTTTATCGTACACGTGCGGGTGCTGAGCGAAGACTACGCCGCATTACGGCTCTACTTCGGGCGGCGTGGGTTGCTGGCGGGGCTGCTGGCCGCTGGGTCTGTACTGCCGCTGGCCGTAGCCGGGCAGTACGCCTGGCACCGCGCCACGCTGCACCGGGCCCTCAATTACGTGTACCAGCCCGATTATTTCCGCCCAGTGGCCCCCGTTGATACTACTGTGCTGCGGGCCGTGCTGGGCACCGTGCGACACCATAAAAACACCCGCAGCGCGTCCATCACCGGTGCCCGGCTGCCCTACCTCTCCTCGTTCTACAATTGGGTGGTACTCGACAACCTGACCCTGCCGGAAAGTAAAATGGAGCTGCTGGAACAGGTGTTTCTAGCCGAAGAACCAGTCAACCAACCCCAGTCAGAAACGGAAACTGCCGATGAAATAGTGAAGGATGTAGCCCGGGATACCGGCAGCCCGCCCGCGGCCCCAACCGCGCCGCGCCTCACGCAACTGGCAGCCCGCAGCCGCTACGTTGCCCGCCAGCGCATCTGGGTCAGCTGGGTCGACCTCACCATCATCAATCCCGACTCCAACGCCAACTTCGCCGAATACACCACCCGACTGCCGTTGCCGGCGGGCTGCTTCGTGAGCAACTATTACCTCGATATGGCCGGCCGCCGCGAGTATGGTATTCTGGCCGAAAAGCGGGCCGCCACCTGGGTATACCGTCAGATCCGTGCCGAAAACCGCGACCCGGGCCTGCTGAGCTACCGGCACGGCAACGAGTTGGATTTGCGCGTTTTCCCGCTGGCCGCCGGCGAAGTACGCCGCACCGGCCTGGAGCTGCTGCATCCTGAACCGCTCACGCTGCAGCTCGATGGCCAGTCGGTGCAGCTTGGCGAAGCTCGCCCCGGTACCGCCCTGCCCCCCGAAACCGGACTGGCCGGCGGCGCAACTTACGTGAGTGCCGCCCAAAAAGCCGCGCTGCCCTTGGTCCGGCGGCAGCCGTACTACCACTTTCTGGTGGATAATTCGATCGGCCGGCAAGGCTCCTGGGCTGCCTATCGGCAAATGATGGTGGCGGTTGTCCGACCAGCCGGGCCAAGTGATGAAAGGTCTGAGTACAGCTTGGTAGGCAGCCGCACCACTCCCTTCAGGCGGCCGGAAGCAAGCAGAACCGCAAAAACCAATCTGCCCGTCGAGGGCGGCTTCTACCTCGACCGGGCCATCCGGCAGACGCTGGTCCGGGCCGCCGAAACGCCTGCGTCGCGCTACCCGGTGCTGGTGGTGGTGTCGGCCGATTTCCGGCGGGCCATCCTTCCGGCCAACTTCGCCGACCTGCGCCACACCTTTCCAGAATCGGCGTTTTTCTACGAGCTGCTGCCCGATGGCCGGCTCGTATCCCACTCGCTGCTGCACGACCCTGCCGCTCCGCTCGACACCCTAATGGCTCCCGACCCGGCCAGCCCCGTAGTAGCCTGGCCCAACCCTGAAAATGCCACCGCCTACCTGCCCGCCAATGGCCAGCCCGAACTGGTGCTGGACAGCTCGCCGGTTTCACCCCAGCAACTAACGGCCCTAGCTCCTCATAATTGGCACTCGGGCCTGGTGCTGCAGGCCAGCTGGCGCCACCAGCTGCACCACCCCGAAACAGGCGAAGCGGCCGGACGCCAACTGGTCGAGGCCAGTTTCCGCACGGGGCTGCTAACCCCGCTCACGGCATACCTGGCCCTCGAAAATGATGCTCAGAAAGCGGCCCTACGGCGCAAGCAGGCGGAAATGCTCAACGGCCACGCAGCCCTGGAAGCCGAGGAAGACCAGCGCATGTCGGAGCCCGGCGACTGGTTGCTGTTGCTACTGGGCGCGGCGCTGGCCGCACATGGCTGGTGGCGCCACCGCCGACCGGGGCCAGTAGCGGCATAACTGACTTTTTGAAGCGAGCCGCGTATAGGCAAACGTCTCACTTTCTCTCTCATGAAAAAAACAAACCCACTTTACCCAGTAGCCGCTGCTGTTGCCTACACCGGGGCCGGCATTATCGGGCTGGTTGCCCTGTATGTAGCTGCCTCATTGGTGCTGTCGGCCGTTCCGGTGGCCGGCGAGAAGGCCACGCCCGCTCCCAGCGAAGCCGTGGAGGTATACCTGCTCTCCAACGGCGTGCACACCGACCTGGTGCTGCCCGTGCGCAATGTCCAGCAGGACTGGACCCGGTCCATTGCTTACGCCGATACGCCCGCCAACGACACCAGCCAGGAGTTCGTGGGCTTCGGCTGGGGCGACCGGGGCTTCTACCTCGATACGCCTACCTGGGCCGAGCTCAAGCTCAGCACCGGCCTGGAAGCCATGTTCTGGATGGGTACCACGGCCATGCACACCACCTTCCACCACCGCCCCGAAGTAGGCCCCAAGTGTGTGCTGCTCACGCTCACGCCGGCCGAGTACGCCCGGCTTGTCCGCTTCATTGAAACCAAGTTCGATTTGGATGCCCAGGGCCGCCCCCAGCAGATTAAGGGCCATAGCTACGGCCAGAACGATGCTTTCTACGTCGCCAACGGCACCTACAACCTCTTCGATACCTGCAACAGCTGGACCAACCGCGGCCTGAAAACTGCCGGCCAGCGCGCCGCCCTCTGGACACCCTTCGACTTCGGTATGTTCTGGCACTACTAGATTTTCATGTGGACTGCTAGCCTTTGTGTAGGAAGGTCTGCTTCATTGCATAAAAAAGGCGCCGCACTTAACCGAGTGCGGCGCCTTTACGTTTTTTCAGCTAACAGTTCAGTTGAGCCAGACCTGGGCCACGAACTCGAAGCGGTGGCGGGCAAAGGAGCCGTAGGGGCGCTCGGCATAGAAGCCCAGCACCTGCCATTCGTCGCTGTAGGCATTGCGCCGTAGGTGGACAGGATAAACCTGCCCGCATGCCGGCCAGTCACCAATGTAGTCAGTCGGACGGTTACGGGCATTCACGCACCGCGCGTATTGCTGCACTGGAAGGGGGACGGGAAGCTTCGTTTTCGACATATGCAAATATAAGAATATTTGTTGATAAAGCTAAGTATTTTAGCCAAAAATTTCATAAATTTTCGGATGATGATCCTGCTCTAAGTGCCGATTATCCGTTCTTAAGCCGGTATGTAGCTCGCTGATTCTATATTTTTTTTAAATATATTTAAAAATTTATATTAGGAATAGATTGCTAATTAATTTGGGTGCAATTGGTGGATAAGTCAGTTTTCATACGCGCTGATAATCGACCCATGTCCCGCCTTTACAGCGTGCCGATACTATTACGCTGCCACCTGAGTTTGCTACGGACGCTTCAGTACCCGGTAAGTACCAACTCCGGCCGCCGTATCTATCCGTAGCAGGTACACTCCGGCCGGGTAGTCCGACAGGTCGAGGGCGGCGGTGGTTTGTCGGAAAGTGTATGCTGCCAGCTGTTGCCCGAGCACCGATAGTATCCGTACCGTAGCCAAGTCGCTAGTGGGCAGCTCCAGGCGCACAGCGCCCGAAGTAGGGTTGGGGTAAAGCCGGACGCCAGCCAGCATGCGGGGCTTCGATGCGGTAGGCACTTGCTGGTAACCGATAGCTGCAGCGTCGGCTGCAGCCTGCAGCTCGGCCAGCGAAGGCGCAGCCAGCACCGCGAAGGCCACCGTTACCGAGTCGGCGGGGGCCAGGTAGGGCAGGGCCGCGCCCACCACCTGGGCGGCATCGGAGCCGGTGGCCGGGCCAGCGGTGGCGTAGGTAGTGCCGCTGCTCAACGTCAGCCACTTCTCGGCCCGACTGAACCCGTCGTTTAGGCGCACAGGGCCGGCAGGAGTAGGTGAGCTGTTATCGAGGCTGAATACGCTGGGCTGGCCACCGGCCAAGTGCTGCACGCCGGCATATATAGTCTGGCCGGGCGTGTCGTGCACGTAACCCAGGCGGCGGGCCGCGTCCCAGCCGGTTCCGTTGCGGGTGGGGTCGTCGGGTAGGTCCCAATCCATAAACAGGCCCAGGTGTAGTGGCCGGAGCGTGTCGGTGGTAAGGTTGGTAAGCTGGTATTCGAGCAGCACGTAGTTGTGGTGCGGGGCTGCTGCCCGGGCGGTGGCCCGCTGGCGCAGGGCCACGCCCATAGCCAGTGGGCCAGTGGCAGATAGTTGCCCCTCGCGCAGTCGGCCCTCGGCTCGTTGGTTGGCTGCCCCGCTGGCGGCGGGCATATAATGCACCTGCCCTACGGCTTCAAAGTCGGCGTCTCTGCCGCGCTTGTCGTTGCGCACGTTGTTGGCCAGGCGTGTGGCCGAGGTAGCCAGCAGCAGCCCGCCTTCGGCCAGTAGCGGTGGGCTCTGGCGGTAGCTGATGCCTTCACCGAGGCTGGGGTTGGTGCCATCGTAGCCCAGGTTGCCGCGGCTGGTGAGTGTGAGGCGCAGGTTGTTGGCATCAAGCACCACATAATCGGCGTTCAGCAGCAGGGTTTCATACTGGTATTCGGTGTAGCCGCTGCCTTCGTGGTGCAGACGGTAGCGCAGTACTGCCTTGGTGTTGAGTGGCACGCCCGTAGCCGCCACGGCCAGCCGGAACGGTGCGGCGTCATTATCGGCCCTGGCCAGGCTGG
This sequence comes from Hymenobacter lapidiphilus, assembly GCF_013377885.1. Lineage (GTDB taxonomy): Bacteria > Bacteroidota > Bacteroidia > Cytophagales > Hymenobacteraceae > Hymenobacter > Hymenobacter lapidiphilus. Next base: position 101,979 of record NZ_JABKAU010000012.1, read on the forward strand.
CCAACGGGCCGGTGCTGAACTCGCCCTGACGAACCGTAACGTAAGGAGAAAGCGAAGTGAGCGTTACTGTAAGGCCCGGCAGTTCGCGTAGCAGGTTCTGTACCCGAACCGTGAGGCGCAGCGTGTCGGCAGGTGCATAGTAGTTGCGGGCCGGAGCGGCCGTGCGGGCCACCACCCGAGCCGAGTACGGCTGTTCCGTTACGGCCCGAAACACGTTCAGGCGGCCCGAGCCCAGCCGGCCGGCGTAGGCCACGTTGCCGGGCAGGTTATCGATAAAATCGGTGGTGCGCCGCAGCTGGGCCGCCACCTGGGCTGCATTGTAGCCCGGAAACCGGCTGCGTACCAGCGCCGCCGCCCCTGCCACCTGGGGTGAGGCAAACGACGAGCCGCCCGTGTTGGTGTAATCGGTATCGGTAACGCCGAACGTGGTAATAATCTGTTCCCCGGGGGCCGATAAATCAATTCGGTAGCTGAAGGTGCCGGCCAGGCTTCGCTCGTCGGTGCGGGTCGTCTGGGCCACCGACACCACATGCTCGTAGCTGGCCGGGTAAAAGTCCAGGTCGCGGGGCGTGTTGCCGGCGGCGGCTACTACCAGCACATCGTGGTTGAGGGCCGCGTAGCTGATAATTTCCTGCTCGAAGCGCGAAGGTGCGCCCACGCCACCCCAGGAAAGGTTGATAACCCGGCAGCCATGGTCGGCGGCGTATACAATGGCCTCGTAGCCCCCAAACGAGCCCAGGGGCGTGGAGGGGTAGATTTTCAGGGGCATAAACCGCGAGTGGTAACCCACGCCGGCAATGCCGCGGCCGTTATTGGTGGCCCCAGCCGCTACGCCGGTCACCATCACACCGTGGGCCAGGTCGGTGTTGTTGCGGGTGCGCTCGGGGTCGTTGTCGTGGTCGGCAAAATCCCAGCCGTAGTAGTTGTCTATGTAGCCGTCGCCATCATTGTCAATACCGTCGATGGGGTCGAGGCGGTTGAGCTGGTTCTTACCCCCAATGTCCTCGTGGGTGAAGCGAGTTCCGGCATCCACGATACCGATGACGATGCTGGTGTCGCCCTTGGTAACGTCCCAGGCCTGATAGGCGCGGATATTTTTAAGGTGATACTGCCCGTCGGCGCGGGTCGAGTCGGCCAGCGGGTCGTTGGGCTGCTGCAGGGGCTGGTAGTCGTAGAGCGGTTCGGCATACTCCACCAGGCCGGTTTTAAGCAGCCGTTGCTGCATCTGCGTCGGCGAGGTATCGGCAGGCAGCGTCAGCTCATAGAGCAGCCCTAAGTCCACAGCTCCGGTCTGGGCGCGGGCGGCAGTGGGCGCGGCGGCCTTTGGGAACTTGGGCCGGGCCGTTGCGCCGAAGGCCTGGAAGGCAGTAGTGAGGGACGCCGGCAGCGCGGCCGGACCCGGCCGGCGCGGCTGGGTGGCGTCAGCAGAAGCCGCTTTCAAGCGGAAAACCAGCACGCCCGGCCGCACCGTGCGGGTAGGTGTAGCCGTCGCGGCCGATTGGGCCACGGTCGCGACGGTACTGCCCAGCAGCAGCGCGGCGCAGCAAAACCAACGTAGAGTTATAAGCATAGAACCAGAGAGATAGGGTAGAAGCGCGCGGTGGTTGGGTACTCAGGCTAACGAAACTGCAGCCCCCGTGGATTGGTTCGGGCGGGTTCGGGGCCGATTCCGTAAATTTAGCCACTCCAAAGCAGCCGGCCCCTACTTTTAGCCGAAGCCCCGGCCCCGCTGGGCCAGCGGCGAGGCCCGGCGGACCAGCGGGGCCGGGGCCGCTGGCAGGAAGCCATTTGCTGCGGCCCGCGGTTTACGTTACGGCCATTAGCGCGGCGCATAATTCTACTTTCCCACCCTTACTTTTCTACATGAGCACCAGCACCACCGACACCACCCAGAAGCACCAGGCGACCCTCGACGCGGCCGTGGAGGCCCTGCACGGCCGCACGTTCTTTGCCGCCTTCCCCGAAAATCCCTCGCCCGAAATCTATGGTGCCGACGCCGACAAGGAAGGCCGCGCCAGCTTCAAAGCCCACCGCGACCAGCGCTTCACCGAGCTGCAGCAGGGCGAATCCGCCGGCTGGGCCGGCCAGGAAGAGTCGCCCTACGAGCAGGCTTCGCTGGGCATCGAATACCCGTACTATAAGCCCGAAACGCTGGTGCAGAACGCCCAGGAGGTGTTCGGGCAGTGGCGCAAGCTGAAGCCGGCCGACCGCGCCGCGCTGCTGACGGAGACGCTGGAGGGCATGAAGGACCGGTTCTTCGAAATTGCCTATGCCACCATGCACACCACCGGCCAGGCTTACATGATGTCGTTTCAGGCCAGCGGCCCGCACGCTGCCGACCGCGCCCTGGAAGCCATTGCCGCCGGCTACGAAGAGCAGACCCGTTTCCCGGAGGAAACCCGCTGGGAAAAGCCCATGGGCAAGTACAACATCACGCTGCACAAAACCTGGCGCGCCGTGCCCAAAGGCGTGGCCCTGGTAATCGGCTGCTCCACGTTCCCGACCTGGAACACGGTGCCCGGCATGTACGCCTCGCTGGTAACCGGCAATCCGGTCATCATCAAGCCCCACCCCAAGGCCGTGCTGCCCATCGCCATTGTGGTGGCCGAAGTGCAGAAGGTGCTGGTGGCCCACGGCCTCGACCCGCGCATCTGCCAACTGGCCGTGGATGCCAACGACCACCTGATTGCCAAGGAGCTGGCCGAAAACCCCGCTGTCAAGCTCATCGACTACACCGGCGGCTCGGCCTTTGGCGAGTACATTGAGGGGCTGAAAGGTAAGACGGTGTTCACCGAGAAAACCGGCGTCAACTCCATCATCCTCGACTCCTGCGACGACCTCGACAAGGTGGCCCAGAACCTGGCCTTCTCGGTGAGCCTGTACTCCGGCCAGATGTGTACCGCGCCCCAGAACTTCTTCATTCCGGAAGGTGGCGTGAAAGTCGCCGGCGAGCTGGTGCCCTACGAAGATGTGGTGCAGAAGCTGGCTGCCGCGGTAACCAGCCTGGCCCAGAACCCCAAGGCCGGCCCGCACGTGCTGGGGGCCATTCAGAGCGCCACTACCCAGGAGCGCGTGCGCGACCTGGCCCTGGAAGGCAGCCGCTCGGTGCTGGCCCATGGCACCGTCGATAACCCTGTTTTCCAGAACGCGCGCACCTGTTCCACGAGCATTCACGAAGTAGAGTCAAGCCGCGTCGAGCAGTTCAGCCAAGAGTTGTTCGGCCCGATTATGCTCGTCATCAAAACCCGCGACACCCAGGAAAGCATCCGTCTGGCGGCTGACCTGGCCCGCGAGCATGGGGCTATTTCGTGCGGTGCCTACACCACCGATTCGGCCGTTAAGGAGCAGATTATGGACGAGATGAGCCTGGCTGGCACGCCCGTCAGCTTCAACCTGACCGGCGGCATTTACGTGAATCAGAACGCGGGCTTCTCCGACTTCCACGTAACGGGTGGCAACCCGGCCGGCAACGCCAGCTTCACCAACCCCGAGTTCGTCATCAAGCGCTTTACCTGGGTCGGCTTCCGTGAGCCGATTGCCTAAGCTCTGAGCTGCGGGCTTCCGTTTAACAAACCTGAACCGCTTGCACAAAACAAGGCCCCGTGCTCAACCGAGCGCGGGGCCTTGTTCGTTTTTTTGCTAACAGCTAACAGCTAACAGCTAACAGCTAAAAACGAAGCTACTGTCGGGGCTTCTTGTATTTGTACTTCTTGGGCGCGTCCACCATTCGGAATTTCTGGGGGTCGTTTGCTTTCAAATCGATGCCCAGGCCGATAGGACTGCGGTTTTTGAAGGAGCGCGAATTGTCGTTGGAGCGCTTGACGGAGGTGGTATTGAAGCGGGTTGGACGCTCCATCATTTTATCTTCGCTGGAACAGGAGGCGGAGCCTACCAGCAGTAAGCCCAGTGCAAAGTTGAGTAGCAGAATTTTCATGGTGGGTGGTGCAGAGTGACAATTGATAACCGGCGCATCTACAACAGTTTGCTGCAGTTGCTCAGTTACTTGTTTGGCCTTTGTACCTCATCCCGCCTCAAAAGGATACAGTTGTCGCCGAATAATACCAGAAGTTCTTTTGCAAGGCTTAAAGGCTCAGCAATTCGCGGAAGCGTGCCGACTGCTGGCGAGATACCTCCACCTCAGGCCCGCCCCGCAACCTGATTTTGAGCGTATTGCTGAACCAGGGCTCGATGCTTTCCACCCATTTCAGGTTGATGATCTGCTGGCGGTTGGCCCGGAAGAATGTGCGCGCATCCAGCCGCTGCTCCAGGTGCTGCAACGTGCGCGGAATAAGCGGCCGGTGCGTATCGAAGTAGATTTGGGTGTAGCCGGCGCTGATTTCGAACAGGCGCACCTCGCTCAGGCGCACAAACCAGCACTGCTCGCCGTCGCGCACAAACACCTGGTCGTTTTCGGTGAGCGGGGTGGTAGCCGCCTCGGTCGGGGCTTCGGGGGCCGCAGTAGCGGCCGGATCGGGCAGCGCGGCGGCTCTGGCCCGCGCTTTGGCCAGCGCTGCGGCCAGCCGCTCGGTTTGCACCGGTTTAAGCAGGTAGTCGAGCGCGTTTACCTCGAACGCCTGCAACGCGTACTCGTCGTAGGCCGTGGTGAAGATGACCTGGGGCGCGGCTTCCAGCGAAGCCAGCAGCTCGAAGCCGGTTTCGCCGGGCATGTGAATGTCGAGCAGCAGCAGATCGGGCCGAACGGTGGCCAGCAGCTCGCGGGCCTCAGCGGCGTGGCGCGCCTCGCCCACCACGGTTATATCGGGGAAAACACCCAGCAGGTGCCGCAGTTCGGTGCGGGCCAGCCGCGAATCATCGACGATAACAACTTCCATAAATCACTGATTAGCGCTGATTGTATTGATTTCGCTGATTTTCGGCAGGAATAAAGCGAATAAAGAACGTCATGCTGAGCGGAACCGAAGCATCTCTACCGCAATGCGAATCCTGATAGGTTTTCACCGGCGCGGTAGAGATGCTTCGGCTCTGGCTCCACCTTCGCTCAGCATGACTGGTGTTTTATCAACTCCACTTTGCACCGGCAGCTGCAGATGGGCCACCACGGTATTGGGGCAGTGTGGGTCGTTGGCCAGGTGCAGGTGGGCGGCGGGGCCGAAGAGCAGGACCAGCCGCTCGCGGGCGTTGCGCAGGCCTACGCCCTCGTGGCCGGGCGTGGGGGCGAAGCAGCCGGTGTTACGCACGCGCAGGTGCAGCGTGTTGGAGTCGTTGAGCTGGGCCGTGAGTTGGATGGTGCCGCCTTCGGGCCGGGGCGCGAGGCCGTGCTTGATGGCGTTTTCGATTAGCAGCTGCACCGTCATGGGCGGAATGAGCACGGGCAGCGCGGCCGGGTCCACGTCGAGCGAGTAGCTCAGGCGCTCTTCGAGCTGGATGGCTTCCAGCTGCAGGTAGTGCTCCACGATTTCCAGCTCGCGGGCCAGCGGCACCTGTTCGGTGCTGTTGAGCTGGATGGAATAGCGCAGCAAATCGGAGAGGTGCGTAATCATGGCGCGGGCGCGGGCCGGGTCCTCCATCACCAGGGCCCGGATGTTGTTGAGGCCGTTGAACATGAAGTGCGGGTTTATCTGGGCCTTGAGCGTGCGCATTTCGGCCTCCCGCACGGCCGCTGTCAGTCGCCACTTATCCACCTCGGCCTGCCGCGAGCGGCTGAGGTAGTGCCAGCCGAAATAAAAGCCTTCCCAGAGCCAGAGCAGTAGATTGACGTTGAGCGCGTAACCGATAAACTGCCCCCAGCCGTAGGGCTGCCCGGTGGGTGCCGGCCGCACCACCCAGTAAATCAGAGCCCAGATGATAACCTGGCTTAGTACCGACAGCAGCAAGTTGGCCACCAGCAGCCGCCCCAGCAGCGCCAGTGGCGCCAGCTGCGCCCAGCCCAGGGCCCTGATGTGGTAGCGCAATGCGTGGGTCAGGCCCAGCAGGGTCAGTGCAATGACCAGGCTGATCAGGAATATATCGACTGAAAACCGGCTCAGAATGGAGAAGCCCACCACATTGAACGTAGCATAAAGCGCCCAGCCCACGGCCTGGCAATACCAGTAGGAGCGGGTGGGCGCCGGCACGGCGGCGTAGGCAGATAGCATAGATCGAAGCATCAGGCCTTAGCTGAAATGGCGTTGGGACCGGCTATAGCCGCGTACACCTGCCGGTGGCGGCGGTACGAAACGAACAGCAGGCCGGCCAGCACTAGCAGCGCCCCCGTCAGAAACAGCGGAATCAGGTACAGCTCGGCCGGGTTCTTTATCCGGAGGCCCAGCGCAGTGCAGCCCACCGCAATTACCCCGGCCATAAAGGCGTAGGCTTTGGTATCGTAGAACCAGGCGTAGGGAAAGAAATGGGCCCCAGTGATGACGCCGTACACCATAATAAAGTGCTGCGGGTAGCGGCTGAACACGAACAGCAGAATGGGAAAGTAGAACAGCTGCGCGAAATTCAGCCACAACCCCAGCGGCTGCAGCGGGTTGTGCGGCAGCACCCAGGTAGTGCCCCACGCCTTCGACAGCAGCCCGGCCAGCGGCAGCACCAGCGCCCCCACAAAAAATGTGATGAAACCCAGCCGGGCCGGTGCGTAGGGCAGCGTCCAGACGAAGGCAATACCGGCCCAGACGAGGCAGGCGGCCCCGATGAAGTCGAGCCCGTTTTTCGCCCGGACCGACAGCTCCAGCTTCAAGGCCGAAAAGTCTTGTGCAGTTACCATCAGCAGCGTTTTATAGAGACAAATGGAAGGTGCCGGAGAAAGATAGCAACTACCGGCGGGCCACCGCCGACTGCTTCAGGAAGGCGTCGGTCTGCTGAAGAAACCAGGCCGTATCGTCCCACATCAAAAAGTGGCGGCCGGCCTCCGACATTTCCACGCGGTGCTGGGGTAAGGCGGCGTACTGGCGCTCGAAAATGGCCTTGGTGCTTTCCTTCGTCGAGCCGTAATCTTTGTAGGCGGCCCAGGCCCCGAGCACCAGCACCGGCTGCTTGATGCGACCCAGCTCGGTGCGCAAATCGGTGGTGTAGAGGTCGTACATAGCCTGACCAACGGTGGCGGGGTCGGAGGCTAGGCTCCAGCGGGTGGCCTGGCTGATGCGGGCGGTGTCAGTCATCATGGTGGCCGACATCTGGCGGGCCATGGCGACGGGCATTTTGCCGGTCATCTGCTGGCGCATGCTGATGGCCATCGGCCGGGCCATGGCCACGGTCATATCGGGGTTCTGCATGGCGGCCAGAAACGGCAGCGAATCCACAATCACCAGCGGCCCCAGGGCCTCGGGGCGGGTGGTGCTCAGCCACAGGGCCATAAAGCCGCCCAGGCTGTGGCCCACCACCACGGGTTTGTTCAACTTTTGAGTCTGGATGTAGGTCAGCAGCTGGTCGCGCACGTTGCGCAGCAGCGAATCGGTGCTGGCCGGGGCCGCTACGCCCCCAAAACCAGCCAGGCTGACGATGTGGCACTGGTACTGCTTCTGATACCGGGCCACCGTCTCATCCCAGACCGCGCCGGGGCAGGTCAGGCCCGGAATCAGCAGCATGGGTGCCCCCTTGCCCACCACCCGCACCGAGAAGTTGGGATGCGCGGCCGGGTTGTCGGCTGCTGCGGTAGTAGTGGGGGCCGAAACCGGGGCAGCAGTGACGGGCAGGGCGGTGGCGGCCAGCAACAGGGCGGCGGCGAAGGGGCGGAGGGCGGCGGTCAGTTTCATAAGGAGAAGGGGTAGTGGGTTGGAGTAGCTGATTCAAACCTACTACACTCCCGGCACCTCTGAAACTACTTTCCCGCGAACGGTAAACCAGCCTGCCGAATGGCGGGCCGGGCCTCCCGAATGGCAACGGCGCTTTTACAGTAGCTCGCGCAAATCCTGCCGCAGGTTCTCCACGCCGCGCCGAATTTCCTCCCATACGCCCGTTTCGGAACCAGCCGGGGCTGCCGCCGCATCGGTAGGCGAGGCGGCCGTGGCCTGGTCGAGCTTTTCGAGCAGGCGGGCGCGCTTGGCTTCTAGGGCCTCGGCGTGCTGCTGATAGGTAGCCGTAGAGCCGGCCACGGTGGCGTGGGCGCGCCGGTGCAGGGTCTGGATTTTCGTGTCCAGCTCATCAAGGGCCTGCTGCAAATGGGCGGCGCTCAGGTGGGCCGGCACGCGGATATGGTCGGGGTCGGGAACGGTAGCCATGGGCAGGGAATAAGGGGAGGTGAAATCAGACCGCGCCCGGAAGGGCCGGCCACCACTAAAGAAACGACCTTTTTTGGCCGAAGTTACTTTCAGGCCTCACCCCACACCAGCGGCACGCCCAGCTCGCGGGCCAGCGGAGCGGCGGCCGAAGCGTAAAGCAGCCCCAGCAGCTCGTTTACGGCCGGCGCATATTCGATGCGGTAGTCCTCGTGCATTTTGCCGATGGATTTGAGCACCTCGTGGGTGCGGCGCACCAGGTGCTGGAGCAGCGGCTGGGTAGGGCCGTGCAGGCGGGCCGTGGCCTGGGGCTGCTCGCGTAGCACGTTGGTCAGCAGCCGCAGCGTCAGCTCAATTTCGCCGTGCGTATCGGCCGTTATTTTGGCGTGGTAAGCCAGCCGCTGCTGCAGCTGCCGGACAATGTGCAGCAGGTCGTTGGGCGTCTGGTGGAAGCCACGCACCGGGTCATCTACCTGCCGTTGCAGCGCCTCGCGGCGGGTTTCCAGCGCGTCGTCGCCCTCCAGCAGCCGGAACCTCAGCTGCTCAGTCAGCACGGCATCTTTGGCCACGAGTTTTGTGAGCAGTTGGTCTTTTTCTTTGGCAGGCAGCGCCAGCAGCGCACGGCGCAGGTCGGGGGATAGCATATTAGGTTGTGCTGTTAGACTTTTTTGAGCTATCAGCCTATAGCTGTAAGCTAATAGCTTTTGTTGAGTTGACAGATAACCAGCAGCCAACTCAATGAGCCTCCCAGCCCCACCCCAGCCGGTAGGCGGACGCGGCCCCGAGCAGCAGCAACAGAAGCACGGAGTTGCGCCAGTCAGAGTTCCAGAGTTGTAGTTGGGCCTCTAGCCAGGAAGGGGATTCGCGGTCATTATTGATCTCTACCACGCTGGCACACATTATAAGATTGAGAGGTGAAGGAGGCAGAAGCTTTTTTATCGGCTTCGACTTAGTAGTGAACGTGTAGAAAGCGGTCGGCTCGTGCCGGAGGTCAACCCAGTATTTTTTCATGCTATACACATTGCACCAATCCAACAGCTGTACCAAACTGGAGTAGCTAGCCCGCCGACTAAAATGCACTTGAAGGCCCCGGTCGTGGTTGGGGTCGACTTGCAAGTGATGAAAAACAGCTTGTGCGTTGCGTAAGGCGAAATAGTCTTCAAATAAGTTACCCGTTACCGCGAAGATTTGCCAAGGACGAAAGGCTGCTATTGTAGCTGGTGACGAGTAAGGGAGGTTGTAATCGCCTGTACGATATTCAGCAGGCAGGTCAAGTTTGGGGTCCAGTGGCAGAAAATTTACCTCCATCACATGCTGCAGCCCTACCCCCCGCACCTGCGGCACGGCCATGCAGCCCAGCCACAGCAGCCAAGCCAGCGCCAGTAAGCCCGGGGGTAGCAGCAAGGGGCGGCGGTGGCGGCGGGGCAGGGGCAGCAGGAGCATCGCAATTGAAAATTGTGTGGACTAAGATACCGAGCCGGCAGCAAATACGAAGACTCTCATCGGCTACTCAGCGCACAAGCAAAACGCCCGCCCTTTCCAGTCTGGAAAAGGCAGGCGTTCTACATAAATGGCCCTGAAAAGTGGGCTGACCCCGGTCGAGAGCTACCGGTTAAGGACTCACAATTAACCGCTTCAGCAACCCTATTGCTTCACCAGACGCTTGCTGAACTGACGGCCACCTTCGCCGCGTACGAGTACGATGTAGGTGCCGCTAGGTGCTGTGCGTAGGTCGAGCGTGGGCTGGCTGCCGCCGCGCGCTGTGGTGGCCAGCACCACCCGGCCTACGGCGTCGAGTACCTGCACCTGGTAGCTGCCCTCGGGCAGCTGGCGCAGGTCGAGTTCGGTGGTAGCCGTGGTGGGGTTGGGGGCCAGCGAAATGCTGGCGATGCGGCTGAAACGGACTGTTTTCACGTCCGAGTAGCTGCTGGTACCGTCCAGATCAACTTGCCGCAGCCGGTAGTATACCAGCCCGGTAGCTTTAGCGGCCACGCCCGCGTCGGTGCGGGTGTAGCTGGTAGTGCTGCTGCTGTTGCCCTGGCCGGCTACCCGCGCAACCGAGGCGAAGCTGCGGCCATCGAAGCTGCGTTCTACTTCGAAATGGCTGTTGTTCAATTCGGTAGCGGTGCGCCAGGTCAGGCGGGCGTCGGTGTCGCGCACAGCCTGGGCCTCAAAGGCAACCAGCGTTACGGGCAACGGACGATCCTGCACCGGAATGGAGAAGGTAGCCGTATTGCTGCTGCCGGCTCCGCTGTTGTCGGTGGCCGTGTAGGTGAAGGTGGCTGTGCCCACAAAACCGGCACTCGGGTCGAAAGTGAGCTGATCGGCGTTGCTGAGCATGATAACCTGACCGGGAATAACGGCCGTGCCATTGAGCAGCAGTACGCCCGTGCTGGCATCGGGCAGCGTCCGGATAGTGAACGAGGCTACCGGCGAGGCACCCGGGGCCGTCGAAGCACTTACGGGCGAAATACTGGTGGCAGGCGACTGGTTGCTCAGGCCCCGGTTCAGCACGTCGTTGGCCGTCAGACCCACGGTGCAGGTGCCGAAGTACAGATCGTCGAGGCCAAAGTCGTTGCCGGAAAAATCTTTGTTCACATCGCGCACCTCAAACACGGCCGTCGTATTGCTACCCGAAAACCAGAGGTCGGCAATCTGCTGGTAGCTTGTAGTGGTGCCTAGCGTCGTGACGTTGGAAGTGGACTTGCCGTTGATAACGAATCCCAGCTGGGCCGGGCTACCGGGGTTAACGCTGTTGGCGAAAGCCGAGAAGCTGTAGTACGTGTTGGGCTGCACGGTTATCGTCTGCCGGTACACAATCGAAAGGTTCTGCGAGCCATTCACAATCATGAAGTTGTCGCCGGCCCCCAAACGGCCTGTGCCTGCGAAACTGGGGTGGTAATTGGCTGCATCAGTTCCTACACTATATAAAGCTTCGGGAATCAGCTCATTATTAACTCCGGCAACGTCGGCCACATAGCCATAATCAGAACTAAAAGCCGTATTACCCTGAGTGAAGCTGGGATTCACCAACAGGTTGGTGCCCGTGCCAATGCCGCAGACCTGGTTGCTGTTGTATACGTTCAGGCTTACAGTAGAGGTATTCGAGAATTCCGGCGTGCTGCCCGGTACCCGCACCCGGTAGGTGAATGCGTCGGGGCCTATGTAGCCGCTGGCAGGTGTGTAGGTGTAGCTGCCGTTGGCATTGAGCGTGAGCGTACCATTGCTCACTCCTGCAACTAACTGAACCACAAAGCCGCTGTTGGCCAGGTTGGCCGGGTTATCATCGTTGAGGATAACGTTGCCCGTTTTCGGGCTATTGGCCGGTACCTCGTTGCTATCGTCGCCGGTTACGAAGAGGTTGCCCGCCTGCACCGTCACGTTGAGCGTAAAGGTGTCGGCGGCGCTGTTGCTGCCTTGGCCGGTGCTGGTGCCCACAGTGCTTAGCAGCGTGTTGGCCCCGTGGCTGGTAGGCACCGTGAAGCTGAACGTGTACGTGTTGGTCGCTCCGCTGGCAAGCGGTACAGTAGTACCAAAAGTGATGGTGTTTGTGCCCGGGTCATAAGATGACCCGGCGGGCAGAGCGGCCTGCTGGGTAGGCGTCATGCTGGCACCAGTGGGCAGGCGCACAGTCTGGGTGACCTGGCTAGCGGGCTGCGGACCGTTGTTGGTGAACGTGGCCGTGTAGGTGCCCGAGGGCTGGCCTGCACCCAGGGTTGCCGGGCCGCTTAGCGCAGTTGTTACGTCGGCCACCGGACCAACTACCGGGATGGTGTAAGTGGCGGGAAGATTGGAGCGGATGCCGGCATTGTTCACGGCGAAAAACGTGAAGGTAGCATTGCCCGAAAAACCTGCATCAGGGTCGAAGCTCAGGGTTGCGGCCTCTGCAGCCGTTAGGCTCTGGCCCACGGTAACAGGCGCACCGCCCACTCCCTGATATAGAATACCGCTGGCCGCAGCAGGCAGGGTGGCTACAATGTAGCTTGTAACCGAACCGCCAGCGTTGGGGTCATTGCCGGCCAGTCCGGCAATGGCGGTAGCCGCGTTAGTGCTTGGCATAGCCGGCGAGTTGGTCACGCTGATGGCCGTGGGGGGCAGCGGGCTCTGGCCGGCACACAGAGCGCTGTTCGGAATGATCTGGCGAGTGATGCCCGCGCCAGCCGTACTGCTGTATTCCAGCGTCAGGACGTTGCCACCGCCATCCTCGCCGTAGTAAATCAGAATGTTGTGCAAACCGGCCGAAAGTGTTACCGTGTTTTGTACCATAACGGCGCCGTGAGCACCGCCATTGTTGATGGTGGCATTAGCCAATGCAGGGGCGAAGGCCGCGTTATCCAGCCACAGGTACGAGGCATCGTCCGAAGTGAGGTAGAAAGTATAGTCACCGGCGACGGGAATGTTCACGCTACCGCGGTGGCGGGTTGAGAACTGGTTGGGGTCAGTGCCGTCGCCGGCGGCAGTGGCGGGTGGGATGATATTGCCCCAGCCATCGGCGGCCGTAGTGCTGCTGCCAGTGAAGTTGAGTTGGGGGTCGATGCGGGTCAGGCCGGACGTGTTGTTGGTGAAAAAGCTAAAAATGTCGGCGAAGTACCCTGCATAATATTCAGCCCAAAGCCCACTCGCCGAAGGACCACCGCCATAAGTTGGCCCACAATTTTGGGGTGGGGTGGTCGGGGCGGTAAGAGGAATGGAGTAGGTAGCGGTATTAGCGCTGAAGTTGCCGTTGCTGTCGGTAGCCCGGTAGGTAAATGTGACGTTTTGGGCAGTACTGCCGGCGGGGGTATAGTAGAGTAGGCCAGCTTGGGTAGCTGACAGAACCTGACCGGCAACGGCTACTTGGCCGTTGCTGCTACCTAAACGCACCGTGCCTACGGTGGGCACGGTAACGAGGGTGTAAGTGCTGACGGTCGCTCCGGAAGGGCCGCTAATGGTGGCTCTCAACGGGCTGATTTGCGTGGGTTGAATGGTAGCCGAAGTGCTGATCGAAGCCGTTACAACGTCATCGACCGTGAGCTGGGGGTTGGCGACGGGGGCGGTAAGCGAGAAATCGTCGAGGCCAAAGTCATTGCCGCCGCCATTGGTTTCGAGGTCGCGCACCTGAAGGATAAGCTGACTACCAGCTCCCGGATTGACCGTTACCGTGTTCAGTTGCCAGTTACCACCATCGTTGGGGTTAGTGAACGGTGAACCGATATCGACGCTATTGGCTGATACCTGAATTCGGGCCTTGTTGCTGCCAATGGCATTAAGTAGCCAAAATGAAAACTGATAGTTCCTGTTTGGCGTCAAGCCGGTAATAGTTTGCTGCCAGATGATAGTGCTTGATGAAGCCGCGCCGTCGACTACCATGTACAGGCCGGTGCCGCTGGTGTGGTCGGGAAAATTGCCAAAGCCCGGGTTGAATGCGTTGGCTCGGGTCACCAGCACGTACTGGCCAGCCCCCGACGATGTGCCGTTCGGGTTAGGCACGTAAGTGTAACCCGAAGTGAAGCCAGTATTACCCGATTGAAAATCAGGATTTGTAATTAGGTTTTGAGCACCGGCCGGAATGCCTGGAATTATTACCAACAGCAACAGCAGCCAGTAAAGTAGCGATAAGCGTTTAGTCATGAGGAAGGAGAGAAAGAGGTAAGGAGGTCAGATGGCGAAGTCGATGAATAATCAGACTGAGTGGCTAGAATTCAATAGGGTGGTATCTTATTGTTAATCAGCAGTTAATCATGCCCGATAATGGAGCAAATAAAATATAAATCTATCTATATAGCGAGCAAATACCTTCATTATATTATTGCTCTATTTGATTAAGAGGAGAGGTGTTAGTTATAAGAATCTGTTTAACAGGATTTTATAACCGTTCGTCGGTTATTTGCGCTGGGCTGATCTTTCAGCCCAGCCGGAGCTAACTTTCGGCCGATAGCGGCTGTTGCTGCTACTTCCCCTCTGTTATTATGCCTATACCTTACCGCTTCGCCGCGCCGCTGTGGCTGCTGCCCGTTACTGTCTTCGCCCAGACTGTCGCCCCGCCCGATACCGCCCGCATCGTAGCCCTGCCCGAAGCGACCGTGGCCGGCTATGGTCAGCAACTGCCGCTACGCCGCACGGCCGCCGCCATATCCACCCTCGACCGCACCGATTTCGAGCGTTTTCCTGATAATGCTCTGACCCAGGCCGTGAACACGCTGCCCGGCGTACGGCTGGAGGAGCGGGCCACCGCCAGCTACCGCCTGAGCGTACGCGGCAGCACGCTCCGCTCGCCCTTCGGCGTGCGCAATACCAAGGTGTACTACCAGGGCCTGCCCTTCACCGAAGCCAGCGGCAGCACACCCCTCAACCTGCTCGACCCCAGCCTGCTGGGCGGGCTGGAAGTGATTAAAGGCCCGGCCGCCAGCGTGTATGGGGCCGGCACCGGCGGGGCTATCCTCCTGACCGGGCGTCGTCCGGCCACGCCCGGCACGCATGTTTCGGCGAGCTTCACGGCGGGTAGCTACGGGCTACGGCGCACCACGGCGGCCTTCGAAACGGCTACCGCTACCGGCTACCTACGCGCCGCCTACGCCCGCCAGACCCTCGACGGCTACCGCCAGCAAAGTGCCCTGCGCCGCGACGTGCTCACGCTCGACGGCGAATGGCAGCCCACCGAGCGCCAGACCGTGAGCCTGCACGCGCTCTACACCGATATCGACTACCAGCTGCCGGGTGGCCTCACGCGGGCCCAGTTCGAGGCCGACCCGCGCCAGGCCCGGCCAGGCACAGCTACCGCGCCCGGCACTGTGGGCCAGCACGCTTCCTATGCCTCGCAAAATGGTCTGCTGGGGGCCAACCACGAGGTCCGGTTCACGGAGCGGCTGCAATTACGCTCGACGCTGTACCTGAGCGGCAGCCGCATCAATACGCCTTTCCTGATTGATTTTGAGCGCAACACGCTGCTGGGCGGGGGCGGGCGCACGGTGCTCAGCTACCGCACGGCCCTGGCCGGCCGCACCCTGCGCCTGCAGGCCGGCACCGAGGCCCAAACGGGGTTCAAGAGTGCCCGCAACTACCAGAACCGCGCCGGCCAGCCCGGCCCGCTGCGCTATGACGACGAAATCCGCACGCTTACTGGTTTCGTGTTTGCTCAGGCCGATTATGAGCTGCCCGCCGAACTGCTGCTCACGGTAGGGGCTAGCTACAACCGCTTGCGCTACCGCATCAGCCGCCTTTCCGACGCCGCTACCAACCCCACGGGCTACGCGCTGAGCCGCGACTTCCGGCCCCAGGTGTCGCCGCGGGTGGCGCTGCTGCGCGAATTCGGGCCGGGCCTGTCGGTGTACGGCAGCGTGAGTACAGGCTTCTCGCCGCCCACCGAGGAGGAAATTCGCCCCTCCGACGGTTCCATCAACCAGGCGCTGCAGGCCGAGCGGGCCACCAGCTTCGAGCTGGGGGCGCGGGGCCAGTTCTGGCGGCAACGCCTGCGCTACGATGTAGCCCTCTACGACCAGCGTCAGCGCCAGAGCATCACTACCCGCACCACCGACCTGGGCACTCAGCTGTTTCTCAACGCTGGCACCACTCGTCAGCGCGGGGCCGAAGTGGCGCTGAACGGTTTAATCTGGCGTAAGCGTTGGATTAAGAATCAACATTTTGTGGGCGGCCACTTTCAGCAGACGCGCACCGAAAACAGCGTTCGGGCCTTCGTGAGCTACGCCTACAACCACTACCGTTTCGGTAGCTACCAGCGTGGCGACCAGGATTACAGTGGCAACCGCCTCACCGGCACCGCGCCCCACACGCTCACGGCCGGCCTCGATTTGCGCCAGCGCCACGGCTTCTACCTCAGTCCCACCGTCAACCACCAGGCCCGGCTACCCGTCAACGATGCCAACACTGCCTACGCCGCCGGCTACTGGACCTTCGGCTCGCGGGCTGGCTGGCGCGGCAGCCTCGGCCCGGTGCGCCTCGACGTGTTCGGTGGCGGCGAAAACCTGAGCAACCGCCGCTATTCGCTGGGCAACGACCTCAATGGCTTCGGCGGCCGCTACTTCCAGCCGGCTGCTGCCCGCAACTGGTACGCAGGAGTAGCAGTGAAGTGGTAAATTAGATGACTGATTCAGAGAGGAACAAATGTTGAGAAGTCTATTGTCTTAGCAGTAGAAAGCCCTTTTCAAACGGTTCAGGACATAATTTCGAGCAGTTTTGGCAAGTGAATAGGTATAATGTAAAGTCAGTTTCGCTGCTGTTGTCGTTTTGCATTATCTTATGTGGATGCTATTCTTGTCTT
>NZ_JABKAU010000120.1 GCF_013377885.1 Hymenobacter lapidiphilus
AAAAGAAAGTGGCTGATTCTGTGGGTCGAAGGGGCGCTGTACGGCTATTTTAGTCCTTGTGTTTGCGTAATCCGGCGTAAACCCCCACTTTTGCATCCCCAACCGGAACGCGGTCGGGCCGGCTACTTCCTCGGAAGCGCTACTTGAAAAAAAAGTTGCCCGTGTGGGTTGCGGAAGTCGGAAAGGTTTTGCTACCTTTGCACCCCGCTTCAACCGGAAGCGCTTTCATCCTGACTTAGCGCGTTACCCG
>NZ_JABKAU010000121.1 GCF_013377885.1 Hymenobacter lapidiphilus
CACCCCGCCACGGCCGACTTTATGAGCAGCTACCGCGCCCTCGACTACCTGCGCCATCGCGACGATGCGCCGGTGTCGCCCGCCGAAAAAGGCTACGCCCTCAAAGCCCACGGCGCGGGCACCCGCCGCCGGGTCGATACGCTGCTCTGTGCTGTGCTGCTGAGCCGGGTAGACGGCATTCATCTAACGGCGGACGACTGGCTTGACGCTGCCCACCG
>NZ_JABKAU010000013.1 GCF_013377885.1 Hymenobacter lapidiphilus
TTCGGACTTACCGGCGGGGCTTTTCTATTCTCAATCATGTTGCCGCGTTGGGCAGGCTTCTGGGCTGGTTAGGCCGACTGTTGCGCTTCGGCCAAAGCCGGGTAGTCGGTGTAGCCTACGTGGAAACCCTCGGGGGCCGGGGCGTAGTAGGTCGCCTGGTCCCCTTCGGCCAGCTCGGCCCCGGCTTCCATACGCTCGGGCAGGTCGGGGTTGCTGATGAAGGGGCGGCCAAATGCCACGAGGTCGGCACGGCCTTTCTGCAGCTCTTCCTGGGCCTTGGCGGCGGTGTACTCGCTGCTCAGAATGAACGTGTTGGTGAAGGCGCGGCGCATAATCCCCACGGTATCGGCCGATGCGGCCGGGGCCTTGATGGTTTCGGGGTTGATGAGGTGCAGGTACACCAGGTTGCGGCGCTGCAGCTCGGTGGCCAGGTACTCGTAGAAGTCGTTGACACCCTCGTAGGCGCCCATATCGTTGAACGTGCCCCAGGGCGAGAGCCGGATGCCGGTACGCTCGGCCCCGATGGCGGCTATCGTGGCGTCGGCCACTTCCAGCACGAAACGGGCGCGGTTTTCGGGCGAGCCGCCGTACTCATCGGTGCGCTGGTTGGTGTTGGGGTTGAGGAACTGCTCCAGCAGGTAGCCGTTGGCCGCATGCAGCTCCACACCATCGAAACCAGCCTCTACGGCCAGTTTAGCGGCCTTGGCGAAGTCTTGGATTACCTGCTTTACCTCGGCCGTCGTTAGGGCACGGGGCTCGGGATGGGGCTGCATCTGCTGCTGGTCGGTCCACATTTCGCCGCCGGCCTTCACGGCCGAAGGAGCTACTACTTCTGCGCCTTCGGGTAGGTTGAGGCTATGAGCAATGCGTCCGCAGTGCATAAACTGCACAAAAATGCGGCCCTCACGGGCGTGTACCGCGTCGGTAACCAGCTTCCAACCGGCCACCTGCGCATCGTTGAACAAGCCCGGAATGCGGGCGTAGCCCAGACCGTCGGCATTCGGAGCCGTGCCTTCGACAATGATGAGGCCGGCCGAAGCACGTTGCGCATAGTACTCGGCTACCAGCGGGCCGGGCACATTGCCCAATGAGCGGGCGCGCGTCATGGGAGCCATTACTACTTTATTGCGGAGGGTAATCGGGCCGAGCTGGGCGGACGAAAAGAGTGAGTCAGACATTGGATTCAAAATGATGTAGATACATTGGTTGGTCCTTAAGCGTATCTGCCCGCAAAAGGTTTGCTATCCTGATAAAAAAACCTGTCGGCGAGCCATAAAAAAAACCTCCGCCCCAAATGGAGCGAAGGTTTTAGCGGTGCATTTTCTGTTTAGAGACCAGAAGTTATTCGAGCCGAAATACGAAGAACAGGCAACGAAAAACGAGGCTAAACGGCCTGGAAGCGCTTATTCACCTCGTCCCAATTGATGAGGTTGTAGAAAGCGGCTACGTAGTCGGGGCGCTTGTTCTGGTACTTGAGGTAGTAGGCGTGCTCCCACACATCGAGGCCCAGCACGGGGGTGCCTTTGCAGCCGGCGTCGGGCATGAGCGGGTTGTCCTGGTTGGGCGTCGAGCAGATGCTAACCGAGCCATCGGCCTGCTTGCAGAGCCAGGCCCAGCCCGAGCCAAAGCGCGTGCCGGCGGCCTTCGTGAATTCTTCCTTGAACTTCTCGTAGCTACCAAACGACTTGGTAATGGCCTCGGCCACGGCACCGGTAGGCTCGCCGCCGCCTTTGGGGCTCAGCACCTGCCAAAACATGGAGTGGTTCCAGTGGCCGCCGCCGTTGTTGCGCACGGCTGTGGGGGCGGCGGCAATGTTGTGCATCAAATCATCAAGGCTCTTACCTTCCATGTCAGTGCCGGTAATGGCATTGTTGAGGTTGGTAACGTAGGCCTGGTGGTGCTTGCCGTGGTGAATTTGCATGGTTTGCGCATCAATGTGCGGCTCCAGTGCGTCGGGGGCGTAGGGTAGGGCGGGCAGTTCGAAAGCCATAATAGAAAGGGTTGAAAGTGTGAGTTTCGTGTGGAGTAGTTGGCAGTGAGAGGTAAGAGAATTGTCATTCTGAGCAGCGCGAAGAATCTCGCGTGCAATGGTAACTTCCGATAGCAGAATTACTCTGGCACGCGAGATTCTTCGCGCTGCTCAGAATGACAGTTGGTGTACTCAATACTACACCTATACAACCCCGGCACGAGGGCCAGGGTTACGGTAGCGGGCTAAAAGTAGCCTATTTCCGCTTCTGAGCGAAAAATTCCCGCATCAGCTCCTCGCTCTCGGCAGCCAAAATGCCGCTTACCGCTTCGGCCTTGGGGTGCAGTAGCCGGCCATGGCGGCGGTAGCCAAACTTGGGCTCGGGGGCCCCGAATACTACCCGCCGCACCTGGGCCCAAGCGCTGGCCCCGGCGCACATCACGCAGGGCTCCACGGTTACGTATAGCGTGCATTCCTGCAGGTATTTGTTGCCCAAATGATTGGCCGCGGCCGTCAGGGCCAGCATTTCGGCGTGGGCCGTTACGTCCTGCAGTCTTTCGGTCTGGTTGTAGGCGCGGGCGATAATTCGGTTATCCAGCACCACCACGGCCCCAATCGGAATTTCATCCTCGGCCAGTGCATAACGCGCCTGCTTCAGCGCCTCCCGCATATACTGCTCGTCGGAATGCAGAGAAAGGGTCATAAAGTTGGGTTTCGGTGATTCAGGAACGGAGTAGGGGCGGGGCTTACTTCATCACAATGCTCTCCATAGCGGCCTGGGCGACGGGCTGCCACTTGGCCTGCTCGTTGGCGGGCGCGTCGAAGGTGAAGACGTACAGCTGCTCGCCTTCGATGGCGTACTGCACCAGCTGGTACTTGCGGATAGCAGCCAGGTTGCCACCACCACGGCGGTTATCGGCCACCGTCGAAACGAACTCCAGCACCACAAAGTCGCGCTTGTTAATGGTGTGGATGTCTTCGCGCAGAAACTGCACCTTGCCATACATGTTCTGGATGCTGGCCTTGTAAATTTTGAGCAGCATGCCGTAGTCGCGGTTGCTGAAGTTGGTGGGCTTCTGGCTGACACTCAGGCCCACCTGGCCGTTGGGGCTGGCAAAAACGGCGAGCGGGCGGCGCTGGGCCGGGTATTTGGCGGCAATACCCTCGTCGGGCAAGGGTGCGAAACCGTCGGGCACGCCCATCGTCAGGTTTTTGGCAACGGTGGTTTTCTTGAGGCCGGGGCCCGCAAAGGCCAGCAAGCCAAACAGCAGTCCCAGCAACGGCACGAAGCGGAAAAAACGCGAAACAGAATTCATAGCAGAAGAAAGAATGAGGCTGGCCCAACCGGGCCCACCAGAAAAGCAAAGCTCCGAAGCCCAAACGACTTCGGAGCCCTAAACAGTTGCCCGGCCCGTCGAAAAGCACGGGCCACCCAAGCAGTTAGCGCCGCTTTTTGCGGGCTACGGGTGCGGCAGGATACTTTACCATCACCTTTTTCCAGTACACGTAATTGCCCGTTTTAGCCTCTACCAAGTAGCTGCCAGCCGGAATCCGACCCAAATCCACGGGCGCGCCGGTGTTGTTCTGCGGGTCGAGCGCGGTGGCATAGATGGCCTGCTTCTTATAGTTGGTTACCGTGAGCGTGCCGGGCTGCGTGAACTGCTGGGTAAAGCTGAGCATGATGCTCTTGCCGCCCGAAGCCGGGAAAATGTCAATGCCCGACAGCGTTTCCACCCGCCGGATTGGCCCGTCGAGCACGAGCGGCTCCACATCGGTTTTGGTCTTTGCCTCGGTGCCGTTGGCGGCCTTGGTTTTCGTCTTGATTTTGGTTGGCGCCGTCTGGGCCTGCACGGTGGAAAAGGTGAGCAGCGAAGCGGCGAAGGCGAGTAGAAATGGGCGTTGCATGGCAGAGAGAATCAGGAGCAGAAGTTGAACTGCCGGGGCTAATACAGAAGTCAGGCCAAGTTTGAGCAAAGGACGCGGATGGTAAAAAGAACGTCATGCTGAGTGAAGCCGAAGCATCGCTACTGTTTCGTTGCGATGCCACCCGCTTCGTTGGATTACCCTTGCAGTAGAGCTGCTTCGACTGCGGCTGCGCCTTCGCTCAGCATGACGTCCCTTCACCAACCACTATCAGCCGCTTACTTTCCTTTCACCACTACGGCCTTTACGTTGTCATCCGGGGTGCGGTCGATGAGCAGGTTGTAGGGGTCGATGCCGGCTTTTTCGGGCTTCGAGGGTACGATGACGCTCAGGCGGGTGATGCCGTTTTTAAAACGACGCTTCTGGCGGTACAGGGGCACATCCTGCCACTGGCCGTTTACTTTCGTGCGGCCCAGTACGGCCACGTCAATCAGGTCGTTGAGGCGTTTGGCGGGTGTTTCGTTGCCGGCGCTGTCGGCGTAAATTTTCTTCGCGCTCAGTACCATGTTCACGCGGTAGCGGCCGTCGGGTAGCTTGGTGGCCGTTACCGAGTCGGCCTTGTTCTCATACAGGGCAATGCGCTCGAACATATCGGTGAGCAGGTACTGCAGCGAGTCGGGCGTGGCCTGGCGCAGGTCGCGCAGCAGGTCGAGCGAGGTGGTGTAAGGCGGCTGCTGGAACTTCACTTCCTTCAGATACTGGCTCAGGGCCTGGTTCACCTTGTCTTCGCCGAGGTAGTTGACCAGCGCGTACATCACCACCGAGCCCTTGCGGTAATGGATGTACTGCTGGTTTTCGACGCGGTAGAGCGGCTGCTCGGCAATGCGCTCGGTGGCCCGGCCGCTCAGGTAAGAGTCGAGCTCGTACTTGAGGAACTTGCGCATCCGCTCGGGGCCGTACTTCTGCTTCATCACCATCAGAGCCGAGTACTGCGAAAGGGTTTCCGACATCATCGTGCTGCCCTGCGCCGCCGCCCCAATTACCTGGTGGGCCCACCACTGGTGCGCCACCTCGTGGGCCGTCACGTAGTAGGGGTAGTCCACGTCCTTGGGGTCGGTGGTGTCGACTTTGGCAATGAAACCGATGTTTTCGGAGAACGGAATGGTGTTCGGGAACGCCTGGGCGAAGGCCGAATAGCCCGGAAACTCGATGATGCGCAGTTGCCGATGCTGGTAGGGTCCGAAGTTTTTGGTGTAGTAGCTCAGCGCGTCCTGCACGCCGCGCACCATGCGGCCCAGGTTGTACTCGTGGCCCGGCTGGTAGTAAATCGTGATGTCGACGCCCTCCCACTTGGCCTTGCGCTCGGCGTAGCGCGCCGACTGGAACGAGTAGAAGTTGAGAATCGGGGCGTCCATGGCGTAGCGGAAGTAGCGGCGGCCATTTTCGGTCCACTCCTTCTGCAGATAGCCGGGAGCCAGGGCCAGCTGGTCGGGCACGGTGCTCACGGTGGCGGCAAAGCGCACCCAGTCGGCATCGGCAGCAATGTAGGTATTGTTGCGGGCCGTGGTGTCTTCGAGGCGGGCCATGCGCAGCTTGGGCTTCAGGCCGAACTTCTTGCGGGCGCTGGGCTCGCTCAGCTCGGCGTTTTCGCTGTAGCCGATGTGGGGCATGTTGCCGTTGTTGACGAACGTGCCGTTGGCCACGATGCCGGTGCGGCCGGTGCGCTGCTCGAAGCCGGGCGCATCAAAATACAGGTCGAAATCCAGGGCCAGCGAGTCGCCGGGAGCCAGGGGCTGGGGTAGGCGCTGTACGTAGAAACCCATGACCGAGTCGGCCAGCACGGTGGTGGCGCCGGCGCCGGTGCCGAGCTGCAGCTTCCGAATCTTCACTTGTTCGTTCGAGGGCAGGTTGAGTACCACCGTATCGAGGGGCTGGGCCGTTTTATTGCGCAGCCAGTACTGGCCCCGCACCCGCGACTCCTGCCGGTTCGGGAACAAATCCACGTTCACATCCACGGCCACGATGCGGGGCTGGGGCGTGCGCCGGAAGCGGCCGTAGTTCTTTTCGTAATCAACGGTAAGCTGCTGCCGGGCCTTGCTGCCACGGAAGGTATTGAGCACGTTGGTGTTGTAGAAAATCCAGGCACCCACGGCCACGAAGCCCAGTAGGGCCACGGCCAGCGCCGCCCGGGCCGGACCCGAAAAGCGGCGGCCGGCCAGGTGCTGGCGGGTGCGCCAGTCGGTTTCGGTGCCACGCACCCACAGCAGGTTGGCCCCCACAGCCAGCGCCACGGCCAGCAGCCCCCAGTACAGCTTAAACCACAGGTAGGGCCCCACAAAATGGCCAAAACCGTTCATGTCGGAGTAGCTGATGCCGGAGTCGCCACCGTAAGTCAGCAGGTTGTGCTCCAGGCCCAGCTGCCCGGCAAAGAGCGTGAACACGAAGTAGAGCACCATCACAAAGTGGCCCAGGTACTTGTTGTTGACGACCACCTGCACCACCACGGCCAACACCACCAGCAGCCAGTAATCCACCAGTTTCAGGCCAAACAGCCAGCGCAGGTACAGCCCTATTTCGAGGTTGAAGTACCCGGAAGCCACCTGCACCACGATACCAAACACCATGACAACGAGCAGCAGCACCGCCGGCACCAGCAGCAGGGCCGTGAGCTTGCTGGCAAACGGCACCCAGTTCGGTATCGGTAGCGCGTCGTGGAGCTGGTTTAGGCGGGCGTCACGCTCCTTCCACACCAGCTCGCCGGCGTAAAACGTAACGATGGCCAGCACGAACAGCGAGAACGAGCCCGACAGAATCTCAATCACCTGGGCCGTAATCGGGAAGGTGGTCGTGTCGTAAATCTTACCAATCTGCAACGCTGCCGCCAGCAAAAAAGCCAGACCGGCCACCACAATGGCAATAAAGTAGGGGCTGCGCAGCACGTCGCGCAGGCTCAGCCAGGTAAGGCGCAGGTACTGGTTGAAGTATTGAGCAAAGCCAAAATGCTGGTCGACGGCGGGCAGCGCCACCGCCACCGGGGCCGGGGCTACCACGCCCAGCGCCGTTTTTGTGGTGGTACGTCGTGGAGCGGCGCTGCCTGTGGCGCCCTGCTCGAAACGGAAACGCAGGTAGCAGAAGCCCACCAGCAGCAGGCCCACGCCCATCCAGAGCAGTCGGTTGAGACCCAGCAGCCCGGTGGGCCAGATGAGGCGCACGTTCTTCTCTACGGGCGTCCAGTACTTGGTCAGCAGCTGGGTAGCGCCGCTGCCCAGTGGGTCGAGCAGCGAGGCAACGGTTTGGTTGTCGAGGTCGGAGAGCTGGGCTTGGGCGGCAATGTATAGCACCAGAAACACGATGCTACCCACATAGGTGCTCAGCGCTTGGCGCGTAAGGGTGGCCAGCGCGAAGAAGATAGCGCCCGTCAGCAGCACGTTGGGCAGCACGAAGGTCAGGTAGGGAACCAGGTAGTAGCTGAGGTGGAACTCGCCCAGCCGGTCGGCCGGAATGCCCGGAAACAGCGCCCCGATCAACTGGCCCAGCGCAATGCCGCCCATCATCAGCAGCGTAATCACCAGCGTACCAAAAAACCGCCCGCCCAAATAGCCCCATTTGCTGATGGGCGCGGTGTACAGCAACGGGTGCATCTGCGAGTCAAAGTCGCGCAGCACGGCCGGCCCGAACATGGCCGAAACCAGCAGAATGCCGGGCAGCAGCGTGAGGGCATTGGTGAGGCCGTTGATGGTAAAGGGCGAGTTCAGATGCACCTTGCCGCTGCCCACTACCGCCGTCAGGCTCTCAAAAAAGCCACCGGTCACCAGTGTAAACAGCAGCGCCAGCGCCAGCAGAATGCCGAAATAAATGTAGGTAGCCGGCCGCCGCAGCCGGTACCAGATTTCAAACTTGAATATCTGTAGAAACATCTTTTGAGAAGCTAGGAGTTAGAAGGGAGGGAGAAGAACGACGTAGGGGCGGGGCTTGTCCCCGCCCGCCATTCGTGCCGTTGAACGGACTCGTTGAAATGGCACGCACGGCGGGCGGGGACAAGCCCCGCCCCTACGTCGTTCTTATGCATCCACTACCGCCGTCTGCTCCGCCTGGGCAATGCGGGCGAAATACACGTCTTCCAGCGTGGGCTCCACCGAATCGTAGTCGGAGCCGGGCTGAGTGGGGGCCACCACGTGCACGATGGTGCGGCCGGCAAACAGCCGGGTCGAAATAACCTGCTGCTCCAGCAGCAGCGCGGGCAGTTGCTCCTTGTCTACTTCGCGGCGCCAAACCTGGCCGCGCAACTCCTGCATCACTAGTAGCGGGTCGCCGGTCAGCAGCACCTGGCCCTTGTTGATGATGGCCATGTTGCGGCACAAATCACTCACGTCGCTCACGATGTGGGTGCTCAGAATCACGATGATGTTCTCGCCGATTTCGGCCAGCAGGTTGTGGAAACGGTTACGCTCGGCTGGGTCGAGGCCGGCCGTGGGCTCATCCACGATAATCAGGCGCGGGTTGCCCAACAGCGCCTGGGCAATCCCGAAGCGCTGCTTCATGCCGCCCGAGTAACCGCCTAGGTTCTTTTTGCGCACGTCGTAGAGGTTGGTGCGCTGCAGCAGGCCCGCTACCACGTCGCGCCGCTGCTTGCTGTCGGAGATGCCCTTGAGCACCGCGAAATGGTCGAGCAGCTGCTCGGCCGAAATCTTGGGGTACACGCCGAACTCCTGGGGCAGGTAGCCCAGCACCCGCCGCACGCCGTCCTTGTCGCGCAGCACGTCCAAATCGCCCAGCATAATGCTGCCGCTGTCGGCTTCCTGCAGCGTGGCAATGGTGCGCATCAAACTCGATTTGCCGGCGCCGTTGGGGCCCAGCAGTCCGAACATGCCGGTCGGAATGGTTAGGTTGACGTCGCGCAGGGCTTGGGTGCCGTTGGCGTAGGTTTTGGAGAGGTGCTCGATACGTAATTCCATGGAAAGAGAAGGAAGAAGGATAACAGGCAGATGATTAGCTGCTTTAAGCGGTTGCCAAAAGGGTGCTCAACAAACATAGAAAAACCTGCATAAGCAACCGGTGCTTTTCAACGAACCGGCCCTGGCAGGGGGCTAACGGGCCGACGAAGGGTGTATCGTCGGTTCATCATTAGTATTACATGGGAAAACCAATCTAGTATCTTCGCCAAAAATTAGATTTATGCTCCGGACCCACACCTGCGGCGAACTGCGCCCCGAACACATTGGCCAAACTGTTACGCTTTGCGGCTGGGTACAGCGTACCCGCGACAAAGGCGGCATTCTGTGGGTTGATTTGCGCGACCGGTACGGCATCACCCAGCTGGCTCTCGAAGAAGGCGTGGAAACGGCCGAGGTGCGCGAACAAGCCCGCCAATTGGGCCGCGAGTTCGTCATCTGCGTGACCGGTCCCGTGGTCGAGCGGCACTCCCAAAACGACAAAATGCCCACCGGCGGCATCGAAATCCGGGTGGAGAAACTCGACGTGCTCAACCCCGCCAAGCTGCCGCCCTTCCTGATTGAGGACGACACCGACGGCGGCGACGACCTGCGGATGAAGTACCGCTACCTCGATTTGCGCCGCAACCCGGTCCGCCAGAACCTGATGCTGCGCCACCGCGTGGCCCAGGCCACCCGCCGCTTCCTCGACGGCCAGGAGTTCATCGAAGTCGAAACGCCGGTGCTTATTAAGAGCACGCCCGAAGGCGCCCGCGACTTCGTGGTGCCCTCGCGCATGAACCCCGGCGAGTTCTACGCCCTGCCCCAGAGCCCTCAAACGTTCAAGCAGCTGCTGATGGTGTCGGGCTTCGACCGCTACTTCCAGATCGTGAAGTGCTTCCGCGACGAAGACCTGCGCGCCGACCGCCAGCCTGAATTCACCCAGATCGACTGCGAAATGTCGTTCGTCGAGCAGGAGGATATCCTCAGCACCTTCGAAGGTTTGGTGCAGTACCTGTTCCGGGAGGTGAAGAACCTGGAAATCGGTACCCTGCCCCGCATGACCTACGCCGACGCCATGCGCTTCTACGGCAACGACAAGCCCGATACGCGCTTCGAAATGAAGTTTGTGGAGCTGAACGACATAGCCAAGGGCCACAACTTCCCGGTCTTCGAGGCCGCCGAGCTGGTAGTGGGCATCTGCGCCACGGGCGCCGCCAGCTACACCCGCAAGCAACTCGACGAGCTGACCGAGTACGTGAAGCGCCCCCAGATTGGCGCCACCGGCCTTGTGTACGCCCGCGTAGAAGCCGACGGCAACGTGAAGTCGTCGGTGGACAAGTTCTACGACCAAGACGCCCTGCAACAGTGGAAAGCCGCCTTCAACGCCCAGCCCGGCGACCTGCTGCTGGTGCTGGCCGGCCCGGCCGACAAAACCCGCAAGGCCCTCTCGGAACTGCGCCTGGAAATGGGCCAGCGCCTCGGTCTGCGCGACAAGAACAGCTTCTCGGCCCTGTGGGTGGTTGATTTCCCGCTGCTCGAATACCTGGAGGAGGAGGGCCGCTACTTCGCCATGCACCACCCCTTCACCTCGCCCAAACCCGAGGATATGGCCCTGCTCGACAACCCCGACACCATCGGCCAGGCCCGTGCCAACGCCTACGACATGGTAATTAACGGCGTGGAAGTAGGCGGCGGCTCCATCCGCATCCACGACCGCGCTGTTCAGGCCCGCATGTTTAGCCTGCTCGGCTTCTCGGACGAGGAAGCCAAAGCCCAGTTCGGTTTCCTGCTCGATGCCTTCGAGTACGGCGCCCCGCCCCACGGCGGCATCGCCTTCGGCTTCGACCGCCTCTGCAGCCTCTTCGGCGGCGCCGACTCCATCCGCGACTTTATCGCTTTTCCCAAAAACAACTCCGGCCGCGACGTGATGATTGACTCACCCTCGCAGATTTCGGGTGCCCAGCTCAAGGAGCTGAGCATCAAAACGGACGTAGCAGCTGGGAAGTAGACTGAATGTAGTGGAACCGTACAAATACGAATTTCATTATTCGCGCAGCTCCATTTTCGCTGATCTGGTGCTTGGAGCATTTGTGCTTTTCATTGGTATCGTCTTATGCTTTTGGTCAAAGATTTGGGTGGGTGTTCTTTGCGTACTAGTTGGTGGTTTTGGGGTGTGGCGCGTGATATTACGTGGTCTGGCCAGCGGCCCTCAATTGAAGATCGGCCAACAGGGACTCTGGACAGTAAGCACAGGTGCCCTGAAATGGTCGGAGGCAATTGTGAAGATTGAGCATGAGTTAACCTCTAAGGGGATGAGTATAGCCTATGTAGTTCTTCGAAAACGAAAAATGCAAAACCAGGAACTCGCCCGATTTCGCGTAGATGATTTAGATGTAGATCCCAAGTCATTACCATTTCACATTCGAGAATGCATGCGCAAATAAGCCACCACGGCGGCCTCCGAGGAATCAGGGGCCGCCGTGGTGGTTAGAGTTGCTTTCTCCCGTATATTCACACTATGCCTTTCCGCCTCGACCGCACCGCCTTCCACGCCGGCACCCACGAAGAAAACGCCCGCTACCACGCCCAAAACCAGCCCGCCACGATGGAGGATCGGCTGCGGACGGCGGCTTATCTCAATAGCGTGGCTTACGGTTACGACCTCAACAATCCACCCCGATTAGACCGCACGGCCTTTGCCACGCGCAAACACAACGGCTGAAATGGGAAACCTATTTAACGTTGACTTTCAAGACTTCCTGCGGGCGTTGTGGGCGGCTGAAGTGAAGTATGTGTTGGTCGGAGGATATTCGGTTATCCTGCATGGCTACAGTCGCACTACCGGCGACCTAGATATTTGGGTGGAGCGGTCGGCCGACAACTATGGGCGGTTGGCGAGGGCTTTTCAGCAATTCGGAATGCCGACTTTCGACATGACAAGCCACAACTTTCTGGATAATCCGGCAATGGATGTTTTCACGTTTGGCCGGCCGCCGGTGGCCATCGATATCATCACAAAGCTGAAGGGATTGGCTTTTGATGACGCTTACGCAACTGCTATTGTCAAGGAAGTTGAGGACGTTACTGTGCGCCTGATTCAGTATCAGCAGTTGCTGGAAGCTAAAAAGGCCGCTGGCCGCCCGCGTGATCAGAACGATATTGAGAATCTTGAGCAGCGTAAGAAGTAGATTATGCCTTGAACTTAACCATCGTTTAATACCTAAAGCCCTCCAAAAGCGTGTCGCGCCGTTAATTCAGCCGAATCAACAGGGGTTTGGCGGAGCTTTCGATAACCGTGGCCACCGAGTCAAGTACCTGCGGATTCAGCGTTGGGCATCCCTCACTCTGGATAGGACGCTGGCCGGTAGGCTGAGCGTTGACGCCAGCCCACGAGTGCAGCACTGCGGCCCGTTTGCGCAGGTTTCGGGTGGAGGAATCCAGCCTGTAGAGGCGGAAGGCCCTGCCGAATCGACCGTGGTACTTCTCCCCGATTCGGGTCAGCCCGCGCGAGCTGCAGTTGGAATTGAGTTCGTTGGAGTGGCGTACCTGTCCCAACGCATCGGTCAGCCCGTTTAACGCCAGCCCACGATGCACTACCCGTCCCTGCTCGGTCAAGCAAGAAGAAGCGGTACTGCGTATCAGCACGCGTCAGGTCGACGTAACAGGCCAGCCGCTGATTGTAGGCGCCGCCGGCCGCTTTTACATCGGCCCGTAGCTGTCGTATATAGGTGCTGATGGGCGGAGCCGTTGCCGATGATGCAGTGCTGGCAGGCTGGGTCTGGCAGGTACTCAGTAGTAAGGCAAAGAGGGAGGGTAATCGAACATCAGTTAAAATAACGAAGCTGTTTAGGAAGTCGAAAGAACGTCATGCTGAGCCTGCCGAAGCATCTCTACCGATTCGTTGAACGACTGTACCAAAGCGGTAGAGATGCTTCGGCAGGCTCAGCATGACGTTCTGATTGATTTCAAGTGCTTCTTGAGCAGCTTCTTAGTCAAAAGAAAACGCCCCTACCGGCTGGCAGGGGCGTTTCGCATTTAGGCGAAGGCAATTGGGCTACAGCACCCCGGCAATCAGGCCCGGCAGTACGCCCAGCAGTACCGTCAGCAAAGCCAGCACCAGTAGCGCGCCCGATTGGAAAGTGGTAACCGGCACGGGAATGGCCGAATCGGCGTCATCTGCGTCGCGCATGTACATGGAAATGATGGGGCGCAGGTAGTAGTAGATGCTCACCATCGACATCAGCAGGGCGAAAATTACAAGGCCGATGTAGCCGTTTTCGACGGCGGCCATGAACACGAAGAACTTGCCGAAGAAGCCGCCCGTGAGCGGAATACCGGCCAGGCTCAGCATGGAAACCGTGAGGGAGAAGGCCAGCAGCGGATTGGTTTTGGCCAGGCCGTTGAAGCCGGCGTAATCCTCGCGGTGGCGGGCATCAGCCACCAGTTTCAGCACCCCGAAAGCGGATACGGTAGCCAGCGAGTAAGCCAGCGAATAGAACAGAATACCATTGGCCGAAGCACCTTCGAGGGCACCGTTGAAAGCTACCAATGCAACGAGCAGGTAGCCGGCGTGCGAGATGCTGGAGTAGGCCAGCATGCGCTTGACGCTGGTTTGGGCTACCGCGCCCACGTTGCCCACGAGCAGCGTGAGCACGCACATGGCCGTGAGCGTGGGCAACCACACGCCCTGGGCCGTAGCGGCTGGAAACACCTGTACCAGCAGTTTCAGGAAGGCGGCAAAACCGGCGGTTTTTACCACCGTGCTCATAAAGGCCGTGAAGAAGGTAGGCGTACCCTCGTACACGTCGGGCGTCCAGAAGTGGAAGGGCGCGGCGCCTACTTTAAAGCCGATGCCGAGCAGCATCAGCAGCATGCCGATGTAGAGCATGGGCCGCAGCGACTCGTTCACCGGGTTCTGCACCGCAAAGCTGATGCTGCTGAGTTCGAACGTGCCCGTAGCGCCGTACACCAGTGCCATACCGAATAGCAGGACGCCAGTGAAGAAAGCACCCATCAGGAAGTACTTCAGGGCCGCTTCATTCGAGCGCAGGTTGCGCTTATCGGAGCCGGCCAGCACGTACATGGCCACGCTCAGGATTTCAATGCCCAGAAACAGCATGAGCAGGTGGTTGTAGCTGGCCAGCATAATGGCACCCACCAACGAAAACAGTAGCAGCGAGTAATACTCGGCCAGGTTGGCTTCCTCATCGAGCACGTAGCGCTGCGAGAAGGGCACGAGCACCAGCGCCGTGAGCAGCACGATGCCAGTAAAGGCCACCGAGAAGTTGTCAACGATGAGCATGCCGCTGAAGAACGACTGCGGCCCCTGGTTCCAGTCGAGGAAGTTCACCGTCAGCACCAGGCCCAGGATGAGCATCATCACGGGCAGCAGCAGCCGGTTGGAGCGGCGGAAACCCAGGAACAGGTTGCCCAGGCCCAGCGCAGAAAGCAGAATAATTGAATTCATGTTCGTTGCAATGTAGCGCGAAGCTCCTGCTTCGCGTATCGTTGGATTCGTCGAACAACTGGCCACGGACGAAACCTGCCGGGCCGTTCAACGAAACGCGAAGCGGAAGCTTCGCGCTACGGGTCAGCGGATTATCGTTTCACTACCTGCCCCAGAATACTCATTATGCTGCCTTCCGACAGGTGCAGGAAGGTGTTGGGGAACATACCAATCCAGAACACCAGCACGATAAGCGGCACCAATACCGCCAACTCAGCGCCGGTGAGGTCGGTGAAAGTGGCCGAGTGAGCAGAATCGGGGCCGAGCATGACGCGCTGGAACATACGGAGCAGGTACACGGCACTAAGGATAATGGTGATACCGGCCACGGCACCCAGCCAGGCATTGTACTCATACACGCCGGCCAGCAGCAGGAACTCGCCTACAAAACCGTTGGTGAGCGGCAGCGCTACGGTACCCAGCAGCAAAATCAGGAAGCATACCGTGAGCACTGGCGCCTGGCGGGTGAGGCCGCCCAGCTCGGCGATGTTGCGGGTGCCGGTGCGGCGCTCAATGGCGTCGGCAATGAAGAACAGGCCTACTACGTTGATGCCATGGGCCAGCATCTGGATGCTGGCGCCCTGCATGCCGAGCTGGGTGAGCGAGAAGACGCCGGCAATCATCAGGCCCACGTGCGAGAGCGAGGAGTAGGCGATGAGCCGCTTTACGTCCTGCTGGCGGATGGCGATGATGGCGCCGTAGATGATGCCGATGACGGCCAGGATGAGCACCAGGTTCTGCCAGTAATCGACGCCCAGGGGCACGACGGGCAGCAGCCAGCGCATGCAGCCGTAGATGCCCATTTTCAGCATGATGCCGGCCAGCAGCATACTGGCCGGGGCGGGCGACTCGGTGTAGGTGTCGGGCTGCCAGGTGTGGAAGGGGAACAAGGGCATTTTCACGGCGAAGGCCGCGAAAATCAGCCAGAACACCCACAGCTGGGTTTCGGCGGGCAGGTTGAGGTTGTAGAACGCGCTGAGTGAGGCATTGTGGACTGAAAGGCCGTCAACCGTCGGGCCGGTCTGGAAGTACAGGTATACGAAGCCGGCCAGCATGAACAGCGAGCCGATGATGGTGTAGAGGAAGAACTTGAACGTGACGCGTACGCGCTCGGCCCCGCCCCATACGCCGGCCAGGAAGTAAATCGGAATCAGGGCCACTTCCCACATGAAGTAGAACAGGAAGGCATCCTGGGCCGTGAACACGCCAATCAGGCCGGTTTGCATGAACAGCACCAGCGCGTAGAACACCGACTCGTTCTCGAAGTTGCGGCGGAACGCGCTGAGCAGGATAATGGGCACCAGCAGCGTGGTAAGTAGCACCAGCAGCAGGCTCAGCCCATCCATGCCTACATGGAAGTTGATGCCGGCCGAGGCAATCCAGCTATAGTTGAACTCGAACTTGGGGCTTATGTCGCCACCGCGGGCGAGGTTGACCCCGGAGAAACCGGCCGCGTACAGCGCCAGCGCAAATTCGAGAAGGGCCGCGCCCAGCGCCGCCACCCGCGCCGACTTCCCCTTGAAGAAGTGCAGAAGCAGGGCGGCCGTCACGGGCCAGAGTAGTAGAAGGACAGTCAGCATGCTTTACTGTGAGGGTGCGGTGTCAGGAGTTTATTTATATAAATAATTACTCCTCGTTGTTCTGGATATTCTCTAACTCTTCCTCTAATTCATCAATTCTGTTCTTTAACTTGATATTCTCTTGTACTAATTGATATTTTTCGTAATCACCAATTACATTTATTTCGAGTAGTTGCTTTACAGCATTTGAAATACCGTCTATTCTTATACCAGATGCTTTGCTGTTGTAAATCAGTAAACCATTAGAGTCTGATAAAGAGGTATAGATATTATCTGCGCTATAAGAATCAGATGAGCCATTACCTCTTAATACCTTAGCAATATATAATTTGCTAGGACCTACCTCTGCATGCTCTTTTTTAGAGCTGTTCTGATGAAATACATATTTGTATTTCTTGTTCTTGTAAGTTACTCCAAAAGCAGTATTATTTAAGTCTTCCCAAGATTCTACTACAGCAAATAATCCTTTGGCTCGAGTAGCATCTTCAAGAGTAGCATATTCCCTGTTGGTACCTGTGAAATCAATCGAATAAAATCTTTGGGCTGGTTGCATATAACTTCTGTTTATCTAAAATTTCCCGAAGTTCAGCGCCATAACCAGCACGATGGCCACGACCATCAGTAGCAAGTAGGTTTCTACGGAGCCAGTTTGCACGTTGCGCAGCAGCTGCCCGCTGCCCATGGTCACGCGGCCGAAACCGTTGACGATGGGGTCGATAATGCCGTTTTCGACGAAGCGGTAAAGGCCGCGGGAGAGCCACATGATGGGGCGCACCAGCAGGGCGTTGTACAGCTCGTCGATGTAGTACTTGTGGTACACCAAGTTGTCGAGGAAACCGCGGGGCGCGCCTTCTTCGGCTGGGCGCACGCCGCGGCTCACGTACATAACATAGGCGACAATGATACCCAGCACGCCCGCACCCACAGATAAGGCTATTAGCATGAGCTCGATGCTGTGGTCAACGGCTAGTTCGAAGGCAGCCGGGTTAATCTTCTGCGAGTAGGTGAACAGCGGCGCGAGGTAGTTGGACAGGTAGGCGTTTTCCTCGCCCAGGAAGAAGGGGGCATTCATAAAACCACCCACGGCTGCCAGAATGGCCAGCACGATGAGCGGCAGCGTCATGGAAGCGGGCGACTCGTGCAGGTGCTGGCGCTGCTGCTCGGTGCCGCGGAACTCGCCGAAGAACGTGAGAAACAGCAGCCGGAACATGTAGAAGGCCGTCAGGAAGGCCGTAACCAGACCCACGCCGTAGAGCAGCTTGCTGTGCTGGAAAGTGTGGAGCAGAATTTCATCCTTGGAGAAGAAACCCGCGAAGGGCGGGATGCCGGAAATGGCCAGACAGCCCACCAGGAAGGTAATGAACGTAATGGGCAGCGCCTTGCGCAAACCGCCCATGCGGCGCATGTCCTGCTCATTGCTCATGGCATGAATCACGGAGCCCGCGCCCAGGAACATCAGGGCTTTGAAGAACGCGTGGGTGAGCACGTGGAACAGGGAGGTGCTATAGCCCATCACGCCCAGCGCCAGGAACATGTAGCCCAACTGCGAAACGGTGGAGTAAGCCAGCACCTTCTTTATATCGTTCTGCGCCAGTCCGATGGTGGCCGCGAACAGGGCCGTGGCCGCGCCGATGATGGCAATGACCTCCAGGGTATCGGGGGCCAGGGTGAAGAGCACGTTGGCTCGCAGAATCATGTAGATGCCCGCCGTTACCATGGTAGCGGCGTGGATGAGGGCCGAAACGGGCGTAGGGCCGGCCATGGCGTCGGGCAGCCAGGTGTAGAGCGGCAGCTGTGCCGATTTACCGGTGGCTCCCACGAACAGCAGCAGCGTAATTACAGTCACCACTTCCGGACCGTAGGCGCCGAACTGGCCGAGCGAAGCCTTCTGGAACACCTCGGCAAACTGCACCGACTCGAAGGTGAGGTAAATTAAGAAGATGCCGAGCAGGAAGCCCAGGTCGCCGACGCGGTTGATGATGAAGGCCTTTTTGGCGGCGTTGTTGTAGGCGGTGTTCTTGTTCCAGAAGCCGATGAGCAGGTAGGAGCACAGCCCCACGCCTTCCCAGCCGATGAACAGAATCAGGAAGTTGGAGCCCAGCACCAGCACCAGCATCGAGAACACGAACAGGTTCAGGAAGCTGAAAAACTTGCCCACGTTCTCGTCGTGGGCCATGTAGCCGATGCTGTACACGTGAATCAGGAAGCCTACGCCGGTTACAAGAAGCAGCATAATCAGGCTCAGCTGGTCAATCTGGTAGCTGAACGGAATCTGCATCGTGCCCACCGAAATCCAGTCGAACAGCTGGACGGTGTAGGCCCGGTGAGCCGTGGTGCCATCCATCACCCAGTTAGCTGCCGGATGTGTGAAGTCCCAGAACAGAAACGCCGAAATGGCGAACGAGCCCAGCACGGCGGCCGAGCTGATCAGGCCGGCAACGGTGGCTGAAAGCTTGCGGTTGAGCAGGCCATTAATCAGGAATCCCAGAAACGGCAGCAGCGGAATCAGCACGTACAGGAAGGTCGAGTACGGGGCGCCGGCGGCAGGAATAACGGTTTCTTGCATGGTATGAGATCAGCTGACCCCTTTCCATCCTTTTGCCTCCGGGGTAGGGACTCTATACATCTGGCTAGCTAATAACCGGAAGCAGAGCCCCGCATCCAAAGAGCAGGGGTTGGGAGGGATTAGAACTTAAGTCGGTTCAACAGATTAACGTCGGTGCTCTGGATGTTTCGGTAGATCATCACGATGATGGCCAGGCCCACGGCCACTTCGGCAGCGGCCACGGCCATGATGAAGAACACGAATACCTGCCCGTTGGGGTCGGAGCGGAAGGCCGAAAAGGCCACCAGCAGCACATTCACGGCATTGAGCATCAGCTCGACACTCATAAAGATGATGATGGCGTTGCGCCGGGTAAGTACGCCGAGCACGCCAATGCTGAAAAGTGCGGTGGCAAAGAAGACGTAGTACTGGAGGGGAACCGTCTGGATAACCTGCGGTATGTTCTGGTCCATGCGGGGGGGCTAACGGCAAGCAAAGGCCCCAGCGGCGGGCCGACCGGGGCAATGGAGGGCAAAGGTATCCTGAAAATCGGAAAAGGCCACTGTTTGGGCGGTTTGTTTAGGTCGTCGTACCCTTTGTTGTGCGCCACAGCAGCGGCA
This sequence comes from Hymenobacter lapidiphilus, assembly GCF_013377885.1. Taxonomy (GTDB): domain Bacteria; phylum Bacteroidota; class Bacteroidia; order Cytophagales; family Hymenobacteraceae; genus Hymenobacter; species Hymenobacter lapidiphilus. The sequence goes on from NZ_JABKAU010000013.1 coordinate 19,018, forward strand.
GGCCGGTCAGGAACGCCAGCGTATCGGCCGGAGCCTGCCCGAGTGGCCGGCCGTGGGGCTGCCGGCGTACTGGTGCTTATGGCACGAAACTGTATCTTCGGGCCTCTCTTTCCTGTTTTCTTTTCCTATGAGCATTACTATTGGCAGCCTGGCCGAGCTGCAGCAGCACGAGGGCCAGGAGCTGGGCATTACGCCCTGGCACACCATCACCCAGGAGCAGATCAACCAGTTTGCCGCTGCCACCCTCGACTTCCAGTGGATTCATACCGACCCCACGCGGGCCGCGGCCGAGTCGCCCTTCGGTGGTACCATTGCCCACGGCTACCTCACGCTGTCGCTGCTGCCCTACTTCTGGAACCAGCTGGTGCAGGTCGAGAACCTGAAGATGCAGGTGAACTACGAAATCAGTGAATTCCGCTTCAACCAAGCCGTGCTCGTGAACACGCCCGTACGTTTGCACGCCACGCTGCTGGCCGTAAAGGATTTGCGCGGTATTGCCAAAGCCAACATCGGCGTGAAAATGGAAATCGAAGGCATCAAGAAGCCCGCTTACACTGGCGTCATCACCTTCCTCTACCACTTCGAGTAAGGTTGAGGAATGTCAGCTTAGTCACATAAAAGCAGCAGCGGCACCTGAGGAGTCAGGTGCCGCTGCTGCTTTATTCTGGAATGGAGCCTTGCCTCCAATCCGCTACCGTGACGTGATTGTTCCAGCTGAAACAACCAGTCTGAAAATGGATTTTCTGCTCTAGCCAGTAAAGGCCCTCGGCCCCTTCATAAACGCCACCCAATGACAAGATTTGGCCAGATGTAGTGGCGGTAAATGTATTTTGGGCTATCAGACTGAATCCTTATTCAACATCAATGGGTACGTGTGCTTGTAGTGGACCTGCCGTCTGCCTCGTACTAAGTGTGTTTTCGTGCTTCAGGAATATCTCAGATGTTACTCCTGAAAGCAGTAAATAACATTCGCCAACAACTATGTCTACAATGTGAGAGTCTTCTATATAATTTTGAATTTTTGCCCAGTCAAAAGTCAATGTTAGTTTACTGGAGCTGCGAATTATTCCCTCAATTGATGAATCGTGAAAATTGATTCGCTCCAAAGCGTTGGTTATAGTGTAAATCATGTCTTGTCATTGACCATAAAAAACGCGGCGGCTGAGGAATCAGCCGCCGCGTTTTGTTTCTGCTGACATCAGCAGGACATCGTTAAAAATTCCGCTCGCCGGTTTCGCGTTTGCCAAGCATTACAGCCCCCACCATGGCTATCAGGAACAGCACCGAGGCCAGTTCGAAGGGCAGCAGGTAATCGGTATAGAGCTTGAGGCCGAGCTGGTCGACCATTCCGATTTGCGAGTTGAAGGGCGTGCCGGCCGCAACGCCGGTGGGCACGATATCCTTGAGGGCCGCTACCAGAATGAGCAGCAGCGAGCCACCGGCTACGGCCGCCGCCATTTTGGCCAAGGCCGGCTTATGCGGCTCGGTGTCTACGTTCAGGTTCAGGAACATAATCACGAACAGAAACAGCACCATGATGGCCCCCGCATACACGATAATGTTCACGGCTGCCACAAACTGCGCGTTCAGCAGCAGGTAATGGCCCGAGAGCGAGAAGAACGTCAGAATCAGGAACAGCACGCTGTGCACCGGGTTCTTAGCGAATACCACGCCCAGCGCACTCAGCAGCGCCACGAACGAGAGGAAGAGGAAGAGAGGATGCATGGCTAGTTGTCAGTTTTGAGTTGTTGGTTGTTAGTGGTGATTTAGCATTTAGTAGTGGCCCGGACGAGCCAAAACGGGTAGCTAAAAGCTAACAACTACACAATGCGCGCACGCAGCGTACTGGCCTGCTCGGGCGTGAGCTGGATGCCTTTCACACTCCGCTCATCGGGCGACACAGGCTCCACGAGGCGGTCTTTGCCATATATGAACTCGTCACGCTCGAAGCGCGGCGGAGCCATTTTGTCGGGCTGCAGGTACACGGCGGCTTTTGGGCAGGCTTCTTCGCAAAGGCCGCAGAAGATGCACCGGAGCATGTTGATTTCGTAGCTGATGGCGTACTTCTCCTCGCGGTAAAGGCCTTCTTCGCCCTTCTTCCGCTCGCCGGCTACCATCGTAATGGCTTCGGCAGGGCAAGCCACGGCGCACAAGCCGCAGGCAGTGCACCGCTCCCGGCCCTGCTCGTCGCGCTTGAGCACGTGCAGGCCCCGGAAGAAAGCCGAAAATGGCCGCACCTCTTCGGGGTAGCGCACAGTGGCCTTCTTCATGAAGAAGTGGCGCATCGTGATGCTTAGACCCTGGAAGATAGCCGGCAGGTAAGCCCGCTCAGCCAGCGTCATGGGCTTCTTTTCTAATACCTTAGCTCGGTTGGTGAGTTGCATAATATCAGTTACGAAAACTGTCGGCCGTCATGCTGGGCTTGCCGAAGCATCTTTACCACAATAGTATATGATTACTCTGGCGGTAGAGATGCTTCGGCAAGCTCAGCATGACGGTTAGTTGTTGAAGTTACTTAAATCACCCCAAACAGGATGAGCGCGCCGGTGAGCACAATGTTGAAAACGGCCAGCGGGATGAGGATGGTCCAGCCCAGGCGCATGAGCTGGTCGTAGCGGAAGCGCGGCAGAGTCCAGCGAATCCACATGAAGAAGAAGATGAAGGCGAAAATCTTCAGGAACAGGCCTACCGTACCCAGCAGCGTAATCAGGTTCTGGGCCGACGCCAGCTCCCAGCCCTGACTATTCACGAACCAGTCGCGCAGCTCGTACTGGAAGGGGAAGTTGAAGCCACCGAAATACAGCACGCTCATCACGGCCGACACCACGAAGATGTTCACGTACTCCGAGAACAAGTACAGGCCCAGCTTCATCGACGAATATTCAGTGTGGTAGCCACCCACCAGCTCGGTTTCACACTCAGGCAAATCGAAGGGCGTGCGGTTGGTTTCGGCGAAGGCGCAGACCAGGAAAATGATAAAGCCCAGCGGCTGTTTTACTATGTTCCAGACCTGCCACTCGCCGGCTACGGATTGCTGCAGCGTGATTTCGCGCAAGCTCAGCGTGCCTGAAATCATGAGCACCGCAATCAGCGACATGCCCATAGCCAGCTCGTAGCTGATGTTTTGCGAAGCGGCCCGAACAGCGCCGAGCAGCGAGAACTTGTTGTTGGAGGCCCAGCCACCAATCATTACGCCGTACACGCCCAGCGACACCACGCCAAAAATCCAGAGCATACCGATGTTCACCTCGATTCCCTGCAGGAAAAACAGGTTGTTGCCGAAGCTCATGGTGTTGCCAAACGGAATAACCGCCGACGACATCAGGGCCGTAATCATGGCCAGGCAGGGGCCTACCACAAACAGCACCTTGTTGGCGCCGCCGGGGAAGAACTCTTCCTTGGTGAACATCTTCACGGCATCGGCCAACGGCTGCAACAGGCCGTAGGGGCCGGCGCGGTCGGGACCCACGCGGTCCTGCAGAAAGGCCGCAATTACGCGCTCGGCGTAGGTGCAATAGGTCGCAATAAGCAGCGAAAGCGCGAATACGACGAAGATGACGATGGATTGCCAGCCGAGGGCAGGTAGTTCGAGCATGCTGGTTTGAGCTGTAAGCCTTAAGGACGTCTGTCATGCTGAGCTTGCTGAAGCATCTCTACCGCCAGAGTAAATGATTACTTCAGCAGTAGAGATGCTTCGGCAAGCTCAGCATGACATTCTGGTGTTTAGCTACCTAATTTAAGCGGCGGATTCTGTTCCAATTCGCGCTGGGTGCTGGCGGGCAGGTCGGCAATAACCGACTGGTTGAGCACGGGCAGTTCGTAATGGTTGGCCGAAATTACGGAAGAACGGTCGATGTGCGCCGGTCCTTCGATAGTCCAGTCGCTCGTCTCCTTCTTTTCGAAGCGGCACTCGTTGCAAATCCACTCCTTCACCTCACCGTACTGGTCCTTGCGGGCGGTGGTGCGCAGCACATCGTTGCCCTTGTACCAGAGCACCACGTTGCCCGAGCATTTCGGGCAGTCGCGGTGGGCATTTACGGGCTTTGTGAACCACACGCGCTGCTTGAAGCGGAACGTTTTGTCGGTCAGCGCGCCCACCGGGCACACGTCAATCACGTTGCCCGAGAAGTCGTTGTCAATGATGTTCTCGATATAGGTGCCGATTTCGGCAGCGTCGCCGCGGCCCAGCACGCCATGAATTCGGTCGCCCTCAGAAATCTGGTCGGCCACATACACGCAGCGGTAGCACAGGATGCAGCGCGTCATGTGCAGCTGAATCAGCGGGCCGATATCAATTTTTTCGAACGTGCGGCGCTCCTCCTGGTAGCGGGTCGTGCTCACACCGTGCTCGAAGGCAAAGTTCTGTAGGTCGCACTCGCCGGCCTGGTCACACACCGGGCAATCCAGCGGGTGGTTGATGAGCAGCATCTCCACGATGCCTTTGCGCACATCGAGCACGCTGTCGTTGGTCGTGTTTTCCACTACCATGCCATCCTGCACGGGGGTAATGCACGAGGCCACCAGCTTGGGCATGGGGCGCGGGTCCTTGGCCGAGCCGGCTGCCACCTTTACCAGGCAGGCGCGGCACTTGCCGCCCGAGCCTTTCAGGGGCGTATAGTAGCACATGGCCGGGGGCACGATGGCCCCGCCAATCTGGCGGGCCGCATTTAGAATAGTTGTTCCGTCCGGAACTTCTATCTCGATGCCGTCGAAGGTTATTTTAGCCATTATTGGTTGAAGTCGTTAGGATTTCGACTGTTCTGCACAACAAAGAACGTCATGCTGAGCCTGCCGAAGCATCTCTACCGGGGGTAATTAAGTAGCAGTGCAACGAAGCGGTAGAGATGCTTCGGCAGGCTCAGCATGACGTTAGGCTGTTACCAGCTTACCCGGAAAAATTGCGCCGGCCTTGGTGGCTTCCTGTGGGTGCGTTACGTGCCATTCGAACTCGTCGCGGAAGTGACGCACGGCGGCGGCAACGGGCCAGGCAGCCGCTTCGCCGAGCGGGCAGATGGTGTTGCCCTCAATCTGCTTGGCTACGCTCACCAGCAGGTCGATGTCCTGCATCTGACCATGACCGTGCACGAGACGGTGCAGCACCTTTTCGAGCCAGCCCGTGCCTTCGCGGCAGGGCGAGCATTGCCCGCAGCTCTCGTGGTGATAGAAGCGGCTGAAATTCCAGGTGTTGCGCACGATGTTGGTCGTCTCGTCCATGGCAATGAAGCCACCCGAGCCGAGCATGGTACCCGTTACGAAGCCTCCGTCGCTGAGCGACTCGTAGGTCATCAGCCGGTTTTCGCCGGCGGCAGTTTTCAGTATCAATTCCTTGGGCAGAATCGGCACCGACGAGCCACCGGCCACGACGGCCTTCAGTTCGCGGCCTTTCCAGATGCCGCCGCAGTACTCATCGGAATAGATAAATTCCTCGACGGGCAGGCCCAACTCGATTTCGTATATACCGGGCTTGTTGAGGTGGCCGCAGGCCGAGAACAGCTTGGTGCCGGTGCTCTTGCCCACACCGATTTTGGCGTACTCGTCGCCGCCCTCGTTCACAATTACCGGCACTGCGGCAATTGATTCCACATTGTTGACCACCGTAGGGCGGGCGTACAGTCCCTGCACGGCCGGAAACGGCGGCTTGTTGCGCGGGTTGCCGCGCTTGCCCTCCAGGCTTTCCAGTAGCGCAGTTTCTTCACCGCAGATATACGCGCCGCCACCCGGATGCACATACAGGTCGAGGTCGTAACCCGAGCCCAGAATGTTCTTGCCCAGGAAACCAGCCGCGTAGGCTTCGGCAATGGCTTTTTCGAGGATGCGCAGCACGTACAATAGCTCGCCGCGGATGTAGATGTACGAGGTATTCGCGCCCAGCGCGTACGAACCCGTAATCATGCCCTCAATCAGCAAGTGGGGCAGTTTCGACATCAGCTGCCGGTCCTTGAAGGTGCCCGGCTCCGACTCGTCGGCGTTGCAGACGAGGTAGCGCGGCACGCCTTCTGGCTTAGCCAGGAAGCTCCACTTCAGGCCCGTGGGGAAGCCCGCGCCGCCGCGGCCCCGCAGGCCCGACTTCTTGACTTCTTCCACCACCTCATCCGGGGTCATGGTTTTGAGGGCCTTCTCCACCGAGCGGTAGCCGCCGTGCTTGCGGTACACGTCGAGCGTTTCGATGCCTTCAACGTTGATATGTTCGGTCAGCAGTTTGCGTCCCATAGTCGTAGGTGGTTAGCCGTTGAATTTAGCTTCCAGTTGTGTCAGGCGCTGCTCAAAAGTTGCGCTTACCTGCTGCTGTTGTCCCAAGGCTTTGTTAATGGAGTATGTCATGAACTCCATATTCTTCCGGTTCTCATCCAGCAGCGTATTGAACATATTGTTCGTATGCTCTTGCTGTTTTACAACAACAGATGCCACCCGGTTGAGGGCTTCTTTCATCTCGTGCATCTCAATGAGAATTTCTGAGACAATCAGCGGCAGGTCTTTATTCCGGTCGTCCATGGCAGCATCCTATTAGTTATTTGCCAGTGCGTTCGGGAGGCCGGTTTCTTCCCAGGGCAGGGCGGGCCGATGCACCTGGTTGCGCAGCTCCGTGAGCATGGCATCCACGGCTTCGGGGGTATCGAGCTGCTCGTAGTACTGCTCGCGCACCTGCACGATGGGGGCGAAGCCGCAGGCGGCCAGGCACTCCACTTCTTTGAGGGTAAACAGACCGTCTTCAGAAGCCGGGCCGCCCACTTTGGCACCCGTGATGCGCTCCAGCTGGGCCGTCAGCTCCTCAGAGCCGCGCAGCATGCAGGGGCCAGTGCGGCAGATTTCCAGCACATGCTTGCCTACCGGCTTGAGGTTGAACATGGTGTAGAATGACGACACCTCGTACACTTCAATCGGCTTCACGCCCAGCACTTCAGCCACTATGTCCTGCACTTCGGGGCTTACCCAGCCGCCAAACTCGGCCTGGGCAATGTGCAGCACCGGCAGCATAGCCGACTTGCGGCGGTCGTCGGGGTATTGCTTACAGATGCGCTCAATCTCGGCCTTAGCGGCTTCAGAGAATTGCGGCTTAACGGCAGTCGATTCCATATGGGTCAATTCAGAAAAACTACGCGTCGAGCTCCCCGGCAATAACGTTCATCGAACTCAGCGTCACGATGGCGTCGGAGAGGGTCTGGCCCACCACCATTTCGGTGTAAGCCTGGTAGTAGATAAAGCAGGGGCGGCGGAAGTGCAGGCGGTACGGCGTGCGGCCACCATCGGAAACCAGGTAGAAACCCAACTCGCCGTTGCCGCCCTCCACCGAGTGGTAGACTTCGCCCACCGGTGCGTCAATCTCGCCCATCACAATCTTGAAGTGATAGATGAGGGCTTCCATGTTCTGGTACACGGCCTGCTTGGGGGGCAGGTAGAAGTGGGGCGCGTCGGCGTGGTAGGGGCCGGCGGGCAGGTTCTCCAGCGCCTGCTCGATGATGCGCAGGCTCTGCCAGATTTCCTCGTTGCGTACCATAAACCGGTCGTAGGTGTCGCCCTTGGTGCCCACCGGAATTTCGAAGTCGAAGTCCTGGTAGCTGGAGTAAGGGTTCATCACCCGCACGTCGTAATCGACGCCGGCGGCCCGTAGGTTGGGGCCGGTGAAACCGTAGTTGAGGGCGCGTTCGGCCGAAATGGCGCCCACGTCCACAATCCGGTCCATGAAGATGCGGTTGCGGTTGAACATCGTCTCGAACTCGCGCATCACGGTCGGGAAGGTCTTCAGCCAAGTGCGAAGCTTGGTAATGGCAATGTCGGAGAAGTCGCGCTCCATACCGCCCACGCGGCCCATGTTGGTGGTCAGGCGGGCGCCGCTCACTTCCTCGTAAATCTCGTACACTTTCTCCCGCTCGTCCATCAAATACAGGAAACCGGTGAAAGCACCCGTATCCACGCCCAGGATGCCGTTGCAGATAAGGTGGTCAGTGATGCGGGCCAGCTCCATCAGGATAACGCGGATGTACTGGGCGCGCTTGGGAACCTCTACGCCCAGCAGCTTCTCCACCGTCATGTGCCAACCGAAGTTGTTGATGGGCGATGAACAGTAGTTCATCCGGTCGGTGAGCGTGGTAATCTGGTAGAAGGGCCGGCGCTCGGCAATCTTCTCGAAGGCGCGGTGGATGTAGCCGATAGTGGGCACGCCGGAGATAATCCGCTCCCCATCCATTTGCAGGATGTTCTGGAAAATGCCGTGCGTAGCCGGGTGCGTCGGACCCAAGTTAAGGGTCGTCAGCTCCTGGTTGAAGTCGTTGACAGTCGGGGCCAGTGGGTTTAGGTGCTGCTGCTGCTCCCGCGCCGACTCGATTATCTTATGGGTGCTTTCCAGCGTGTCGTTTACTGCCATTGTATTGTCATCCTGAGCTTGCGAAGGATCTTCTCACGTTTGCGCAAGCGGGGTTGCTGAATCTGACGAGGAAAGCCGTGATAAGATGCTTCCCTGGTCAGCATGACAACTGGGTTATCGTCCGAAGAACAGGTCGGTTTTGTCTTCGCGGGTGCCGTCTTCGAGGGCGTACTCCTTGCGCATGGGGTGGTAATCCATGTCCTCGACGTTGAGGATGCGCATCAGGTTAGGGTGGCCGGGGAAGATAATGCCGTAGAAATCGAAGGCCTCACGCTCCATCCAGTTAGCGCACGAATACAGATCCGTTAGGGTAGGTGCCACCGGGTCGGCGATGGGGAAGAATATTTTCAGGCGCAACCGGATGTTGCGCGTGAGGCTGTGCAGGTGGTAGACGATGCTCATTTCGCGGCCTTCCTGCTCCGGCCAATGCACGCCGCACATAGTAGTCAGGAAGTTGAGCTGCAGCTCCTGGTCCTTTTGCAGGCCTGCGATAATGCCGTGAATCTGCTCCCGGGTGGTAGTCACCGTCAGCAGGCCATACGACTCCTCCACATCGGTGAAGGCAGCCTCGCCAAATAGGCGGTGCAGCAGGGCCAGCAGCTGTGCGTTCTGCTGCGTGGCCGGGTCCTGGGCCGCTGCCTGTTCCTGCGCCGGGATGGATTCGTTCTGGTCAGCCATTATTTTTGAGCTATTAGCTGTTGACTATTATCTGTTAACTTCTGTGCTGAGCCTCCTAACGGAAGCTAACACCTAACAGCCAACAGCTTACTTAATGTTGTACGATGCCAGCAGGGCCTGATATTCGGGCGAGTTGCGGCGGCGGATGGATTCGTTTTTGGCCAGGTCCTGCACGCGCATCAGCCCGTCGAGCACCTGCTCGGGGCGGGGCGGGCAGCCGGGCACGTACACGTCGACCGGGATGATGCGGTCGATGCCCTGGAGCACCGAATAGGTATCGAAAATGCCGCCCGAGGAGGCGCAGGCCCCCATGGCCAGCACCCAGCGGGGCTCGGCCATCTGCTCGTACACCTGCTTCACAATGGGGGCCATCTTCTTGGCGATGGTGCCCATTACCATCAGCAGGTCGGCCTGCCGGGGTGAGAAAGAGGGGCGCTCGGAACCGAAACGCGAGATGTCGTAGCGCGAACCCATGGTGGCCATGAACTCAATGCCGCAGCAGGAAGTGGCGAAAGGCAGCGGCCAGAGCGAGTTGGCGCGGGCAATGCCCACTACTTTCTCCAGCGAGGTGGCGAAGAAACCCGCACCTTCGAGGCCGTCGGGGGCCTCCGCCATCTTGATTTCGGGAACTCGGGTATCCATAAGAACAGAAAGTCAGGGAAGAAAAAGTGGTGTAAATCCACTTAAGGCCAACAGGAGCCGGCCGGCAAAAGTTTGGCCTACCGGCTTTCGTTCCAGTCCAGCACGCCCTTCTTGATGACGTACACGAAGCCAGCCATCAGCAGGGTCAGAAATACAAGCATCTGGTAGAAGCCCGTGGTGCCCAGGGCGCGGAAGTTCACAGCCCAAGGGTACATGAAGATAACCTCGACGTCGAAAAGCACGAACAGAATGGCCGTGAGGAAGTATTTGACCGAAATCGGGGTGCGGGCGTTGCCCACCGATTCGATGCCGCACTCGAACGCCTCGTCCTTCACCACGCTCTTGCGGCGCGGCCCCACGAGGTGCGAAACAATCATGGCGAAGGCCACGAAGGCTATGGCCAGCACGAACTGGACGATAATGGGGAGGAAATCCTGGGGCTGGTATTGGACAGGAACGGCGAGCAGCATGGCAGCAACGGGTAAAAGGCCGTTTTCGACGGCATGGGAGGCAAAGGTAGGCCCTTCGCAGTTGGGAACAAAGATGAAAGCGGGCAGGGGTGTGGTTGGCATATTTTTCACCCAACCAAACCCCGCCCGAAATGCCCCAGCCCGGCCCCGTGCTGAAAACGCCGACTGGCAGCACCAGATGCTGACAATGCTCGACGAAGCTGTAGAAATACCCGAAGTGGATACCCTGTTGTTGCCGGCCGATATGTATGCTGACTTGGGCATCCTGTTGGTGACGGACGACAGCGCCGGGATGGAAAGCCAGAACGGCCGCCCCAGGTGAGGCGGCCGTTCTGGCTTTGGGCAAGAAGACTAGCGGATTACTTCATGGACTTCTTTAAGGCGGAAGCGCTGGTCATAGGGCACAAAGTCGCGCAGCATGGCGGCGTGGCCGGCCCCTACTAACACCATCACCCGCTCGTCGGTGGGCGCTACAGTTTTCTGGAGGATAGCGTACATATACAGGTTACGACGGTACCACTCCGACACCAAAAACGCCCCGACGAAATTGTCGACTGCTCCGGCACGGTTGAACACCTCTAAATACATACCCTTGTTGGCCGTCAGGCTGGCAGGCGTGTTAAAGTCGAGTAGCAGCTGCCGGAGTGTAAACGTCTGGGCTTTGCGCGCGAAGTCGGCTTCAAACGCTCTGAAGATTGCGTCGAGGTTTTGTTGCAGCGCGGTTTGGCCCGCCACTTTGATGCTCTGCCTGACGCTGTCGTAAGGAAAGCTGGTATTCACGTAGTCGAGCCCATAAACCCGCGGCAGGTTGGCTTTTTTAGCAGTCCGGAAGGCGAGTTGGATGATTTCGTTTTTGAGGTAGAAATTGAGCGTGGAAGGCTTGGTGTATCTGCCCCGAATATAGGATTCGTACTGGCCACTACGGTAGCGGGCGTATAGTTCGTCCAGCTCGGCTTGGCCTTTTTGCTCCCACTCTACAAATACTTTTTGGGGTCCAAAAGCGGCTATCTGGCTGGTTATCGTCTCTAAATCGGCCTGGGCCTTGGGCGTCAGCACATCAACGTCAGCCATTTTGGCCACGTCGGCTCCGGGGTTGTGAAAATGAAAGCTGCCGATGAGTAGCAATTCGGCCGGCTTGCTTTGGGCGTAGGCGCTGGAGCCCGACAGCAGGCAACTAAGCAGTAGTAGAATCGAGGGAGAAGTGAAGCGCATCGGAATTTGGGGTTGGTGAAAGGCTGAGTCAAAGGTGAACTCGTAGTCTGGCCCCTGAAAAAAGATTATGCCAACGCCCCCAAACCTGCTGCCATTGCCCGAAAAGTCGGTTTTCCTGGTTCGCATTACGAACCAGGGCAGTGGCATAATAAACTAGGAGCAGCGGGTGAGTCAGTGTAGGTTTGAGGCTTACATCCCTACCCCTATGGTTAATCATCAAGCGCCGAAAACGTCCTTTTACCCGCATGTGCTAGTTTGGCTTTTCTATGGCATCTACACCTTTATCGGGCTTTTCGTAGGGGGGCGTACCCCTACCAACCAAGTTATCTGGCTTTCGGGCTCCATGCTGTTCATCCGGATGCTGGAGTTCTACCTCTGTTATCTGGTAGTGTACCCGCGGCGGCTGCGCTCGGGGCGGGGCTGGTCGCTGGCAGAGGCATTAGCGGGCGTGGTGGCGCTGTTTGTCGGACTGCGGGCGCTCATTGAGGAAGTGCTGTTTCCGGCCATATTAGGCTTCGGTAACTACCGTTTGAGCGGAAGCACTGCCTATCGGATTGGCTACTACATCGGTGATAATATATACTTCGCTATTCCTGTGCTGGTCATTAGCGCGGCCATCTGGGCTACCCAGGCGGCTCTGCGCCAAGAGCAGGAGAACCAGCTGCTGCGGGGTGAGAAGCGAGCCAGCGAAATGGCCTTCCTCAAAACCCAGATCAACCCCCACTTTCTCTACAATACTCTCAATATGCTCTATGGGCTGGCCTACCCCGTGTCTAAGCCACTGGCCGGGGCCCTGCTCAAGTTGGCCGACCTAATGCGCTACATGCTTCGCGACACCCCCGACGGCCAAGTGCTGCTAAGCGAGGAAATAGATTACCTGCGCAACTACCTCGACCTGCACCGGCTGCGCTTCGCCGAACAGTTTTTTGTGGATTTCGAGCTTGCCGGCGACCCTACCGGCCTCCGCATTGCCCCGCTGCTGCTCATCCCGTTCGTGGAAAATGCCCTCAAGCATGGCACCCTCGACGACTCTGCTCACCCCGTCCGTATCCGTTTGGCCCTGAGCCCCGGCTGGATGCAGTTTGAAGTCCGCAACCAACCCCTAGCCCCCAACGACCATAAAGACGCCACGACCGGGGTGGGCCTGCCCAATCTGCGGCGGCGGCTGGAACTACTGTATCCGGGGTGCCATACGCTGCATGTAACGGCAACGGAAGCACATTTCGTTACTTCCCTGCAACTTGCCACCGTAGGTATTGCGAACCATCCCGGCAGCACCGTTGCCGTTCCAAACTTGGTTCCCGCCTGAAGCTTGCTGCCAGAGAAGCGCCATACTCATAATCCCCACTATGATTCGTTGCCTCGTTGTTGATGATGAAACGCCAGCCCTGGCTATTATGGCCGATTACATCAGCCAAACACCATTCCTGACGCTGGTGGGCACTACCACCAAACCCATAGAGGCCCTCACGCTGGTGCAGCAGGGGACGGTAGATTTGGTATTTCTTGATATCCAGATGCCTCGCCTGACGGGGCTGCAATTCCTCAAGCTTGCGGGCAATAAGTGCCGGGTCGTCCTCACCACCGCCTACCCTGAGTACGCGCTCGACGGCTACGAAAACGACGTGGTCGATTATCTGCTCAAACCCGTGTCGTTCGAGCGGTTCTTTAAGGCCGCCCAGAAGGCACTGGTCTTGCTACCCGGCTCGGTACCTGTTGCGGTCCTCGCGCCGCCCGCCGCCCCGGCATTGCCCCCGCCCGCACCAGCCGATCATATGTTCGTGAAGGGCGAAAGCAAGAACAAGTTTTTGCGGGTCGAGTACGCCGATATTCTTTACATCGAGGGTCTAAGCAACTACGTAGCTATCCAGTTACCGGGGCAGCGGCTGGTGACCTATCACACGCTCAAGGACTTGATTGAAACCCTGCCCCAGCCACAGTTTCTGCGGGTGCATAAGTCATACATCGTGTCGCTCAGCAAAATCCGCATGGTCGATGGGAACACGATTTACATCGGCGACAAGGAAATTCCGGTCAGTGAAACCTACCGCGAGCAACTGTACCAGCTTATTCGTTGAACAGCTAAGAGCGTGTTTGTAAGTTTATTAAAACAGGGTTTCTGTCATGGTAAACTTGTCTAAGCATCTCTGCCGCTTGGTTAGAAAAGCCCCTGGCAAAACGGTGGAGATACTTCGGCAAGCTCAACATGGCAATTCTCAAGCATGCTAAGACCTAAGTAGAAATCATGAGCCACCAGTTCTATCCAGATTACGTTTGAAACGCAAAACGACCGCCCTATTCAGGGCGGCCGTTTTCACTTCAGGCAGATGGCGATGCAGCGTTCTAGATGCCTTTATCCCGGTTCAGATCCTCGGCCGGAGCGGCGCCCAAAAATGGGTAGCGGTAGTCTACCACGGGTACGAAGGTTTCCTTGATGGTGCGCGGCGACACCCAACGGAGCAGGTTGAGGATGGAACCGGCCTTGTCGTTGGTACCCGAAGCGCGGGCGCCGCCGAAGGGCTGCTGGCCCACCACGGCGCCGGTGGGCTTGTCGTTGATGTAGAAGTTGCCGGCGGCCTGCACCAGCTTGCGTGTAGCCAGGTCGATGGCGTAGCGGTCCTGCGAGAAAACAGCGCCGGTGAGGGCGTAGGGCGAAGTCTGGTCGACTACCTCCAGGGTTTCCTCGAACTTGTCGGCCTCGTACACATACACCGTTACCACTGGCCCGAACAACTCCTCGCACATGGTCACGTACTTGGGGTCCTTGGTCACGATGACGGTGGGCTCGATGAAGTAGCCCTTCGACTTGTCGTAGCCGCCGCCGGCGATGATTTCCACGCTGCTGTCGGCCTTGGCGGCGTCGAGGTACTTGGCCAGCTTATCGAACGACTTCTCGTCGATAACCGCGTTGATGAAGTTGAAGAGGTCCTCCACGTCGCCCATTTTGAACGAGGCGAGGTCTTCCTTCACGTAGCCCAGAATCTCGTCGGCCAGGTTCGAAGGCAGGTACACTCGCGAAGCCGCCGAGCACTTCTGGCCCTGATACTCGAACGCCCCGCGCGAAATGCCCACGGCCACGGCCTTCGCGTGCGCCGATTTATGGGCCACGATGAAGTCCTTGCCGCCGGTTTCGCCCACGATGCGCGGGTAGGTTTTGTACTTGCTGATATTCTCGCCAATCGTCTTCCAGATGTGCTGGAACACGCCGGTCGAGCCCGTGAAGTGGATGCCCGCGAAGTCGGGATGCTGGAAAATGACGTTGCCGGCCGTCGGGCCGTCTACATATACTAGGTTGATGACGCCATCGGGCACGCCGGCTTCCTTGAACAGCTCCATCAGCACCTGGGCCGAGTAAATCTGGGTGTCGGCAGGCTTCCAGACCGTGACGTTGCCGAGCATGGCCGCCGAGGTGGGCAGGTTGCCGGCAATGGCCGTGAAGTTGAAGGGCGTGAGGGCGAAGATGAAGCCTTCCAGGGGGCGGTGCTCCAGGCGGTTCCACATACCGGGCATAGAAGCGGGCTGCTGCTTGTACAGCTCGCTCATGTAATGCACATTGAAGCGCAGGAAGTCGATGAATTCGCAGGCGGCGTCAATTTCAGCCTGGAAGGCGTTTTTGCTCTGGCCCAGCATGGTGGCCGCGTTGAGGCGGGCACGGTAGGGGCCGGCCAGCAGGTCGGCCGCTTTCAGGAAAATGGCGGCCCGCTGCTCCCAGGGCAGTTCGGCCCACTCGGTGCGAGCGGCCAGCGCGGCATCAATGGCCTGCTGCACATGCGAGGCGTCGCCGCGGTGGAAATGGCCCAGCGTGTGCTTATGGTCGTGGGGCGGGCTCATGCGCACAAGCTTGCCAGTGCGTACTTCCTGGCCACCAATGTGCATGGCAATATCGCGCTCCTGCTGCTTGAACTCCTTGAGCGTCTTGAGCAACTCAATGCGCTCAGGCGAATCGGGCGCGTAGCCCTTCACGGGCTCGTTAATCGGCAGCGGAACGTTAAAAAAGGCGTTGGCCATAGAACGAAGGGGTTTTAATGGTGGGGTGGAGGGCTATACTACAAAGGTAAGGCTTCAGGATTATTGCCTTGTTATCAGTTGTAGGTTGTCAGTTGTTAGTCTGTTCCCGCGTATGCTGACAACTAAACTATGCTGGCTCCAGCACGGCCGGCTCGTTGTGGGCCGGCGAGTTCACCAGCTTGCTGATAACGTACTCACGCATCAGTTCGGTGGGGTAGGGGCGGAGCAAGGCCTGATGGTCGGCGGCTGATATGGTGTCGCTCAGCCAGTTGTGTTCAGCTTCGGGCCCTTCCAGAATCACGGGCATGCGGTGGTGTAGCGGCGCCATCAGGGCGTTGGGCTCGGTGGTGACGATGGTGAAGGTGGGCAGGATTTCGGCGGTGGCGCGGTCGAGCCACTCGTCCCAGAGGCCGGCAAAGGCGTAAGGCTGCCCCAATGTGAGCAGGATGCGGTGGGGCGTTTTGGGTGGCAGGCCGTGGGCTTCCTTCTGCTGCCACTCATAAAAGCTGTCGGCCAGCACCAGGCAGCGCCGCCGCTGGAGCAGCTGCCGGAACGAGGGCTTTTCGGCCAGCGTCTCGGCCCGGGCGTTGATGGGCTGGGGGCCGCTGGTGCGGTCCTTCACCCAGGCCGGCACCAGGCCCCACTGCATCAGCCGCACCTGGCTGGGCGCGGCGTTGGTAATCACGGGCAGGTGTTGGGAAGGCGCGGCGTTGTAAGTCGGGGCAAAATCTTCGGCCAGTTCGGCCCCGAAACGTTCTTTCAGCAGGCCAGCAGGGGAAATCAGCGAGTAACGTCCGCACATAATCAAGGGAGGATGAGATGGGAGGGTCCGTTTACGCACTGAGGCGAAAGGGCGTTATCGGTTGCTGGGCAGAACGTCATTCAGAGTAAGTCGGGAGGGCGCTGTAGGGGCGGGGCTTGTCCCCGCCCGCCGTTCACGCCACTGCAACGGTTCCGTTCAACGGCGGGTGGGCACAAGCCCCGCCCCTACAGCGCCCTCCTAACTTGGTTTAGCCACTTGAGTCTACACCCGCGTCAGCAGCTCCCGCACCTGCCGTTCCAGGTCAGTTTTGGAGCCCGTGTTGTGGAGTACGGCGTCGAAGTGGGGGTAGCCGTCGAGGGCGGTTTCGCTGGGGTGGGCGTCGTCGCGGGTACCGTCGCCGCGCTGGTGGAGCGGGTCGCCTTCCACGCGCAGCATCAGGCCGCCGCGGCTACGGATGAGGTCGGCTTCGTTGGGGAAGCGTACGTCGGGAATGAGGGTATGCTGGTCGGTGGGGAGCTTCGAGAAGAACGCCTGCACCCAGATATCGGGCTCCCAGAGGCGTAGCGCCAGGCCCACCTGCTGCAGCATCTCGCCGCGGGTGCGCCCGAAGGCGGGCAGCATTTCGGCCTTGCCGGGCTGCGAAAAGTAGGGCGCGGTGCCTTCGCCGGCCAGCGCCGCGCACACCTCTTTTATGGGCTCGCCCACCGAGCGGATGTGCCACTTGCGCTCGGGTTGCAACTGCTGCATGAGCCGGGCAACCGTGTCTTTGCCGCTGCCCCGCCGACCCGAAAAACCGATTAGTTTTACCATCTGGCAAAGGTAGTAGCCAGAGATGTTTAGGAAGTGCCTAGAAGTAATCGAACCGTCATGCTGAGCTTGCCGAAGCATCTCTACCGCTTCGTTGCAACCGTCGGGATCAGCATTGCGGTAGAGATGCTTCGGCAAGCTCAGCATGACGTTCTTCTGGTTTTCTACCCTGCTTCTTGGCCTACAAGAACCCCTTCAACTCGCTCAGGCAGCTGATTTCGTAGGTTACCTGATTGAAGTGGCGGCGTTTGTCGGGGTTGAAATACACCTGGTCGAGGCCGGCGTTGTAGGCCCCCAGCACGTCGCACTCCAGGTTGTCGCCCACCATCAGGCTCTCGGCGGCGGTGGCGCCGCTACGCTCCAGCGCGTGCTGGAAAATGCGCGTATCGGGCTTGAGGTGGCCGCAGCACTCCGACGTCACTATCTCCCGGAAGTAGTCGGTCAGGTTGGAAGACTGCAGCTTTACGTGCTGCACGTCGCGGAAGCCGTTGGTGATTAGGTGCAGCTCGTAGCCCTTGTCGCGCAGATAGTCCAACACCTCGTGGGTGTGCGGGAATACGGCCGATTTAAGGGGCAGAATATCGGTGAATTGCTCCGACATATCGGCCGGCGAATCGGCCTCCGCGAGGCCCAGCTTGCTGAACGTGCGCGGAAACCGGGTGGCCCGCAGCTGTTGCTGCCCGATTTTGCCGTTCTGATACAGTCGCCACAGCCCATGGTTGATATCCGAGTATACCCGAATAAATTCCTCGACCGTGAAGGTGCCGTAGCGGCTCAGGTCGTGCTCCTCATACAGGTGGCGCAGGGTTTGGTCGGCGTTGGCTTCAAAGTCCCACAGCGTATGGTCGAGGTCGAAGAAGAGGTGGCGGTATTTCACTGGTTGAGTGCTAAGGCGAAAGGTGAGTAATGGATAAGGAGCCAATGCGGCCGGATGTATAATAGGCAATCAATCAAGCTGTAACCGTTTTACAACCCGGCCCTCGCCCAGATGTTCGCGTACGATTTCGGCGGCGTCGCGGGGGCGCACGTCGCCGTAGGCTACGCCTTCGGGATAGATGATAAGGGCCGCGCCGGCGCCCTTTTTGCACTGCTTGCACAAATCGAGGCAGTTGCAGGTCTGCACCCGCACCTTGCGCTTCTCGCCGTCCAGTAGCCTGGTTTTTAGGCCCTGGGTTTTCAGCTCCTGCTTGAGGGCCTTGGCCACGTCGCGGCCGATTTCGTCCTTCTGGGCCGCGCACACAAACACCCGGGCCGCCTTATCAACTGATTTCACGCTTGATTCTATTGAAAGTTGATCGTGAGTAGTTGGTATTCCGCGGAAACCTCCGTGAGTACGACTTCCCGCTCACTACCAACTACTCCGTACTACTGGCCTTGCCAGCGGCGGTTTTGGAGCTTGTACGCAGCCAGCTCGCGGTTCGACCATAGGGTCTGGTAGATTTTCTGGTCCTGCGTCAGCTGGGCGTCGCGCTCCATGTAACCCAGCAGCTGGCGCAATAAATCCAGGGCTTCGTCTTTGATGAAGTAGAACACCCAATTATCGAGGCGGCGGGAGCTGACGAGGCCGGCGCTGCGCAGGTGGGCCAACTGGCGCGAGGTTTTGGTCTGGGAGAAGTCGAGCACCTGTTCCAGATCAGAAATGCACATTTCCTGGTTGCGCCACAGCAGATGCAGGATGCGCACCCGGCTTTCGTCGGCCAGGGCCTTGAATACTTGCTGGCCAAATGCAACGGTAAAGTGTTTGAGACGCATCTTTAGGCGAAAGCGGGAGACAAGGGCGGCCACCGAACCCCGGCGCCGGCCCGAATTTAAGCCAAACCCGCCAGCAGCCCCCGAAAGTGCCGTATCTTTGGTATTCCTAATGACTTATCTGCCCGCTTTGAGTTCGGTTCGAGTTTATTTTCTGCTTACGGCGCTGCTGTTGGCCCTGGGCCTGCTGCTGACGCCCGGTGCGGCTCAGGCCCAGGGCCAGCGGCCGGTCGTGCAGTTCACCGGCATTGTGGCCTCCGGCGACTCGTTGCTGGGCGTGCCCGGCGCGGCCATCTTCGTGCCCAAGGCCGGGCGCGGCACGTCCAGCAACGAGTACGGCTACTTTTCGCTTCCCGTGCTGGCCGGCGACAGTATCGTGATCCGCAGCCTGGGCTACCGTAACCAGTACGTTATCGTGCCCGAAACCTACCCGCGCCAGAGCTACTCGGTTATTGTGCAGCTGCAGGAAGACGCCACCATTCTGCCCGAAGTCCGCATTTTTCCCTATGCCACCGAGCGGGCCTTCAAGGAGGCGTTTCTGGCCATGAAGCCCCCTTCGGAGAACGACCGTTCGGCCGCCGAAAAGCTCAACGAGCAAACCATGCGCCGCATGTTTAACACGCTGCCCGTTACCAGCATGGGCAACTACCGCCAAGCCATGCAGGCCCAGCAGCAGGACCAGCAGCGCCGTATGGGTTTTGGCGCCACGCCGGCTACCAACAACCCGCTGCTCAACCCCTTCAGCTGGCTGCAGCTCATCAAGCAGGTAAAATCCGGCGAGTTCAAGAAGAAAGAAGGCATAGATTATTAGGGAAAGAGTAAAGGCATTCTTCGCTTCGCGCTGAAATGACGTTCCATTTATCATCTCACCAACCATAACCCTGCCGGCCGTTTCCTGGTAAAGGAAGTGTTTGACCTCACGCATTCTCCTGTTTATGGATACCAACCTGCCGCAAACCACCCAGCCCCGCATCGTCATCATCGGGTGCGGCTTTGCCGGGCTCCGGCTGGCCAAAGACTTGGCGGAGCTGCCGGTGCAGGTCGTCGTCATCGACCGGAATAACTACCACAACTTCCAGCCCCTGCTGTATCAGGTGGCTACTGGTGCCCTCGAAGCCGACAGCATCGCCTATCCGATTCGGAAGATTTTTGCCGGTCAGACCAATTTTTTCTTCCGCATGGCCGATGTGGAGCGGGTCGATACGGCGCGTAACGTACTGGAAACCAACATCGGGGAGATTCGATACGACCACCTGATACTGGCGACCGGCTCGCTGACCAACTTCTTCGGACTCGACAGCATCGAGCAGAATGCCATGCAGATCAAGAGCGTGCCTAACGCCCTGAATTTGCGCAGTTACCTGTTTCAGAACTTCGAGAAGGCCATCCTGACCGAAGACCCGGCCCAGCGCCAGGCCCTGATGAATGTGGTAGTAGTGGGCGGTGGCCCTACGGGCGTCGAAATATGCGGCTCGCTGGCTGAAATGCGCAAGGATGTGCTGCCCAAAGACTACCCCGAGCTCGACCTCAAGCAGATGGAAATCTACCTCATTGAGGCGGGGGCTGAAGTGCTGGGGCCGATGAGCAAGGAGTCGCAGGTGCAGGCCAAGCACTACCTCGAAGAGATGGGCATTCACCTGCGCCTCAACACCCACGCCCAGCGCTACGAAAACGGCCGTATCTACTATTCCGATACCGAATTTATCCGTACCCAGAACCTGATTTGGGCGGCCGGCGTGAACGGGGCGGCCCTCGACGGCCTGCCCGAAAACGTGGTGGCCCGCAACAAGCGCGTGGGCGTAGACACCCAGAACCGGGTGCTGGGCCTGCGCAACGTGTACGCCATCGGCGACGTGGCCAACATGGAAACTACCGAAATGCCCCGCGGCTACCCCATGCTGGCCCCGGTGGCCATTCAGCAGGCCGAGCAGCTGGCGGCCAACCTAGAGCGGCTGCTCCGGGGCGAGGAGCTGCAGCCGTTTAAGTACACCAACAAAGGCAGCATGGCCATTGTAGGCCGCAACCGGGCCGTCGTCGACTTGCCCGGCGACCTGCACTTCGGCGGCTTCATGGGCTGGCTTACCTGGCTGTTTGTGCATTTGATGACGCTGGTGGGCTTCCGCAACAAGGCCGTTACGCTCATCAGCTGGGCCATCAGCTACTTCAGCTCCGACAAGGCCCTGCGCCTTATCATCCGCCCCTTCAAGCGCCACGATTTCGACGAAGTAACCGGCGTGAAAGCGGCCGAGCACAAAGCCGCCACCGCTAGCTACATTCCGCCCGTCCCGTCGCCCGAAGCCCCGGTGGTGGGTGGCTAATGATAACCGGACTTGCTTCCATAGCAAAGGCCTCTGTCCAACCAGATAGAGGCCTTTGCTATGGAAGCAAGTCCGACTACCCCGCCGGTCGTAGCGCCGCTAGTAGCTCCTGTAGGTGCGCCGTAAGCTTGGCGGGTTCGGTGGTATCAAGCAGGCGGGCATCGAGGCCCACGCAGGTAGCGCCGGCTGTTTGCCACTCGGCCATCGTTGCCACGGTGGGCTGAATGCCGCCGGTGGCCATAAGGGGCACGTGGGGCAACGGGCCGCGCAGAATGGCCAGGTAGGCGGGCGTGAGGTAAGCCGAGGGGTACAGCTTGACCAGCGTGGCACCCAACTGGTGGGCAGCGTACACCTCGTTCAGCGTCTGGGCGCCGGGCAGCCAGGCCAAGTCGTGGCTGCGGCAGATGGCAGCTACCTCGGGACTGGTGATGGGCTGGATAATGAAGTCGGCACCGGCCTCAATGAAGCGGCCGGCCTCTTCGGGCGTGTAGATGGTGCCGGCCCCCAGCAGTAAATCGGGGTATTCGGCCTCCACGTAGCGCTGGAGCCGGGCGAATATGGCGGGCGCATCCTCTCCGCGGTTGGTAAACTCGAACAGCCGCAACCCGGCCGCGTACCCGGCTGCCAGCACCGTGCGGGCGTACTCCTCGGAGGCGTGGTAGAAAACCGGAATTAGCGGGTGCTGCCGGGCCTGGGCCAGCATGTGGGCCGAAGAGAATGAAGCCATAGGAAGTGCGAGGATTAGCTAGTGGGTTTACGTTCTGGCGGCACGAACGGTCAGCCAGATGGGCCCGGACATCATACTCGCTAATATGCCGCTAGAGGGCATACTCGCTCAGGGCCTGGCTCACGTTAGAAATGTCTTTGTTGCTCCGGAAGGTCTTACTGATGGGCTCGGCCATACCGCGCACCCAAATCTTCAGCTCCGCGTCGAGGTCAAAATGGCCGGTGGTTTCTGTGCTGTACCGCTCGATGCTGCGGTAAGGGATGCTCAGGTACTCGCGCTTTTTGCCCGTTACGCCCTGCTTGTCAATCAGCAGCAGCCGTTTGGTGGTGAACACGAGCAGGTCGCGAACGACAACGTAGGATTTGCGCACTTCCTCGCCGGGGGCCAGCAGCTGCGCCAGCTCCAGCTGAATGGCGTCGGTGTCGGTTTCGGAAGCGTTGCCCAGCAGGCCATCGAGAAGTCTCATAGGAAAGAGGATTAAGGTCGTGAGAAATGAATAGCTGCTAAACGTAAAGAGCCGGCCTAAAGATAGGCCGGCTCTTTACGTTTAGGCGGTTGGTATTTCGAGCAGAGCCCGGACTACCGGTTCTTTAGTTAGCGCCGCCGCCCGTCGAAGTCGGCGTAGTCAGTGGCTTCTGCTCCTTCTGCTGCAAAGCCGACTGTTGCATGGGGTTGGGATTAGCGCGCTGCTGGTTTTCGAACAGCTCGAAGCGCGAGGGCGCGGCCTGCTGGGGCCAGGCGTTGTTGCTCAGGTCGGTGTCGGCGGTCTGCTGGTAGGGGTCGATTACGAAGCTGGCCACCGGCTTTTCCGTCACGAACACCTTGCTGACCTCGGCGTTGTTCTTGCGCCAGATTTCGGCCGGAATCTGCTGGATTTCCTTCTGGCCGTCGGCGTACGTGAGCTGCATGATGACGGGCATCGTGAGGCCGCCCAGGTTCTTGAGGCTCACCTCGTACACGTTCAGGCCGCTACCCAGGCGCTGCTGCTGCTCGGGCGTAAGGGTTTTCAGTAGCTGCTGGTAGCGCTGCTGGTCGGCGGGCGTGGCTACCAGCGGGTCGTACTGGTTGTAGAAGTCCTTCAGCTCAGGTTTGTCATCAACCAGCGTGCGCGGAATGGCCGTTTGGTTGCGCTGCTGCGAAATGGTGCGGGGTGCCTGCTCCTTTAGCTCGCGCTGCCGGCCTTTCTCCACGGTTGGGTTCTGCGAGTTGATGTTGTACTGCTTCACGCCGGCAATGGCCAGGTCGGTGTGCTCGGTAGTGTAAAACCAGCCGCGCCAGAACCAGTCCAAATCCACGGCCGAGGCGTCTTCCATCGTGCGGAAGAAGTCGGCGGGCGTGGGGTGCTTGTAGGCCCAGCGGCGGGAATACTCCTTGAAGGCGTAGTCGAACAGCTCGCGGCCCATAATCGTTTCGCGCAGAATGTTGAGGCCGATAGCAGGCTTGCCGTAGGCGTTGTTGCCGAACTGCAGCACCGACTCCGAGTTGGTCATAATCGGGGTCTGCAGGCTCTTATCGGTCCGCATGTAGGGCACAATCTGGGCGGCGTCGCCGCGGCGCGAAGGGTAGTCACGCTCCCACTCCTGCTCGGCCAGGTACTGCACAAACGAGTTCAGGCCCTCGTCCATCCAGGTCCACTGCCGTTCATCCGAATTGATAATCATGGGGAAGAAGTTGTGGCCCACTTCGTGGATAATCACCGAAATCATCCCGTATTTACGGTCGGCCGAGTAGGTGCCGTCCTTTTCGGGGCGGCCACCATTAAAGCTCAGCATAGGGTACTCCATGCCACCCACCGGCCCGTGTACCGAAATGGCCACTGGGTACTCGTAGGGGATGGTGTATTTGGAATACACCTTGATGGTGTGCGCAATCACCTCGGTCGAGTACTTGCCCCAGAGCGGGTTGCCCTCCTTGGGGTAGTAGCTCATGCACAGCACGTCCTTGCCGCCTTGCTTGATGCCCATGGCATCCCAGATAAACTTGCGCGACGATGCCCAGGCGAAGTCACGAACGTTTCTGGCGGCGTAGGTCCAGGTTTTGGTGCCCTTGGCACGGGTCTGCTCGGCCTTTTCCGCTTCCTGCGGCGACACAATCAAAACCGGGCTTTTAGCACCCTGAGCCTGCTGCAGGCGCTGGCGCTGGGTGCTGGTCAGCACATCGTTGGGGTTCTGGAGCACACCGGTCGAGCCTACCACGTGGTCGGCGGGGGCCGTAATGCTCACCCGGTAGTCGCCGAAGGGTAGGGCAAACTCGCCGTTGCCCAGAAACTGCTTGTGCTGCCAGCCCTGGTTGTCGGAGTACACCGCCATGCGGGGGTAGAACTGCGCAATTTCGTAGAGGTAGTTCTTATCCTCGGGGAAGAACTCGTAACCGCTGCGCTGGTTGATTTTGAGCTGGTCGTTGATGTTATAGCGCCAGCTGATGCTGAACGTAACGGCTTGCTTAGGCCGCAG
This sequence comes from Hymenobacter lapidiphilus, assembly GCF_013377885.1. Lineage (GTDB taxonomy): Bacteria > Bacteroidota > Bacteroidia > Cytophagales > Hymenobacteraceae > Hymenobacter > Hymenobacter lapidiphilus. The sequence goes on from NZ_JABKAU010000013.1 coordinate 43,207, forward strand.
GGGCGTAGGCAAATCAATCCGCATCATGGTGTGGTTGATGGTGTAGGGCAGCGCCTTGCCACCTTTCAGCTTCACCTCACCAATCTTGAAACCGCCGTCAAATCCGTCGCGCTGCATATACTCCATCGCCTGAAAAGGCATCCGGGGCTGGATTTCGCCTACCTGCGTGGAAGTGGTGATGGAGTTCTTGTCGAGGATGTTCTGGTCGAGCTGCACCCACAGGTAGGTGAGCACGTCGGGCGAGAGGTTGGTGTAGGTAATGTCCTCGTCGCCGGTAATGGCTTGCTTCTCGTCGTCGAGCCGTACCCGGATGTTGTAGTCGGCCCGCTGTTGCCAGTAGTCGGTACCGGGCGCCCCGGAGGCCGTGCGGTAGACGTTGGGCGTGGGCAGCATCGTTTCGAGCTGGGCGAATTTATCGGTGCCGGAGTTGGTGTTCTGCGCGGCTGAGGGCAGGGCCAGCAGCGCCGCCAGCCCGGCGGCCAGCAGAGTATTTTTCAGCATAAAAAGCAGGTGGGGGTTTTACGTTAGAAAGTTAGGCGTTTTTTGGGTTAGTTGAATGGTAAAGGGTTTGCAGAACGCTGTAGGGGCGGGGCTTGTCCCCGCCCGCCGTTGAACGAAACCTATTCGCATCGTTCAATGGCGGGCGAAGCTAAGCCCCGCCCCTACAGCGTTCGGTAAACCCTTAGCTCACCAACAGCACCAGCGCAATGCCCAGCGCCGCGCCGCTGCTCACGAGCAGCCAGTCGCGCCGGTCCACGCCCACGCCCCGAATAAGACCGTAGCCTACGGCCAGAATCAGCCCCACAATCAGCAGCTGGCCCAGCTCGACGCCCACATTGAAGCTGAATAGCTCCAACACCGGCCGGCGCTGCTGGCCCAGCAGCTCGCGCAGGTAGCTCGAAAAGCCCAGCCCATGAATCAGCCCGAAGCCTACGGCCAGCAGGTTGGGCAGCGCCAGCACCAGCGGCCCGCCGGTAGTAGCGGCTGGCTCGGTGCGGCGCAACGCGGCACGGCCGGCGCGGGCCAGGTTCAGCAGGGCGGTGAGGATGATGGTGACCGGAATCAGCGTTTCAATTAGCTGGGGCGAGTAATCTACCAGATCGAGCGTAGCCAATGCCAGCGTGAGCGAGTGGCCCACCGTAAAGCTGGTTACCAGCAGCACCACCCGCCGCCAGTCGCGCAATACATAGGGCGCGCACAGGGCCAGCAGAAACACCAGGTGGTCGTAGGCCTGCAGGTTGAAGATGTGAAAGAAGCCGAGCTGGAGGTAAGTAGTAAAAACGGACATGCGGGCACCAAAAGCAATGAACGGGCAAATATCCGAAACCCAGCGACATCGCCTAACGCCAAAAAAAAGGAGCCTGCCGACAGCTGTCGGCAGGCTCCTTACGCTCAGGCAGGAAAGCAGCTCAGGCTATTCCTTCACAATGCGGCGCACATCGAGGCCGCCGTCGGTGCGGGCCTTCAGTACATAGACGCCACTGGGCAGCTGGCTCAGGTCGAGCGGCTGCTCCAGGCGGCCGGCGGGCACCGAAAGGGTGCGCACCAACTGTCCTACCGCATTGTACACAGTCAGCTCCACAACCTTGGTGTAGCCACCCAGCTTCACCGTCAGGCGTCCGTCGGTGGTGGGGTTGGGGTAGAGCTGCAGCGAAGAACCGGCCAGCGGCTGGCTGCTGGTCGTGATGACGAGCGGAGCCGAAGGCTGCGAGGTGCAGCCGGACGCGTTGGTCGTCGTTACGGTGTAAGAGCCCAGCTGAGCCGCCGAGTTCACTACGTAGGTTGGGTTGGTAGCACCGGCAATGGCAGCACCGTTCAGCAGCCACTGGTTGCCGGTGGCCGCGCTGCTCGTGAGCGTGGTAACCGGGCCGTTGTACTGCACCGATACCGTTGGCTGGGCCGGACGGGCGTTGATGGTGACGCTGAACGTAGCCGTAACCGCCGCGCAGGCTCCCGAAGCAGCCACCGAGTTGGTTACCACGTAGGTGCCGGGCGTGCTGGTGGTCAGGTTGATAACGCCGGCGGCGCTGATAACCAGACCAGTCGTGCTGCTGAACGTACCGGCCGATGCGCCCGAAGCCAGCACCGGGCTGGGGTTGGCGGCACCCACGCAATAGTTGGCGCTGGCGTAGCTGAAGCCAGCCGTAGCCGGAGCGGTAATAGTTACGCTGAACGTAGCCGTAACCGCCGCGCAGGCACCGCTGGCGGCTACCGTGTTGGTTACTACATAGGTGCCAGGCGTGCTGGTACCGGGCGTAATGGCACCAGTCGTAGCATCAATGGTTAAGCCCGTGGTGCTGCTGAACGTGCCGGCCGTAGCGCCGCTGGCCAGGGTAGGCGTTACGGTGCCGGTAGCCGAAGTGCAGAAGCTGGCCGTTGCGTAGCTGAAACCGGCCGTGGCCGGAGCCGTAATGGTAACGCTGAACGTGGCCGTAACCGCCGCGCAGCCACCGGAAGCAGCCACCGTGTTGGTAACCACATAGGTGCCTGGCGTGCTGGTACCGGGCGTAATGGTACCGGTGGCGGGATCGAGAATCAGACCTGCGGTGCTGCTGAACGCACCGGCCGTAGCGCCGCTAGTCAGAACAGGGGCTACCGAGCCAGTAGTCGAAGTGCAGAGCGAAGCGCTGGCATAGCTAAAGCCAGCCGTGGCCGGAGCCGTAATCGTTACACTGAACGTAGCCGTAACCACGGCGCAGCCTCCTGAGGCGGCTACCGTGTTGGTAACCACATAGGTGCCTGGCGTGCTGGTACCGGGCGTAATGGCGCCAGTTGTAGCATCAATGCTTAGCCCCGAGGTGCTGGAGAACGTGCCAGCTGTAGCGCCCGTTGCCAGCGTAGGCGTTACGGTGCCGGTAGCCGAAGTGCAGAAGCTGGCAGTTGCGTAACTGAAGCCAGCCGTGGCCGGAGCCGTGATGGTGACGCTGAACGTAGCCGAAGAGGGGCAGGTACCGCCCACGCTGTAGGTTACCACATACGTGCCCGCCGTGCTGGCGCTCAGGTTGATGACGCCGGTAGCGGCGTCGAGGCTCAGCCCCGTCGTGCTGCTGAACGTGCCGCCCGCCGTGCCCGTGATGGTGGGCGTGGGGTTGGTGCCGCTCTGGCAGAAGGTGGCGCTGGCGTACGTGAACGTGGCCGTGGTGGCCGGGTTCACGGTTACCGTTACCGGAGCCGAGTACACCGTGCGGCTATCAGCCGTCGTGAGCACGGCCCGGAAGGTGGTCGTAACGGTCAGGTTGGTGAAGGTGTACGTCGAGCCGGTGTTGGTGCCGGCTACGGCTGCAAAGCCGCTGCCGGTGTTGGCCTCATAACCCGTTACGGTGCCGGTGTTGCCGGTCAGTGTGAGCGTACCGGTATTCGAACCAGCGCACACGGCGGCTACCGATGAGGCCAGCGTACCGCCCTCGGTGTTGGCCAGCGCGAAGAAATCGTTGCCGGGCGTCAGGTCCTGGGTCGAAACGATGCCGGTAGTTGGAGTGGCAATGGCCACGCCGCCAAGGCTGGCGTAGCTGCCGCTGGCCGTAGCCGCCTGGGCCACAACGGCCGTGGCGGGGTCACCGAGCACGTCATCTGCGCCGTAGCTGAGCTGCACGCGTGCCGTGGCCGGCAGGGCAGCCGAGTTTTCGAAGCGCACGTAGCGCGTGGGGTTCAGTCCCGAAAGTCCGCCCGAAAGCATACCGCCCGTGGCAGCCTTTACAACCGTAGCAGTAAACAGCTGGTCGGTAGCAGTCGTAATACCGGTTACCACTACCGGCCGCCAGCCGGCAGCGTCGCCCACGGCAAAAATACGTCTTGCGGGCGTGGCACTATTCACCACAATGCCCAGCGGCCCGTTCACGTAGCTCGTGGCCGAGCCAGTGGGTAGGGTGGCGGCAGCCTTGCCAATAACCAGGGTGTTGGCCGCCGAGGTAGTGAATATCCCTGCCTGCAGCGTGAACGAATCGAAACCGCCGGTTACCGTCAGGTTGCCGCCCGTTAGCGTAACTCCCTGCGGGTTTTTCATGTCGAGGTAGAATACACTGCGACTGGCAGGAACCTCAACCCCGGTGGTGCGGGACGTTAGCTCTGGATCGTAAATCAGATACAGACCACTCGTTGCCAGGTCGAAGGTGGGAGCCACATCGAAGTTGCCAGTCGATGTAGTGGGGTTGTTGTAGCCAAACGACAGGACGGCCAGCGACGTAGCAGTGCTTTGAATGGTGAGGTTGTTGGCTTTAGCAACATTACCCGTGAATATGTTCACCGTGCGCGCCGTCACGGGTACGTCGATCGAAACGCCGCCACCGTTGTTGTCAAAGGCGAGTTGCCGAACAGGATTGGTGAAAGTGCCCGTGCCACCTAGCGTTTGAGGAACGCTGCCTGCAAAATAAAGTACGCTGCCAGCCGTGGCGGCGGTTGTAGGGGTGGCCGCTACAGATGCGGTATTCGCCGTGAACGTGCCGTTGTTGATAATGGCAGGTCCTACCTGGAAGAAGATTGCCGCTCCCACATTAAACGTAGCCCCGGCACCAACCGTCAGGTTGCCATAGTTAAAGGTATTACCAGCCAGGGTCACTGAACTAGCCGTTCCGGCATTGCCGACGACAATGCTGGGCGTGTTGCCTGCAATGCGGAAGTTGAAGTTGGTGGCCGTTGCGGCCGTGCCTACGTTCAGCGTGCCACCCGTAATGAGTGGTGTACCGCTCACGTTGTAATCAAGGCCTGGCGCGGTGGCCCCGTTACGATTTACTAGGTTAATGGTGCCGCCCGAAATATTTACGGCCACGGCCGTTGTAGCGGTGCTCTGAAAAAGGCCAAAGCTGGAGCTGCTCGACGTGCTGCCCAAAGTCATCACGTTAAGTGTGCCGCCGCTAAGGGTGAATCTCGTGGCGTTGCCCGCGTTGCTGAACCGTGCTACCGAATTAAACGTGCCGCCTTCTTGGGTGTAAACCGAGTTTGCCCCCAGCGTCAGCGAGTTGCCAAGCGAAGTGCCCACAGTATATGTGCCCGCCGAAATCCGCAACAGTCCGTTTATGGTGGCCGAACCTAACTGGCCCGCCACCGTGAAGTTGGGGTTGTTCAGCCAGAAGCCGCCGGTGGCCGGAACGATATAGGCCGCCGCGTTGCCGAATACCTTGTTGCTGATGGTGGCCGTACCCGAGATTTTCAGGGTGCCGGTCATGTCGTCGGCCGGCGTGGTGCCTGTGGTGCGCGTCAGCAGAAAACCGTCGCCACTGGTGCTGCTGCCTTTCACCGACAGCGTCGGCAGGTCCATTTCCACTACGTCGGCCTGCACCGATTTGGCCAGCGAAATGCTTTGCAGATCGGTGACGCCGCTACCGCCAAACGTGGCATTGCCCGCGCCGGTGAAGCGCAGGTCGGAGCCGATGGCGGAGGTGGCGCTCAGATCGAGGGTGCCGTTGTTGGTTACATTGCCGCCCACTGCCAGGCGGTAGCTGGTAGTAGCAGAGTTGAGCAGCGAACCGTTGGGAGCTATCCGGAGCGAGGCCGCGCTGGCCGCTACGTCGAGCGTCACGGTCGCGCCGTCGACGATGGTTACGTCATCGGTGGCCGATGGTACCGCGCCGCCGTCCCAGGTGGCGGGGTCGCTCCAGTTGCCACCCGTGGCGGTAGAAGAAATAACAGCCAGAGCACCGCGCCGAACGGCCCGCGGGGTCGCTAGCGGGGTTATTGGCCGGGCCGCCGGAGCGGGTAGCGCCATGCGGGTCGCCATTTCGACCGATTTCAGCAGCGGGCGCTGCTGGGCCGTGGTGGGCAGGGCCGGTAGCAGGCCCAGCGTCAGTAGCAGCGCCGGCCGCCAGCCCGTCAGGAGCCGGCTGGTTGTGGTCGCCACCGTGGTAAGTAAGGTTTCTGTCATGTGGATAAATAAGAAGGTGGGAAAAGAAAAACAGCCGGTGGCCAACTGGCAGCCGGTAAACTATGGCCGACCCACGCCGCGCCGCCCGGCAGATGACGGGCAGCTGTGGTGGAGCCGTTTGTGGCCAAGTTGATTTGTGGGGAGAGATGGAGTAGTGGGTAGCTATTGAATTGCACCGAGGTAACCAAGCGTAAGTTGTATTAATAGTAGCTTAAGATTGCCCAATATCCGGATTATAATGTGTTCGACAAGCATAGATTCTGGATTGGTTAGATATTTTTTTGACCCTACAGAAATTACTCCGGTCAGCTTCGTCGCCAAATGCCTGAAACCAGCCATAAATGCCAGCTAACCGCTGTAACCCATTGTCCTACCGGTGCCCGTTGCTGCGGGCCGGGTGGGCGTTCTGCCACGTTACTGCCTCGGTCGATATCCCAATCACCCCCAACTGAAGGGGCCGCCAGCCATGGCGCAGAAGAGGGGAGCCGTGGCTGGTCCTGCGCACAGCACAGCTACTCCAATACACCAGCCATAATAGAATATTTAGAAGATTCAGGCTATTGAAATAAGTCCTATATTGCGCCGGTTTTTTGCTATCCTTCTTACTCTGTGCTGCTTCGCCTACTTGGTCCAGGACTCCTGCTAGGCCTCGGTTGCCTGACTGCCACGGCCCAGGATTTCTACAGCCCAGACGTTGCGACTTTCAAACAGAAGCCGCGCAGTCGGTACCTGCACAACGATACGGCCCAGGCTATCATCAACCTCTACGGCAAGCGGCAGGCCGACGGGGCCAGCTGGATTCTGAGCAGTGCGCTGTTGGCCGCGGCCCCGATCGTGGGCTACGGGGCTGCCAAGCTGGCCGCGTTCAGCAACCGCAAGCTCGAACAGGTATTGGCTGGTTACGCGGCCGGACAGCCCCTACCGGCCCTGCTGCGCCGCAAGCTGAAACCCCGCTTTTTCAACGAATCCATTATGCCCTACGTGCCTGTTCAGGCCGTTCCAGCCCGCTAAATCATGTGTTCCTTCCTGTTGCTGCTGGTAATAGCGGACTGGAGCCACATGAGCGCCGCCCAAAATATGTGGCCGATTTTACCGGGGCGCTTCTGAGCCTGTTTCGCAAGCGCTGTTATGCCGGCTGGCTCTACACTGTGCTATTAATTGCGGGCCTGTCGCTTGCCCTGCCGCTTTCCTCCACCGACCGCTACGGCCAGACCACCGTGGCGGATGAGGCCATTTCGCCGCCGCTGGGCGTGGCTGTTCTGGCCGGTACGGTGGCCGGTTTCATTGCCCATGCCATCAAGTTCAACAAGGGTTATCTGCTGGCCGTCGACAGGGCGTACGGTGCTGGCCAGCCCATTCCGGGCAAGTACCGTAGTCAGCTCAACAACAGCCATTTTGCCGAAGCAGCCTACATCCGCGAGGCCCTGCGCCAGCAGATGGAGCGCGAGCAACCAGTGCGCCCCTAGGCGCCGGAGTTGACAGTTGCGTTGGTCGTCAGCGGTGCTTTGTATAACTAATAGAGTACTTTGGAGTTGCTAACCCACTGGCCTTTGCCATCCGGTAGTAAGTAAGGCAACTCCTATGGACACTTTAGTTACCCTCGCGCAACTCGTTATTGCGGCCTCCATCGTTATCGTGTGGGTGTTCCGCTTCGATAACATCGTAGTCGAATTCAAGCAGTACGGACTGCCTGATTTGGTTCGTAATATGGTAGGAGCTAGTAAAATAGCTCTGGCTACGCTGCTGGTTGTAGGTATCTGGTACCCGGAGCTGGTGCTGGTGCCGGCCCTGCTGATGGCCGCGCTGATGGTGTGCGCGCAACTGGCCCACATCAAGGTGCGCAACCCGTTCATCAAGTATGTGCCCTCGTTTCTGCTGCTGCTACTGTCGCTGTTTGTAGCCGCCGCGCATGCCGGACTCATCGGCGCATGAGCACGACCACATTGGTACTCATCGGGCTATCGAGTCTCGCATTTCTGGGCTACGGAATCGGCTACTTCTTCTCTGCCAAATTGCAGGCCGAGTTTGTGCGCTACGGCCTGGCCAAATTTGGTCCCTTAACCGGGGCGCTGGAAATTCTGGGAGCCCTGGGGCTGCTGGTGGGCCTCTGGGTGCCGCTGATTCTGCTGGTGGCCTCCGGGGGCCTGGCGCTGCTGATGCTGCTCGGCTTCGGCGTGCGGCTCAAAATCAAGGACGGCTTCTGGGAGTCGCTGCCGTCGTTTCTGTTTATGCTGGTGAATGGCTGGATTTTCTACGAGGCGTTGCGGGTATACCAGTAGGCCATAAGCGGCCCTATTGGTTGGGTTGCCTCGAAGTCCGTCAGGTAGCCGTGCTTGGGCTGGTAAGGGGGCTGTACCTGTTAGGCAGCGTTTTGCTTGCTTCAGCCCATGAGGCTTGCAGAACAATAGCCCTTCTTTCCCCACCTAAGAAACCCTGTTGGTGAAAATAGCCGTCGCGAGCGTAGTTTGTTAAAGACGAAATCTGTTCCTTCGCATTCTGTGGGAAACACTGGCTGGTACAAAAAAACCGCTCGCAAGCAGCCCTGCAGGCATTGTCGACGAAGCCAACAAGATGGTTATGGCTCTTCGTTTTTCACTTGATCAGGTCACTTTCCCATTCACCAGCCAAGCTATATGCGTAAAATGCTATTCTCTGCCCTGCTATTGCTGAGCACTGCAGCCGCCCACGCCCAGGTACCAGCCACTGATAGCGTGCAGGCTGTCCGGAACTTGTTCAAGCAGCGCCGGACGGGTGGGGCAGTATTTACTGCCCTCGGGATTGGTGCCGCAGGGGCTATCGTCAGGGGGGCGAGCAGTGGCGACTCGGGTGGCAACGCGGGTGGTGCCATTGTAAGTGCGCTGGCGCTGGGAGGCATACCGATTGGCATCGGCATCGGCAAGCTGGTACGATTCAGCAAAACCCGCGAAGATGAAATAGTTGCGGCCTACAACGCATCCAAACCAATTCCCCGGGATATCCGCCGACGTTTGAAGGCCAGACACTTCGCTCAGTAAATAGCAGGTAAACATATCGGTCGAAATCAACTAAAAAGCCCCGCCGGCACAACGCCAGCGGGGCTTTCTGTTTCCAATGAATCCCACCTATTCTACAGCGGGCATTTCCACATTGTTGAACCGGATGCCGCCGTTTTCGAGCACGGCTTCCACCACGGCGTCCTTGCTGACCTGGCCGCTCAGGATTTCCTTGCTCAGCTCGTTGAGCACCTGCCGCTGGAGCACGCGCTTGAGCGGGCGGGCGCCAAATTGCGGGTCGAAGCCGGCTTCGCCCAGGTAGTCCAGCACTTCGTCGGTGGCTTCCAGGCGGATGCCGGCTTCTTCCAGGCGCTGCTGGATTTGCTTGAACTGGATGGTGACAATCTGGCGGATTTCGCGGCGGCTCAGGGGCTGGAACATCACGATTTCGTCGATGCGGTTGAGGAACTCGGGGCGCATGTGCTCGCGCAGGCGTTCCACTACCGCGTCGCGGGTGCGGTCGATGAGGGCCTCGTTGGCGGTGGGGTTCAGCTCATCCAGCTCCTTGAAATTGCGCTGGATGATGTCGGCCCCGGTGTTGGAGGTCATGATGATGATGGTGTTCTTGAAGTTGGCCACCCGGCCCTTGTTGTCGGTGAGGCGGCCGTCGTCGAGCACTTGCAGCAGGATGTTGAACACGTCGGGGTGGGCCTTCTCGATTTCATCGAGCAGAATCACCGAGTACGGCTTGCGGCGCACCGCTTCCGTGAGCTGGCCGCCCTCGTCGTAGCCCACGTAGCCGGGAGGCGCCCCAATGAGGCGCGAAACGGCGTGGCGCTCCTGGTACTCGCTCATGTCGATGCGCACCAGCGCGTTGTCGTCGTTGAACAGGTACTCGGCCAGGGCCTTGGCCAGCTCGGTTTTGCCCACGCCGGTGGTGCCCAGGAAAATGAACGAGCCAATCGGCCGCTTGGGGTCCTGGAGGCCGGCGCGGGAGCGGCGCACGGCATCCGAAATGGCGGCAATGGCCTCGGTCTGGCCCGCCACGCGCTTGCCCAGTTCGGCCTCCAGGTGCAGTAGCTTTTCCCGGTCGCTGGCCAGCATCTTGCTCACCGGAATGCCGGTCCACTTGGCCACCACCTCGGCAATGTCCTCGCTGGTTACCACTTCCTGCAGCATCGTGCCGCCGTCCTTGTTGGCGGCGGCCTCGTCCTGCAGGGTTTTCAGCTTGGCCTTTGCTTCCTGAATCTTGCCGTAGCGCAGCTCGGCCACCCGGCCGTAGTCGCCCTGGCGCTCGGCCTGGTCGGCTTCCAGCTTGAAGCGCTCGATGTTTTCCTTCTCAGTCTGGATGTTGGTCAGCACCGATTTCTCCGACTCCCAGCGGGCCTTCAGCGAGTCGCGCTGCTCGCCCAGGTCGGCCAGCTCCTTGTTGAGTACGGCCTCGCGGTCGTGGTTTTCTTCGCGCCGGATGGCCTCGCGCTCAATTTCGAGCTGCATCATGCGGCGCTGCACCTCGTCGAGCTCCACCGGCATCGAGTTCAGCTCGATGCGCAGCTTGGCCGCCGCCTCGTCCATCAAATCAATGGCCTTGTCGGGCAGGAAACGGTCGGTGATGTAGCGGTTGCTCAGCTCCACGGTCGCGATAATAGCGTCGTCGGTGATGCGCACGCCGTGGTGCAATTCGTATTTTTCCTTGATGCCGCGCATGATGCTGATGGCGTCGGGTACGCTCGGCTCGTCTACCATCACGGCCTGGAAACGACGCTCCAGGGCCTTATCCTTCTCAATATACTTCTGGTATTCCTTGAGCGTGGTGGCCCCGATGGCGTGCAACTCGCCCCGCGCCAAAGCGGGTTTCAGCAGGTTAGCCGCATCCATGGCCGACTCGCCACCCGCGCCGGCCCCAATCAGGGTATGAATCTCGTCGATGAAGAGGATAATCTGCCCCTCGGCGTCGGTTACCTCCTTGATAACGGCCTTGAGGCGCTCCTCGAACTCGCCCTTGTACTTGGCCCCCGCAATCAGCAAACCCAAATCGAGCGACATCACGAGCTTGTCGGCCAGGTTTTCGGGCACGTCGCCGGCCACGATGCGTTGGGCCAGGCCCTCCACGATGGCCGTTTTGCCCACGCCGGGCTCGCCCAGCAGCACGGGGTTGTTCTTGGTGCGGCGGCTCAGTATCTGGAGCACCCGCCGGATTTCCTCGTCGCGGCCAATCACGGGGTCCATCTTGCCGGAGCGGGCCCGCTCGTTGAGGTTGATGGCGTAGCGGTTGAGGCTCTGGTACTGGTCTTCGGCCGACTGGCTGGTGACCTTGCGGCCCCCGCGCAGCTCCTTGATGGCGGCTTTCAGGTCCTTCTCGTTGAAGCCGGCGTCCTTCATCAGCGTGGCGGTGCTGTCCTTGCCGCCGAGCAGCCCCAGCAGCAAGTGCTCCACCGACACGTACTCGTCGCCGAACTCCTTGAGGTAACCCGTAGCGCGCTGCAACGCCGAATTGGCGTCGTTGGCCAGGTAGGGCGAGCCGCCGCTTACTTTGGGGTAGGCCGCCACGATGTCATCGAGCCGGGGCGTGAGGATGTTGAGGTTCACGCCCAGCTTCTTGGCCAGAAACGACAGCACGTTCTCGTCGCTCTGGAACAGGCCCTTGAGCAGGTGCCCGGTTTCGATGGCCTGTTGCTGGTTACCGCCAGCCAGCTCCGTGGCCTTCTGCACGGCCTCCTGGGCCTTAATGGTATAGTTATTAAAGTTCATGGCTAGTCGTCGTTAGGTGAGAACTTCAGTGTGTGAGAAGTTCTACGAACGGACTAGCAAACGGGGTGCGAGAGGTGTGGGGCTGACGTTTTGGCGGAAGTAAAATCAATCAAAGTCTTTAAATCGCCAATTTGGCAGCTAGCGTAATGAATGTCGAGTATTAACTTGCAAGTCAAATACTCTTAGAATGAATGACATCGTAAAAGTGCTTCAAGATTTCCTATATGAAATCCAAAATCAATCAACAAATTTTGATGTATTACCACTTATGTGGAATAAGACACGTCTCTATTTAGATAAATTTTCGGATGGCAAGAATTCTAAACAATTAGAATCAATACCACAAATAGTTGACGATTACATTGATCTTAATAAAGCATATAACTCCTTGGGTGCTATAATTGAAACATTAATTGAGGAAATAAAAATTGGAAGTGAATATAAAGTTTTGAGTCAAGATCAGTATAAGGAATTAAAAAAAGCGAGGAATTCATTGAGTCACTTACTCGAAGATATAATCAATCTGCTGCAGAAATTGAGTCGCAAAAGAAATCAAATTTTCAATTAACATCAACTGTTAGTAGTTTAGGTAAAGATGTAGAGCATTTAACACAAATTATAAAAGAACGTGACAAAGAAATATTAGGTATAAAAACTAATTTCGATGAAGTTAAACAGCAGCTGGAAGGAGAAAAATTAAATTCATCATTTAAAGCAAAAGATTTCCAAGAAGGTATTGTCGCAGAAAGAGCAATATCAAACGACTTGAGAAACGAGTTATCTAAACTCAAAGAACAAACTCAAAAGAGTGAGATAATAAAAAATAGCGCTAAATTCAAAGCACAAGGTGAAAGCAGCAAAGAAAATGCAAGAAAGTGGGTTATTGCTATTATTAGTGCAATATCATTATTCGTAGGTGTTCTGCTTTGGGGATTATCATCTAATGAAGAATTGTTCAATATAGCTGCTAATATTTTAGAAAAATCTAAAGGTCTTAATGCAGAATTCATCAATAAACTTATACTAATTGAGGTGGCTAAGAAAATAGGAACAAAGACTTTGATATATTCTATGTTCATTTATTTTATAACGTTTCTAGTTAAAAACTATAATGCTCAAATGCATAACTATATTGTGAATTCACATAAATCTAATGCGCTTAGTTCAACTGTAGATTTAATTGGAACTGCAAGAGAGAATGAAGGGAATGATAAAATAATTTTGCAGGCTACTCAAGCAATATTTGCTACACATAAAAGTGGGTATCAAGGAGTGGAAAATGAACCTAATAGTCCTAATCTTATAACTAATGTTATAGATTCATTCAGCTCTAAAAAATAAGTATATATATAATAATATATAAATTGTTTTTTATAGTTAAATGATATAAATAACTGCGAAAATATTTTACAATATTATGATATGAAAACGCCTGTTTATTCAAGTGGCGAGGGCAGTGGCCGGGGTGGCGACCAGAGGCCGGTTGATTGGGCGGTCAGGCCACCAACTCGCCGCGCTCTTGCAGCCAGTCGAATATAAGTTGGTCGACGGCCGATACCTGGGGGCGGTGGCGGTAGGTGAGCCAGACTACCTCCTCGATTTCGGCGGCGGGCTGCAGCGTGCCGGTGTAGGTGGCGGCGTAGAGCGTCATCTGTACCAGCACGTCGGGGGCGTGGCCGTGGGCGGGGGCCGTGAACACGCCGCGCGGCTGCAGGCTGGCCGGGTCCAGGGCCACGGTCAGCTCCTCGCGGATTTCGCGGAGGAGCGTCTGGGCATCGGTTTCGCCGGGTTCGCGCTTGCCGCCGGGCAGGTAGTAGCGGTCTTTGCCCCGGCTACGGGTGCTCAGTATGCGCCCCTCATGCAGGTGGAGCCAGGCGATTTTGTCAATCAGCGGCATGGGGGCGGGTTATTGGCACCGCACCACGAAGTACGCGGCAACGGCCACCAGTGCCACCGAGCCGAAACGCAGCGCCAGAAACACCCAGGCGGGCAGTTCAGGTTTTTTGGGAGGGTAGGGCATGGGGGTAGGGGAGGGGTGGGGAACTGATGTTACGTGGTTGTTGCACGCTGTAGGGGCGGGGCTTGTCCCCGCCCGCCGTTGAACGATGGTCGTTGAAACGGTGCGAACGGCGGGCGGGGACAACCGCAGGACAGCGAAGCTAAGCCCCGCCCCTACAGCGTGCGATAGAAGGTGTTACTTGTCAGCATGACGGCCTTTCTGGCTTATACCGCCGCCGCTGCGGGCATGGTTTGTAGCAGCCACTGGTAGAGCCGGTCCACGTCGGCTTTGCGGAAGAGCTCGGTGCCGGGGTTCATGGTGGCGGCCGTGCCGCAGGCCACGCCCAGGCGGGCAGTTTCGCGCAGATTGCGGCCCTCGCTCAGGCCGTGCACGAGGCCGGCCACCATGCTGTCGCCGGCACCCACGGTGCTGCGCTTTTTCACGGAGGGCGCGGGCACGTAGTCGGCGCCCGCGGCCGATACGATGCAGGCACCCTGCGGCCCCATCGACACGACGACGATTTCGCACTTGCCCTCGGTTACCAGCTGGCCGGCAGCCCCGGCTACGGCCTGGCTGTCGAGCTCCTCTACGCCCACCATTTTGCTTAGCTCACCCACGTTGGGCTTGGCCAGGTACACGCCCGCGTCGAGTAGCGCCAGCAGGGCCGGGCCCGAGGTGTCGGCCACCACTTTCACGCCCAGTTCGCGGGCGGCGTGGGCAATGCGGACCAGCAGCTCGGGCTCGACGCCGGGCGGCAGGCTGCCGCTGATGACCAAAAACTCGGGCGGCTCGGGAAACTCCTGCAGCGCCTGTAGCATCTGCTGCTGCTCCTCGGGCCGGAGCGGCGTGCCGGGCATGCCGAAGCGGTACTGCTGGCTGGTGGAGGCATCGACCACGATGAAGTTCTCGCGCGTCCAGCCCTCTACCTCAATGGGCCGCTGCTCGATGTGCTCCTCGCTCAGCAGCTGGCGCAGCAACTGGCCGCTGGGGCCGCCCACCGGAAACACGGCCACCGAGTCGGAGCCCAGCCGCCGTAGCGCCCGGCTCACGTTGATGCCGCCCCCGCCGGGCTCGAACTTAGGCGCTTCGCAGCGCAGCTTGTGGTCGGGGATGATGTGGTCGGCGGTGGTGCTTTTGTCAACGGTAGGGTTGAGCGTGAGCGTGACGATGCGAGGCATAAGCGAAGGAATGAAAGAAAATGAAGAACGACGTAGGGGCGGGGCTTAGCTTCGCTGTCCTGCGGTTGTCCCCGCCCGCCGTTGAATGACTACCGTTGGAGCGGTGCGAACGACGTAGGGGCGGGGCTTGTCCCCGCCCGCCGTTGAACAACCACCGTTGAACGATTACTATTGAAGTGGCACGACGTAGGGGCGGGGACAACCGCAGGACAGCGAAGCTAAGCCCCGCCCCTACGTCGTGCTTGAAATGCGTAACTCGTACCAACGGCTAAACATAGCACGGGTTTTCGCGTCTAGCATAGAGCCACCACGTTGGCCACCCCCAAACGGCGGCGGTATCATCCCTTTTCCCTCCTATCCTTATGATGCTGATGCGTCCACTACTCCTCCTAACGGGCCTGCTGCTGACCCTCGCGCCCCGGGCCCAGGCCCAACGAACCATTACCGGCTCTATCCGCTTCGAGGGCACCGTGCGCGACTACCGCCTCTACGTGCCCAGGACCTACGATGGTACCAAACCTGTGCCGCTGCTACTCAACCTGCACGGTTTCGGCTCCAACAACGTGGAGCAGGAGCAGTACGGCGACTTTCGCGCCATTGCCGATACGGCTAACTTTCTCGTTGTGCATCCCAACGGTACGGTTGGCCCCAACAACCAGCGCTTCTGGAACACCTTTCTGCCCTACGCCGCCGGCGGCCCCGACGATGTGGGTTTTCTGAGCGCCCTCATCGACTCGATTAGCGACAAATACCGCGTTAATCCGCAGCGCCTGTACAGCACCGGCATGAGCAACGGCGGCTTTATGAGCTACGAGCTGGCCTGCCGGCTCAACAGCCGCATTGCCGCCATTGCTTCGGTTACGGGCAGCATGATAGCCAGCCACCTTGATGCTTGCACCCCCGTACGGGCCGTACCCGTTCTGGAAATCCACGGCACCGCCGACGGCACCGTACCCTACGAGGGCAACGGCCTGTTCGTGCCCATTCCGGAGCTGGTGGCGGCTTGGGCCCGGCGCAACGGCTGCAACCCCACGCCCGTCATCACCCAGGTGCCCAACACCAACACCACCGACGGCAGCACGGCCGAGCGGCAGGTGTTCAGCGGCGGCCGCAATGGCAGCGTAGTCGAGCACTACCGTATTATCGGGGGCGGCCACACCTGGCCCGGCGCGCCCGTCAACATCGGCGTAACCAATCGGGATATCGACGCCAGCAAGGTGGCTTGGCAGTTTCTGCGCCGCTACCAGCTCAGTGGGCTGGTAACGTCCACGACAGCGGTGGCGGCCCGTACCAATTCGGCCGAGCTGCTGCTGGCTCCCAATCCGGCGCGCAGTCAGGTAAGCGTCCGCTCGACGCTGGGGCCGCTGGAGGTTGGTCAGATGCGCGTTTCCGACGCGGCGGGGCGCACAATACCCGCCAGCTTCCGGCGCGGCCCCAACGGTGAGTTGTTGCTTTCCACCGCTGGTTGGGCCGCCGGCAGCTACTGGCTGCAGGCCGAAGTAAAAGGTCGCACCCTGTACCAGCAGCTGCTGAAAACGGCAGAGTAAAGCCGGGTACCGGTGACTGGGATGGCATCAGAACGTCATACTGAGCTTGCCGAAGCATCTCTCCCGCTTTGTTGGACTACTATTGCAACGAAGCGGGAGAGATGCTTCGGCAAGCTCAGCATGACGTTCTTTGTAGCAGTAAAAGAGGATTATCGGAGCCTTGCGCCAGCTAGGGCCCCGTCCGCAACTTTCTGACTATTCCCTTCCCAATTACTTATGCCCGACTTGTCCCTGCGTACCGTGGAGGTGACGCGCTATGTGATTCCGCTGCGTGAAGGCGGCTCGCTGCCCGCGCTGGTAGAAGCCGACGATAATTTCATGTACGTGCTCAAGTTTCGGGGAGCGGGGCAGGGGCTGAAGGCGCTGATTGCCGAGCTGGTGGTGGGCGAGCTGGCCCGGCAGCTGGGGTTGCGCATGCCCGAGTTGGTATTTGTCGAACTGAACGAAGCCTTTGGCCGCACCGAGCCTGACGAGGAAATTCAGGATTTGCTGCGCTTCAGCACCGGCCTCAACCTGGGCTTGCACTTTCTGGCCGGCGCCGGTACCTTCGACCCGCTGCTGCTCGATGTGGAGGCCCGGCTGGCCTCGCTCATTGTGTGGCTCGACTGCCTGACGCTGAACGTGGACCGTACTGCCCGCAACACCAACCTGCTCATGTGGCACCGCGAGCTGTGGCTCATCGACCACGGCGCGGCCCTGTACGTGCACCATGCCGGCGCCGGCTGGGCGGCACCCAAGCCGCGCCCGTTTTCGCAGGTGAAAGACCACGTGCTGCTGCCCCAGGCCACCGAGCTGCCCTGGGCCGATGCCGAAGGCCGCGCCCGTCTCACGCCCGCCGTTATCGGGGCCATTGTAGCCCTGGTGCCCGACGACTGGCTGCAGGAGCCCGACCTGAGCCCCGAGGAGCAGCGCGCCCAATACGTACAGTTCCTGACGGCCCGCCTGGCCGATTCTGCCACCTTCGTTGCCGAAGCTGAAGCCGCCCGCCATGCACTTGTTTGAGTATGCCGTGCTGCGGGTGGTGCCCCGCGTAGAGCGCGAAGAATTTATGAATGTGGGCGTGATTCTGTACTGCGCGTCGCAGGGTTTCCTCGAAACCCGCTGCCAGCTACCCGAGGCGCGCCTGCAGGCCTTTGCCGGCCCGACTCACGAACTCGATTTCGACGACCTGCGAGCCCGCCTGCGCGCTTTCGAGCGAATTTGCGCCGGCCGGCGCGAGGGCGGGCCCATCGGGCAATTCGCCGTGGCCTCGCGCTTCCGCTGGCTCACGGCCACCCGCAGTACCGTCGTCCAAACCTCGCCCGTACACCCCGGCCTCTGCCACGACCCAGCCGCCACGCTCGAACAGCTCTACCGGCAATTGGTGGGTTGATTCTCCACTCTCAAAAATGCCCCGTCCCCGCTGCTACCTACTATGGATAACGGCGGGGACGGGGCATTTTGAGAACAAACGCGTTCTATAGCTAACTCGAGTTGCGGGATACGGCTGTCGGCACGGTGTAGGGGCGGGGCTTGCCCCCGCCCGCCGTTGAACGGCACGAAAAAAAGGCAACCAGAGATACAAAAGTGCTTCGTTCTAGCGGCGGGCGGGGGCAAGCCCCGCCCCTACACCGTTCCTGTATCCTACCCTGCAACCTGAGCTAGCTAGACCGAAGTTTGTGGGGCCAGCTGCTGGAGCATGCGTAGCAACAGCCCGTACAGCTCCCGTAGCTGTTCCGGCTCTATTACGGCCCGCTCCAGGTGGAAGCTGAGCAGCAGCGGCGCATCCGCCGCATCCGAGTCGGGGGCCAGCGTGAAACGGGCCGCCGGGTGGCGCAGCAGCGTCTGGTGCACGGCCGGGTCGGCCAGCAGCCGGCGCAGGGTGTTGGCGTCGTTGGTGGTGATAATGAACGTCTGGTCCAGCTCGGCATAGCCCAGCTCCACGTCCTCCAGGCCCAGCAGCTTGCCGATTTCGTGTACCCAGTCCTGCTCGTGCAGGGCGAAGCGCAGGGCCGACTGGCCGGGTACCACGGCCCGAAGAGTGGTCAGCTCGTAGCCGCCCTCGAAGCCGCCGCCCAAATCTATGTCCAGCTCCAGCCGCACGCGATAGGGTGGCTGGCAGAGGTCGGCGCGGTAATCGAACAAATCGGGCTGGCGGGCCATATCGGCCGCTACCTGCGCCCAAAGGGCCGGCTCGGAGTCGGCGGTAAACGTGCGAACGGTTTCCATAAGCAGAAGTCAGGCAGAGAGTGGAAGAGGCCCGTTCTTCCTACTCCGGAGCCAGCGCAAGGGTTGTGCCCGGCCGCTGGCTACAGGTGCAGTCCCAGCCGAAAGCCCACCGGCAGGTAAGCGCCCGCGTGGCCGTAGTCGCTGCTCGTAGTGGCAAACTGCGGGCTTGGCGTGGTGGTTCGGGAAGTGGCCTGCCGCAGCCCCAGGCCCAGAAAAACATCCAGGAAGAAGGGGGAGCCGGGCGCTTCCAGTTGGTGGCCGAGCACCAGCGTGGCCCCGTACCGGTCAACGGTTTCGGTTTGGTTGCGGAGGCCGTACTGGTAGTAGTAAAGGCCATCCGCAGCCAGCTCCGGTTGCCAGCTCGGGGACTGAAAATCTAGGCGGAAATGCTGGTAAGCCAATCCGTAGGCCAGGTAGATGCCCGCCAGTGGGGTAGGGTGGGCACCAAGGTAGAAGCGGTGTTGCGCCGCCAGCCCAAAGCCCCGCACCCGGTCGGTATTCCCCTGGTGTCGGTCCGAAGTCAGCTCGCCGACTGGCCCCCGGTAAAGTTGCGGCGTGAGCACCACCGTCTGCCGGCCGCCGGATCTGTCCAGGCTTCTTTCCAAGCTGAAGTGGTAGCCGCTGGCCAGCAGCGGCACCCAATCGACGGACAGCCCCCAGGTGCGCCGGGGGGCATCGGAAATCGGTAGGCCCGGCTGCTGAGCCGTACCCGATTGGCCCCGCGCCTGCGCCAGCAGCCCCAGGCTCAGCAGCCCCATCCCGAGCAGTCGTTTCATTTGCTGGTCGGGCTGACGGCCAGCTTGCTCAGGGGCGTAAGCTGGCCGTTGCGGTAGCGGTATTGGTACAGCCCATCGGGACCAATGGCCAGCAGCAGCCCGCGGTGCGGAATCACATCGGACACATTAACCGGGAAAACCTTGGGGGCCGACAGCATGGGCGTGTTGCTGGTATCGAACACCTTGAGCTCGTTTCTGTCGCACACGAATAACAGCGTGCTATCAATGCCCAGGCCCATGGGGTGCGTCATGGGGTAGATATTAGCCAGGCGCGGGGCAGCCAGATTGGTCAGGTCTACTACCTGCAGCTGGTTGGCCCCGCCGCCGCAGCTACGGCCGTCGCGCAGCGTTACGTAAGCATAGCGCTCATCTACCACCACGGGGTCGCAGCTGGCCACGTGCTCGTAATAGGCCACCTGTTTGGGCTGCGCGGGCACGCTGGCATCGAAGATGAACATGCCGCGCTGGGTGCCCAGAAACAGGTAAGGGGCCCTCGGGTAAATCGTTTCGATACCCAGCCCCAGCGGCACCACCTGCCCGCGGGCCGGAGCCGCCGGGTTGGCAAGGCTGAACAGGCGGAGACTCTGGTTATCCACCACGAAGAGCGTGTTGTTGAGCACCGTGAAGCGGGCCAGCGAGCCGCCCTTTCCGTTGTCGGAGGCCAGGTTGGGGCTGGCGTCGTTGCTGGCAGTGCAGGCCGAAAGCAGCAGGCTCAGCAGCCCGGCGGCCAGCCCGAAAGAATAGGAAACGTGTTTCATCGGACCCGGGAATTAGAGTTTCTGCCAGCCGATTACCACGGCATCGGCGGGACGGTTGGCTGCTTGGTATTGCTCGGGCACGGTGCCGGTTTCGGGCATGGGCAGCTCCGGCACCGCCTCCCGCAGCCGGTGCACCAGGTTTGGCTGCTGCATGTCGCGCATGTCAAACGTCAGCAGGTCGGAACCGCTGTCGGCGTAAAGCAAAGAGCCCTGCATGGCCACATCCACATTGCCCGGAATGCGCAGAAAGGCCACCGGCCGGGGCTTGGTCGGGTCCTGGTTGTCGATGATGTGTACCCCCTCGTACCGCTCGTTAATGAGCAGATAGAGGTCGCGAAGGTAGATTTTGCCGGTGTTGTGCAGCTCACGGGGCGGCAGTACGGCCACGGCCTGCTCCAGCTGGCTGCGGGCCATCAGCTGGGGGCGGTAACTGGGCAGCACAATCGGCTCGCCGGGATTTACCATGGGGCAGGCCGTCAGGCCCATCAGCAGGCTGATGCCCAGCAATAAGGAGTAGCGTTGACGCATAGCTTCTTGGCGTGAAGTGGTATGCGCAGGAGTGCAGCCAAGAGCGAAAAGGTTGCAAGCATAGGCCGCTGAATTACTGCCAAGAGTCAATCAGAACGTCATGCTGAGCCTGCCGAAGCATCTCTACCGCTTCGTTGCAGACGCAATCCAATGAAGCGGTAGAGATGCTTCGGCAGGCTCAGCATGACGTTCTGATTGACTTTCCGAACAGCTTCTTATACAGAACGGCATGTATTAGAGGGAAGATCTTCTAGTAGCCGCGACGCAGCGTTACTTCGTTTTCCAACGGTTCGCCCCGCTGCCAATGGCTCAGGTTGCGCAGAAACACCTTGATGCGGTCGGTCTCTTCCTCTGGGTAGCCGCCGCCGCTGTGCTGCGTGAGCAGTACCTGCGGCAGACCCCAGAGCGGGTTATCGGACGGTAGGGGCTCCTGGGCCGTTACGTCGAGCACGGCCCCGGCCAGGCGGCCGGCCTGCAGCGCCGCCAGCAGGGCAGGCTCATCGGTGGTCGAGCCTCGGCCCACGCTGGCATAGAGAGCATGTGGGGGCAGGGCCGCCAGAAAATCAGCCGATACGTAGCCGATGGCGCTGCCCGGCAGGCAGTTTACCACAATGTCGGTGGTGGGCAGGGCAGCCAGCACTTCGGCTTGCGTATGCAGCTGGGCTTGCGGGTCGGTGCGGGCCAGAAACTGCACCGTGCACCCAAAGCCGCCAAGCTGCTCGGCCACTGCCAGCCCAATGCTGCCGCGGCCCAGTACCAGCACCCGCCGGCCCCGCAGTAGCCCCAGCCGCTGCCGAAACGCGCTGCCTTCCCAATGTCGGCGGGTTTGCCATACGGCCAGTTGGGGCAGGCCGCGCAACAGCGCCAGCAGCCCGGCCACCATGGTTTCGGCGCAGGGCCAGGCAAACAGGTCACCCATGTTGGCCACCGCAAAGCCGGGCCGTAGCTGCTGGTACTGGTCAATACCAGCCGAATCTATCTGCCAGAACCGGAGTTGGGGCGGCAGCGGCGTGAGCCAGGCGGCGGGTGGGTTGCCCAGCAGCAGCCCGGCAGTTTGCAGCGCGGCCGGCGGCTGGGCACTGTGCCGGTCGGTGGCGAAATGAATGTCGAAACCGACGGGGAGCCCTTGGGTAAGCTCGGCGCGGGCGGCAGCCGAATAATCAGAATACACAAACAGAAGCATAGGCTCCTATACTACCCGTAACAGCTGCGGGGTTGCACCGACCAGGGTGGTGGACTCTAGTTTGACGAGGTGGGGAGTGGGGTGGCGGGTTGCGAGGCGGCGGCAGTAGGCTTGATGTAGGTGTCGAGCCAGGTATTCATCTGCGCCAGCAGCTGCATCAACGATTCGCGGGCCGTATAGCCATGGGTTTCGCCGGGTAACGTAGCGTAGTTCACGCTTGTGCCCCCCAGTCGCTGCAACTCAGCATACAGCTCTTCGGTGCGAGTGGCGAGGCCCGCCGGTAAGCCGTCGAAACCGGCGGGCATTACCAGTAGCGGCCGGCGCAGGGTGTCGGGCAGGCCAAAAGGAGCCAGCGGGACACTTGCGTAATCCAGTCTGAATTCGGTTGGTACGCCCTTTTGCTCCTCGCCAAGTAGCCTTACTTGCGCCGACTGGTTGTGCAGGCCGGGCAGCGCAATACCAGCCTTAAACAGGCGCGATTCGGCCAACAGGCTGGTAGCGAGAGAGGCCCCCGGACCCTGCCCCAGCACGACTACCCGGGCAGTATCAATGAAACCCATTCGGCGACCCTCCGCCAGCGCTGAGCTGGCTGCCTGCATAATTTTCTGGGCATAGGCAGCCGGAGTGGCGGCGTTGCTGGCCGATGGTGCCGGCAAGGGCACGCCCTGCAACACGGCGTATCCCTGGGCGGTCCAGTATAGGGGCGAGCCCCAGTTGTAGCGGGCAAACGCATGCTGAGAGCCACGCATCTGACTGATGCCGGTACTGTCGTAGAACATGGTAGTGCCTACTTCCATAAGCGTTGGCAACGGCCCATCGGCGGCTTGGTAGCCGGCCGGTAGATACAGCGTCGCCGTAACCGCCCGCCCATCGGGCCGCTGGTAGCGCAGCGGCTGCACGCGCGGCAGGCTGCCCAGGCCCGCGTAGGGGTCGGCAAATTGGGTGATGGCTACCAGCTTTGGGCCGGTACGCAGGTGGTAGTTGGGGGGCTGCTGATCCGATTCGCGCTTCGTGATGAAACTTCGCTTCACCGGGTCGAGAATGAGAACGGGCTGCTCGTAGTAAGGCGCTTCGGAGCGCCACCAGCGCTGGCTGGCGCGGGTGCGCACGCTCAACTCATCTATAAAAGGCCGGTCGCCTTCAGACGATGCCCCGGTCCCGAAAAGGTATATGCCTGTACCACTGCGGTCGGTGAGCAGCACGGGGCGGCCCTGCGCGTTAGGGTGCAGCACCGGGGTGCCCGGGTGGGCATAGGCATTCCGCTCCGGGTATTCCAGCAGTGGTTTCTGCAGGGTTTTGGTCAATATATCCAGGGGCCAGACAAACTGTCTGCGGTCCTTCAGGCGGGTGCCTTCTACCAGCACCAGCTGCTCGCTGCCCCAGTATATGCGCTGGAAGCGTGCCGGAAGCGCAACCAGCTCGCGGGCCGGCTCTTCGAAGGGAGCTGCCAACGTCAGGAGCTGGTCGCGGATCGGTGCGGCCTGGGCGGGGTTGCCGCCGTCGCGGGCTTCTACCCAGAACAGTGTATTCGGAACATCTTCGCGCCAGGCGAACTCACGCGGGCCGGTTGGTACGGCCCCCAGGCCCTCGGGCAGCGACTCGACGGCGGGCAAATCGGCCAGCTGCTTATCCAGCAGCCCGTCCATGGCCAGCACCTGCACCCGCTGCGGAAAACGGTCGAGCGACAAGGTGGTGGGGTAGGGGCGCCGGTAGCTGCGCACCAGCACAAAGCGCCCATCGGGCGAGGGCGAGGCCTGGGCAATCAGGCCCGGCTGGCCCAGCGGAGCCATGCGCCCATCGAGGCCCACCCGCACTACCTGGCTGAGGACATAATATCCCAACATCTGCTCTTCGAGCGGGGTTTTAACGGGGTATTCGTAGCGGCGTCCTGCCTCAGCGGGCGCCGCTATCGGGGCGGCTCCCCGTCCGCCTACTACGGCCCGTACTACCAGGGTTTTGCTGTCGGAAACCCACTCATAAGGAATCCCCAATGATCCGTTCAGGAAAATGTTGGGTACCAGCCGCGCCGAGGCCGAAACTACATCAACTACCCAGAGCTCCAGGTGGTCGCGGGTGCTGTGGGTGAAGGCTATTTTAGTGTTGTCGGGCGACCATTGCAGGTTGCTAATGCGGGCGTTGGCCGGTAGCCCCTGCACCAGTAGCTCCAGGCCTTTGGGCAGCTGCCGCAGCCGCAAGGCCCGCACATGGGCCATGCGGCTGCGGCCGGTAACGGTGGTGTTGATGCGTAGTCCGGCAAGGCGTAGTTCCGGCTGGCTTTGGTCGAACACTGTGGGGCGCTCCTGCATATCGAGCTGCAGCAGCCACTGGCCATTGGGCGAGAAGCTGGCCCGGGGCATGGGTGGCGCATCGGCCAGCGCAACAAGGGGGCGCGGCGGCAGCTGATAAGGCAGTGTCTGGGCCGAACTATGGCCTACCGTCAGGGCGCTCAGCGCCAGCGTTAAAATATGTACTCTCATCGAAAATGCCACTCACCAGGATACAACTGCAAAAAACGGCACATTTCACCAGATTTGCTAACGCATCTAATAAATAGCTATCAATCATGTTATTATAGAAGGATGAATACGCATTTGCTAAAACCAAAAAGCCCCGTCAGGATGACGGAGCTTTCAGGGGTAAGATAACAAGTAGGATTTATCTGCTATTTCGTTGGTCTGCGAAATGGGCGGGCCATCAGTTGGGCAACTGGCCCTGAAAGGCAAATGCGGTAACCGGGCGCCGCTGCCGTGGCGCCTGCTCACGGCTCAGGAAGGGCTCCTCCAGCTGTTCGGCCTGGCCCAGGTAGCCCAGGGCCAGCATTACTACCGGCTGCAGATCATCGGGCAGGCCAAACGCTGCCCTGGCTTTATCGGCCTCGAAACCGCCCATAAAGTGGCCATGCAGGCCCAGGGCCGTGGCCTCCAGAATTAGGTGGCTGTTGGCCATGCCCAAATCGTGGAGGGCAGCGGCATTGGCTTGCCCATTTGAGAAGGCAGTTTTGGTGAGAGCCAACATAAGCACCGGCGCTTGGCGGGCCCAGGCTTGGTTGCCAGGTACCAGGCAGTCGAACAGCTGCCGGAAGGCTGTCTCATCGGCGCGGTGGGCATAAATGTAGCGCCAGGGCTGCTCGTTCATGGCGCTGGGCGCCCAGGCGGCTGCTTCGAACAGCTGCTGGACAGCCTGCTCGGGCACGGGCCGGTTGGCAAAGGCGCGGGGGCTCCAGCGCTGCCGGATAACATCGAGAACGGGGGCGCTGGTGGCGGCCAACCGGCTTGCAGCAGTTTGGTTGCTCATGGATTTGTAAAAAACGATATGCTTGATTTCGTTGCTGAAGTCCTGGTGCAGACTTCTTCGCTTCCTGGTACCAACTAAAGGATTCCAGGAAAAACAGCGCAATAACAGTTATTTAAGCGGTTTTACGAAGAATATACGGCAGCGTAGAAACGAAGGAGCTGAAGTATTGTCGTGGCTGATGCCGCTTATGCAGCACCGTCTCTCAACAACGATATTCCAGCTGTTGCTGCTCTATAACGCAACGGGTAAGCTGTTTGCGAAATTGCTGGTAGCGCGTATCGTCGCTTACTGCATCGGCACCTCCAGCAGCAGCAACTGAGCGGCCGAGTCGGCCCTGATGGACACCGATTCGGTTTCCCACAACCCCAACCCGTCGCGGCGTTGCAGGGGGTGGCCGCCGACGGTGACGGTACCTTCGAGCACAAATACGTACAGGCCGTTGCCCGCCTTTTTCAGCTGATAGTCGGCCGCGTAGGCCGCGTCAAAATCAGCTAGGTGAAACCAGGCATCTTGCTGAATCCAGATGCCCGAATCGTCGGGTGAGGGCGAAACTACCTGCTGAAACTGGTTGTGGCGGTCCTCCGTCCGAAAGCTTTGCTGGTCGTAGCGGGGCGCTACATTGCGCTGGTTCGGAATAACCCAGATTTGGAGGAATTTCACTTCCTCGGAGTGGCTGTGGTTTTTCTCGCTGTGGGCAATGCCCGTGCCGGCACTCATCATCTGCACGTCGCCGCTCCGGATAATGCCATGGCTGCCGGCATTGTCGCGGTGCTCCAGCGTACCACCGAGCGGGATGCTGATGATTTCCATGTTGTCGTGGGGGTGGGTGCCGAAGCCCATACCGCCAGCCACAGTGTCATCGTTTAGTACGCGCAAAGCCCCGAAATTCATTCGTTGAGGGTTGTGGTAGCCACCAAAGCTGAAGCTGTGGTAGGAGTTGAGCCAGCCATGGTTGGCGTGGCCCCGCGAGTCGGCCGGATGCAGAACGGTTTTCATAAGACAGAATTCAGAAGGTTATTGATGTAAATATATGTACATACATCTATTATTCCTAAATAGTTTTCCTGACCCACGCACTGCCGGCTACAACTCGCCAATCATCAAAGCTCCTGTATCGTACAGCGGGGAAGCTACGCCGCGGGGCCTCGGCTGCTATCGTCAACATGCACTACTCATTGTGAACAAGGCAGCCGGTTTGCGTACTTTGCCCGAGCCGTTTTCTCTGCCCGATGCTTCAGTTTCCGTCTGTGCCCGTTGTTTCGCGGCTTGCACCCACGCCCAGCGGGTTTCTGCACCTGGGCAACGCGGTCAACTTCACCCTCACGTGGCTGCTCACGCGCCGGGCCGGCGGCACGCTGCACCTGCGCATCGACGATCTGGACCGCGCCCGGTTCCGGCCTGCTTACCTCGATAACATCTTTCGAACCTTGGAATGGCTGGGCCTCGACTACGACCAAGGCCCCAGCGGCCCCGCCGAGTTCGAGCGCTACTACTCGCAGCAGCAGCGCCTGGCCGAGTACGAAGCGGCGTTGCAGGCTGCCCGCACCGCCCACCCGACCCTGTTCTACGCCTGCCGCTGCTCGCGCACTGAACTGGCGCGCGCTGCCGCGCCCGGGGGCCATTACTCCGGCACCTGCCAAACGCTGGGGCTGCCTTTCGAGGCGTCGGGCCTTGCCTGGCGGGCCCGCGTGCCGCCCACCACCGCCATAATATGGCCTGATCTGGCGCAGGGCCCGCAACTAGTGGCGCTGGCCGAGGAGTTGGGTGATTTCGTGGTGCGCAAAAAGGATGGCATGGCAGCTTACCAGGTGGCTTCGGTGCTGGACGACCAGCGGCTGGGTGTAAACTTCATCGTGCGCGGCCAGGATTTGCGTGCCAGCACGGCGGCCCAACTGTGGCTGGCCGAAGTATTGCCGGGTCAGGCGGGCTTCACGCGCACCCAATTTCTGCACCACAACCTGCTACTCGACGCTGCCGGTCAGAAGCTCTCCAAATCAACCCAAACCAGCCAGCAGCGCGGTATTCTGGCTGAAGGTGCGGCGCCCCAGGTGGTATACCGCGCCGTAGCTACACTGCTGGGGCTGCCGGTCGGGGCAGGCGAGTCGTTGGCAACACTGCGGGCGGCTCTACCAGAGCAGAATTCGCTTTAGGATACCAGCCGTTCTTACAAAGAAAAAGGCCTTTCCCGATTGGAAAGGCCTTTTTCTTACGGCAACCGTAACTGCGAAACAGCTTATGAGACTAAGCGCTTAGTTGCGGGTCATGAGTAGGTTGCTGCCCAGTTCCGAACTGGGGATGGGCCAGATGTAGGCCATGGCCGATGGCAGCACGGCCGGTACCACGCTTTTGGCCGGAATGGGCTGCAACAGGCGCATAATGTCGTTGTTGCGCAGACCTTCGCCAAGGAATTCCAGCCGGCGCTCCAGCAGAATGGCATCAACCAATGAGAAAGTACCTGTAAAAGTTGCGGCCGTGTACGCATCGGAGCCGGCGCGCGTGTGTACGGCGTTCAGCAGCTCCAAGGCCCGAGCACTCGTAAGTCCTTCGGTGCGGGCCAGCGCTTCTGCCAGATTCAGCAATACTTCCGAGTAGCGGATAACCGGGGCATTATCGGTGTAAGGAGCGGCCGAGGTGCCGCCGTTGCGATACTTGGTGAGGTAGGTGGTAGTGCCTACCCAGGTGGTGAAGCTCGTCAGGCGGGCATCGGTGGCTTTGAAACGCGTGTTGGCAATAACCCCGGCCGTATTGAGGTTGTACTCGCCGTTGCCGCCCTGGGTGGGGGGCAAGTAATAGAAAGCCAACTGATTCTGCGTGCCTGGCTGGTCCTGGGCCGTGAACGGAGACGATAAAATGCTTTCTACGCCGTTCTGCTCCGAGGTGAACACCGCCGCAATAGAAGAATTCAGGGCGTGCGCAACTCCGCTGCTAGCCCTTTTCCGGGAAGGATTGGTGGCTGATTAATCAAGAAATCTATAAGAGGCGACTTACCTCAGTTCCTTCTTGAACTCTTCGGCCCAATGGTCGGCGAGGCGGGTGGGCTCGGGCAGCTTATAGCCGCGCAGGCAGGCCAGCGTGAGGCGGGTGGCAGTGGCCTGGTCGCAGCGGTGGCCGGGGCTCACGAACAGCGGCTTCACCTTGTCTTTGCTACGGATGACCTGGCCCAGTAGCTCGCCGTTTTTGTCGGTGAGCGGCGTGATGCTGCCTTTGGTGAGGGCTGGCTCTTCATAAACGCCGGTGAGTCGCTGCTTGGCTACCCCAAATGTGGGTACATCGAGCTCTACGCCCAGGTGGGCCGCAATACCCATGCGGCGCGGGTGGGCAATGCCGTGGCCGTCGACCATGATGATATCGGGCTGGCGGCGCAGCTTTTCGTAGGCTTGCAGCAGGTTGGGCGCTTCGCGGAACGAGAGCAGCCCAGGAATGTAGGGCAGCGGCACGGGCCCGACGTGGTACACTTTTTCAATGAATCCCAACGACGGCAGCTCCAGCACCACGAACACCGACAGCACCGTGTCGGGCGTCGGAAACGAGGAGTCGCAGCCGGCAATGTAGCGCAGCTCCCCAGTAGGCGGCTCCAGGCGGACCTGGTTGCGCAACTGGTCCTGTAATTGGGTGAATTCGCGCACCAGTTGTGGGTCGGGGGCGGGGCCGGGAGGGCGGAAGTAGGCCATGCAAGGAAGGAGTCGGGGTGAACCGGGTGTACTGCCGGGGCGGGTGCGGGGTTGTGTGCGCAGCCGCGGTTGAGCAACGGCCCGATAACCTGCTCCGGCGTAGTCCGTTTATGCAATGGAAAAACAGCCTTCTGATTGCCATGCCTAAGCCCGAACAACCCGCCAGCACCGGCAGTGGCCCGCATTTCGAGCGGCGCTACTGGGTAGACGTGCAGCACCCACGCCAGCCGGCCGACGCACTGCTCCGCCATATCGAGTGCCATCTGCCCGATTTCTCCTCCGATTTGCTGGCCGACTTCGAGAAGTCGAGAGGCACGGAAGATTGCCTAGCGGTGGGCGACGAGTACCGCATTAAAATTCTGGGCCCCTGGAATGGTGAGGTGCGCGTAACCGAGGTGGGCGCGGATTTTTTTGAACTGGCTACGCTGGAAAACCACCCCGAAGCCGGCCGCATCCGCTTCTCGCTGCGGCCCCACGCCACGCTGCCCGATACGGTGCGCTTCGAAATCCACTCCTGGGCCCGCTCGCGCGACGGGCTGGTAGCCTTCGCCTACGACACGCTGGGCCTGGGCAAACGCGTACAGCAACAAACCTGGGAAGTTTTCTGCCAGCGGGTAGCCGATTTCAGCGGTGGTCTTTTGCTGGGGCCGGTGCAGGTGGAAACGATTAAAGAGGGGGAGGGACAAGTGGACTGAGTGCGTGCAAAACGGGTCATGCTGAGCGTAGTCGAAGCATGACCCGTTTTGCACGTTTCTCACGTTCATCCACACTCCTTACATTACAGCCATGACCACTCGCACTGCCCTTACTGCCCGCCAGCAGGCCCGCCTGGCTGCTTACACCGATACGGGCTATAATTTCGACCCCGAGCGGCTGGCTGATTACACTGTCGCCACGGGCTGGCGCGTGGACGACTACGAAACCGAGCTGCCAGCCGAAGCGCCCGGCCCACCGGCATCGCATGGCTCCTGGGCTGCTGCCCGCGAAGTGCTGCGCCGCTACTCGTTTCCTCCGCCCGGCCTCATCAGTGGTATTTTTCTGCCCGACCAGCCCCTGGAGCAGCGCGTGATGGTGCTGCAGGCCCGGTTTCTGGGCTTCTCGTTTTGGTTTGGTGTGCGCATCGGAGGGGTAACCGACGAAGTGCGGCTGCTGCCAGACGAAAGCCAGGAGCAGGTGTGGGGCTACAACTACCGCACCCTCGAAGGCCATTTCGAGCGGGGGCAGATTGAGTTCATGGTGCACAAAAACCTGCGTACCGGCCGCGTATGGTGCCACATCCATGCCGTGTCGCAAACCGGCCGCATCCGCAACCCCTTCTACTGGCTGGGCTTCCGGCTGTTTGGACGGCCGTTGCAGGTGCGCTTCTCCCGCCAGTCGCTGCAGCGGCTGAAGGCGCAGGTGGAGCAGATGCTGCAGGAAGGCTGGAACGCGCCGGACGCGGCCGGGCCGGTAATCAAACCGATTTCAGCCAACAACGAGGCGCAGGAGCAGTTGGACAAGAATGGGTAGGGTGCGGGGCTTGTCCCCGCCCGCCGTCAGAACAATAGACTGAACGGCTGGTCTGGCGGCGGGCCGGGACAAGCCCCGCACCCTACCTGTTCACACTAAATGTTCTCTGCTGGCTCGCCGCCGTTTATCATGGCCGATACTACGCCGGGCTCATCGGTTACCTCAGACCGGAAAACGCCCACGATATGGGCTGCCACGAAGGCAATAACGGCGTACATGGTGTACTCGTGAATGGTTTCGGATACCTCTTTAATGGGTTCCAGGTAATCTTCGAACACCAGTGCCAGGCCCGTAACCACCATCACGGCTAGAATAATGTAGAACGCGCGGTAGCTGTAGCGTACCCAGCGCGCCTTGGTGGCCCCGGCCTCGCCCCGTGCCTCGCGGGCCCTGATGGCCGCCAGTTTGGCCGCCGTGCGCTGGCTGCCGCGCTGCCGGAAGCTCACAACCACCCGGAACGCCAGCAGGCAGGAAATGGCAATGCCCACCCAGATGTGCCAGTCCCAGATGCGGTGGGATATAATGCGGGTGAGGCCGCGCAACTCCGTGGCCGGCAGGTTTACGCCTTTCTCGGCCAGCACCTGGCTGAACTCGGGTGCCAGCGTCTTCACCTTCACAATGACGAACATAAACAGAATCGTCATCAGCTGAAACAGCACCAGGCCCGAGTTGGACCAATGCCAGATGCGCAGACCCAGCGAGTTATGCC
This sequence comes from Hymenobacter lapidiphilus, assembly GCF_013377885.1. Lineage (GTDB taxonomy): Bacteria > Bacteroidota > Bacteroidia > Cytophagales > Hymenobacteraceae > Hymenobacter > Hymenobacter lapidiphilus. The sequence continues at coordinate 74,147 of NZ_JABKAU010000013.1, forward strand.
TGGGGCCGGCATTGGTGGTTGAAGTAGTAGAAGCAGACTGAACAGAGGCCATAATGTGCGCAGAAGAAGGAAGTAACTATTTGATCGGGGAAGGTACGTCAGGGCCGGCATATTTTTGGGCGCAGGCTTCCCAAACCTGCCGCCGCATAACAATTAACAGCTGGCTGTGGTTATACACCCTACGCCCGGGGCCCACTGTCCCGGCTGCTTATTCCTTTTGATATGACCTCAGCCCAAGGCTACGCCGCCCCCGCCGCCAACGAACCCCTCGCTCCCTTCAGCTTCGAGCGCCGCGACGTGGGCCCCCACGATGTACGCATGGACATTCTGTTCTGCGGCGTCTGCCACTCCGATATTCATCAGGCCCGCAACGAGTGGGGCAGTTCGATGTTCCCCATGGTGCCCGGCCACGAAATCGTAGGCCGTGTAACCGAAGTCGGTGCCCATGTAAAGCACTTTAAAGTAGGCGACCTGGCCGGCGTCGGCTGCATGGTGGATTCGTGCCAGCACTGCGCCGAGTGCAACGAGGGCCTAGAGCAGTACTGCGACAACGGCTTCGTGGGCACCTACAGCGCCAAGGACAAGGACGGCTCCATCACCCAGGGCGGCTACTCGAACAACATCGTGGTGACCGAGAAATTCGTGCTGCGCGTGTCCGATAAGCTTGATTTGTCGCGCGTGGCGCCGCTGCTCTGTGCTGGCATCACCACTTGGTCGCCGCTGCGCCAGTGGAACGCCAAAAAGGGCGACCGGGTAGCCGTAATCGGCCTCGGCGGTTTGGGCCACATGGCCGTGAAATTCGCCGCCGCTATGGGCTGCGAAGTAACGGTGCTCAGCACCTCGCCCGATAAGGAGGCCGACGCCAAAGCCCTCGGCGCCCACAAGTTTGTGGTAACCAAGAACGAAGGCGCGATGAAAGACATCAGCAACTACTTCGATCTGATTATCAATACCGTATCGGCCCCCATCGACCTGATGCCCTACGTGGCCAGCCTGCGCCTCGACGGCACCATGGTGCTGCTCGGCGTACCGCCCGAGCCGGCCCAGCTTCACGCGTTCAATCTCATCAGCAAGCGCCGCCGTATTGCCGGCTCGCTCATCGGTGGCATCCAGGAAACTCAGGAAATGCTGGACTTCTGCGCCGAGCACAATGTCATGAGCGACGTGGAGGTTATCAACATCGACTACATCAACGAGGCCTATGAGCGCATGATGAAGTCCGACGTGAAGTACCGCTTCGTAATTGACATGGAGAGCCTGAAAGGATAACGTAATTGGTTGATGGGCCTACGAAACCGCCTGTCATCCTGAGCAAAGCGAAGGACCTTATTACGCCAGAACGAGCCGTTGTTACGGTTAATCGGGCATGATAAGGTCCTTCGCTTTGCTCAGGATGACAGGCGGTTTCGTGTTTCTCTGCCTTCTAAGTCCTTACAACTTCCCGAACACGTACGAATCGGCTTCCACGTAGTCGTTAGCGCGCATCTCTAAAGATTTTACGCGGCCGTTTTCTACCACAAACTTGGCCGGCAGTACGCCGAACACGAGGTCGGAGTAGGTGGCGCGGAATTCCTGGCCGTCCATGTAGTCGAGGGTGGCGGTGAGGCCGGGGTGGGTGGGCAGCGTCACGAGCAGCTGCTTGCCTTTCTGAGTGACTTGGATGCGGCCGAACAGCGCGTTGTCGAACTCACCCACGTAGGCTTTGAGCGGCAGCGGAGCCTTGGCTTTTTTGGCCACGCGGGCAGCCAGGGCCAGCGTGGGGTCGGGACCGGCGGCTAATTCGCCGGCGCGGCGGCGGGCCAGCAGTTGGGCGCTTCTATCAATGTAGGGCACGCCCAGGTAGGCGTCGAGTAGCTGGTAGCGCAACGCCTCAAAGAAGCTCTGGTTGTCGTTGTTGGTGAGCACGGCCAGGCCGAGGCCCGCCTCGGGTACGAAGCACACGTTGCTCACCTGCCCCGACGCGCCGCCCGTGTGCCAGTACACCTGCCGGCCGTTGTAGTCGGCCGACTCGACGCCCAGCGCGTAGGTCACGAAATGGGTTGGAAACAGCGGCGACTTGCGGCTGCTGATGATGGTGTTGGCGTCGCGGGTTTTGCGTAGCGCCGCCCAGGGCAGCACCTGCCGGCCCTCGTAACGGCCACTATCAAGCTGGAAACGCAGCCAATGGCTCAGGTCGCTCACGTTGGAAGCCATGCTGGCGCAGGGGCCCATATTGTCCCAATTGTCAAACTGCACCCTGGCCAGCGGCCCGAAGGTGTTGGAGTAGGCCGTGGCAATGTTGGGCTGCTTGGCAAACTCCAGCGACGAAACGAACGTGCTTTTCATGCCCAGCGGCTGGAGCAGATTCTGGCGCACGTAGTCCTCCCAGCTCGTACCGGTAACGGCCGGAATCACCTCGCCGGCCGCCACGAAGCCCGAGTTGCAGTAGCCGTAATCCTTGCGGAACTCGCGGGTGGGCTGCATCAGGCGCATCCGGCGCACAATGTCGGCCCGCTCCAGGTTGGATTTGAAGAAGCTGAAGTCGCCCTGAAACGTCTTGAAGCCCAGGTGGTGGCTCAGCAGGTCGCGCACCGTTACGAGTTGGGTACTGGTGGAATCGTAGAGCCGGAAATTGGGCAGGTACTTGGTTACGCGGTCATCGAGGCTGATCTTCTTTTCGCCATCTAGCTTGGCCAGCGCCGTGCCGGTAAACAGCTTGGTGTTGGAGGCAATCATAAACAGCGTCTGGTCGTCTACGAGAGCCGGTTTGCCCACTTCGCGCACGCCGTAGCCCTTCTGCACCACTGTCTGCCCGTCCTTTACCACCACCACGGCCAGCCCCGGAATGTTCCACTGGCGCATCCCGCGCCGCACGTAGCTGTCGAGGCTGTCGGTGAGGAAGCGGTTGGGCGTTGTCGGCGGCGTTGTCTGCGCTTGGGTTGCGGTAGCCGCGCCCAGCAGCAGGGCAGCGGCAGTCAGTCGGAGGAAAGTAGGGGTAGGCATTGAGGGGCTGGTGGGATTTAGGTCTGAAAGAACGTCATGCTTCATCTGGCGTCCGCGAAGCCGAAGCTTCTCTACCGCTTCGTTGTAAAAGTAACGTCTGATGCTGGGGTTAAGATAGAACGACGTAGGAGCGGGGCTTGCCCCCGCCCGCCGTCCGAACGTTTATCGTTGAAGCGGCACGAATGGCGGGCGGGGACAAGCCCCGCCCCTACGTCGTTCTATCTTAACCCCAGCTACTCTTTCTCCACCGGAAACTCAAACTCGCCCTCCAACGTGAAGCGCCGGGCGCCTCGGCCCACTTCGCACACCTGGCAGCGGAAGGTGCCGCGTAGCCAGTGTCGCTCGGCATTGACACCCGTAATCACTACCTGGCCGGGGTTGTCGGAGCACGATTTGGAGTAGGCCGATATAGCCCCGTAGCGGTAGGAGGCGTCGCGGTTGCGGCCACTCAGAATTTCCTGGAACTTGTAGGTGTCGACTTTGATGGGAAACCGGTCGATGATGATATTGAGGCCCTGGCCGTCGGGGTCATCGGCCCGCACAATGTTGAGGCGCAACGCCCGGTCTTCGCTGAGGAAAAAGCGCGAACTAAGTGTATCAGCGGGTACATTTTTGCCGTCGATGCGCAGCGTGAGGTGGCGGATGGGTGCTGCCGGGGGCGCGGGAGGCGTAGCGGGGGCGGCTCCCAATAACGGCAATAACAACAGTGGAAGAAAGCGTTTCATGAAAGCGGGCAAAACAAGAATCAGCCCAGAAGCTACGGAAAAAGCAGCTGTTGCCTGCTGAACGATGTAGAGACGCAATGGTTGGAGTCTCGTCGTTAGCTTCGCTGAACTACGCTTGCCGACCGTTCTGTGCTGCCGTTCAACGACGAGACTCCAACTATTGCGTCTCTACAACCGCACGCCGAACTTCTGGCCCAGGCTTTCCAGGTCGCGCAACACCGGGTCCAGCAACGGAATACCGTCCAGCAGGCGTATGGCGGCGGTTTCGCGCTCCGGGTCGCCGGGGATGAGCACGCGCTGGCCGGGCGTGGCGCGGGCGGCCCGGAAGGTGGTAATCCAGTTGTCCATATCGGCCTTGAACTCGGCGGCGGGCCGGAAGGCATCGACCCGCATGGCCCCGAAAAAGTGGCCCAGACCCTGTCCCACGGGGTTGGCGGCCGGCTGCAGAAAGGCCACGAACGGCGGCACCCAAGGCCCGTAATTGGCCCCGCTCAGCACGGCCGAGAAAATATCGACCACCGCGCCCAGCCCGTAGCCCTTGTGCGAGCCGGTGGCCCCACCCAATGGCAGCAGCGCACCGCCGTTTTTCACGGCGTTGGGGTCGGTCGAGCCCGCACCGGCCGCGTCCTGGGCCCAGCCTTCGGGGATGGGCTGCTGCTTGCGCTGGGCAATTTCGAGCTTGCCGTTGGCGGCGGTGGTGGTGGCCATATCGAGCACGAAATCGGGCTGCTGGTCGGCGGGCACGGCCACGGCAATGGGGTTGGTGCCCAGCAGCCGCTCCAGCGAATGGGTGGGCGCCACCAGGGGCGAGGCGTTGGTCATGGCCACGCCAATCATGTCGTGGGCCAGCGGCAGCATGGCGTGGTAGCCGGCAATGCCGAAGTGGTTGGAATTCTTCACCGAAACCCAACCGGTGCCCACCTGCCGGGCCTTCTCCATGGCCACGCGCATGGCCCGCGGCCCCACCACCAGCCCCAGGCCCCCGTCGCCATCCACCACGGCCGTGCTGGGCGTTTCATACGTGACGCCCACCCGGGGCGTGGCGTTGATGCGGCCGGCTTCCCAGAGGCGCACGTAGCCGATCAGCCGGGCCACGCCGTGCGAATCCACCCCCCGCAAATCAGCCGACAGCAGCGTTTCGGTGGCCAACGTGGCGTCCTCCTCTGGACAGCCTATGGCCCGGAATACAGATTCAGCAAAGGCGAAAAGCTGCTGGTAGGGGAAGGTAGTGGTGGTCATGGGTAGGGAGGATGAAAGAACGATGTAGGGGCGGGGCTTGCCCCCGCCCGCCGTTTGCACCGTTTCAACAATTCTGTTCAATGGCGCGAATGGCGGGCGGGGGCAAGCCCCGCCCCTACGTCGTCCAGAGGTTATAACATTTCGGCCAGTAGGCCTTCCTTCAGAGCGTAAGCCGAGGTGCGGATGCGGGTCAGGCCGGTTAAGTTGAGCACGTAGTCAATCAGCACCGAGGCCACCACCAGCATATCGGCGCGCATGGGCAGGATGCCGGGCAGGGCTTGGCGCTGGGCGTGGTTGAGGCTGAGGAGCTGGTTGTAGCTGTGACGGAAGCTGCTGAGGGTTAATTCGGTGCTCGGCGGCAGCTCGGCCTCGGCGCGTAGCTGGCCCAGCTGCATGTCGGCCAGACTGTCAAAACTGCCCGAAGCACCAATCAGGCTCACCGGCGGGAACTCGGCCAGAGCGGCCGTTAGCGGGGCCAGCGCCTCGGCCAGATACTGCTGCTCGGCGGCAATGGCTTCGGCGGGCATAATGCCGCTGGGCTCCGGAAAAAATCGGTCGAGCAGGCGCTGAGCCCCGATTTCAAAGCTTTGCTTCCAAAAAATAGTGGTGTCGTTGGCCAGGATGAACTCCACCGAGCCGCCGCCGATATCCATAATGAGGTGGCGCTCGGACCCCAGCGGCACGGCTTGCCGCACGCCACCGCAAATCAGCTCTGCCTCCCGGTCGCCGCCAATCACCTCCACCTGAATACCCGTCTGCTCGAAGATATCCTTGACCAGCTCGGGGCCGTTTTCGGTCACGCGCATGGCGCTGGTGGCCGTAGCCCGCACGTCGGTTACCTGGTGCAACTCGATTTCCTCGCGGAAGCCCAGCAGCGCGTGCAACGCCCGCTCGTAGGCCGGCTCGGCAATGCGGCCCGCGCTGATGCCGCCTTCGCCCAGCCGCACGCCTACCTTGGTGCGCAACAACGGGCGCGGCGCCGTCCGGCCGTCATCGGCCAGCTCCACAATCAGCAGATGAAACGTGTTGGTGCCCATGTCAATCAGGGCAAGGCGGCGGTGGCTCATGGCTGGACTGTGTTTTTAGGATGCTTAATGGACGGTGTAGGGGCGGGGCTTGTCCCCGCCCGCCGTTCACTTTACCGAACGACTAACTTTGAAAAGTCACGCATGGCGGGTGGGGACAAGCCCCGCCCCTACATCGACCCGATTACGTGCCAAAAACCAATCAGGTGGTAAACCGGCAGAAGGTGCCCAGCGGGAGCTTGCGGGCTCCGGCATCGTGGAGGTAAATTTCCCCGATTTCGCGTTTGTCGCGCATGGTGGGGAAGATTTCGCTGACCAAGTTGTCCAGAATCAGGGCCGAGAAACCGAGCGAATAGAGGTTGACGAGGAAGAAGTGGTCTTCGGGGTCGAGCAACTGCTGGCAGAGCTTGAGCATCTCGTTGAGCTCGTCTTCGAGCTGCCACTTCTCGCCGTTGGGACCGCGGCCGTAGGCGGGCGGGTCGAGGATGAGGCCCTGGTACTTGCTGCCGCGCTTCACCTCACGCTTTACGTACTTCATGGCATCTTCCACCAGCCAGCGCACCCCGTCAATGCCCGAGGCCTCCATGTTGTCGCGGGCCCAGAAGTTGACCTGCTTCACCGAATCGAGGTGCGTTACGTCGGCGCCGGCGGCGCGGGCGGCCAGGGTGGCCGCGCCGGTGTAGGCAAACAGGTTGAGCACGCGCGGCTGGGCCGCCTTGCGGCGCCGCGTTTCGTTATAGATGAACTGCCAGTTGGGGTCCTGCTCCGGAAACAGCCCCACGTGCTTAAACGACGACATGCCCAGCCGAAAGCGCAGCTTCAGGCCGTCGGGTCGCTCGTAGTTGATGTGCCATTGCTCGGGCGTACCAGGCTTTATTTTCCACTGGCCGCGCTCCTGGCTGCCTTTTTCGCGGGTGAAAATGGCATTGGCGCGCTGCCATTCCGAGGCCGGCAGGTGCGGGTCCCAGATAGCCTGCGGCTCGGGGCGGGCCAGAATGTGCTGGCCGAAACGCTCCAGCTTCTCGAAGTTGCCCGCATCGAGCAGCTCGTAATCGGCCCAGGGGCTCGTGGTAAGGAAAGTATACATGCTGGGGCAAAGGTAAAGAACCGTGGATAGTGAACAGGGAGAGAAGGTCATTCTGATCTTGTCGAAGAATCTCTACCGCTTCGTTGTAGTAGTAGCCCTCCGAACCGGTAGAGAATCTTCGACTACGCTCCGACACTGGCTCTGTGCGCCACATGTTCAGAATGACGTTCTTTTTCGCTCACCCGCCCCGCCGCCGTATCTTTGCCCCATGAGCACCACGCTGCACTTCTGTAAGTACCAAGGCACAGGCAACGACTTCGTAATGGTCGATGACCGCGCCAACCAGTTCGACGCCGCCGACCACCAGCGCGTGCGCCACCTCTGCGACCGGCGCCGTGGAATCGGGGCCGACGGGCTGATTCTGCTGCGCGAGCACCCGGAGTACGATTTCGAGATGGTGTATTTCAACGCCGACGGCCATCTGGGCTCGATGTGCGGCAACGGTGGCCGCTGCACAGTAGCCTTCGCCCGGCAGCTGGGTGTCATTGAGTCTGAAACCCGTTTCCTGGCCATCGACGGCCCCCATGAGGCCCGCGTGGCGGCCGACGGCACCGTACACCTGCGCATGCAGGACGTGCGCGGCCAGCAGGAAATCGACGACTATGGCGTGTTTCTCGACACCGGCTCGCCCCACCTCGTACGCTTCCAGCCGGCCGGCAGCCTGAACGGGCTGGACGTGGTAACCGAAGGCCGCACCTTGCGCAACGGCGACTTATTCCGCGAAAAAGGCACCAACGTAAACTTCGTGGAAGTGCCCGCCACACCCGATCAGCCCTGGCCGGTGCGCACCTACGAGCGCGGCGTAGAAGACGAAACGCTAAGCTGTGGCACCGGCGTGACGGCCGTGGCGCTGGCCGCCTCGCGGCACGGCGCGGCCAGCCCCGTACAACTGCGCACGCCCGGCGGCGAGCTGAGCGTAGCCTTCGAAACCCAACCTGATGGCTCGTTCACCAACATCTACCTCAGCGGCCCCGCCACCTTCGTGTTCGAAGGCACTATATAGCCTGAGCAGCGGAGGTCGATGTAGGGGCGGGGCTTGCCCCCGCCCGCCGTTAAAGCTATAGAACGAAATTGCTGAAGCGGAGCATACGGCGGGCGGGGACAAGCCCCGCCCCTACATCGACCTCCCTGGGGGGCATATATTTTAGAGGCTTGGTTGCTAGCGCTCTGAAAGACGTTCGTTTCCTCGCCCCAGCTACTACGGCCTAATCCATGTCTGAAACCGACTTTCTCACCGTCCACGACATCCACCTCGAAGAGCACGGCCAGCCAATACTACATGGCATCAGCTTCGAGCTGATGGCTGGCCGTAAGCTGGCTTTGGCGGGCGAATCGGGGGCGGGGAAGAGCACGTTGCTGCAGGTGATTGCGGGATTGGTACAGCCCACGGCGGGGGAAGTACGGTTTGCAGGCCGCCGGGTGCGCGGGCCCCAGGAGGTGCTGGTGCCAGGCCATCCGGGCATCGTGTATCTGTCGCAAAAGTCCGATTTGCCCAAGTCGCTGCGGGTGGAGCAGGTGCTGCGCTATGCCAGCAAGCGGCCCGCCGCCGAGGCTCAGGCCGTGTACGAGGTCTGCCGCATCAGCCCGCTGATGGCCCGGCGCACCGACCAGCTTTCGGGCGGCGAGCAGCAGCGGGTGGCCCTGGCGCGGCTGCTGCTCTCGGCCCCGCGCCTGCTGCTGCTCGACGAGCCTTTCTCCAACCTCGACCGCACCCACAAGCAGCAGCTCCAGCAAGTCATTCGCGAAGTGGGAGAGGAGTTGGACATCACCTGCCTGCTCGTCTCGCACGACCCCACCGACACGCTGCCCTGGGCCGATGAGCTGCTGGTGCTGCACCGGGGCCAGCTGGTGCAGCAGGGCGCGCCCGAACAGGTGTACCGCCAGCCCGTGAACGAGTACACCGCCGCCCTGTTCGGCGACTACAACCGCCTCGAAGGCCCCGACCTGCGCGCCCTGCTGGCCTTTTCCCCGCGCCGCCGCTTGCCTGGCCCGGTACTGCTCGTGCGCCCCGAAAACCTGCAGCTGGCCTCCGCTGGCAGCCCCGGCGCGGCTGGCACCGTGCGGGTCGTGCGCTTCATGGGCAGCTATTACGAGGTCGAAGTGCAGCTACCCGCCACGCTGCTACGAGTGCGTCTGCCGGCCGCAGCGGTAGTAGCGGGAGAAGCGGTAGTGGTACAGTTAGCGGAGGGCGCGCCGGTTTCGTTTATAAGTGGCTAAGCACAACGCACTATCAACCAAGCACTGAAAGATGTTGCAATCCGACCTCATCCGCCTGCGCCCGCTCGAAGCCGACGACTTGGAGTTTCTATATCAACTGGAAAACGACCCGGCCGTGTGGGGCGTGTCGGATACGCTGGCGCCTGTGTCGCGGCACGTGCTGCGGCAGTACCTGGACAGCGCGGCGGCCGATTTTTTTGAGGTGCGGCAGCTGCGGCTGGTACTCGAAGATTCGGCCAGCGGGGCGGCGGTGGGCACGTTGGATTTGTATGGCTTCGAGCCGCTGCACCAGCGGGCGGGCGTGGGCATTACGGTGCTGGCCAGCCACCGGCGCCGCGGCTACGCCCAGGCCGCGCTGGTGTTACTGCTGCCCTATGCCCGGCAGGTGCTGCGCCTGCACCAGCTGTACTGCACTATCGGGGTCGATAATGAGGCCAGCCAGCGGCTGTTTGCGGCGGTGGGCTTTGCGCGGGTGGGCCTGCGGCGCGAGTGGCTGCGCACCGCCGGCGGCTGGCAGGATGCCGTGGAGATGCAGTGCCTGCTGTAACGGACGGTACTCTGGGGCGGGTTTTCGCACCATTCGCCGCGCTTAACCGGCCCGCTGATAATAAGTTTACAGCATCTTCAGGCTACTATATCCAGCTTCTGCCAGCCAGAAAAAATAGTAGTAGCTCAACAATATCCTTTTAAAAAGGCGGGCGTATAGGCGAAGGGAGCCGGGCAGAAAGGCCCGTGTAGTTACCCGGTTTTCTTCATTCGTTTATACTGCTTTCTATGCCATCTGCCCCGCTGGCGGAGGTGCCCGCGCGCTCCGCTGCCGCCAACTACGTTGGCCAAACCACTACCTATTCTCTGCCCGACGTAGTGTGCTTTGCACACCTGCACTGGGATTTCGTGTGGCAGCGTCCCCAGCACCTAATGTCGCGCTTTGCCCAGCAGGGGCGCGTGTTTTACGTGGAGGACGCCTTTTATCATGACAACGATGAGGTGCAGCCTCATATCGAAATAAAGGAGCGCCCCCACGGCCTGAAAGTAGTGGTAGCCCACCTGCCCGACCGCCTGCGCCACGATGCCCCGGCCGCCGACGCAGCCCAGCAGGCGCTGCTACAGCAGTTTTTCCAAGAGCAGAACCTGACTAATTACCTGTTCTGGTACTACACGCCCATGGCCCTGGGCAAGTCGGGTGGCTTTGCGCCGTCCCTCACGGTGTACGACTGCATGGACGAGCTGGCCAACTTCAAGTTCGCGCCGCCCGAGTTGCGCGAGCGGGAGCAGGAGCTGTTCCGAAAGGCCGACCTCGTGTTTACCGGCGGCCATACGCTCTACGAAGCCAAACGCCAGCAGCACCCCGACGCGCACCCCTTCCCCAGCAGCATCGATAAAGACCATTTCGGCCAGGCCCGCCAGCCGCTACCCGACCCCGCCGACCAGGCCGGTATTGCGCACCCGCGCATCGGCTTCTTCGGAGTAGTAGATGAGCGGCTTGATATTGAACTGCTGGGCCAGTTGGCCGAAGCGCATGCCGAGTGGCAGTTCGTCATCATCGGGCCGATAGTCAAAATCGACCCCGCCACGCTGCCGCAGTCGAGCAATATTCATTACCTCGGCGGCAAAGATTACCAGGAACTCCCCACCTATCTGGCGGGCTGGGATGTAGCCACACTGCTGTTCGCCGACAATGAAAGCACCAGGTTCATCTCGCCCACCAAAACGCCCGAGTATCTGGCCGCTGGCCGCCCGGTAGTCAGCACGCCCATCCGCGACGTGGTGCGGCCCTACGGCGAGTTGAACTTGGTGCAGATTGCCGCTACCGCCGACGAGTTCGGCCAAGCCATTGCAACAGCCCTTACCCAAACCCAGGACGCCGACTGGCGCCAGCGCACCGACAGGTATCTGGCCACCATCAGCTGGGACCAGACCTGGCAGCAGATGGTAGACCTGATGCAGCAGCGGATTGAAGCAAAGTGACTGGCAACCCGAAAGTAGCAGTAATAGTTTCGCTGAAATAGCCAATTATTTTGGCTGAATTTGCTAAAAAACAGCATCAAAATGCAGCTTGTTTTGTTCAGGTAAACAGAGCTTGCTTCTCCGGTAACGAATACCTCATATGTATGCCCGTCGGTTAGGCGGCAGGCTCTCCAACCCATTTCCCAAACACCGATTTATGTTCGATTATTTGATAGTAGGTGCCGGGTTTGCCGGCAGCGTGCTTGCTGAGCGGCTGGCTACTCGCTCCAACAAAAAAGTATTAGTAGTTGACAAGCGCAACCATATTGCCGGCAACGCCTACGACCACTATAATGAGGATGGCATACTGGTGCACAAATACGGCCCGCACATCTTCCACACCAACTCCAAAGACGTATTCGAGTACCTGTCCGACTTCACCGACTGGCGCCCCTACGAGCACCGGGTACTGGCGTCTGTGGATGGCCAGCTGGTGCCGATGCCCATCAACCTCGATACCATCAACAAGCTTTATGGCCTGAAGCTGAATAGCTTCGAGGTGGAAGAGTTCTTCGAGTCGGTGGCGGAGAAGGTGCCGGTCGTCAAAACGTCGGAAGATGTGGTGGTGAGCAAGGTGGGCCGGGAGTTGTATGAGAAGTTCTTCCGCAACTACACCCGCAAACAGTGGGGTATGGACCCTTCGGAGCTCGATAAATCGGTGACCAGCCGCGTGCCCACCCGCACCAACCGCGACGACCGCTACTTCACCGATACCTACCAGGCCATGCCGCTGCACGGCTACACCCGCATGTTCGAGCGGTTGCTGGACCACCCCAACATCAAGGTAATGCTCAACACCGACTACCACGACATCATCGATTTTATTCCCTTCAAGGAGATGATTTTCACGGGTCCGGTCGATGAGTTCTTCGATTTCAAGTACGGCAAGCTGCCCTACCGCTCGCTCGAATTCAAGCACGAAACGCTGAATACCGAGAACTACCTGGCCGCGCCGGTCGTCAACTACCCCAACGACAACCTCTACACGCGCATCACCGAGTTCAAGGCCCTTACCGGCCAGCAGCACCCCAAAACGGCCATCGTGTACGAGTACCCCAAGGCCGAGGGCGACCCGTATTACCCCGTGCCGCGCCTCGAAAACGCCGAGCTCTACAACCAGTATAAGAAGCTGGCCGATGAAACCCCGAACGTGCATTTCGTGGGCCGCCTGGCTACTTACAAGTACTACAATATGGACCAAGTGGTAGCCCAGGCCCTCACGCTCTATAAGAAGCTTACCGAGAAGTCGGACGAGAAGCCACGTAAGCCCGCCATTGCCGGCTCAACCGCCTTAGTCAACAAGATGGTAGCCCGCGACCCGGCTAAATCGTAGGTTTTCAGGCTATTATCGTCTAGCCGCAAAACGTCATCCTGAGCGCAGCAAAGGACCTTATTCACTCCTGACGGCCATATAAACGGCACGTTTTGGGGTGATAAGGTCCTTTGCTGCGTTCAGGATGACGTTTTGCGCCTAACTGCCAGCTAACCTGACAAGCCGGCCGGCCAAACCGAATGTGCACAATGTTTGAGGATGGGCCGCTTGTCGTTTCGGAACCGGAGTGGCGTGGCGGCTTGAAAAGAGCCGGGTGATTCCCGAAAAACGCCGTAAATTTGAACTGCGCCCCGGCGTTTCAATTAAGGTAACCGCAACATGCTTGATTTTTTAGGGAAGACCGTCGCCAAATTGTTCGGGTCCAAAGCCGACAAGGACCTGAAGGAGATTGTCCCATACGTGGCGCTTATTAACGCCGAATATGCCAAACTGGCACCCATCAGCGACGACGAGCTCCGCGCCCGCACCGACGAGGTCCGCGCCCGCATCAATGCCCACCTGAAAACGACCGACGACCAGATTGCAGCCCTGCATGTACGGGTGAATGCCGATGGCCTCGACGCGGTGCAGAAAGAGGAGCTGTTCGACCAGATTGACGCCCTCGAAAAGCAGCGCAACAAGGACCTGGAGGTGGTGCTCATGGAAGTGCTGCCCGTCTCCTTTGCCATCACAAAGGAAACCGCCCGCCGCTACGCCCAAAACGGCCAGCTGACGGTAACGGCCACCGACTACGACCGCGAGTACGCCAGCCGCAAAGGCAACGTCACCATCGTCGGCGACCAGGCCATCTGGAGCAACAAATGGCTGGCAGCTGGTGCCGAAATCGTCTGGGACATGGTGCACTACGATGTGCAGCTGATTGGCGGCGTGGTGCTGCACCAGGGCAAAATTTCGGAAATGGCTACCGGCGAAGGCAAAACGCTGGTTTCGACCCTGCCGTCGTTCCTGAACGCGCTGGCCAAGCGCGGCGTGCACCTAGTTACGGTGAACGACTACCTGGCCAAGCGCGACTCGGAGTGGAACGCGCCGCTGTTCGAATTCCACGGCATTACCGTGGACTGCATCGACAAGCACCAGCCCAACACCGACGCCCGCCGCAAGGCCTACCTGGCCGACATCACCTACGGCACCAACAACGAGTTCGGCTTCGACTACCTGCGCGACAACATGGCCCGCGACCCGCAGGAGCTGGTGCAGCGCAAGCACCACTACGCCATGATTGACGAAGTGGACTCGGTGCTCATTGATGACGCCCGGACCCCGCTCATCATCTCCGGCCCCATCCCGCGCGGCGACGTGCATGAGTTCCACCAGCTCAAGCCTCGGATTCAGAAAGTAGTGGAAGCCCAGAAAAAGCTGGTGCAGAACTACCTCGTGGAGGCCCGCAAGGCCATCAAGGAAGGTAACTTCGGCCCCAAGGAGGGCGAAGGCGGCCTGGCGCTGTTCCGCGCCTACCGCGGCCTGCCCAAGAGCAAGCCGCTCATCAAGTTCCTGAGCGAAACCGGTATGCGCGCCGCGCTGCAGAAAGTGGAGAACTTCTACCTGCAGGACAACTCGCGCCAGATGCCCCAGGCCGACCAGCCGCTGTACTTCACCATTGACGAGAAGAACAACCAGATTGAGCTGACCGAAAAGGGCCTCGACCTGATTACCGGCGAAGGTGAAGACCCGCGCCTGTTCATCATGCCCGATATCGGTTCGGAAATAGCCGATATTGAGAAGAACGCCGCCCTGAGTGGGGAGGAGAAACTGCACGCCAAGGAGCAGCTGATGGACAACTTCCAGCAGCAGTCGGAGCGCGTGCACACCATCAGCCAGCTGCTGAAGGCCTACACGCTGTTCGAGCGCGACGACCAGTACATCCTCACCGAGGATGGCAAGGTGAAGATTGTGGATGAGCAGACCGGCCGCGTGATGGAAGGCCGCCGCTACTCCGACGGCCTGCACCAGGCGTTGGAGGCCAAGGAAAACGTACGCGTCGAGGAGCTCACCCAGACCTACGCTACCGTAACGCTGCAGAACTTCTTCCGCATGTACCACAAGCTGGGCGGCATGACGGGTACGGCCGAAACCGAGGCCGGTGAGTTCTGGGAAATCTACAAGCTCGACGTGGTCGTGATTCCGACCAACCGCGGCATCGCCCGCAAGGACGACGACGATAAGGTGTACAAAACGGTGCGCGAGAAGTACAACGCTGTAGCCGACGAAATTCAGGAACTGGTGCAGGCCGGCCGGCCCGTGCTGGTAGGTACCACGAGCGTCGAAATCTCGGAGCTGGTGAGCCGCATGCTCAAGTTCAAGGGCATTCCGCACCAGGTGCTCAACGCCAAGCAAAACCAGCGCGAGGCCGAAATTGTGGCCGGCGCAGGCTTCCCCGGCACCGTTACTATTGCCACCAACATGGCTGGTCGGGGTACCGACATCAAGCTGCGCGAAACGAGCAAGGAGTCGGGCGGCTTGGCCATCATCGGTACCGAGCGCCACGAAAGCCGCCGCGTCGACCGCCAGCTGCGGGGCCGCGCCGGCCGCCAGGGTGACCCGGGCTCCTCGCAGTTCTTCGTGAGCTTGGAAGACAACCTGATGCGCCTGTTCGGCTCCGACCGCATTGCCAAGCTCATGGACCGGATGGGTCTGGAGGAAGGCGAAGTGATTCAGCACTCGATGATTACCAGCTCGATTGAGCGGGCCCAGAAGAAAGTGGAAGAGAACAACTTCGGCATCCGTAAGCGCCTGCTGGAGTAC
This sequence comes from Hymenobacter lapidiphilus, assembly GCF_013377885.1. Lineage (GTDB taxonomy): Bacteria > Bacteroidota > Bacteroidia > Cytophagales > Hymenobacteraceae > Hymenobacter > Hymenobacter lapidiphilus. The sequence continues at coordinate 89,504 of NZ_JABKAU010000013.1, forward strand.
GACGACGTGATGAACGCACAGCGCGAGGTGGTGTACAAGCGCCGCCGCAACGCCCTGCACGGCGAACGGCTGGAGCTCGATATCTGGAACATGATTTACGACGTCTGCGAAGACATCGTGGTGGGCCATAAGGGCAGCAACGACTTCGGCGACTTCCAGCTGGCCATCATCCGCATCTTCGGCTACGACACCCACCTGACGGCCCAGCAGCTTACGGGCATGACGGCCGGCCAGCTCACGCAGTTGCTGTATGATGAGGCCTTGGGCTATTACCACAGCAAGAACGAGTTCATCGGCAACAACGCCATGCCGCTCATCAACGACCTGCTGAGCCAGAACGCACCCTACGAAAACATTGCCGTACCGTTCACCGACGGCCGCAAGCAGATTCAGGCCGTGGCCAACCTGCGCCGCGCCCAGGCCACCCAGGGCCAGGAGGTGATTCGGGGCATGGAAAAGGTAGTGGTACTGTCGGTTATCGACGAGGCCTGGACCAAGCACCTGCGCGCCATGGACGACCTCAAGCAGGTGGTGCAGAACGCGGTGTACGAGCAGAAGGACCCGCTGCTGGTGTACAAGTTCGAGTCGTTCGAGCTGTTCAAGCAGATGATCAGCAAGGTGAACGAGGACACCATCCAGTTCCTGTTCCGCGCCGACGTGCCGATGCAGGCCGGCCAGGATGGCGAGGACGAGTTCGAGTATTTCACCGAGGACGAGCTGCCCGTAGCCCCGCCGCAGCCCAAGCTCACGATGGAGAAGGAAACTTCGTCTGTGTCGCTCGGCGCGGGCCCCGAGGACCTGGAGCAGGACGGCGCCATGACGCAGGTGTTGGAAAAGCAGCAGCCCATGAAGTCGCAGAAAGTGGCCAACCGCAACGAAAAGGTGAGCGTACAGTATATGGACGGCCGCATCGTGCGCGACGTGAAGTTCAAGCAGGTGGAAGACGACCTGCTGAACGACCGGGCCGTACTGATTGACTAGCTGGTGCTCTGGGGTCAGGTTCTGACTTCAGACAGCCGCCTGTCATCCTGACGAAGGAAGGACCTTATTGCGCTTGAACGGCCGTAGCAACGACTCGTTTCAGTGCGATAAGGTCCTTCCTTCGTCAGGATGACGGACGTTGAATTACCTCCGGAACATAAGTAATAAATCCCCCGCCAATGAACCTCGCGCCCTACATCGACCACACGCTGCTGAAGCCCGACGCCACGCCGGACCAGATTGCGCGGCTTTGCGCCGAGGCGGCGGCCCACCACTTCGCTACCGTGTGCGTGCCGCCCTGCTACGTGCGCCAGGCCGCCGAAGCGCTGCAGGGTTCGGGCGTGGCCGTGTGCACGGTTATTGGGTTTCCGCTGGGTTACTCACTGGCCAAGGTGAAGTTTTTTGAAGGCCACCTGGCCCTGACCGATGGGGCCACGGAGCTGGATATGGTGCTGAACGTAGGTGCCCTGAAAGCCGGCCGACATACCGAAGTAGAGGACGAAATCGGACAGTTGGCCGAATTGTGCCGCCTGCGTGGGGCCTTGCTCAAGGTTATCATCGAAACGGCCTTGCTTACGGAGGCCGAAATCGTGACGGCTTGCCAGCTCTGCGCCGAGGCCGGGGCCAACTTCGTGAAAACCAGCACCGGCTTTGCCAGCCGTGGCGCGTCGGTGGCCGATATCGAGCTGATGCGCGCTTCGCTGCCCACCCACATCCGCCTGAAAGCCTCCGGCGGCATCCGCACCCGCGAAGCCGCCCTAGCCCTGGTAGCAGCCGGTGCAGACCGCCTGGGTGCCTCCGATGGCGTAGCTTTGCTGGCCCAACCCGCCTCTGAAACCGCCACTTATGATTCTGACCACGACTCTTCCGCTGCTTCGTAACGTGCTGCTGTTGTGTGGCCTACTTTCGTTGGGCGCCTGTGCCGCCACAGGGCCCGTGGCACCGGCTGCCGATACTACCCGCCGTGCCCCGCAGGTGCCGCCCGAAGACCTGAGCCGTTTCCGGCCGGTATTTCCGGCACCTAAAGCACCGGTTGCGGCAACCGCGCCGCGGGTGCGGCCGGTGCCACCTGCCAACCAGGTAAACGACCAGATAGAGCAGCGCCTGCGCGATTTGGCCTATACCAACCGCAACGTTAAGTACGCCCAGGGCTACCGGGTGCTGGCGTATGTGGGGCTGGAAAAGGATAAAGCCATGAGCATCCGCCGCGCCATCATCAGCCGCTACCCCGAAGAAACCGACTATCTGACCTACAAGAACCCCATTTTCCGGCTGCAGGTTGGCGACTACCTCACCCGCCTCGAAGCCGCCCAAGCCCTGTTGCGCCTGCGCCCGTTGGCCCCCCGCGCCGAGCTGGAATCCATGCAGGTAATCATCAACAAAACGGGGTATTGAAATTGAGCTGCTAGCTGAGAGCTATTAGCTGTTAGCTTTCGTTCTCCTGTTCGCAATGCTGTAGATGACGTTTTTTTAGCTAACAGCCTTAATCTATGAATCATCTTCTCTCCCGTGTAAAGCAGCTGGCGGCCGAAACGGCAGCTGATACCGTAGCGCTTCGCCAACACCTGCACGCCCACCCCGAGCTGTCGTTTGAGGAGCACGAGACGGCGGCATTTGTGACGGAGCAGCTACAGAAACTGGGGCTGCAGCCACAACCCATTGCCGACACGGGCGTGGTAGCCATTATCGAGGGGCGCAACCCCGGTAGCCGTACCGTGGCGCTGCGGGCCGATATGGACGCGCTGCCCATTACCGAGCAGAACGAGGTGCCCTACAAGTCGCAGAAGCCCGGCGTGATGCACGCCTGCGGCCACGATGTGCATATGGCCTCGCTGCTGGGCGCGGCCCGAATTCTGGTGGCGTTGAAAGACGAGTTTGAAGGCAGCGTGAAGCTCATGTTTCAGCCCGGCGAGGAGCGCCTGCCCGGCGGTGCTTCGCTGATGATTGCCGAGGGCGTGCTCGAAAACCCGAAGCCGGCCAGCGTGCTGGGTCAGCACGTGTTCCCGATGCTGCCGGCCGGCAAAGTAGGCCTGCGTCCCGGCCGCTACATGGCCAGCACCGACGAGTTGTACCTGACCGTGCGCGGCAAGGGCGGCCACGGCGCCATGCCCGAGCAGAACGTAGACCCGGTGTTGGTGGCGGCCCACATCATTGTGGCGGCCCAGCAGATTGTGAGCCGCCGCGCCAACCCCAAGCTGCCCTCGGTGCTGAGCTTCGGGAAAGTTCTTGCCCAGGGCGCCACCAATGTTATTCCCAACGAGGTCTATATGGAAGGCACCTTCCGGACGCTGAACGAGGAGTGGCGCAACGAGGCCCACACGCACCTGCGCCGCCTTTGCGAGGGCTTGGCCGAGAGCATGGGAGCGAGCTGCGAGCTGGAAATCCGCCGTGGCTACCCCTACCTCGAAAACGAGCCCGCCCTCACGGCCCGCACCGAGCAGGCCGCCGTGGAATACCTGGGCTCCGAAAACGTAGTGGAACTTGACCAGTGGATGGCCGCCGAAGACTTCGCCTACTTCAGCCAGGCGGCCAGCGCCTGCTTCTACCGCCTCGGCACCGCCGCTGCCGATGGCAGCGGCCGCCTCACCTCCAGCGTCCATACACCTACCTTCGACGTCGATCCGCACGCGCTGGAAGTGGGCCCCGGCCTGATGGCGTGGCTGACACTACGCGAGCTGGCAGAAAAATAGCCCGGCTAGCCAACGGCATACCGGTGGCGTTCTTAGCTTTTTCCTGATACTATTGTGGTGTCGGCTTCGGCCCATCATCTATCCGCTCCCTATTTATGCGCCTTTCTCCGCTTGCCGCCATTGCGGCCACCTCCCTGCTGGCGCTGTCTGCTATGCCTGCGGCTGCTCAGCGCCGCTTCACTACTGAATGGACCGTGTTGCCCGAGCTGCAAGCCGAGTTTGCGCTGCGCGGCAACGACTACCTGCTGGTCGGGTTTAATCTGGCGCGGCCGGTCGAGGTTGATAATGCCTACAATGTAGACCCGGGCTTCCAGTTCCGCTTGGGCTACGAGCGTTTCTGGAACCCCAATTGGAGCTGGGGAGCGACTTTTCGCGTAGGCAGAAACGCTTATGGCGGGAATGGCGACTTCCTGAATATGCCCGGCAGCATCGTGCCAGGCCTGCTGCTACGCCACAGCTCTAAAATAGGGCCATTGCGCTTCAGCCAGCGGCTGGCGGCCGAATATGCAACCAGCTTCGTTATTCTGGGCGACTCGCCACCCAACCGCGCCCTGGCCCGCCTGCGCCTGGGCCTTGACCACGAGTTTGGCTTGGGTTCTACGTTGAAATTGCGTCCTCGCCTGTCGTATGAAGTTCTCACCTACCTGCGCTTCCAGCGCGATGAGGACCAGGCCAAAGAACAGTTCGTTGATTTAGGCGGCCTGCGCGGTGAGTTGGGTGTGCGTCTCTCGCCCCGCTTCGACCTGACACCCTGGGTGGCCTCGCAAACCAGTTACATGAAGGCCCTGGACCAATTCGATGTTAACGGTAACCGTGTATCAGGCGGCAATTTCAGGTTTGTAACTCCGGTTGTAGGGCTCGACCTGCGCGTAACGCTGGGCCGCGCCGCCCTCGATGCCGACCGCCAGCCGCTGCCCACGCAGCATTAGCAGGCTATAGTGTCAACCTGGCATTATGAATAAATCGACATGCAGTGTCTATAGGCGTTTCGATTGGCAGTAGGAGAGAAGGTGAGTTGAATAAAATGTCAATGTGGCATTTGAGCTCGATTGGTACAGCTTTTATGATGTAGGGGTGTTGCTGGTTGACAAACCGGCTGTTCAACTTCAACCTTACGCTCTGTACAACTATGCCAACGCTGCTGTATAACAACCGTCTGGCCCGCCCTTCCTTTCATTCGGCGCTCAACGAAATGCTGCGTGATACGCTGCCGGCCCAGACCAAACCCACCGAATCGTTCAACCCTGCCGCCGACGTGCTCGAAAGCCCCGAAGGCTTCCAGCTGCAGCTCGTGCTGCCCGGCGTAGCGAAGGAGGATGTAAAAATCGACTTTCAGGAAGGCCGGCTCACCGTCAGCGGTGAACGGAAAGCCCCGGAAGCCGCCGAAAATGCCCCGAAATTCCGCCGCGTCGAGTCGGGCTACGGTACGTTTTCGCGCACCTTCCGTCTGCCCGATACCGTGGCCGTAACGGCCATCAGCGCCGAACTCACTGACGGAATTCTGCACCTGACCCTGCCTTTCGACAGCAAAAAGGTGGGCAAGCTGCAGATAGAGGTACGCTAATCGTTTCTCAAAAAGGACGCTCAACGAGAGCGTCCTTTTTGCTTATCAGGAGTGGTTAATGCGCTCAGCGTCTGCTGCTCGCTTAAAACAATCTACCAACGGGCTGTTTTAAACCCTGAACGCCCATGCAACCGGGCACCATAGATCAGGTATCCGGCGTTGTAGAAGCACTCAGAGAAGTGCTGGCTGCGCCGTTTGATTGTCTGCTCCGCTTTTTCATTGTAAATTCAATTTTCGCTATTTACCCCTAACTTTTCAATACCCATGCAAGCAAAACAACTGATGCTCGGCCTGCTGGGCTCCGCCATTCTGGGCGGAGGCGTGGCCGTGGGCGGCTATAAGCTGCTCGAACCCGAGCGCGACAACTCGCCCCAAGCCCTGGCCGCCGACCCTAATGTGCGCTACACCAGCGCCCTCAAAAGCAGCTCCTACGCCGTTTCCGACGGTCTGAACTTCACGGCTGCCGCCGCCACCGTAACGCCCGCTGTAGTACACGTAATGACGGAGTACTCGCCCCAGGCCGGCCAGAACGATGCCGCCATGCGCATGGACCCCTTCCTGCGCCAGTTTTTCGGCGACGATTTTGACCAGTACCGCGGCCGCGGCCGGCAGCAGCAGCCCCAGCAGGGCTCGGGCTCGGGCGTTATCATTGCCGCCAACGGCTATATTGTTACCAACAACCACGTTATCGACAAAGCCAGTAAAATTGAGGTGGTAATGGACGATAAGCGCAAGTTCGAGGCCGAGCTGGTGGGCAAAGATCCCAACACCGACCTGGCCTTGCTCAAGGTGAAGGCCGATAACCTGCCTTTCATCCGTTACGGCAACTCCGACGATGTGAAAGTAGGCGAGTGGGTGCTGGCCGTGGGCAACCCTTTCAACCTGAACTCAACGGTTACGGCCGGTATTATTTCGGCCAAGGGTCGCAACATCAACATCCTGCGCCGCGAAGATGGCATGGGTATCGAGTCGTTTCTGCAGACCGACGCCGTAGTGAACCCCGGCAACTCGGGCGGCGCGCTGGTCAACCTCAACGGCGACCTTATTGGCATCAACTCGGCCATTGCCTCGCAAACCGGCTCGTTTGTGGGCTACTCGTTTGCCGTGCCTAGCTCCATCGTGAGCAAGGTGATTGATGACCTACTCAAGTACAAAGTGGTGCAGCGTGCTCTGTTGGGCGTGCAGATCCGGGAAATAGATGCCACGCTGGCTGCTGAAAAGAAGCTCAACACGCTTAGTGGCGTGTACGTGATGGGGGCTGGCAAAGGCAGCAGTGCTGCCGAAGCTGGGTTGCGCGAAGGCGACGTGATTACGTCCATCAACGGCGCAAAGGTGAACACCTCCTCGCAGCTGCAGGAGCAGGTTGCCCGCTTCCGCCCTGGCGACAAGATAAAGGTGGCCTACCTGCGTGAGGGCAATGACCGTGTGGCTACCGCCACGCTCCGTAACTCCACTGGCACTACCGATGTAGTTCGGGAAACGGCTGCTACCACCATCAAGTATGAAGGGGCCAGCCTGAGCCCGGTAACGCGGCAGGAGCAGGGCAAGCTGGGCATTGAGGGCGGCGCTAAAATCAGCAACATCCGCAACTCCAACTTCCGCGAAACCGGCATTGCCGACGGGTTCATCATCACCCGCATCGACAAAAACCGCGTCGAGAAGCCCCAGGACGTGCAGCGCCTGCTCGAAGCCGCCAAAGAAACCGATGGCGCGCTGGTAGAAGGCGTGTACCCCGACGGCCGCAAAGCCTACTACCCCATCGGGCAGGGCCAGTAGAGGTGGCTAAGTAAACAACTACAGCAAAAAGCCTCCGTTACGCGCGTAACGGAGGCTTTTTGCTGTAGTTGTATCGGCCCTAACTTGTTACCTTTGAATAATAGCCGCCTGACTTATGGAAAACGCCATCAACACCCTGCGCATTCAGAATTTCAAGTCCATCAAAGACGTGACGTTAAACCCACGCCGAGTCAACCTGATTATAGGGATGCCTAATGTAGGGAAGTCGAATATTCTAGAGGCAATGAGCCTATTGGGCGGAAAGTTCCCGCAATCAAACTTTGCAAGTCGTCCAGATGAGTCAGGTAGGCATTATGGGAGCATTGTACGTTATCACGAAGTCCGTCAATTATTTCATGATAATATGACTAAAGATCCCATTGTTATTAAAACCGATAACGATATTTGTGTGATTGGCAGAGACTATTCAACTGGCAATGGGTTCAGGTACGTTCTTGCTGAATTAGATACTTGGAATAGAATGAAGAGTGAATACGCTAGCAAGTATTCTGCTATGCCAGAAGATAAGCCTGAAAACAGAATGCTGAATTTCTTCATCGAATGGAAGGATTCCAGCGTAAACCCATTTCCTCAATATATTCATTCTCAAATATTGCCTGTAGGGCAAAAAAATGATGGAGTAAGTTCGCAAGGTAATGGACCATATGCAGGAAATAGATACGTAAGGCCATATATTTTTAAACAGCCTAAATCAGTGATGAATGAGAATTATATGCCATACCTCTTGCCACCCTATGGTGATAATTTAGTTCAAATAGTGGAAGCTTATCCTTCGTTGAGAAAAGAAGTGTCGCAGTTGTTCAGTAAATATGGATTAAAGCTTTTAATACGGATTGATGAGAGAAGGATGGAAGTTATAAAAGACCTCGATGGAGTTATATATTCGTATCCTTATTCAAGTATCGCTGATACATTACAGAGGATGATATTTTATATGTCTGTTATAGAGAGCAATAATGATGCAGTTATCTTGCTTGAAGAGCCGGAAGCACATTCATTTCCTGTATATGTTTCTGACTTAGGTAGAAGAATTGCTGAAAGCCGGAATAATCAATTTTTTATTGCTACTCACAGTCCATATTTAGTGACGGAAATAATGGAGCAGTTGCTACCGCAGGAAGGTCAGGAGAAAGAATTAGCTATTTTCCTTGCGTATTATGAGGATTATCAAACCAAAGTAAAGCAGCTCAGCGACGAAGAAATTCGGGAAATTAGAAACGATAGTATCGACGTGTTTTATAATCTGAGTCGCTTTACGCCCAGTAATAATTCGTATGCCTAATTCTATTCTGTTTCTGCCCGAATGTCATGTGGACACAGCTTTGATGCGGGCGTTGCTCTACGATCGGCAGAAGCTTATTATCCACATAAAAGGAGCCCCCAAAGTGGGCGACGCTTTGTACCAGCAGGCCGAGCGCTACGGTACTTCGCGACTAGTGGTCGCGATGGTCGATAATGACAAGCACCTGTTCTCGATTCCCAAACTTCAGCCCTTCGACCAAGTAGTGCTGCGGTGAGAGGAGCCGGGGTGCCTGTTCGCGGTGTATCGCCACCGGGCGCTGTCCAGCCAATATCTAGTTGTGCTCGATCCAGCCTGTGATGGTTGGTTGTATGGGAACATGAGGGCTGCAGGCCTCCAACCCCAGACGTATCAGTTGCCGGAGTTGCTGAGTGATTTTCTGGGCTTTACTAAGAAGACTTGTTCCTCAATAAGAAATCAGTGGTTTTCCAGGCGGTATTTGAAGCCAGAAACCACGGCTCCTCAGAGAACCAGCAGATACCGGTTTCGCTAGGTAAAAAAGCCGGTTCGATTGACAACAGCAGCAGAAGTTTTCCGCCGTTTCTTATTCGGGAACAAGTCTAGAGTGTTCGGGCTGAGGAACAACCGGAAATTGTGAGTCTGCTGAAAGCGCTGCGAACCAGTGCGCCACCGGCCTACGCCCGCTTGGCAGCCTTCGTGTCAGAGCGGTTAAAAGAGGCTGGGGAGGCCGTTTGGTAAATCTGGCCCCAATCTAATTTGTTAGCTTTGTAAGAGGCCGCCGCGGCTACCTCGTTCTCTTGTAATCCCACCCAATTCATATTCCGCATCCCATGAAGCAAGCACTCGAAGAAGCAGTTGCCACCGGCACCGACGTTCAGGACCACGACCACCACGGCATCCGGCAGGTACTGCGCGAGTTGGGCGTACAGGCCCATAACGCCGCCTGGAGCACCGGCCTGGAGTGGGGCGGCACCGATAACCAGAATACCCGCACCATCCACTCGCCCGCCGACGGCCAGGTAATTGGCACCGTGGCTATGGCTACGGCCGAAGACTATGAGCACGTGGTAGCCAAGGCCCAGGAGGCCTTTAAAACCTGGCGGCTGGTGCCGGCGCCCAAGCGCGGCGAAATCGTGCGCCAGATTGGCAACAAGCTCCGCGACCACAAGGACGACCTGGGCAAGCTGGTGAGCTACGAGATGGGCAAAATCCTGCAGGAGGGCCTCGGCGAAGTGCAGGAAATGATTGACATCTGCGACTTTGCCGTGGGCCTTTCGCGCCAACTGCACGGCCTGACCATGCACTCGGAGCGGCCTGCTCACCGCATGTACGAGCAGTACCACCCGCTGGGCGTTGTCGGCATCATCTCGGCCTTCAACTTCCCGGTGGCCGTGTGGAGCTGGAACGCCATGCTGGCGGCCGTCTGCGGCGACACCTGCATCTGGAAACCGTCCGAGAAAACCCCACTCACCGGCGTGGCCATTCAGCACATCATCAAGAGTGTGTTGGAAGAAAACGAGCTGCCCGAGGGCATCTTCAACCTGATAATTGGCGACGCTGAAATCGGGGCCAAAATGGCATCCGATGGGCGCGTGCCGTTGGTATCGGCCACTGGCAGCACCCGCATGGGTAAGAAAGTAGGGGAGGCCGTGGGCGCCCGCCTGGGTAAGTCGCTGCTGGAGCTGGGTGGCAACAACGCCATCATCCTCACCGAGCACGCCGACCTGAGCATTGCTATGCCGGGCATCGTGTTTGGGGCCGTGGGCACCTGCGGACAGCGCTGCACCAGCACCCGCCGCCTTATTATCCACGACTCGATTTACGACGACGTGAAGGCCCGCCTGCTCAAAATCTACCCCAACCTGCCCATCGGCCACCCGCTGCAGGAGGGCACGCTGGTCGGCCCGCTGATTGACAAGGATTCGGTAGATGGCTTTCAGAAGGCCCTGAAGGCCGTGCAAAGTGAAGGCGGCAAGCTGCTCATCGGCGGCGAGCTGCTCGAAGGGGAAGGCTACGAAACCGGCACCTACGTAACGCCAGCCATTGTAGAGGCGAAGAACGAGTACGCCACGGTGCAGGACGAAACCTTCGCGCCCATTCTGTACCTGATCAAGTACAGCGGCGACGTAACCAACGCCATCGACCTGCAGAACGGCGTGCGCCAGGGCCTGTCATCGAGCATCTTCACGCTCAACATGCGCGAGGCCGAAACCTTCCTCAGCCAGGGCGGCTCCGACTGCGGCATTGCCAACGTGAACATCGGCACGAGCGGGGCCGAAATCGGCGGCGCGTTCGGTGGCGAGAAGGAAACCGGCGGTGGCCGCGAGTCCGGTTCCGACGCTTGGAAGGTGTACATGCGCCGCCAGACCAACACCATCAACTACAGCACCACGCTGCCGCTGGCCCAGGGCATCAAGTTCGACGTGTAGCCTTAGCGCTTCGAGAGTACGCAAACGGCCCGCTCGGTTTTACCGGGCGGGCCGTTTGGCGTGCTAGCGGGCTTATTATTAACTACGGCTTGTTAGCCATTCTAATGTCGCCGTGGCCCTTTTCGATAAGTGTATTGCCGGAGTAGAAAACGTAGTACAATCGATAGGTCTCCTCCTTTTTGAGTCTGCCCAGATCAAACGTGTAGCCATTGGCGGCAACGTTAATTACCAGTGTCCGCACCACTTGGTATTCTTGGTTCACAAGTATATGTGCGAATTGGGTGGCATTTCCCGGATGCTCGATATAAAGTTGGGTGGCATTCGTTGCCGGATTTGGATATAGCTCGATTCCCTTTACTCCACCTTCCTGATTCCCGTTTAAATTGAGGCTTAAGCTTTTAAACAAATCCTGCTCCTGCTTATTCCAGATGCCTTGCATCCTCCAATCGGTTGGGTCGGCAGGGCTTTGAAGGTTGCCATTGGCATCACGCGCCGTAATGCCGCCGTTGGGCCCGAAGTCAATGGTTGGGGCAGCATCCTTTTTGTGGCAGGCGGTTAGGCTGATGCCCGTAATAAGTAAGGTCGGAAGAAACTTCATGGGGCAGGAAAGGCTTTAAGGAGCAGCAAAGTAAGCAGCGGCTTTTTGCAGCTTCGTTGAATCCTTGACAGGCGACAGGTGCAACTACCGGCCCGGCTGCTGGTCTTTATGCTACTTAACTGCCGGCGCGTGTCGGTTCGCCCGGAAAGTGGGATATTTACCTTTCCCACTCTTTTGTTTCGTTACTGCTACCACACCCTATGGAAGCCTTTGCTTACACCGACATCAATGCGCCGCTGGTCGAGCGGTGCCGCTTAGGCGACCGGCGCGCCCAGGCCGAAATCTACAAGCGCTACGCTAAGGCCATGTTTAACGCCTCGTTGCGCATCACCGGCGACTATGCCGAGGCCGAGGACGTGCTGCAGGAAGCGTTTCTGAGTGCGTTTAGGGAGCTGCACAGCTACAAGGGCGACTCGTCGTTCGGCTCGTGGCTTAAGCGCATCGTCATCAACAAAAGCATCAACTGCCTGCGCAACCGGCGCCTGAGCCTGGTGCCGCTGGGCGAGCAGCACGATGCCGCCGCCGAAGCTACCGACTACGGCCCCGATCCGGAAATTACCAGCTGGCGGGCCGATGTGGTGCGCCGCTGCGTACAGGACCTGCCCGACGGTTACCGCGTGGTGCTCACGCTGTACCTGCTCGAAGGGTACGACCACGCCGAAATTGCCGGCATTCTCAACATCAGCGAATCCACTTCTAAATCACAATACAGCCGGGCCCGTAAGAAGCTCCTCGAACTAGCCCGGCAACACGGACTTTGATATGCGGAGAATGGAGTAGCCTCCTGGAAATATGCAAACCGGCTGGTGCGCCACCCGCCCTGAAGCCTGGTAGCTTTTTCCGGTTTACTGGTGGCTAAGTAGCCACGCGGCGCTTCTGCCGCATGTTGTTCGCCATTTCACTAGTCTGTTCATCTCCCGCACTCCCACTACCCAGCACATACAGCATCGTGCGGCGCTGGCCCACCCCTCGCCCGACCAGCCGCTCGATTCCGCCACTTACTTTGCCATGCATATCAATAACCCCGGACTGGAAACCTTCGTGGACCATAATCGCGCCGATTTCGACGCGTTTGAGCCGCGCCCGGACCTATGGGAATCCATTGCCCAGGACCTGGACGCGGCTCCCTCCGCCCCCGAGCCGCAGCCTGAACTGGTACCTGCCCGGGTGCTGGCCCTGTTCCCGCAACAGGCTGCCCCGACTGCAGCAATACCTGCCGCTACTGCTACTTCTGCTGCCGTGCGCTCGGCCCGGCCTTACGGTATTGCCGCCGCTGTAGCCACTCTGCTACTATTGGGTACCTGGGCCTGGCAGCAGCCCCAGGCCAGCCGCTGGACCAGCACGCCAGCTACGGCTGTGCTGCCCGCCGGGCCAGCGGCCGAGCTGCAGCCCTACACGGTGCCCGGGCTGGCCTCTCCGGCTTCGGCGGGCCCCGAGCAGCGCCTGGCCAGTGCCGTGCAGCGTATGGAAACGTATTATGCCACCCAGCTGACCGAGCGTCAGCAGGAGTTGCGCCTGACCGATGAGGAGTTTGGCGCGGAAGCTCCGCAGGCCGACTGGCAGCAGGAGCTGGACGCCCTCGACGTGGCCTACCAACAGCTTAAAACGGAGCTCTACCAGAACCCCGAACCTGAGATGGTGCTGGAGGCCATGAACAGCAACATGCAGATTCGGCTCGATTTGCTGGGCCAGCAGTTGCGTACCCGCGAGCAGATTCGCGAGTACCACTCCCAACCCTATATGGTGGCCGACAGCCGCCGTTTGCCTTAACTAGATGCATTGGTTCCGGATGATGAACGACAGGGCCAGCCAGTTCGGACTGGCGTTGACGGCGTTGCTGAGCCTTAACCTGAGCACTGCTCAGGCGCAGGTGGTGGCTCCGTCCGGTCCCGCCGATGCTCACTTCTGCGAGCCGGCCCCCGCGGCGCTGGCTGGCCAGTCGGGCCCGTTGGTGCCTCGTGCGAGTACCGCCCAGGGCCCCGATCAGGGGCCCTCGCAAAACGATGGTGTTGCCGTGCCGGCCGTTGAGAAAGTCCGCACCCTGAGCCGTACGTTTCCTACCAGCCCCACCAAGCTCTACACCCTCGACACCCGCTACGGCCGGGTGGAGATTAATGTGTGGAACCGTCCCGAAATCCGCACCGATGTCACCATCATCACCCGGGCCGAAACCGATGCCAAGGCGCAGGAGCTACAGGCTATGATTGAGGTGGAGCTGCTGGCCCGCGACCCCAAAACGGGCGGCATTTCGGCCCGCTCCCGCTTCGGTGAGCTGCCCCGCGAGTGCCGCAGCCAAGTGAAGCTCTACGAGGTGAACTACACCGTATGGGTGCCTGCTAACAACCCGCTGGCCCTGCACAATGCCTTCGGCCAAATCAGCGTGACTGGCGACCTGACCGGGGCCACCGAGTTGGCTGTGGAGTACGGCCGCCTGCGTACGGCGCGGCTGGAAGGGCCGCGCAACAGCTTGAAACTGACAAATGCCCGCGCTTCCGTGCCCTTCGTTCGGCGGGCTGTCATCGACGCCTCGTATGCCAAGCTACGCCTCACCGAAGGCGGCAGCGTGGAGCTGAACAGTAACTACTCCGATATTGATGTTGGGCTGGTAAGCGACCTGACCATGCACAGCAAGTACGGCGACATAGCCCTGGGCACCGTTCAGAACCTGCGTGGTACTTCGGGCTACTCGCGCTTCAGCGTCGATAAGCTCAACAGCGCGCTTGATATGAAGGTGCAGTACAGCCCCAGCTTCGAGGTGCGCAATACCGGTCCCAATTTCCGCCAGATTACCCTCGACGGCGGCTACAGTACCATTCTGCTCAACTTCCCCGACGGCGCTGCCTTCGGGTTTGAGGTAAACACCGAGCACGGCCAGTTGCTGGTCGATAAGCGCCTGGTAAAAGTAGCGTCGGAAGAATTCAGCCCTACTTCCAGCGACACGCAGGGTACGTTCGGTGTCGCTTCGGCCCGTAAGGCTGGCAACGTCAATATCAAGGTCCGCTACGGCAACGTCAGCTTCAACCGATAAGCCAGCACCAGAATTGCAGTCTGGCCGCATGCATCCCGCGAAGCTGCCACCGTCTGAAAGGGGCTGCTGCTGCTTCGATTGCCTCAAATGCGTGTCCGATGCCCGCCTGGCCCGCATCGGGCAGGTTTGGCGACAGATGGGTGGAGACGGGCCGGGGGGCGAAATAAATAGGATTACCAGCAGGCAGTTTGCTTTTTCAAACCAGCCAAATCCGGTATACTTGTAGAACTATCAGGGGCACACCGCAGGAGCGGCTGGGCCAGTGAGGTATTCTATCAAGTATAACTGATGCGCATTTCTACGTACGGCCTGTGTCTGGGCCTCTGGACCGGCAGCGCCGGTATGGCCCTGGCCCAAAAGCCGGCCACCTCTACCACCGCTAACCGGCCCGCCACCACCCTGCCCACTGCTGCCCGCGCCACCGAGCTGGCTGGTCCATTGCTTGAGAAGGGCGACTATGCCGGCGCTATCCGTGAGTTTCTGCGGGTGCCGTCCTCCGATTCGGCCTACGTGAGCACGCTGGGCGACCTGTCGGTGGCGTATTTGCGCAACAAGCAGTTTGCGGAGGCCGCCGCCACCAGCCGGCGCGCCATTGAGCTGCGCCAGCACAGTGCCCAGCCCTATCTGGTGCTGGCCGATGCCGAGGAAAGCCTGAAGAACGAGGCCGCCACGCTGCAGGCCTACGCCGATGGCCTCCAGCGTTTCCCCTACAACCAGCTGCTGTACTTCGACCGGGGCGTGAGCCTGGATCTGCTTAAGCGCCGGCCCGAGGCATTGCTAAACTGGCAGCGTAGCCTGGAGCTAAACCCGCTGCACGAAGCCACGCACTACCAGTTGGCCTGGCTGGCCCTGGAGCAGGGCCAGACGGCCCGCGCCCTCATCAGCCTGTTGACCTACCTGGCGCTGGAGCCCGGTGCCGAAAGCAGTCTGCAGGTGCTGTCGCTGGCCGAAGAAATTGCCGCTGGCGTGATGGAAGTCGAGGAGAAGGACCGCGAAAAGCCCTTCGTACCGAACCAGGCGTTCCAGGAGCTCGATCTGTTGCTGACTTCCCGTGTAGCCCTGCGCAAGGAATACACCTCCAAGGTGAAATTCGATGCCAGCATCGTGAAGCAGACGCAGCTGTTGGTGGAGAAGTTTCCGGCGGCCGGCCCCAACGAGACCGACCTCTGGCTGCGCACCTATGGTCCCATTGTGGAGGCCCTGCGTCGCGACGATAACCTGACGGCCTTCACCTACCTGATCCTGTATTCGGCCGATGACAAGCGGGCGGCCAAGTGGGTGGATGCCAACAAGAAAAAGGTGACGCAAATGAGCGAAGCCGTCGGTAGTGCGCTGCTGAGCCTGCGCACCCGGCAGCAGGTGGCCGGGCAGCCTGCCGGCACCTACCGCCCAGGCTGGTTTTCCGATGGCCATCTGGTGGCCATCGGTGAGGCCGACAACCAAAGCGGCACGCTGGCCAACCGCCGCGGCCCCTGGCTGACGATTGACAGAGCGGGCTGCGTAACGGAAGAAGGCGCCTACGCGGCCAATAAGCCGGTGGGCCCCTGGCGCGAGTACCACGCCAACAGCCGCCTGCAGAAAGAGGTGAACTACAACGCCGAGGGGAAGTTCGACGGCCGTTACGTGGAGTATTTCAACAACGGCGCGCGCACAGTGGAAGGCACTTACCAGGCCGGCACCATTGTGGGTAAGGTGAACAAGTACCACTACTGCGGCGCGCTGAGCGGCGTGGAGCCCTACGAAAATGGCGACATCAACGGCGAGGCGCTGTACTACTACCCCGATGGCAAGCTGCAGCGCCGGGCCATATACCGCTCCGATAAGCTGGAAGGCCCCTCGATATTCTATTATCCTGATGGCACGGTAGAAACCAAGTTTGGCTACGCGGCCGACCAGCGCCAGGGGCCGTTCGAGGTGTTTTCGGCCACCGGCCAGCTGGAGCGCAAGGGCAGCTACGAGCAGGGCGAGCTGCACGGCGACTACCAGGATTTCCACCCCAACGGCAAGCCCGCCAACGTGGGCCGCTACGACAAAGGCCGGCAGGTGGGCCGTTGGCAGGCCTTTTACGTCTCCGGCAAACCCAGCGAAGAACAAAACTTCGACCCCGCTACCGGCGAGCTACAGGGCACCTACAAAGACTACGATGCCCAGGGCCGCCTCAGCGCGGAGCTCGATTATGTACAGGGCCGGGTGGTTCGGGTGGCGTACTTCGATGCGGCCGGCAAGCCGCTGAGCCAGACCAAGGTGGCTGCCAAGGGCTCCACGAGCTTCAAGGGCCAGTACCCCGATGGCAAGGTGTCGGTAACGGGCGCTTACCTCGACGGCAAAATGCACGGGGAGTGGCGTCTGTTCCGGCGCGACGGCAGCCTGCGCGTGGTGCGCAATTACCGGCAGGGCCAGCGCGAAGGGGCCGAGGAGCTGTACACCAGTACCGGCCGCCTGCAACAGCGCTCTGCCTACCAGGCGGGGGCGCTTGAGGGGTTGTACGAGCAGTTTTTTGACCACGGCCAACTCAAGCGCACCGGCTTTTACCAGGGCGGTGAGCAGCGCGGTACCTGGCAGGATTACTACCCTACGGGCCAGCTCAGCCAGGAATATAACCTGGATGGTGAAAATCAGCACGGCTACACCCGCGACTATACCCCCGGCGGCAAGCTTACCCAGGAACGGTGGCTGCAGTACGACCGGACCCGGAGCATCGTGTCCTTCGACTCGACGGGCCAGGTAATCGACCGCCTCAGCATCGAGCCCGACACCAAGGCACTGACGCTGCGCTACCCCGGCGGCCAGCCCCGCATTGCCAGCGGCTGGCTATGCTACGAGTATCAGGGCGACGAAAAGTGGCTGCTGCCCAACGGCAAAACCGGAATCAGCACGGCCTTGTACCAGGGGAAACGGGAGGGGCCTTACCGGCGCTATCACCCCTTCACGGGCCAGCTGATTGACCAGGGCCAGTACCGCAATGGCCAGCCCGAGGGCGAATGGATTACTTACTTTCCTTCGGGCAAAGTGAACATCAAGGCTACTTACCGCGCCGGCCAGCGTGAGGGGGATTTGCAGGTTTTCTTTGAAAACGGCCAGCCCGAACGCGTGGCTCAGTACGCCAACAACGAGCTTGACGGTGCGCTGCGCGTGTATAACATGTCCGGCGAATTGGTGCTGGAGAAAATGTACGAGAATGGCGAACTGGTCGGGTACCGTGGCCCCGGCGCTACGGCCGACGGCGTGCTCCAGCCCGCGGCTGCCATCAGTACCAGTTTCGCCAACAGTAAGCCCGCCGCCACCGAAACCTACCAGAAAGGGCAGCTGACTGGGCCACGTACTTACTATTACAGCTCGGGCCAGGTGTACCGCCGTCTCGAAAACAACGCCGACGGCCAGCTGCACGGCACCACGTTCACTTACTACCCCAACGGCAAGGTGCAGGAGGAAGAGCCCTACCGTTTCGATGAGCTGCACGGCCGCGCCCGCTACTTCCGGCCCGATGGCACCCTGGAGCGCGAAGAAACCTACCGCTGCGGCGAGAAGGCCGGCCCCACCGTGTATTACGATGCCCAGGGCAAAAAGCCCCTGCGCACCGACCACTACTGGAACACCTACCTCTATGGAAGCCGCTAAAACGAGCCGCCGCATTCCGGCCTTCTGGCTGCTGCTGGCGCTGGGACTGGTATTGAGCCGGCCGGTGCGGGCCCAGAACCCGGGGGCGCAGCTGGCCCAGCTCCGGCTACAGTACCCCACCGAAAAAGCCGTGTTTCTCGACTACCGCCAGGAGCTGACGGTGGAGGTGAAGGGCGACTCGGTGCAGGTGCTGACCCGCCACCACTACGACATGCTGCACCTGGGGCCGCAGTCGGCCATGTACGCGCCCGATCAGGTGTACAGCTCCCACTTCAACCGCCTCCAAAGCATCGAGGCCCGCACGCTTGTGCCCGCCGGCAACGGCTACAAAGCCATCAAGGTCACCGAGTTCAAGGACAAGTTCGACATCCGGCCGGGCATTTTCTTTGACGATGTGCGGGTGGTGAAGTTCGGCTACCCGGCGGTGGTGCCCGGCGTGCGCACCGTGTCCGACTACACCGTGCGCCACTCCGACGCCCGGTTTCTGCTGCCCTTCCAGTTTGCCAGCCACGTGCCCATGCTGCACGCCGAGCTGGTAATAACGGCTCCGCGCACGGTGCGCCTCAACACCAAGCAGTTCAACATCCCGGCCGGTAAAGTCACCTATACCCGCCAGGAGAAGGGGGCCAACGTAATTCACCGCTGGGCAGCCGACAACCTACCGGCCATGCCCAACGAAACCGATGGGCCGGAGCTGCTTTATTACCTGCCCCACCTGGTGTATTTCGTGGAGGAAGCGCAGGTGAACGGGCAGCCGCGCCGGTTGCTGGGCGGCGTGCCCGAGCTGTACAGCCTGTACGCGGGCTTCGTGAAAAACCTCGACAAGCAGGAGAGCCCGGCCCTGCGCCAGGTTGTGGATTCGCTCACGGCCGGCGTGCGCACCGAGCCCGAAAAGGTGGCCCGCATCTACTACTGGGTGCAGGACCACGTGCGCTATATTGCCTTCGAAAACGGCCTGCGCGGCTTCGTGCCGAACGATGCCGGCCGGGTGTACGCCAACCGCTACGGCGACTGCAAGGACATGGCCAACCTGCTACACGAGATGCTGCGGCTGGCCGGTGTGAAATCGTACCGCACTTGGATTGGCACCCGCGACCTGCCTTACCGCTACGCCGAGCTGGCCACGCCCGGCGTCGATAACCACATGATAACCACCTACGAGCCCCGCCCGGGCCAGTACGTGTTCCTCGATGCCACCAGCAAGTACACGCCCTACGGCATGCCCTCGTCCATGATTCAGGGCAAGGATGCGCTGCTGGCCCTCGATGGGCAGAACAGCCGGGTGGTACCAGTGCCCGTGATGGCGCGGCAGCGCAGCCGCACCGTCGATAGCTCGGTGGTGGTGCTCGATGGCGCGGCCGGTCTGCGCGGCCGGGGCCAGCTGGCCCTCAGCGGCTACGCCAAAGTAAACCAGAGCTATGCCCTCGATGGCCTGAACCCGACCGAAGAAGCCAAAGCCGTGAAGAGCCTGCTGGAGCGTGGCAACAACAAGTTCTTCGTCGATCAGTACGCCGTGCAGCACCTCGATGCCCGCGACCAGGCTCTGACCGTGGACTACGACTACCGCCTGCAGGATTACGTGCAGCGGCTCGACGATGAAGTGTACGTCAACCTCAACCTCGACCAGCGCTACAGTGCCGACCGCCTCGACCCCGCCAAGCGCACCCTGGCCCGCGTCAACGACTACCACCAGACCAACCTGTTCCGCACCGAGTTTGAGGTGCCCGCCGGCTACGAGGTAACCTACCTGCCGCCCAACACCGAGGGCCGCGCCGACATGCTGGGCTTCTCCATCCGCTACTCGCGGCAGGGCAACAAAATCATTCAGCAAAAGGAAATCTACGTGGATTACCTGCTGCTGGAGCCCGCCCGGTTCGGCCAGTGGAACACCGTCGTCGACCAGCTCAACGCCGCCTACCGCGACGCCATCATCCTCAAGCGCAAAAAGGCCTGAAGTTGAGTCGCGGCATAGGGGCGGGGCTTGTCCCCGCCCGCCATTCGTGTCGCTTCAGCAGTACTCGTTCAACGGCGGGCGGGGACAAGCCCCGCCCCTACATCAGGTAGTATACGCCTTTATCTCCCCCTCCGAATTTTCTCTTCGTGATTAATTACCCAACCTCCCTTTCCGCAAGCCGCTTGCTGGCACTGGCGCTGCTCCTATTGCCCGCGCTGCTGCACGCCCAGGCCCTGCCCGCCAACCTCACCCACGCCCGCTACGATTGGGAAGCCAAGCGCAAACCCGCCACCCTTACGGCTGCCGAGGCCCAGCAGCCCGCCGTGGTGCTGCGCGACTTCCGGGCCGAAGAGCTGGCCCCCGACGCCCGGCAGGAGATGCGCCTGTACTCGGTCGACCACCGCATTGTGCGCGTGAATTCTTCCGACGGCATCGAGCGGTTCAATAAAATTTACCTGCCGGTGCAGGAGGGCGGGCGCATTGTGCAGCTCAAGGCCCGCACCATCAGCCCCAGGGGCGTGATTGTAGACGTGGCCGAGAGCAACATGAAGGAGCTCAAGGACGAGGATGGCGGCCGCGGCTTCAAGGTGTTTGCCGTGGAAGGCGTGGAGAAAGGCAGCGAAATCGAGTACCTGTTCACCCGCGAGCGGCCCGTGCAGTCGTTTGGCCGGGTATACCTGCAGAGTGAGGTACCCGTGCGCAACCTGCGGGTGGAGCTTATCACGCCCGAAAACCTGACGTTTGAGATGTACCGCTACCCCGGCGGTCTGCTGCCCGATTCCGTGCGGGCGGGCAAGCGCATCATCGGCCTTTCGCTGCGCGATGTGCCGGCCCTGCGCGAGGAGGGCTTTGCCCATGCCGCTGCCCAGCGTCAGCGCCTCGAATACAAGCTGGCCTACAACGCCAACCAGGACCGCCGCCGGGCTTACACCTGGGCCGATGCCGCCAGCTACCTCCACGAGCGGATGTACCAGTGGAACAAAGACGAGCTGAAGGCCGTCGACAAGCTGATCAAGCAGCTCAAACTGCCCGCCGACCAGCCCCTGCCGGCTCTGGAGAACTACCTCAAAACCAACTTCCAGCTGGGCACGGCCGGCGGCCCCGAAAAGCTGACCGACGTGCTGGCCGCCCGCGCTGCCTCCGATATGGGCGCCGCCCGGCTGTTTGCCGCGCTGTTCAGCCGCCTGAACATTGCCAACGAGCTGGTGATGACTACCGACCGCACCGAAACGGCCTTCGACGACGCCTTCGATACCTGGAACTACCTGGACAATCCGGCGTTCTACCTGCCCGCCACCAAGCAGTGGCTGGCCCCCGGCCGCGCCGATTACCGCCTGCCCCTGATTCCGGCTGAGTGGACAGCCAACAAGGGCCTGTTTGTGCGCCGCGTGCAGTTGGGCAGCACCGAAACAGCCGTGGGTACCCTCGGCGACATTCCTACTACCACCGCCGACCAGAGCCCGAACGACCTCGCCATTCAGGTGCAGTTTGCTCCCAACCTCGACAAAAGCACGGTTACCATCAAACAGACGCTGGGCGGCTACTCAGCCCAGCCCATCCAGCCGTTTTTGGCCTTTGTGCCCGACGATAAGCGCCAGGAAGTGCTGGAAAGCATCATTAAACCCAACGTGCCCGATGCCGTTTTCCAGAAGGTAACCGTAACGAACGGGGAAAGTGGCCTGAATCCGCTGGAAAAGCCGTTCATCGTGGATGCGACGCTGGAGTCGGTGGCGCTGCTCGACCGGGCCGGCCCGAAGTACCTGTTCAAAGTCGGGACGCTGCTCGGCCCGCAGTCGGAGCTGTACCAGAGCGAAGAGCGGCAATTTGACGTGGAAAACGAATTCAACCGCCGCTACAACCGCACCATCACGTTCACGCTGCCGCCCGGCTACCAGGTGCGTAACCTGAACGATTTAAACATGGACGTGCAGGCTGGCCCCACCGCCGCCGGCCCCGAGTTTCTGTTCAAATCCGGCTACGAGCAGCAGGGCCAGCAGGTCACGGTCACCATCCGCGAGTACTACCGCCAGATACGCTGGCCCAAAGCCGATTTTCAGGCCTTCCGCAGCGTGGTGAATGCGGCCGCCAACTTCAACAAAGTGGTGTTGGTGCTGGAGAAGAAGTAGCGTTTCTTCTCAAAAGGACATCCCCTGCCCCCATACCTCAATTGCCCATGCCCCGACTGTTGCTTGCGGCGCTGCTGCTGATAACTGCTCCGGCCGCTGCCCAAACTGTCCCTGCTATGCCCGCTACCGATGCCGCCGTTGCCTCGCCTTTGCGCACGTATGCCCTGCGGCTGAAGCCGGGGCAGGACTTGCGGCGCGAGCTGCTGGCCTTTGCGCAAGCCCATAGTCTGCGGGCGGCCTGCATCCTCACCGGCGTGGGCAGCCTGACTACGGCCACGCTCCGGCTGGCCAATCAGGAGGGCCCCACGGTGTACCAGGGCCATTTCGAAATCGTGTCGCTGGTCGGCACGTTGTCGGTCAATGGCAGCCACCTGCACCTCTCGGTGGCCGACTCGACGGGCCGCACGCTGGGCGGCCACCTGCTCGGTGGTAACATCATTTATACCACCGCCGAGCTGGTTATCGGCGAGCTGCCGGCCCTGGATTTCCGGCGCGAAACTGACCCCACTTTTGGCTACCAGGAGTTGGTGGTGCGGCCCGCCACGGCAGCTGCGGCCACGACTTCCAAGCCAGCTACCGTTCCGGTCAGGAAAAAAAACCTGCCGCCCCGCGACCGGAATTGAGGAAGTATAATCCCTGACTATAGGCAATAACCCCAGCAGCGCGACATGTGGGTGACGACGACCCACCGCAAGCGTAGTTGCAAACGGGTGGTCTTGGCTTATTTAGTCGGCATGACGAGCAAATTCCGTTTCTTGTGGAAAACCCGCCCGCCATGTCCAACCAACCCGCTTCTGTTGCCGCACCCGATACCGCCCGCCTGGAGAAGTTCTGCCGCGATATCAGCAACCCGCTCAAGCTGAAGCTGTTTATGCTGCGCAAGCTGCCCATGGCCTACCTGGCCGGCCTGCGCCTGGCCGAGGTGCAGGCGGAACGTTGCGTCGTTACGGTGCCCTATAAATACCTTACCCAGAATCCGTTCCGGAGCATCTACTTCGCTTGCCTAAGCATGGCAGCCGAAATGGCCAGCGGCCTGCTGGCCATGATGCACGTGCAGAGCGGCGGGCCAGTCTCCATGCTCGTAGTGAGTCTGGAAGCCGATTTCACCAAGAAAGCCGTGGGCCTCATCCGTTTTACCTGCCCCGACGGGGCCGCCATCGGCCAGGCCATTGCCGAGAGCCGCGCCACCGGCGAAGGCCGCACCGTGGTGGCCACGAGCACCGGCACCGACGAAGCCGGCGATACGGTGGCCGTCTTTCGGGTTACGTGGTCGTTCCGGGCGAAACGGTGATTTTCAGGGCTTAGGGGCGAACAAAACCGCCTGTCATCCTGAGCGCAGCGAAGGACCTTGTTGAGAAGAACGGCCGTAACAACGACTCTTTCTGGCAGAACAAGATCCTTCGCTGCGCTCAGGATGACAGGCGGTTTTGTTCGCCCCTAAGCCCTATTCATCCAGCGCACTGTCCTTGGTAATTACGTCCATCAGGCCGTCTTCGCTCACTACAATGGCAATGCAGGGGTAGGGGCTGCTTTCGACGTAGCGGATGGCCGAATTGTAGCGGGCTCCGCGGGTGCTGGTGCCGCGGCCGGTAGCCTTACCGTCCAGAATGACGCCGATGGAGTAGCAGAAAGCATCCGGGTCGAGCAACACGGCGCCATCGATGGCCGTGACCAAGCGGGTGATGAGCGGGGTGAGCGGTACGGGTTCGATGAGGGTACATTGCAGCTTGAGGCGGTCGGCTTCGGCCAGGGCCTCGGTGGTGATGACGAGCAGCGTGCCGTGCTTCTGGCGGCTGGCTTCGAGCACCACATCCCAGAGCTTTTCTACTTTGGCCGAATCGGTGAGCTCAAACGTGCGGCGCAGGTCGCGGCGGAACTTGGTGCGGTTGAGGCGGGCGCGGGGCAGGCTGGGGTGGCCGTAGTGGGCGCGCATGAGCACTTGGCCGCCATGCTGAAACTCCCAGGCGTAGTGGGTGATAAAGCTGATGACGAATAAATCCTCCCGGGCGGCATCATACTGGCCGACTTGCCGGCCCAGCGCATACACGTTCTCACCGTCGGCCAGCAGGCTTACATCGGAGGTTGTCATTTCGAGCAGCTTGCGCACGGCCCGGTAATCGGTGAGCGGGGTAGGGCAGGTGAGGGCGAATACCTCCGAGAGGTTGGGGTGGCCGCGGCGGGCCAGCAGCAGCTTGCCCACCCCTTCGGCCCCCTCGTAGCGCAACGACGAGATGGTGTTGCAGGTGGCGAACAGCTTGGTAGCCGCGGGGTTCATGCCCATATCCTGGGCCGGCGTGTCCATAAACAGCTTGCCCGCCGAGCGGATAATCTCGTCGGCGTCGCGGGGGCGGATGAGCAGGCCCGACCCCGGCTCCGGCTCGGTCAGCGACTTGATGCAGTCTTCGTTGAAGCGCAGAATGGCCGCCTGAATAAGCGAGTGGGGCAGTTGGCGGCCGTCGGTATAGAAGCGGTTGGGCTGCAGCGAAGGGTAGCTGTTGTACACTTTGCGGTTGAGCCGGAGCACGGGCATCACCGCGAAATGGCCAATCTGGGCCGGCCAACCGGCAAACGACAGGCGTTTGTCGGCGGCGTCGAGCTCGTCGAGCACCTCCTGCACGGCCAGGCGCACACCCCGGCCAAACTGCTTGCGGCGCTGCATATCCTCACTCTCCACATCGGGGTCGGTGGTAAACTGCCAGTTGTGCGCCAGCTGCAGGGCCTGGCCCCGCTCCAGCACCCGCGCAAAATGGTGGGCGGGCACTGCCGAGTCGGCGGGCTCGAACTCGGCCGCCGCGTACAGGTCGTTATGGGTTCGGCCGGCCGCCGTCAGGGGCAGCGCCAACAGATACACGTACGGGTCGAGGTCTTCGTCGAGGGCATCGAACAGGCCGTTGGCTACCGTTTGGGCGGCCTGCCGGAACCGCGCCTGATAGGGCCAGATGGGGTGGCTGGTGGGCAGGGGCAGGGGCGTGCCGAAGGCAACGGGTGGGGCAGAAAGCAGCGGCAGCGGAGAAAGCATGGGGAGATGGATAACTAGTTGCCAGTTGTCAGTAATCAGTTGCTAGTCGTTGAACAGCCTAGCAACCGACAACCGACAACTCAATAACGGTCGGGCTTATAAAGAGAATACAACCGGCAGCACCATCTTTTGCTTTATCGGCTGGCCTTTGTACAGGGCCGGCTCCCACTTGGGGGCCGCCTTCAGCAGCCGGATGGCCTCCTCATCGAGCCCCGAACCCAGGCGCTTTATCGGCTTGATGTCGGTGAGCGAGCCGTCCTTTTCTATGATAAATTCCATCATCACTTTACCATTAATTTTGCGCTGCAGAGCCAGAGCAGGATATTTCTGGTTGGCCTGAATCCACTCGAAAAAAGCCTCGGTGCCACCCACCGGCCGCGCCGGCCGGTCAGCCGTTACCACCTGGGTGCCGCCGTCGGCTGCACCGGCCGGAGCCGGGGTTGTGGCCGCCGCGCCTGTTTCGCCCGGAATCTGGAACGTGACGGGTACCACCTGGCGCTGGCGCACAATGCCGCCGCGGTGCCGGGCGGGCGTCCAGCGCGGGGCGGCTTTAATGAGGCGCACGGCCTCGGCATCGAGCAAGGCGTTGCCGGGCTGGGCAACAGCTACCTCGCCAAGCGAGCCGGTTTTTTCTACCACAAACGTAACCGTAACCGTGCCCTGGGCCCCGGTCTGCAGCGCGGCAGTAGGGTACTGCTGGTTGTCGGCCAGATATTGGGCAAAGGCTTCCAGGCCGCCGGCGGGCAGAGCGGGCTGTTCCACGGCCTCGTACACGGTATTGGCCGCCGGGGCTTTGGGGTATTTAAGCTTTTGCTGGGCGAGAGCGGGGGAATGGGCGGCGGCGCTCAGCAGGGCGCTCAGTAAAACTTGACGAAAAGGCTGTTTCATAGAAATAAAGCAGGACGAGATGCGGCCGGCCTGACACAACAACCGTACCTGCCGCCCTTCAAGTTCGGAATTTAGATGAGAAGGAGCCTTGGGTGAGGGAGCGAGGCGGTAATGCGGGAGGAGCTGTGGGGAAATACGCCCGCCTTCGCACCGTTGGGGATGAGACTATCTTTGCCGCAGCCCCCAACCTTTCAAGCACCACGCCAACGTGTCCGATTACCGCCCGCTACCCAGCAACCCCACCACCCTTTTTCAGGAGAACCTAAGCCAGCACACGGCGCGGGAATCCTATTTCGCTGCCCGGCACCGGGCCGTGGCGCTGGTGCGGCTGGCCGTGTTTGTGGCCGCCGGCGCGGGTATCTGGCTGTTGCTGAGTGCGGGCCAAACGGCTGCCGCGCTGGGGCTGGGCGTGGCGGCTTACCTGGTGTTTATCGGGCTGGTGCGCTGGCACGATGCCGTGGGCTACCGCCGCGAGCATCACCGGCTGATGGCCCAACTCAACCGCGACGAGCTGGCCCGGCTGGCCGGCGAGCTGGCCGGCTTCGACCCCGGCCGCCGCTACCTCGACGCCCAGCACCCTTACGCCGCCGACCTCGACGTTTTCGGCGACCACTCGCTGTTTCAGCTGCTCAACCGCAGCACCTCTCGGCTGGGTCAGGACTGGCTGGCGGGCTGGCTGCTGACTCCGGCCCTACCCGAAACCGTGCGGGAGCGGCAACTGGCCGCCGCCGAGCTGGCCCCCGAAGTAGGCTGGCAGCAGGAGTGGCAGGCCCGCGCCCGCCACTACCCACGCCAGGAAACCGACCCGCGCCAGTTTGCTGGCTGGTTGCGCGAGCCCGATTTCTTTGTGGGCCGTGGCTGGATATTGCCACTGCTGGGGCTGGTGCCGCTGCTTAGTCTGGTGGGCGTGGGGCTGATGCTCGGTGGCTACGGCATGCAGTGGCTGTTGCTGTTGTTGCCGGCCGTGGTGCTCAATGGTGCTTTCGGGCAGGTGCGGGCCCGTTACTACAAGCACGCCACCACCATGCGCGACGCGCTGCGGGCTGCCCACGACCAGCTGGAGCACTTCGAGGCCGGCACCTGGCAGAGCCCGGCGTTGCAGCGGCTGCACCGCACCCTGCACGATACCGGCAACACGGCCGCCGCCCGGCTGCTGAAACGCCTGAGCAACATTGCCGGCTGGTTTTCTGCCCGCCAGAACCCGGCCGTGGCCGGTGGCCTGAATACGCTGCTGCTCTGGGATTTGTGGGGGATCTGGCAGCTGGAGCGCTGGAAGCGACGGATCAGCGGAGGCCTGGAGCCACTGCTCGAAGCGGCCGCCGAGCTGGATGCACTGGTGAGCCTGGCCGCTTTCCGGGCCGCCAACCCCACTTTTGCTACTCCCGACCTCGCGGCGGTGCCCCTGACGGTAGAGGCCACGGCGTTGGGCCACCCGCTGCTGTTCGGCGGCGAAGGCGTACGCAACGACTTCAGTACCACCGGTACCGGGCAAACGGTGATTGTAACGGGCTCGAACATGGCGGGCAAAAGCACGTTTCTGCGCACCGTGGGCCTGAACCTGGTGCTGGCCCAGGCCGGCGCGGTGGTAGCAGCCGGCTCGTTCCGCTGCGGTCCCGCGCAGGTGTTCACCGCCATGCGCAGCCACGACAATCTGGCCGAAAGCACCTCCTCGTTCTACGCCGAGCTCAAGCGCCTGCGCCTGCTGCTGGACATGACGGAAGGAGAGGAGCTGAAAAGTAAAAGTGAAAAATTGAAGGTTGCCGACGGAGTAGTTTCATTGGTTGCTGATGCCACTGCTGCCGCCTTGTCTCCAACCAACGACCTGAGCACTAAAAACGAAGCACTAAGCTCCATTCCGGTGTTCTACCTGCTCGATGAGATTCTGAAGGGAACCAACTCGGCCGACCGGCACCGTGGGGCGCGGGCGCTGGTGTTCCAGTTGCGCGAGCGGGCTGCCAGCGGCCTCATCAGCACCCACGACCTGGAGCTGGCCGCCCTCGAAACCGACCTGCCCGCCCACGTGCGCAACGTCAGCTTCAACTCCTACCTCAACCCCAACGGCACCCTGCGCTTCGACTACCAGCTCACGCCCGGCATGTGCCGCTCCTTCAACGCCAGCCAGCTCATGCGTCTGATGGGTATTGAGGTAGGGGAGGACTGACGGAATGGAAGTCGAAACAGTACGGTAGTCTAACTAATCCAAGTTGCGAAGCACAATGTAGGGGCGGGGCTTGTCCCCGCCCCCCCTTCGCGCCGCATCAAGGGTAATCGTTCAACGGCGGGCCGGGGCAAGC
>NZ_JABKAU010000014.1 GCF_013377885.1 Hymenobacter lapidiphilus
CGGGCTTTTCTGTTGGGCAGCGGGGTTATGTTAGGCCAAACTCCGCACTCGGGGTTGCTTACCGGCTCGGCAGCAGGTAGCCCAGCGAAACCTGGAACACTTGGTTACGGGCATTGGTCAGCTCGCCGTTGTTATAGGTATCGTTCTTGGCGAAATCGGTGAGGGCTCCGTTGTAGCGAACCCCCAGCATGATGCCCGAATCCGACTGGAAACCCAGACCGGCCACGTAGCCGAACTCGTTGCGGTTCACGTTTTTCAAGTCTTTCTCGGACTCCGTGCGGGCAATTACGGTGCCGCCGAGCGAACGGGTCGACTCATCTTTCACCTTCAGCAGGTAGCTGTACTGCGGGCCGGCTTCAAAAAACAGGTTGCCGGCTTTGACTTTCAGCAGCACCGGCACGTCGATGTAGTTGTACGTAACGTCGCCCTCGCGGCGGAACGCACCGAACGCCTGGTTGCTGTCGTACTTGTAGCCTTTCTGCGAGTACAGCACCTCGGGCTGCAGCGAAAGGAAGCCGTCGTCAACCAAACCAACGTTGAGCATCAGGCCGCCGTGGAAGCCGACTTTGTAGTCGTAGCCATCCTTGTTAACCAGGTCGCCGGAAAGATTGGAGAGGTTGGCACCGCCTTTCAGGCCAAGGCGGATGCCCTGCGCTTTGGTTTCGGTAACGGCGACAGTAGCGAGCAGAGCGGCCGCAGCCAGCAGAGACTTTTTCATAGGAGAAACCCGTTTAGTTGAGAAAAGTGGGTATAAACATGGGCAGGACGAAAAGCGTGCCAGAATAGCGGGTTTTCTCAGCTGGCGCATACTGGCCACCCGAATACGCTGTCCTGACACACTTTCCGGTGAATAAGTGCTGTTGCAGGCCAGCGCCCCGGGCAGCCCATCGGAAGGGCCGTGGCCAATCAGTTGGGCAGGGCGGGCGGCGTGGCGGCAGGAGCCGGTAATGGGGCGGGCGGGCGTTGGCGCCGCTGCACGACCCGGAACAACGCGCCTGGTGCCCGGCCTATCAGCCGTACTGCTCCAAGCGCACCCCGCCCAATGCCCCGGCCAGTGGCCACGGTAAGCTGGCCCACCTGCCGGGGCTCAAACACAAAATTCAGGTACAGCTCCAGGCTGCTGTTGCGCAGCCGGCGCTGGCCGGTACCGCTTATTTCGCCGGGCTGAAACACGGTGTTGAGCCCGCCCACGTAGCGCCAACCCACCGACACGCCCGAGCTGTCCTGAAAGCCTAGGCCCAACACGAAGTTCAGGTCGCGTGGCTCAAAGGCCAACTCGCTCAGCCGGAAAATGGGGGGCTCGTTGGGGGTGTCCTGCAGCAGGTGGCCGTATTGTGCGCCGCCCTCCACAAACAACCCGTCGCGGTGGTACTGCAACAGCAGCGGCACGGCCAGGTAGTCGAGGCGGTGGCCCACCGAAAAGCCGTAGCTGTTGCCGTTGTCGCCGCGCTGAGCGTACAGCCCTTCGGCCTGCAGCGCCAGGCCCGCCGGCAGTTCCAGGCGTAGCAGCAGCCCCGCAGTGGCTCCCAGGCGCAGCCGGCTGGCAGTGGCATCGGGGCCAATAGCGTTACTAAAAGCTCCGCCGCCTTTCAGGCCCAGCAGCACCCGCTGTCCCGAAGCAGCAGTACTCAGCAACAACAGTACAGGCAGCAGCAGCCGGCCAACGAGCAACATGGGCAAAGCGGAAATAATGGCTGGTGGCACTACCGGCCCTGGAACGAGAACGTGGCGTAAAGCTGGAATACACTGTTGCGGCGCTGGTTCTGGAACGTGACGTTGCCAACTGTTGCAGACTCAAGCACGTTGGTGAAGCCGCCGTTGTAGCGCAGCCCGATGCCGGGGCCGGTTTTGCGTTGGTATCCTAACCCAAACAGGTAGCCGAAATCGACTGTGTTGTAGAAGTCTTTCACATCGACAGTAGCATTGCCGATTTTGTCCTTCGCTGACACCAGGAAGCCCACCTGCGGCCCCGCCTCAAAGAACAGCCCGCCGGCGTTGGCGTGGAAAGCCAGCGGCACATCTACGTAGTCGAGCCGCGTGGTCAGGTCGGGCGTTTCGAGCTTGGCGCCTTTGCGTGAGTAGATAATTTCGGGCTGGAAGGCGAACAGCTTGGTGAAGCCGATGTTGGCGAAGCCGCCGGCCTGAAACCCCACAATGTCCTTGTAAGGCTTGGCATCCTTCCCCACAAAATTGGACAGTGAAGCCCCTGCTTTTAGGCCTAACGACACGTTGCGCTGGGCAACGGCCGTACCCGACAGGCCCACGGTGGCCCCGGTTAGTATCAAAGAAAGGAAAAGCTTGTTCATGTGCGTTGGCTTCGGAAATAGGCGGTAAAATCGGGGGCGAAGCTACGCGGAAAGTTTGTAGCGCTTCATCTCCCGAAGCCGTTTTCATAAGGCTCACAAGCTCTTTTCGGTCGCCGGCCGGTCGCCAATCTGGCTAACGGCTGCTCGCTAAACCCGCCCAGGCGGCCGGCACAGCCGGCTTATAAGCACACAAAAAAGGCTGCTCTCCCAGTAGGAAAGCAGCCTTTATAATTGCGACGCGTAGCGCCGGTTTAGCGGGTCGGAATCAGGTAGCCGACCTGCAGGGTGAAGGCGTTGTTGAAGGCCTTGGGCTCGTTGTCCTGGTTCTTGGTGTCGATGAGCGAGTTGAAGCCGCGGGCATAACGCAGGCCCAAGCTAATGCCGCCCTCCGTCATGTAGCCTACGCCAGCCACGCCGCTGATGTCGAACTGGGCCAAGTCAGACTTGTAGGCATCGTCGCGGCTTACACCGGTGTAGTCGCGGAAGCCGCTGTTGCTTTCTACTTTATCCTTGCTACCGTCCGTATACTTGGTCGTCACCTGGTTTTTCACCTTCGAACCGAACAGGTAGCTCACCTGCGGACCCAGCTCAAAAAACACTCCGCCGGCATTAATTCTGGCCAGCAGTGGCACATCGAGGTAGTGCAGCACGCGCTGCTGCTCGGTTTCCTGCTTGTCGATGGTTTTGCCGTTGACCGTGCCGGGGTTGAAGCCGCTCGACTGGGTAGAGGTCAGCTCGTAGCCCTTGCGGTTGTAGAGCAGTTCGGGGGCAAACGAGAAGAATCCATCGGACGAAATGGGGATGCTTGCGCCGATACCGGCATTGTAGCCCAGCTTATAGTCGCCCAGGTCGGCGCTGTAGTTGGCACCGGTAATCTGGCTCACGTTGTCGCCCGAGATGTTGGAGTAGGTACCACCAACTTTCAGCCCAATGCGGAAGCCACCGGCGTTCTGAGCGTGTGCAGCGGAAATGGAGGCAACGCCGATGGCGGCCAGGAGAGCAATCTTTTTCATAATCGTAAGGGAATTAAAAACGCGGGTTACAACCACTTCGCCGCCTATCACAGTCACGCTCCTCGTGGTTTCAGGGCCTCATATCGTAAGAGTGGCAGGCAAGGTTACTTCGCAGCCGAAGGTTGATACAATTGAGACTCAGTGGTTTCCCGCTAATCTGCACATTGCTAACGAATTGCCACAATTTGAAATACCTCAGGTTTCCGGCCCACGCTTTGGGCGCGTTTCATTACTTTTGATCTTTATGCCCGCACGCTTTTTATGATGAATCGGTACGTTTTGGGGCTGGTCGGCGGGCTGGCGGTGCTGGCCCTACGTGAGGCCCGGGGCCAGCAGTCGGCTAATGTACCAGCCGGGCCGCTGGTGGTAGGGGTACATGGGCTGGGCAGCTTTATCATTCCGCACACGCCCTCCATCCGCCACCTGGCGGTGTCACATCCTACGGGTATCGAGTTGAACGTGCAGCGCCAAACTAACGGCCAGGAACCCTGGCACGCCTGGTACCGCTACCCCAAAGTAGGCCTGGCCCTCACATATTATGACTACCACAACCCTACGCTGGGCCGCTCCTACGCCGCCGGGTTCTACCTCAACAAATCGTTCTGGCGCAGCCGGCGTACCGAGCTCAACTTCCGCATCGGCACCGGCGTGGGCTACTTTCCGAAGCGCTTCGACCAGGCCACCAACCACAAAAACAACATCATCAGCTCTCGGCTCAACGCCACCATCCAGGCCCGCCTGGAGTACGATATAGCACTCACCGAGCAGTTTGGCCTGCTGCTGGGGCTGGGGCTGAACCATTACTCGAACGGGGCTACCACCAAACCCAACTTCGGTATCAACCTCCCCACGGTGCTGGTAGGCATCAACTACCACCAGCAGCGCCCCTTCCGCCCCCTCAACCAACCGCCCGAGCCGATGCCCGAGGACGTGGGCCGCAACTTCCTCAACATCAGCACATCGGCTGGCTGGAAGCAGTGGAGCCAGTCGGACAACCAGAGCTACCTGGTAAACTCGGTAACCCTGGCAGCGGGCCGCCGCATCAACCGCAAATCCAACATCGTAGTCGGCCTCGAAGGCTTCTACGACCGGAGCCTGAACGCCCAGCAGCGCGACTCGGCCCGCACCACCGACCGCCTGACCGACGTGAAAAAGGCCGGGGTCTACGTGGGCCACGAGTTGCTGTTCGGGCGGCTGGCCTTCGTTTCGCACCTAGGCTTTTACGTCTATAATCCCTACAAGTCCAACAAGTTCTACTACGAGCGCCTGGGCCTCAAGTACCACTTCACGCCCCGCGTTTTCGGCAGCGTCGATTTGAAGGTACATCGCGGGGCAGCCGACGTGGTTGAGTGGCGGCTCGGCATGAAGCTGTAGCAGTTAGCGAACGAGGCAGCGCATGCAACACACCGGCTCGGCCCCTGCAGTTGCCGGTTGAGGCGGCCTATTTGTTAATTCGGTGACAAATACGTGCAATTAAACGGCCGAATGCTGTGCTTTGGTTTCTCATCTACCCAAGCTCGTTCGCCGATGGAAACCTTTCTGCACCTCAACCGCTGGCTGCATATTGCGGCGGGCTTCACAGGCTTTTTCGTGGCCCCGGTGGCACTACTTGTGCGTAAGGGTGGGGCAGCGCACCGACTCTGGGGACGCGTATTTTTCTGGGCTATGCTCGTGGCCGGTAGCACAGCACTGGTAGCAGCCATTTTCAAGGGCCTCACCTTCCTGCTCCTGACGGGTATTTTCAGCCTTTATCTGGCCCAGTTTGGCTACCGCTCGCTGCGCCACCAGGGCATGGGCCAGAGTACACGACCAGCACTGTACGATTGGGCCAGCGTACTGTTAGGGCTACTGATTTTTGCCGGTACGCTGGGCTACGGCCTGCTAAGCCGGCCTTTTAATGTGGTAGTGGTTATGTTCGGGGCCATCGGCATGTTCCTGACGGTACGGCAGCTGCAAGGGTTCCGGCGACCGGGGCCGTGGCCCGCCGGCCAGTGGCTACGCAACCACATTGCGGGGTTTGTGGGTGCTTACATTGCAGCCGTGTCGGCCTTCTCGGCTACCAGTCTCACCTTTATCCCCTTCCCCCTAAATTTCCTATGGCCCACGCTGGTTTTTGTGCCCCTGCTCGTCTGGCTCCAGCGGCATTACGTACCTGCCACTGGTATTCTTCCACAAGTAATTGTTACTCCATAAAGCAACCAACAACCTCACACAAAAAGCGCCACCCCGGCTGTGGGGTGGCGCTTTTTGTATTGCAGCCGGCTCAAAAGAAGCAGGCAACAGGGAGGAGTACTGGAAAACGAGCCGGCGGAAATGGGAGCATAACCAGCTACGTATACCTTCAGTTATTAATTAGTTACGGTAAGCTACTTCAGGTTCCATGCTTTTGGCGCGGTTTACAATATCGGCCATGTGGAGCATGTCCGGCACCTCATCTACCAGATTGCGTTTTTGGTTGATGGACACCATTTTACTGTGCAGGCTGAACGGTGAACGGCCGCGCAGATCCAGCATCGTTGTAATGCCAGCTTCCTCTAATAGGGTGGTCAGTTCCGGGTCCAGTCCGTCGATACGCGACAGGTCGGCATAATTGACCCACTTGAATAGCTTAATTTCCTCGATGCCTGTGGCAGAAGCCAAGGCCCGGCGGTCGGCTGGAGTGCGACCGGCATCCAACAAAGCATCGGCAGTTTTAATACCTTGCTCTTGGAGCTTCTTTACTTGATTATTGGGGATACTAGTAATTTCATTGATTGCGTACTGCATTTAATAGGATTAAGTGAATGATTTATTTTTGCTATAGTACAAATATAGATAAAAATAATATAAAATCCAAATATTACCTGAAATTACGCTTTGCTAAACACATACAAATCATTGTTTATTTGTTACAAAACATTGACCATATGCGTGTTATATTAAATTATCGTTAATTAATAAATATACTGATGCGAGTCAATTCATCTTAAATATTATTACGTCATATTAATAATAGATATTTCTTCATAATTATCGAGCGGTAAATATTCGATTGCACACTACCACCCATAAACAACAGACTAGGTTGCAGAGCATCCCGTCGTTCGCGCCGTTGGTTCGTCATCGTTCACCGAGAAGAAGCAAAGATGCAACTCGACAGCAGGCAGGGTACACTATTCGCAAACCTGCTAGCCTTATTGGTAGCCTGCTACTACAGTCGCTCAGCTGTTGCCTCTATTAAGGCTTGGTTGATTTGCTTGGTGAGCCCCGGGCCTTCGTAAATAAAGCCCGAGTACAACTGCAGCAATGACGCTCCGGCTTCGAGCTTCTCTTGCGCATCGGCCGCCGAATGAATGCCACCGACGCCAATGATGGGCAGCTGCCCGCGGCTGTGGCGGCTGAGGTAGCGGATAACGTCGGTGGCCCGCTGCCGCAGTGGGCGCCCACTGAGCCCCCCAGCCCCCAACGCGGCTACATGGGCGGTGGGCGTCGTCAGGCCGGTGCGGGCAATGGTAGTATTGGTAGCTACGAGGCCGCTGAGGTTGGTTTCGCGGGCAATGAGCAGAATATCGTCCAACTGCGAGTCGGTGAGGTCGGGCGCGATTTTGAGCAGCAGCGGCCGGGGCGTGGGCAGCGTCTGGTTGCGCTCCTGCACCTGCTGGAGCAGCTCAATCAGCGGCTCCCGCTCCTGCAGGGCCCGCAGGTTGGGCGTGTTCGGCGACGATACGTTGACCACAAAATAGTCTACCACCTCGTGCAGGGCCTCTATGCAGGCCACGTAATCGTGGGCGGCCTGCGCATTGGGCGTATCCTTGTTCTTGCCAATGTTGCCGCCGATAATCAGTCCCCGGTCGCGGCGGTGACGCAAGCGGGCGGCCACGGCTTCGGCACCGTCGTTATTGAAACCCATACGGTTGATAAGCGCGCCATCGGCCGGGAGCCGGAACAGCCGGGGGGTGGGGTTGCCCGGCTGGGGGCGGGGCGTTACCGTTCCTATTTCCACGAACCCAAAGCCCAGCGCCCCCAGTTCGTCCGTCAGCTCGGCGTTCTTATCGAAGCCAGCGGCCATCCCTACCGGGTTGCGGAATGGCAGCCCCAGTACCTCGCGCTCCAGGTTGGGGTGTCGCAGGTCGTAGAGGCCCCGTAGCAGCGCCCGCGCGCCCGGCACTTTGTAGGCCCGCCTCAGGTTGTCGAATACCAGGTGGTGCGCCTTCTCCGCATCGAGCTTAAAGAGCAACGGCTTAACGAGGGCGTGGTACATGCGGTGGGTGGATGACTCGATGGATAGAGAGGGCAAAGCTACTGCGCCGGCGCAGCACTGCCATCCTGAGCGCCGCGAAAGACCGGGCAAGAAGCTGTTACTTGCTGTTAGCTTCTTGCCCGGTCTTTCGCGGCGCTCAGCATGACACGAACTCGCCTCCCTCCTGCTCCGTCTTACCCGGCCCAGCCCTCCCGGTCGAGGCTGCGGTATTGGATGGCTTCGGCCAAGTGGGGCAGCTCGATGTGCTCGGCGGCGGCCAGATCGGCAATGGTGCGGGCTACTTTAAGAATCCGGTCGTAGGCGCGGGCCGAGAGACCGAGGCGCTCCATGGCCGTTTTGAGCAGCGCCCGACCGGCATCGTCGATGCGGCAAATATCCTTCACCATCTGCGAAGGCATCAGGGCGTTGGAATGGATATCGGGAAAGCTCTCGAAGCGCGCTGCCTGGCGCTGGCGAGCCTCCGCTACGCGCGCCTGCACAGCCCGGCTGGTTTCAGCGGGGCGCGTTTCGGTCATTTGGTCGAACGTAACGGGCGTTACCTCCACGTGCAGGTCAATCCGGTCGAGCAGCGGGCCGCTCACCTTGTTCAGGTACTTCTGCACCACGCCGGGGCCGCACACGCACTCTTTTTCGGGGTGGTTGTAGTAGCCGCAGGGGCAGGGGTTCATGGAGGCAATCAGCATGAAGTTGGCCGGAAATTCGATGCTGAGCTTGGCCCGGGCAATGGTTACCCGGCGCTCCTCCAAGGGCTGGCGCATCACCTCCAGCACCGTGCGCTTGAACTCGGGCAGCTCATCCAGAAACAGCACGCCGTTGTGCGCCAGCGAGATTTCACCCGGCTGCGGGTTGCTGCCCCCTCCCACCAGGGCCACATCGGAAATAGTGTGGTGCGGTGCCCGGAACGGCCGGGTATGGATGAGCGAGGCGTGGCTGCCGAGCCGGCCGGCCACCGAATGAATCTTGGTAGTTTCCAGCGCCTCCTGCATGTTAAGGGCCGGCAAAATACTGGGCAGGCGTTTGGCCAGCATCGTTTTGCCCGCACCGGGCGGGCCTATCATAATCACGTTGTGGCCCCCGGCGGCGGCAATTTCCAGGGCCCGCTTGATATTCTCCTGGCCCTGCACATCGGCGAAGTCGGCTTCGTACTGGTTGGCCGTCTGCTGGAACAGGTCGCGCGTGTCCATCGTGACTGGCGCAATTTCCAGCCGGCCCTCCAGAAAGTCCACGGCCTCCTGCATGGTGCCCACCGGAATAACGTCGAGGCTATTGACGATGGCGGCTTCCTGCGCATTCTCGCGGGGCAGAATCAGCCCTTTAAAGCCCTCCTTGCGGGCCTGAATAGCAATGGGCAGCACGCCCTTTATCGGCCGCAGCTCCCCATCGAGGGCCAACTCGCCCATAATCACGTAGTCGGACAGCCGTTCGGTATCCAGCTGCTGCGAGGCGTGCAGAATGCCCAGCCCAATGGGCAGGTCGTAAGCCGAGCCTTCCTTGCGGATGTCGGCCGGGGCCATGTTCACTACCACTTTGGTGCGCGGCATGCGGTAGCCCCGGAATTTCAGGGCCGCTTCTACCCGCTGCTGGCTTTCCTTGATGGCATTATCGGGCAGCCCCACCACGAAAAACCCGGTTCCCTGCGACACCACCACCTCGATGGTAATCGTGTAGGCATTCACGCCCTGCACGGCCGAGCCAAAGGTTTTCGTGAGCATAAGGTGGAGAGTTAGGCAGGAAAAGGCTTTGTGTGAGCAGCGCGACAACCGCGCATTTTCGGCAAGATATTACGTGCAGGTCAACCGATTGATATTCGCTCGTTTATCTACCAGTTTCCAGTCCTCAGCTATTCACGCGCCCACTTTTTACCTTAGGGCGGTAGCGCGACTTGTTGAGGATGCGTTGCGCGTCTTTTTCCACCATCAGCTGAGGCAGCGTCACCTTGGGGTTTTCGGCCATGTACTTGCGCACAATCTGCCAGCCCAGCCAGGCCCCTACCCGGCCAGGGGCCGTTTTATCGATTTCCGGAATATTAGGCCGTTCGCCAATGTACTTCTGAATCGTGAACGGGGCAGTATTGTAAAGCAGGCTTTTCTCGATGAAGTGGGCCCATATTTTCCCTTCATTGAACCCAACGCCCGCCATTTCGGCGGCGCTATAGCCGATCAGCAGCGAGTCGGGGGTGCAGGGCAGCATCTGCTCGGCAAAATACAGGGCCTTGCCAAAGTGCAGCATCTCGCCGAGCATTGTCTGGCCGGCGGCGGGCTTCTGGTTGTACTTGGTGCTGATGGCCAGCGCCAGCCCCGGCACCAGGTGCTCAGGCGTGTAGCGCCGCTGAATGTAGCCCGGTACGTTGGGCCGGTAAGCCGCCGTAGGCCCCACAAAATAGTCGGTGCTGATAACAATCAGGCTGTCGTTGACAAACAAATCCTGGCTCAGACCGCTCACGAATGTTTTTACGGGTGGCACCCGGAAGCCAGGATAATAGTAGCGGACGTGCTGGAACAGCTGCGTCAGGTTTTGCTGCAGCTGCGGACCCTGAAATGTGCTGTCGGCCTGGACGCCCAGCTTCTGGAGGCCGGCATTGGAGGCCAGCCGGGCCAGCGTGGTGCTCAGTACGCCCGGCGGGTATTGCCCGGCCTGCAAAAACTGCCGCGCAAACAGGCCGTTGTTTTGCAGAAACTGCTCGGCGTCGGCAGGAGTTTTCAGCTTGAAAAAAGGGGCTTCGAGCCGTTCAAGCGCAACGGGAGCTTCTACCTTGGCCACCTCGGGGTTCAGCTCACACCGGTCGTCGTTATTCGAGCAGGCTCCCAGACTTAGACCAACGGCGGCCGACGCCACGAGCAGCAGGGTACGCAAACGGGCAGAAATATGCATCACGGTTCTATCTTTGAGTCAAAAGTAGCCAAATCTACCGGCCTATCGTCGGCATTTGGCCTTACCCAACGCTTTTCCTCTCCCTTTATGAAAAAGGCTCTGTTTGCTCTTCTTATCAGCGCCGCCACACTCGGCACCGCCTCCGCTCAGGTCGAAATTGGCATCAAGGTATCCCCCTCGCTCACCAGCCTGCGGGCCGCCTCGCCCAACGGTGACGAGCTAAAGAATGAAAGCGCCAAGTTCAGCTTGGGCGGCGGCCTGATCATTGACTACTTCTTTGGCCAGAACTACGCTTTCAGCACCGGCCTGGAGTTGGTGGGCAAAGGTGGAACGGTTGGCTTTTACGATGCGGCCAGCCGTAGACGTTACGAGCAGAAACTGGGGCTGCAGTACCTGCAGGTGCCGCTTACGGTAAAGCTGTTCACCAACGATGTAGCCGAGGACACCAAGGTGTACTTCCAGCTCGGCGGAGCGCTGGGTGGCGTTATCGGAGCCCGTGTCGATGGCGACAAGTACTATACCCGCCCCGGCACAACCACTCGCACCAAGGCCACCAAGCACGTCATCATCCCCGATGCCAACCTGCGCCTCGGCGCCGGCATCGAGCGGCAACTGGGCCAGACGACCCGCTTCCTGCTCGGCGTCAGCTACCACCGCGGCCTGCTCAACATCGATAAGTACTTCGAAGACAACGCCGGTATTCAAGATGCCGAGCTGAAAAACAGCGAGTTCGCGCTGGATTTCGGTATTAAGTTTTAAGGAAATAGGGAGAAAACAGACTGTCATGCTGAGCTTGCCGAAGCATCTCTACCGCTTCGTTGCAATGGTGAGAATCCAATACAAGGATTACTCTTGCGGTAGAGATGCTTCGGCAAGCTCAGCATGACAGTCTGTTTCCTCGGATACCAACCATACCATATCCACCAACGAAAAACCCCCGCGTTGCTCTGAGCAGCGCGGGGGTTTCTTCTATCAGGAGGAGTTTTTTTCGCAGAAAAAATCCGTCAGTATTCAGTCAATTAGTCAACTATTTCCAATTCCCGGTCCTGCAACCGGCTCATGGCCGCCGCGGCCGAATGCAGCTCGATTTCCTCGCCGTTTTCGTCCTCGATGCGGTACTCGGTGAGACCCATACTGGTGTCTTTCATCACCTTTACCCACTTGTAATACTTCATGTACCATTTCATCTGCTTGCTTACCAGCCCTTTGGTATAGTAAGCGTGCAGGAAAGGGTGCACTGAAAGCGTAATGCCCGACTGGTTCTGGGCTACCAGCAGGTCGTCGATGCTGTTGTCGATTTCGTCCGTCACGAGGATGGAAGCCGAAATCTTGCCCGTACCGCCGCAGGTGGGGCACACCTCGCCGGTTACAATGGCTTCGGCCGGCCGCACACGCTGCCGGGTAATCTGAAGCAGGCCAAACTTGGTGATGGGTAGGATGGTATAGCGGGCCTTGTCGTGTTTCATCACGCTGTGCACCGCATCCTCTACCTTCTTGCGGCTCTCGGCCGATTTCATATCGATGAAATCGACAACGATGATGCCGCCCATGTCGCGCAGCCGAAGCTGGCGGGCTACTTCCTTGGCGGCGGCCATGTTCACGGCAAGGGCCGTGGCTTCTTGGTCGCCTTCCTGGTTGCTCTTGTTTCCCGAGTTCACGTCGATGACGTGCAGGGCCTCGGTGTGCTCGATAACCAGGTAACCGCCGCCGGGGGCCGTTACGGCCTTACCAAACAGCGTTTTGAGTTGCTTCTCGATGCCGTGCTGCTCAAACACCTTCACCTTGCCGGTGTGCAGTTTCAGCAGCCCGAGCTTGTCGGGAGCAATCTGTTGCAGGTAGCTGCGCATTTCCTCATACAGCGCCGGCGAGTCCACGGCAATGGCATCGAACGACTCGTTGAGCATGTCGCGCAGCATAGACGAGGTGCGGCCCAACTCGCCCAGAATCTTGTCGTTGGGCTTGCCCGCCCTCAGATTTCCGTGCAGTGTGTTCCACTTCTCGGTCATGTTCTGCATGTCCCGGTCGAGCTCGGCCACTTCGCGCCCTTCGGCCACGGTGCGGATAATCACGCCAAAATTGTCGGGCTTGATGGAGGCGATAAGGCGCTTAAGCCGGTCCCGCTCCGTGCGGCTGACAATCTTTTTGGACACACTAATGGTGTTGGAAAAAGGTACCAGCACCAGATACCGGCCGGCCATCGAAATATCGGTGGACAGGCGCGGACCTTTGGTCGAAATCGGCTCCTTGACAATCTGGACCACCAATTGCTGGCCCTTCTTGAGTGCGTTGTCGATCTTACCTACTTTGTCGAGCGGCGCTTCAAACTGAAAGTTTTTGAGCGACCCAACGGTAATTTTCTGCGATTGAACGCTCTTGTTCCACTTTACGAGCGAGGGGAAGCTTTCCCCCAGGTCGCCGTAGTGCAAGAAGGCGTCTTTTTGATACCCGATATCGATGAACGCGGCGTTCAGACCGGGCATAACTTTCTTGACCGTGCCCAGGAAAATGTCACCAACCGAGTAGGCGGTGTCGTTGCGGTCGAAATGGTATTCGATGAGCCGCTTATCCTGTAGCAGGGCAATCCGTTCTCCGTCCTGAGTAGAATTAATGATTAATTCGTTACTCAATGGATTAAGCCTTAGAAAGGCGCCTCCGAGCGGCAGCTACAAAAAACCTGTCGGCCCCGAAACCCGCAAAGGGAAGCCGGCGCACATGGGCGCCGGCTTCCCTTGTCAGCCTCGGGGAAAGCATGTTTCTGGCCACTCTCGGAAGAACCTAAGTGAGAAATAGACAGGTGTCTCTCAATCGAGAAACACCGTCAGCAAACCCCGCCGGGGCTTACTTCTTCTTGTGACGGTTCTTGCGCAGACGCTTCTTCCGCTTGTGAGTAGCAATCTTATGACGCTTTCTTTTTTTACCGCAAGGCATGTTGTTGGGGTTAAGTGGTTGAGTGATTTCTTGATTAGTTTGTAGCTATTGGCTTTTAGCTTCTGGCATCTCGACCATCAACTAAAGACGAATAGCCAAGCGCCAAAACTACTGAAGTTTCTGTAGCTGTTCATCTACCGACGCCGCCAGCGCCGGGTCGGAACTGATGCTTTTGGCGGCGAGGAAGGCTTCACGGGCCTCCTGCTTCGCGCCCGTTTGGGCTAACGAAACGCCAAGATAGAACTGCGCGTTGACGTTTTTCGGATTGATTTCCGTCAATTCCGCAAAACGCTCAGCAGCCTTATCGTACTGATTGCTCTGAACAGCCAGTAAACCAAGGTTATACAGCGCCTGCTCGTTGCGCGGATCGGCCACTAAAACTTCCCGCAACAGGGTAATGCCTTTCACCGGATTCTCGCTGGCCATGTAGGCCATGCCGAGGTTGGTTTTGGCATTGAGGTTGTCGGGGTTGTTTTTCAGCACCCGCTCATATAGCTCGCGGCACTTGGCACCCAGCAGTTTCTGCCGGGCCTCGGTGGTAGCAAAGCTGTAGGCCTCATAGTACTGGTCGGCGGCGCGCTGAAAAGTTTGTTCGCCGGGTCGTACGAGGGCAATCTGCTCCAGGTAGTAACCGGCACTATCAAAACGCTCCACTGCTTTGTACTTCTCGGCCAACTCGCGGGCTATACCAATTTTAGCACCCTGGTCGGCTTCGGCCGTATACTTGGCCACCAACGTGCTGATTTCCCGCCGCTGAGCGGTAGGCATCGTCATGTGGGGCTTTTCGGCGGTCGGGCCGCTGGGCTCGTCGTGGCTGCCGGCCGGGTGGCCATGCTCATCGAGTTCACCTACGGCGGGGGCAGCGGCCCCTTGGTCGCGGTTAGCGGTAGCAGCCCCGTCCTGAGCCAGCGTAGGCTGACCATCTTTGGGCTTCACAATCACCTTCGGCAACAGAAACAAGCCGGCTATAAAGGCCAGGGCCAAAGCCAGAATCAGTAATTGATGCTTGGAAGAAGAAGTGGTGAGAGCCATCGACTGGGCGGGG
This sequence comes from Hymenobacter lapidiphilus, assembly GCF_013377885.1. Classification (GTDB taxonomy): domain Bacteria; phylum Bacteroidota; class Bacteroidia; order Cytophagales; family Hymenobacteraceae; genus Hymenobacter; species Hymenobacter lapidiphilus. The sequence goes on from NZ_JABKAU010000014.1 coordinate 14,404, forward strand.
TAAAAGGCGGGTCGCCGGGGCACCTGCGGGCAGGGGTTCCCGGCAACCCGGCCGGCAATGGAAAATGACTACCTGCTTAGGCGGCCATTTCTTTGATTTTCTTGCTGTTTTTAATTTTCCCGATGAACGTCTTCGAGGGCTTGAAGCTCGGGATGAAGTGCTCGTCGATGATGATGGACGTATTTTTCGAGATGTTGCGGGCTACTTTCTTCGCGCGCTTCTTGTTTACAAACGAGCCGAAGCCGCGTACGTAAATGTTGTTGCCGTCGGCCATCGAGTCTTTTACAACTTTGAAGAAGGCTTCTACGGTAGCCGATACGTCGGCTTTCTCGATGCCGGTCTTGTCGGCAATTTCGGCAATTACTTCTGCTTTAGTCACGCTGGTAAGTGTACTAATGGTGAAAAAATAGGGGTTGGTACGGAGTACCGTCCTGAAAACGTAAGCACTTGCCCGGTAAGAGTTTGCCCACGTTTTGAGGGCCACAAAGGTAGTCCCCTTTTTTGGGATTACAAACCGTTATGCTGCAATCCGCCTTTCGCCCCAACCTTCATTCAACTAATTCTATATCAAAAACTTGGCCTTTTCTCCTACCGCATCTACAACGCCGGATTCCTATTTGTGGTTCGCCGAAGCCTTGCTGGCCTGGTACCCGCGCCACCGTCGCGACCTGCCCTGGCGCCACACCCGCGACCCATACTTCATCTGGCTGTCGGAAGTCATTCTGCAGCAAACCCGCGTGAAGCAGGGCCTTCCTTACTACCTGACCTTTAGCAGCAACTACCCTACTGTGCAGGCCCTGGCGGCCGCCCCGCCCGATGAGGTGCTGCGCCACTGGCAGGGGCTGGGCTACTACTCGCGGGCCCGCAACATGCACTACACGGCCCAGCAGGTAGTAGCCGAGTTCGGCGGCCAGTTCCCCGACTCTTACGCCAGGCTGCTGCTACTGAAAGGCGTGGGCCAATACACGGCCGCTGCCGTGGCTTCATTTGCCTACGATGAGCCGGTAGCGGTACTCGACGGCAACGTATTCCGGGTGCTGGCCCGGGTTTTCGGCCTGCACCACGACATTGCCGCACCTGCCAGCCGCAAGAAATTCCAGCAACTAGCCGACCAGCTGATTCCGGCCGAGCAGCCAGCCGAATTCAACCAGGCTATTATGGAGTTTGGGGCGCTGCAATGCACACCCGCCAAGCCCGACTGTATGTTCTGCCCCATACAAAGCAGTTGCTTCGCCTTCCAGCATGGAATGGCAGCGGAGTTGCCGGTGAAAAGCAAAGCCAAAGCGGCTCGCACCCGCTATTTCCATTATTTGGTGCTACGCCACGCCGATACGGTGTACCTGCGCAAGCGTGGGCCCAAAGACATTTGGGAGGGCCTCTATGATTTCGCCCTGCACGAAACTGAGTCGGCGGAACTACCCGGAGCGGAACTGCTGGCCGAAGTGGAGCGGCTGGGCGGGCGCGTGGCTACTGACCGGGTTGGGGAACCCGCTGTAGCGGCCCGCCATATCCTGAGCCATCAGAAGGTGGAAGCGCGGTTCCACGAAGTATGGCTGGCTGAACCGCTGTCGGCCACCGCTACGTCGGCCGGGCTGGCAGTGTACCGGAGCGAGGAGGTTGAGCAGTTGCCTAAATCCATTCTTATCACTAACTATATTAGCAACAAGCAAATTTAAACACCCAATTTTCTTGGCATTTACAGTATTCGTGTTTATCTTTATTGTGTTGAAAAAAATCTTCCACCAAGCCTAACCACTTCAACTCTATACACATGGCAAGCGTCAACAAAGTTATTCTGATCGGTCATTTGGGCAAAGACCCCGAGGTGCGACACCTGGAGGGTGGCACCATCGTAGCCAACTTCACAATGGCCACCAACGAGTATTATAAGGACAAACAGGGCACGCGCATCGAGCGGACTGAGTGGCACAACATTGCTGCTTGGCGCGGCTTGGCCGAGCTAGCAGAGAAGCATCTGCATAAAGGCCAGCAAGTATATGTGGAGGGTCGTATCCGCACCCGCCAGTACCAGGATAAGGACAACCAGACACGCTACGTTACCGAAATAGTAGCCGAGGAAATTTCATTGCTTGGCTCGCGGCCCGGCACGGCGGCTCAGCCCGCTGCTACAGCCGTAGCCGAGGAGCCCGTTACCTTCCGCCAGGAGCCGGAGCTTGACCAGCTGCCGTTTTAGGCTGCTGCACTCGTATCGTTACAGAAAAGCCCCGGCCCGGCCGGGGCTTTTTGCGTGCGGGCCGGCATGTTGCGCGGCATTTCGTGGCTACCTTTACTCCTTCACTCGTCCCGATTTTGCTGCATGGCCGTTTCCCGTTTCTCAGGCTTCTGGTGTATGGCCGCGGCCGGCTTGCTGCTGGCGGGCGGCTGCACTTCGCCCCCCGATTTTACGCCCAAGCCTAAAGGATACAACCGCATCGATTTGCCGGCCCACAGCTACCAGCAGTTGGCACCGGGCCGACCCTACACGTTCGAGTACTCGCGGGCGGCCAAAATCCTGCGCGACTCGTCGTATCTGGCCCAGCCGCACTGGATAAATGTGTATTACCCGCAGCTCAAGGCCAACGTGCAGCTCACCTACGCCGACGTCCGGGCCGACCGCAAGGCGTTCAACCGGTTGCTCGAAGACGCCCGCAAGCTCACCGGCAAGCACGAAATCAAGGCCTCGGCCATTGATGAGCGGGTACTGGAGATGCCCGGCGGCCTGCGGGCCACGGTGTTCGAGCTGCAGGGTGAGGTGCCCAGCCAGTTCCAGTTCTACACTACCGATAGCACCCGCCACTTCCTGCGCGGGGCGCTGTACTTCCGTACTGCCACCGCCAACGACTCATTGGCTCCGGTTATCGAGTACGTGAAGCAGGACATGATTCATTTGCTGAATACATTACGTTTTAAGTGAGCCTCAAGCTATAAGGCTTCGTTTATCGAGTAGGTAATCCGTCAAACCAGTTTTCGTTTAAAAGCTTGCGGCTTAAAGCTGGCAGCTTGAGACTCAACCAATGAGTTTTTTTCAGACCAAGATTGAATATCTGAAGGGTGTGGGCCTGCAACGGGCGCAGCTACTGCAGAAGGAATTGGGCCTGTTCACCTACGGCGACCTAATCCAGCGCTACCCCTTTCGCTACCTCGACCGCACCCAGTTCTACAACATCGTGGATTTGCACGACGACCTGCCTTACGTGCAGGTAAAGGGCATTCTGCGGAACCGGGAGGTGATTGGCGAGGGCCACAAGAAGCGCATGGTGGCCAAGGTAGCCGACGCCAGCGGCGAGTTGGAGTTGGTGTGGTTCAAGGGGGTGAACTACCTGGAGAAAATCATCAAAAATCACCAGGAGTACATCGTGTTCGGTAAGCCCACGATGTTCAACGGGCGGCCCCAGATGGCCCACCCCGAAATGGAGGAAGTAACCGAGCAGAAGCCCGGCCAGAGCTTTTTGCAACCGGTGTACAACACCTCCGAGAAGCTCAAGAACTACCACCGAGTAGATAGCAAGGCCATTGCCCGGATGGTGGCCGACCTGCTGAAGCTGGCCCTGCCCCATGTGCAGGAAACCCTCTCGCCGGCTCTCATTGAGCAGTATGGACTGATGAGCAAGGCGACGGCGCTGCAGCAGATTCACTTCCCGCAAACGCCCGATTTACTGCAGACGGCCCGCTTCCGGCTCAAGTTTGAAGAGCTATTCTACATTCAGCTCAAGCTGCTGCGCCAGCGCGACCAGCGCAAAGTGAGCCTGGCCGGGCAGATTTTTAAAGAGGTGCCCACGCTGGTCCACTTCTACAAAAACGTATTGCCCTTCGACCTGACCGGGGCTCAGAAACGGGTTATCCACGACATCTATAAGGATTTCTGTGCCGGCCAGCAGATGAACCGGCTCCTACAGGGCGACGTGGGCTCGGGCAAAACCATCGTGGCGTTCATCTCGATGCTGATGGCGGCCGACAATGGAGCCCAGAGTTGCCTGATGGCGCCCACCGAAATCCTGGCCAACCAGCACTACACCGGCCTCAAAGAGTTTGCCGACCTGTTGGGTCTGAATATAGGGCTGCTGACCGGCAGCACCCGCACGGCTGCCCGCCGGATGCTGCACGAGCAGCTGCGTTCGGGCGAAATGCATATTCTGGTGGGTACCCACGCGCTGCTCGAAGACGTGGTGCAGTTCAAGAACCTCGGCCTCACCATCATGGATGAGCAGCACCGGTTTGGGGTGGCACAACGGTCCAAGCTCTGGCAGAAAAACCCCCACGTTATCCCCCACGTGCTGGTAATGACGGCCACGCCCATTCCGCGCACCCTGGCCATGACGCTTTATGGCGACCTTGATGTGAGCGTGATTGACGAGCTGCCGGCCGGCCGTAAGCCCATCGTCACGGTCCACCGCTTCGACTCGAACCGGCTGAAGGTGTTCCAGTTTCTGCGCGACCAAGTGAAGCTTGGCCGGCAGGTATATATCGTGTACCCGCTGATTGAGGAAAGCGAGGCCATGGCCGACTACAAAGACCTCATGGATGGCTACGAGAGCGTAGCGCGGGCCTTCCCGGAACTACAGATCAGCATTGTGCACGGCCGCATGACGGCCGGCGAGAAGGACGCCGAAATGCAGCGCTTCGTGGAAAACCAAACCCAGATTATGGTGGCTACTACCGTAATTGAAGTAGGCGTAAACGTACCCAACGCTTCCGTAATGGTGATTGAGAGTACCGAACGGTTTGGCCTCTCGCAGCTGCACCAGCTGCGAGGCCGCGTGGGGCGCGGTGCCGACCAGAGCTACTGTATTCTGATGAGCGGCTACAAGCTCAGCAAGGATTCGCGCACCCGCATCGAGACGATGGTGCGCACCAACAACGGCTTCGAAATTGCCGACATCGACCTGAAGCTACGCGGCCCCGGCGACCTCATGGGCACCCAGCAAAGCGGCGTACTCGACCTGCTGATTGCCGATCTGGCCAAGGACGGTCGTATTCTAAGTGAGAGCCGGGCCGCGGCCCAAGCCCTGCTGGAAACCGACCCCAACCTGGCCCTGCCCGCCAACCAAGCCATCCGTCACCACATCGAGAGCCTGCCCGCTACGGCTGTCAATTGGAGCCGCATCAGCTAAAATAGCCAAACTACAGAGGCATAAAAAACGGCTCCTGAAGAGCCGTTAGGGGAAACTGATGCCGTTTATTCGTTCTTGGCGGAAGTGGTGCGGAGTAGCTGCCACGAGCGAAACTTGCCGCTTTCGGATAACAGTCGTGTTTCCGTATCAGCCGACATCTTGTGCAACGTGGTGCTGTGCACCGGAATTATCCACCGAGGTTCGTCGTTTGAAGCTAGCTGCGAATCGGCTGGTGTAGTATTTAGCTTCCCGATGACAACCAAGGAAATCATCAAGACAAAGCGGAGTAAAGATTTCATAAAGTAAGAGAACTTAAGCGTAAAAACCGGACAGCAAGAACTACGCCGCAACAGGTACAGAATTCGGCGCTTTCATATTTTAGGTAGTGAGCATCACTATATATGGCTGGCTCACTTTTAGAAACGTGGTAATAACGCCACCTCGATTAGCATGGCTTCCTTTACCGACGCCCGTTCAAACGGAAGGCTTTCGACTGGGTTGCCTTTCGGCCCGCAAAAGCAGTCTTTTGCACTATTATCATTTAGTTAACACCTTGAAAATTGCGCAGATAGCATTCTGAATTTTGTTCAATTAAAAGTTAGGTACCTTTGAAGAGTACAACTGTGCGGGACTTAACCCGTTGCGTCATAAAGCCTTTTCTGCCCGTGCGTTTTACTTTCCTGCTCGTCGCCAGCTTTACACTGGCTTCCCTGGCCTACCAGCCGGCCTCGGCCCAGCGCGTGAAATCAGCCGCTTTCAACTACTTGCCCGAAACCCGCACCGACCGCTATAACCAGCGCGTGAACCGCAAAACCCTGCCGCTGCCCGATGGCGGTTTCCTTATTCTGGCCCACCAAACTGCCGACCAATATGCCGTGGAGCGCTACGACGCCGACCTGAAGCGCCGCTGGAGCACGGCCCTGCCGCTGGGTGCGGGTGAAGTGGTAGATGGCTTCGGCCAGAGCAGCGAACAGGCGACGGTAGTGGTTTACCAGAACACAGCCGGAACCCAGCGCCTGGTGGCCTACACCCTAAGCCTGGCCGATGGCCGCAAGAGTCCGGCCCAGAAGCTGGTGGAAGCGAATGCCCGCGACCGGCGTCCCGGCGTAGCCTTCTCGCCCGATGGCAGCCGGCTGGTAGCTTGGCGCTACCTCACCCAGAGCAATCAGATCAAGGCCATCAGTGCCAGCGTGTACGATGAAAAGCTCCAGAAGCTGAAGGACCGCAGCTACGATTTTCACGACCAGGGCGACTTTTTCTCGGTAACCGTGCATGTCGGCAACGACGGTACCCAGTTTGTAACGCTGGCCGGCGACCAGATGAAGAAACTCAGCGTGCGCCGCTACCGCAACGACTCGCCCGATGTGAAGGTGATGTCGGTATCGGTGGGTGGTACGTTTGGAGGGAAGGTGGTGAACATCTTCGATTCGCGCTTCGTGTTGCGCCCCGATAACACGCTGTATGCCGCGGCTATCTGCAACGAGCGGGCCACTGGCCTTTACCACAGCCTGAAGCTGGTGAAGTTCGATTTTGCGGGCGAAAGCGACATGAAGTTTGCCCCCGAAGTGCTGCTGGCGGCCGATTACCTGGCTGAGGTGAATAAGGCTGTGGGCGGAACGCCCGCCAAGCGCCTCGAAGACGTGTACCTGACCGACGTGCTGCTTACCGACGACAAGCAGGTGGTAGTGCTGGCCGAAAAGAAGTATGAGGAGGGCGGCGAAGGCTCGCCCGGGCACACCCGCGAGTTGCACCTGTTCGGCTACAACGAGTTCCTGACGCCCAGCTGGCGCAGTATTGTAGCCAAAGACCAGGTGGCTCCCGCCGCCGACGGCTACAGCAGCATTGGCTACCGTGCCGCCATATTCGGCTCCGAAGTGCAGTTGCTTACCTGGGAGAAGATCAAGGGTAAATCCGACCTCTACCTGCGCCGCCTGAACGTGCCGACGGGCGTGGTAAGCGAGCCGAAAGGCCTGGGCCTGAACGTGGCCGCCGACCAGAACCTGGCCTATGTAAAAGACTTTACGGCCTGGCTCGACCCCAAAACCATCATCGGCGTCAGCCGCCCCAGCAAGAAGTCGGCGGCCCTGATGCTCAATAAAATCGCGCTCAAATAAGGACTACGGATCAGCACTTATTTTTCGGATTACACTTATTTTGTGGCCAGCACCGTGTAAACCATTGCTTTGCTTCCCTCCCAAAACTGTAAGCGCCCCTTCCCAGCAATTGTGGGAAGGGGCGCTTTTGGTTAACCGCTAAGCTAACAGCTAACCGTTACGGGAAGATGCCAAGCGACTGGTAGCTGACGCCGATTTTCTCGATGGCGGTGTAGAAGGCGGCCGTGCGCATATCGGTGATGCCGGGCACTTCGTCCATCACTTTGCGGATAGACTGGTAGGCGGTAATCATCGTGTCTTCGAGGCCCGAGTGTACGAGGTCGATTTCGTCGGCACCGTGAATGATGGACTGCCGTTCCTCTTCCGAAACGGTGCGGCCAGTGGTACGCTCAATAGTGGCTACCAGGCGGCGCATGGCACCTTCCTCGGCTCGCTTGCCCATACGCCCGAAGCGCACATTCGACAGGTTTTTCAGCCACTCGAAGTACGATACTGTTACGCCACCGGCATTCAGGTAGAGGTCGGGCAGAATCAGGATACCGCGCTCCAGCAGGATTTTTTCGGCCGGTTGGGTAGTGGGGCCATTGGCACCCTCGGCTATAATTTTGGCCTTTATTTTGGCCGCGTTGCCTTCATGAATCTGGTTTTCCAGCGCGGCGGGCAGCAACACGTCGCACTCATATTCAAGCAGTTCCAGCGAGTCTATTACGTCCTTAGCGCCTTCGAACCCCAGGATGGAACCCGTTTCTTCGCGGTGCTTGAATACGGCAGCTACATCCAAGCCCTTTTCGTTGTAGATGCCGCCTTCGCGCTCGGCAATACCGGTGATGAACGCGCCGGCTTTCTGGCAGAAATTGGCAGCATGGTAACCCACGTTGCCCATGCCCTGCACAATAATTCGCTTGCCCTCAATACCCGGCGTGAGGCCCGCCTTTTTGGTCATCGGCTCATCCAGCAGCATTTCGCGCAGACCGAAGAACACGCCCAGGCCGGTGGCCTCAGTCCGGCCTCGGATGCCGCCCTGGCCCACAGGTTTACCCGTTACGCAGCCCAGCGCGTTGGTGTCACCGTACTTAAAGGTCATGTAGGTATCGGCAATCCAGGCCATTTCGCGGCCGCTGGTGCCGTAGTCGGGCGCGGGCACGTCCATGCCGGGACCAATCAGGTTCTTCTTGATCAACTCGCTGGCGTAGCGGCGCGTAACGCGCTCCAAGGTATGTACCGGAGTTGTACGCGGGTTGATTTTCACGCCGCCCTTGGCTCCGCCAAAGGGTACGTCCACGAGGGCACACTTAAAGGTCATGAGTGTAGCCAGGGCCATTACCTCATCCTCATCTACGTGCATACTGTAGCGGATACCGCCTTTGCTGGGTAGTTTGTGGTGGCTATGCTGCACTCGAATGCCCTCAAACACCTGCACCTGCCCATCTACCTCAACCGGGAAGTTGACCTTGTAGATGCTGTTGCAGGTCCGGATTTGAGCAATAATACCGGGAGCCAGCTTCGAAAAGCTGGCCGCGTGGTCATAGAACTGCAGGACGCTGTCGTAAAACGCCTTGCCCTTCGCTTGTTCGTCGGCCATAATTTGGGAGAAATGGGTGGGATAGTAACCTCAGCAAACGGCAGATGCCCCCGCTGCGTTGTGTGGGGCCGTTAAGCTACTCAAAAGAAACAGCCGCCCCCAATATGGGAGCGGCTGTTTCTCTTAATCCTGTTTTGCATCAGGTAGCGGAATCACAAGGCTATGCACGTGGTCCGTACAAGCCGAAGAAATCCGTGCTAATCCGTGGCTCTAATAGGCGTACTCGTTGGCTGCAATCAGCTTGTCGGCAATACGACGACGGGCTTCCTTGGCGTTGAACAAGTCGGCCTTGGTGAAGCGCTTGAGGCCCATGGCCAGCAAACGCTGCTCGTCGCCCTCGGTCATGGTACCAATGGCATCCTTGCCGGCCTTGTTCACCTGGTCCACGGTGTCGTAGAGGAACACGCGGGCAATGTCAATCTGAGTCGAAAGCTCGTCTTCGCCTTTGGCAGCGGCTTCCTTCTCCACGCGCAGCAGGGTGCTTTCGGCAGTGTACACTTTGATAGCCATATCGGCAATGTTCATCAGTACCTCCTGCTCCTTAGCGAGCGAGTTCATGTACTTCTGTACAGCCGTGCCAGCTACCATCAGAATAGCCTTTTTAAGCTTGGCAATGGTCTTTTTCTCGGCGGCAAACAGGCCGGTTTCCTCTTCTGGGTTGAAATCCGGAATGGCCATCAGCTCCTGCTGAACAGCCTGAGCAGGGCCCATCAAGTCCAGCTCGCCTTTCATGGCCTTCTTCAGAATCATATCAACAGCCAGCATGCGGTTGATTTCGTTCGTGCCCTCGAAGATGCGGTTGATGCGCGAGTCCCGGTAAGCGCGGTCCATGGGGTAATCGGCCGAGAAGCCGTATCCGCCGTAAATCTGCACGCCTTCGTCTACTACATAGTCGAGCACTTCCGAGCCCTCCACTTTCAGGATGGCGCACTCCACGGCAAACTCGCGGGCGGCACCCAGCAAGGCTTCGTTGTGGCTCTGGCCCTTGGCCAGCAACTCCTGCTCCATACGGAAGATGTCCATACCGGCCCGGTAAATAGCCGACTCGACGGCATAAATACGGATGGCCTGCTGGGCCAGCTTGAACTTGATGGCGCCGAACTTGCTGATGGGCATCTTGAACTGCACCCGCTCGTTGGCGTAACGCACGCTCTGGGTGGCGCACATTTTGGTGGCGCCCAAACAGGCAGCAGCCAGCTTGATGCGGCCGATGTTGAGAATGTTAAAGGCAATCAGGTGGCCCTTGCCAATCTCGCCCAACACGGCCGATTTCGGCACTTTGGCATCAGAAAGAAACACCTGGCGAGTCGAGGAGCCCTTAATACCCATCTTGTGCTCCTCGTTGCCGAGGGTCAGGCCGGGGGTTTCCTTGTCTACAATAAAGCCGGTGAACTTGTCGCCGTCAACCTGGGCAAAAACGATGAATACGTCGGCGAAACCACCGTTCGTAATCCACATTTTCTGGCCGTTGAGCACATAATGCTCGCCGTCTTCAGTCGGCATGGCCTTGGTTTTGGCACCCAGCGCGTCGGAGCCCGAGCCGGGCTCGGTGAGGCAATACGCGCCCATCAACTCGCCATTGGTAAGGCCGGGCAGGTACTTAGCCTTCTGCTCGTCGTTGCCGAAATATAGAATGGGCAGCATGGCAATACCCGTGTGGGCCGCAAAGGCTACCGGGAACGAGTGGCCACCACCCACGCCTTCGGTTACCCGCAGCGAGGTAGGGAAATCCATGTCGAGGCCGCCGAACTGCTCAGGAACGCTCACGCCGAACAGGCCCAACTCGCCGGCCTTTTCCATCAGGCCGCGCATAAGTCCTTCTTCGTGGTTGTCGAGACGGTCGAGCAACGGCGATACCTCCTTCTCCACGAAGTCGAGCGCCGTCTGGTGCATCATGTTCTGCTCCTCCGAAAAATCGGCAGGGGTGAATACGTCCTGGGCGTCGGTTTCCTTGATGATAAACTCGCCGCCTTTTACAAGCTGGTTAGCTACTTCCATGATAGTGTGAGATTTGAAGTGGGAAATCGAGAGAAAAACTGTTCGGCTTGCCTACTACTTAGGGTAAGGCGGCGGGCCGTTACTCGTAGCGCAAGATAGCAAAATTTGTTATGCTTGCCGAGTACTTTGTTAAAAGAAAACCCCGAAATGCCTTCCGGGGTTTTCGAAATCACCGGTTATCCTTCGCGGATAAAGAATGCCCCGCGGCTGCTACTTCAGCAGCTCGTAGATGCCGGCTACGCCCTGGCCGCCACCTACGCAGGCGGTTACCATGCCGTACTTCTTGTTCTGAGCACGTAGTTCGTGGAACAGCTGGATGCTGAGCTTGGCGCCGGAGCAGCCGAGTGGATGGCCGAGGGCAATGGCGCCACCGTTCACGTTCACCTTGCTCTGGTCCATTTCCAGTTCGCGCATTACGGCCAGGCTCTGCGAAGCAAAAGCCTCGTTTAGCTCGAACAGGTCGATATCCTGCAGCTTCATGCCGGCCTGCTTGAGGGCCTTCGGGATGGCTTTCACGGGGCCCATGCCCATGATGCGCGGGTCGATGCCCTCGGTGGCATACGTCACCATGCGCGCAATTGGCTCCAGGTTCAGCTCCTTCACCATCCGCTCCGACATCACGATAACGAAGGCAGCACCGTCAGAAGTCTGCGAGGAGTTGCCGGCCGTTACCGAGCCGTTGGCGGCGAAAACCGGCCGGAGCCTGCCCAGTGCTTCCACCGAGGTGTCGGCGCGGGGGCCTTCGTCGGTGTCTACTACGTAGGAGCGGGTTTTCTTCTTGCCGGTGGCTTGGTCGAGGTAGGTTTCGTTGACCGTGATGGGCACAATCTGCTCCTTGAACTTGCCCTCTTGGATGGCCTTGATGGCCTTCTGGTGAGAGTTGTAGGAGAACTGGTCCTGGTCTTCACGCGACACCTTGTAGTCCTGCGCTACAGCTTCGGCGGTCAGGCCCATGCCGAGGTAGTAGTCGGGGTGCTTCTGGGCCAGGTTGTAGTTGGGCACGGTTTTCCAGCCTACGGTGGGCACCATGCTCATGCTTTCGGTGCCACCAGCCACGATGCAGTCGGCCATGCCAGCCGCGATTTTACCAGTTGCCATGGCAATGGTTTCCACACCCGAGCCGCAGTAGCGGTTCACAATGAGGCCCGATACGTTCATCGGCAAGGCCAACAGCGAAATCAAGCGGCCCATTTGCAGGCCCTGCTCGGCTTCCGGCACGGCGTTGCCCACAATCACATCATCAATGCGGGTGGGGTCGAGGGCGGGCACCGAGGCCACGAGGTGCTTGATAACGTCGGCGGCCAGGTCGTCGGGGCGGGTGAAGCGGAAACCGCCGCGGGTGGCTTTGCCCACGGCCGTGCGGTAACCAGCTACGATATATGCGTTCATATGATGAGTTCTTAGAGAAGGTGGAATGTTAAAATCCGTCTGTCATTCCGAGCGAAGCCGAGGAATCTCGCGTGCCGACGGATGAGTAGTGACTCAACGAAGCGGTAGAGATGCTTCGACAAGCTCAGCATGACAGCGACTCAACAATTAATTCCGCAACGGCTTGCCAGTCGTGAGGATGCTCTGGATGCGCTCCAGCGTTTTCCGCTCGCCGGTGAGGCTCAGGAAAGCTTCGCGCTCCAGGTCCAGCAGGTACTGCTCCGATACTTCGGTAGGCGCGCTTAGGTCGCCGCCGCACATAATGAAGGCCAGTTTGTTGGCGATTTTCATATCGTGGTCGGAGATGTAATTGCCCTGGCGCATGGCGTGTACGCCCGTCATGAACATGCCCAGAGCGCCTTTGCCGTGCACCTTGATGTTCGTTTTCTGCACCGGCTGGGTGTAGCCGGCGTCGGCCAACTCAATGGCAGCAGACTTGGCTTGGGCAATTACGCGGTTGGAATTCACCACTATTTCGTCGCCGGGGCGCATGAAGCCCAGGTCGAAGGCTTCGGCGGCTGACGTCGAAACCTTGGCGGTGCTCACCGTCATGAACGTGTTGCGGAGCAGGTTGTACTCGGGCTCGCCTTCCTCGTATTTGAGGGCGGTGCGCAGGGTCATTTCCTTGGTGCCGCCGCCGGCCGGAATCAGGCCTACGCCGAATTCCACGAGGCCCATGTAGGTTTCGGCCGCGGCCACTACCTTGTCGGCGTGCAGGTTCAGCTCGCAGCCGCCGCCCAAGGCCAGGCCGTGGGGCGCGCTTACCACCGGAATGCTGCTGTAGCGCATCCGCATCATGGCCTGCTGAAACTGGGCAATCATCAGGTTCAGCTCGTCGTACTCTTGGTCGAGGGCGAACATGTACACGAGGCCCAGGTTGGCACCGGCCGAGAAGTTCGGCGCGTCGTTGCCCACCACGAGGCCGCGGAAGTCCTTTTCAGCCAGCTCCACGCCTTTCAGCAGGCCCTGGATTACGTCGGAACCCAGCGCGTTCATCTTGCTATGGAACTCCACGTTCAGGATACCGTCGCCGAGGTCGAGCACCGAAGCGCCGGCGTTTTTCCAGAGCACTTTGCCGGTGGCGCGCACGTTGTCGAGAATGATGAAGTTCTCGACGCCCGGAATGGCCTGATAGGCTTTGCTTTCGATGTCATAGAACTGCTTCACGCCCGCCTCGTTCACCTTATAGAAGGTTTCGTGGCCGGCGGCCAGCATTTCCTCTATCCAAGGGGCGACCGTTTTGTCTTCGGCCTTGGCCAGCTCCAGACCCTTCTGCACGCCCAGGGCATCCCAGGTTTCAAACGGACCCATATCCCAACCAAAGCCGGCGCGCAGGGCGTCGTCAATCTTGTAGAGGGCATCGGTGATTTCCGGAATCCGGTTGCTCACGTAGGCAAACAGGCCCGCGAAGGTCTTGCGGTAGAAGTCACCGGCTTTGTCTTTGCCGGCTACCAGCACCTTGAAACGGTCGGCCAGCTTCTCGATGGGCTTGGTGCTTTCGAGGGTGGCGAACTTGATTTTCTGGCTGGCCTTGTACTCCAGCGTGTTCAGGTCGAGGGCCAGAATGGCGGTTTTGCCCTTGTCGTCCTTGGTTTTCTTGTAGAAACCCTGACCGGTTTTGTCGCCCAGCCACTTGTTCTCGCCCATCTTCTTCAGATAGTCGGGCAAGGCAAATACGGCTTTAGCTTCGTCGTTGGGCAGGTTTTGAGCGAGACCATTGGCCACGTTCATCAGCGTATCAAGGCCCACCACGTCGGAAGTCCGGAAGGTGGCCGACTTGGCGTGGCCGATGACCGGACCGGTCAGCTTATCCACTTCCTCTACCGAAAGGCCAAGCTCCTGCATCACTTGGATTACATCCATGATGGCAAACACGCCCACGCGGTTGGCGATGAAAGCGGGCGTATCCTTGGCCAGCACGGTGGTTTTGCCCAAGTACAGGTCGCCGTAGTGCATCAGGAAATCCACCACCGCTTGGTCCGTGTCCGGGGTCGGGATGATTTCGAGCAGCTTCAGGTAGCGCGGCGGGTTGAAGAAGTGGGTGCCGCAGAAGTGCTTTTTGAAGTCGTCGGAACGGCCTTCGGTCATCATATGAATCGGGATGCCCGAGGTGTTGCTCGTAATCAGGGTGCCGGGCTTGCGGAACTGCTCCACACGCTCGAACAGGCTCTGCTTGATATCGAGCCGTTCCACCACTACCTCAATCGTCCAGTCGCAGCCGGCAATGTCCTTGAGGTTATCATCGAAGTTGCCGGTTTTGATGCGGCTCACGTCGGCCTTGCGGTAGAGCGGCGAAGGGTTGGCCTTCACCGTAGCCTCTAGGGCGCTATTGACGAGGCGGTTCTTCACGGCCGGCGAGTCGAGCTTGAGGCCCTTGGCCTCCTCGGCGGGCAGCGGCTCCTTCGGCGCAATGTCGAGCAGCAGCACCTGCACGCCGATGTTGGCGAAGTGGCACGCAATGCGCGAGCCCATCACCCCGGAGCCCAGTACGGCTACTTTCTTGATGGTACGATTCATATTGGTGGGTAGTGGTTAGTGCTTAGTTGTTGGTATGTAGTGCTTAAGTGGTTTCATTAGAATCTATGTACCGGCCTCATTTCTGAATGACCCAGACCCCAATAACTAAGCACTAATAGCCCTTACGCGGCCGATGATTCGGCGGGGCGCAGGGGCTTGAGTTTAAAGTTGTCGTAGAGTGTTTTGCCCTCAATCATTCCCGTAATCTGGCTTACCACGCGGAAAAACACGTCCAACTCGCTCTGCGGAATTTCCTCGCGCACCTTTAAGTTGAAGTGGCGCACAGTCTGGCGCGAGATTTCCTTGTTACGCAGGCCATCCTCGGTCAGGAAAATGCGCACCGAGCGTTTGTCGTGAGCGTCGGCCTGCTTATAAATAAGGCCTTTGTCTTCCATCGAGCGTAGAATACGAGTCAGGGAGCGGGTTTCGAGTCCCAGCAGGGGCGCAATTTTGGTTGCGGGCGTGCCGTTCTCCTGGTCGATGTTCAGCAGCACGAAACCGATGCTGGTGGTAATATCGTGCTTGGCCGCCTGCGTATTGTACATGCGCGAAATGGCATGCCAGGCAACCTTGATATTATAATCGACGGTTTCTTCGGGGGTCATAGGGGAGTGTCGCAAGTCCGGTAAACATACGGATAATATGTTATGCTTGCATACTATATACCCCGAAAAAAGTTTTGGCTCGCTCCTAATTCCGATGCGCTACAGGCGGGCCCGACTGCCGACAATTTTGCCGAACGCCATAGCTTACAGAACGAAGCTTACTACGTTGGAGGGGGTAGAATTCAACGAAGGGTAGACAACCTGACCCGTAGCCGGATTTTGGTAGTACATCAGTTGCACAGGAACTCCATAGGCTACCAGATATACCGTACTGCCCGGCGCAAAGCCCGCATTGCGCACTACATCCCGACTAAAAATACTGTTTTTTTGACCCACAGCACTACCGAAATCATAGGTAATGAGCAGTTCGCCAGTTGCGGCCGTTACTGCGGCCGTTTTTCCAGCAAAAAACACGACTCGATAAGTTGTATTAGCTGGATCAGAGTTAGACACTTTTAAGCTGAATGGTATTCCTGAAGAGTTGGGGACCCCAGCCGTCAGGTTGCTCACAATAGTGCTTGACGGCACCGTAACAGAAACATCCCTTACAACTGTGGGAGCATTGCCGCCGGCATGCGAGACACCGAATTCTTTATACGTAGCGTAACCTGTACGAGTGTAAGTGAGGTTGTAGGTTCCGGCACGCACGTTCAAGAACTCGAAGCGTCCATCTGCATCTGTAGTTGATTTCTGATTGTCGATACCCTCCAATTCGACCGTAAAACCAGCTTTACTCACCGGTGTTCCATTCTGGTCGCTGGCTCGCACAAATCCATATATGCTCCCCCTGGGCTCTGGTTGTACCGGAATAGGATTCCTGTCTTTAGCACCGCAACTACCAAGTAAAGCCAGCACCCAGATACAGGCCAGCAGGAGAGTGGAAGTATTTTGCATAGTGGGAGAACAAATAGTTTGAGGGGCATTTACTGCCCTTATTTATTACTGATTACCAGCCTAATACAGTTACATACAGGCAGCAAAAGCTATGCCCGAAACTTGCGTCCCGGGCATAATCCTTTCTCTGGAATACAGCATCAACTGCGGCGGCTGTTGGCACTCACTTCAGCGCTAAGCAGCCTATTGGTACATGCCCTCAATAATGTCCTTATTGTTGGCAGTAATGGCCTTACGCTTCACTTTCATGGTGGGCGTCATCTCGCCCGACTCCACGGTCCAGTGCTCGGGCAGGAGCACGATTTTCTTCACCTGCTCCCACTTGGCGAAGCTTTCGTTGTACTTGTGCACGAGGTCTTCGTACATCTTCACCACCTTCTCGTTCTTCACCAGCTCGCCCGGCGAGCCGTCGCAAGGCACGTTGTTGCGCTTGCACCAGCCTTTCAGGTCGTCGAAGGACGGCACAACGAGGGCCGAAGCGAACTTCTGCCCGTCGCCGACCACCATGCACTGCTCGATGAGCGGCGACTCTTTCATCTTGCCTTCCAGCACCTGCGGGGCAATGTATTTACCGCCCGAGGTCTTAAACATCTCCTTCTTGCGGTCGGTGATTTTGAGGAACTTACCGTCCACCATCTCGCCGATGTCGCCGGTATGGAACCAGCCGTCGGCATCGAATTCCTTGGCCGTGAGCTCGGGCTGGTTGTAGTAGCCCTTCATCACCGATTCCGACTTGGTCAGAATTTCGCCGTCGGCGGCAATTTTCACTTCGGTGTTATCGATGATTGGACCTACGGTGCCAATCATGTTGTTTTCGGGGTCGTAGCCGCCCACGGCAATTACGGGCGAGGTTTCGGTGAGGCCGTAGCCTTCCATTACCGGAATGCCAGCCGACCAGAACACTCGGGCCAACCGGGGCTGCAGGGCCCCGCCCCCACTCACGATGCAGCGGAGCTTGCCCCCCAGCGCCTCGCGCCACTTATTGAAAATAAGCTTATTAGCAAGCTTCAGCTGGGTGTTGTACAGGAAGCCGTGGTCTTGCTGGTTGTCGTATTTGAGACCCAGGTTGAGCGCCCAGAAGAACATGTTTTTCTTCACGCCTTCCAGCGCGTGGCCCTTAGCCACGATCTTGTCGTACACTTTTTCGAGCAGGCGCGGCACGGTGGTGAAGATTTCGGGCTGCACCTCGCGCAGGTTGTCGGCAATGGTTTCCATACTCTCGGCGTAGTAAATGCTTACGCCGTTGATGAGGTAGAGGTGGGTAACCATGCGCTCGAAGATGTGGCAGAGCGGCAGGAAGCTCAGGGCCTTATCGTCTTTGGTAACCGGCACAAACCGCTGGGCATTGCGGCAGTTGCTGAGCAGGTTGTTATGCGTGAGCATCACTCCCTTGGGTTTGCCGGTGGTACCCGAAGTGTAGATGAGCGTGAGCAGATCGTCGGGCTGCACGGCGGCTTTAAGCGGCTCCAGATCGGCCAGGTTGCCTTTCTTTCCCATATCCAGCAGCTCGCCGAAGTAGCGGGCCCCGTCGAGCTTATCGAAGCTGAACACGTTTTCGGTCGGAATATCGAGGCTCTCAATGGCCTCAGTTACCTTCTCGAGCAGCTTCTGGTCGGATACCAGCACGGCTTTCACCCCGGCATCTGCGAAAATGAACTTGTAGTCTTCGGTAGTGATGGTGGGGTACATGGGTACACTCACGGCCCCAAGTTGGGCAATGGCGAAGTCGGCAATCATCCACTCAGGCCGGTTCAACGAAATCAGGGCCACCTTGTCGTCTTTGCCGATGCCGAGCGCGCGCAGGCCCAAACTGGCCTCGTTCACCTGCCGCACTACTTCGTCGGTGCTCATGGGCTGGTAACGGCCGTCTATTTTGGCAGCCAGGCAGTCGGCTTTATTGTACTTCTGCTGCAGTAGGGGCAGAATATCGAACGTGCGGCGGATTTCCATGGGCAACAAACTATGCGAGGATGGGAGTGGAGGAGATAAAGACAGGCGCAAAGCGGCAGCGCATTGGTCCCGACCAGGGTATAAGGCACCTTAAATAACTGCTTTTTTCTGTAAACCTCAGTCATACGGCCCTAAAAACCACCGGCCGCGTGGCAGGCTTTTGCGTAGCTTTGTCCAACGCCCCTTCCGCGCCCGATGAATCTGGCTATCTTTTTCGATCCGCTGCCTGAAGAACTTGTTCCGGCCGGTGCTCCGGCTACCGTGCTGGCTGGGGCCATCTCGGCTTTTACCGGCGGCACTTTCCCCGATTGGCGCGCCGCCGACCTGGCCCTGATTGGCCTGGACGAGTGGCGCGGCAGTGTAGCCGGCGAACCGGCCGGCCATGGGGCCAACGCCGTGCGCGGCCAGCTCTACCAGCTTCAGAAAAGCAGCAGCCCCTGCCGCCTCGCCGATTTGGGCAACTTGCGCCCCGGCCTTACCCTGGAAGACACTTACCAGCGCCTGCGCGAGATTATTGCTGCTTTGCTTGAACAGGGCACCGTGGCAATCCTGCTGGGCGGCTCCCACGACCTCGACTACGGGCAGTTTCTGGCCTACGAAACCCTGGAGCGGGCCATCAGCTTCGCTACTGTGGATGCCCGCGTGGATATGGCCGAGCCCGATGGCAGCGGGGCGGCGCCCGAAGACACGCACCTGCGCCGCATGTTGCTCCACGCGCCCAGCTTCCTGTTCAACTTCTCGCAGCTGGCCCACCAGCAGTATCTGGTGGCTCCCGACGTGCTGGCGGCCCTCGAAAAGCTGCACTTTGAAACCCTGCGCGTAGGCCAGATTCGCGACGACATCAGACAGGCCGAGCCACTGCTGCGCCAAGCCGACTTCGTGAGCTTCGATGTGGCCGCCGTACGCTGGCAGGACGCGCCGGGCTACCAGCCGGCCAACCCGTTCGGCCTCACCAACGAGGAAGCGGCCAAGCTGGCCTGGTACGCCGGCTGCAACGACCAGCTCACCTCCTTCGGCCTCTACGGCTACCGCCCCGACCACGACCCGCACGGGCTGGCCGCCATGGTGCAGGCCACTATGCTGTGGTATTTTGTGGAAGGCTTCTATTACCGTCGTCGCGAAATCGACTTCCGCGGACCCACTTTCCTGCGTTACGCCGCGGGTCTGCACGGCCCGGTTCGCTACACGCAGTCGCACCCCGGCGGGCCCACCGATGAGGAGGAAGAGGATGGCCCTGACCGTATTGTGTTTTATAAGTCGCGCCAGACGGACCGCTGGTGGATGGAAGTGGTGAACCTGACTGGCAACGCCCGTCGCATTGTACCCTGCAGTTACCAAGACTACCTGCGCGCCGCCCAGGGCGACGTGCCCCACCGCTGGATTCTCACGCAGGCCCTACTGGGGTAAGCCGAAGTCGGAAATCAACAGAAAAAACTAAACATGGATAGCCCAGAAGCCGATTTTGAGCAGATTACGGGCGATGGGCGGCCGGTAGCGGAACAGCCCTTTTATACGCGCGGGCAACTAGCCCTGCGCAACGGGCAGGACCGCGACGAAATATGGGTGGCCTTCCGGGGGCTGATTTACGACGTAAGCCGGTCGCGCCTGTGGAAGCGCGGCAACCACTACGAACACTGGGCTGGCCAAGACCTGACGCCCGAAATGGCCCAGGCCCCTCACCTACCCACTGTATTCGACCGGTTTCCGGTGATTGGCCGGTTGGCATAAACCAGTTGATGGCGCGTAAAGGCAACTTCGTGCCGTTTGTGCAGTATTGCTTATTCTCCCTTATCTCTCCCCGATGACTACTGAAAGCGCCTCCGAATACAACAACCTCGAAACGCTACCCACCGCCGCGCTGCTGGCCGGCATGAACCAGCTCGACCAAACCGTGCCGCAAGCCGTGGCCCGGGCGCTACCACAGCTGGAGGCGTTGGTAGAAGCCACCGTGGCGCGGCTGGGCGCAGGCGGCCGGTTGTTCTACATCGGGGCGGGCACCAGTGGACGGCTTGGGGTGCTCGATGCTTCGGAATGCCCACCGACCTTCGGCGTGCCCCACGGCGTAGTTATCGGCATCATTGCGGGCGGCGACACAGCCATCCGCAAGGCGGTGGAAAATGCCGAGGATGACGCCCAACAGGCCTGGCAGGATTTGCAGGCCCACGACATTACCGATAAGGATATCGTGGTGGGCATTGCCGCCTCGGGCCGCACGCCCTACGTGATTGGCGGGCTGGAGCAGGCCCGGCAGCATGGGCTGGCCACGGGCTGCATTGTGTGCAACGCCAATTCGGCAGTAGCGGCGGCGGCCGAGTTTCCGGTGGAAGTGGTGACCGGCTCCGAGTTCGTGACCGGCAGCACCCGCCTCAAGGCTGGTACCGGCCAGAAGCTGGCCCTCAATATGCTTACTACCGCCACCTTTATCCGGCTGGGCCGCGTGAAGGGCAACAAAATGGTGGACATGCAACTCAGTAACGCCAAGCTGATAGACCGCGGCGAACGGATGCTGATGGACGAGCTGGGCCTGGAGCAATCCAAGGCCGCCGAGTTGCTGGAACTGCACGGCTCAGTGCGGGCCGCGCTGGCGGCATACAGCGGACACTAAGCTATTGGGGGGTTAGCTGATAGCTGTTGGCTTTT
This sequence comes from Hymenobacter lapidiphilus, assembly GCF_013377885.1. Classification (GTDB taxonomy): domain Bacteria; phylum Bacteroidota; class Bacteroidia; order Cytophagales; family Hymenobacteraceae; genus Hymenobacter; species Hymenobacter lapidiphilus. The sequence goes on from NZ_JABKAU010000014.1 coordinate 35,243, forward strand.
TTTCTGAGCAGCTGAGTTGATAGTGAAGCTGTTTAGGAAGTACCTGGAATCAATCAGAACGTCATGCTGAGCTTGTCGAAGCATCTCTACCGCTTCGCTGAGCGACTGTAACGAAACGGTAGAGATGCTTCGACAAGCTCAGCATGACGTCCTTTTGACTTTTTAAACAGCTTAAGTGTGACCTACAATCAGGAGCGGTAGGAAACCAGCGGGCTTTTTTCGGAGTTAGCAGGAACCGGCAACCGTGGCTTTCTGCAGGTGCGGCATTTTCTCCTTTCGCCTTTCTCTCATGCATACTATTGAGCCGCACTACGCTTGGGTAGATCAATACTCGGCCTCCGAGGACCCGCTTTCTCCGTTGCATGAAGCCGAGAACAGCCTCGATTCCTACGTCAATACCATTTACGGCTACTACATCCATCCGCAGTGGGACAGCATGGGGTCGGAGACGCTGTTTCTGAAGATTCTGTTCGTGGATTACGAGCTGGGCGCGGCCGTTATCGAATTCATTGGGGAGTGGAACGATGCCATCGAAAACGATATCATGGAGCTCAAGCGCAACATCATCGACCTGATGACGCACGAAGGCATCCGCAAATTCATCCTCATCGGCGAAAACGTGTTCAACTTCCACGGCTCAGAGGATGATTACTACGAGGAGTGGTTTGAGGACGTGGAGGATGGCTGGATTGCGGCCGTGAACTTCCAGGAGCACGTGAGCCGCGAAATGCGCCAGTACAATATCGACTCCTACCTCAACTTCGGTGGCCAGCTCGACGAGTTACCTTGGCGCACCTACCCGCCCAATAAGCTGTTTGAAATAGTAGACGGCCTGCTACAACGCCGGCTGGGCTGAAGGTATTTGCGAAGGAACGGGGCTTGTCCCCGCCCGCCTTTCGCACCGCCTTAACGGTACCGCTCAACAAGATGAATGGCGAGCGGGAACAAGGCCCGCCCATATGCTACCAGCAAAAAAAGAGGCCTTCCGCAAGCGGAAGGCCTCTTTTTTACATCCGGTGAAGGATGTTGCCGTAATTACTGGGCAGGAACGGTAGCAGGAGCGTCCATGGCATCAGCCGAGTTCTCCATAGCATCAGCCTTAGCATCAGCCGAGTCACGTACCATGTCAGCCTTCTCTTCCATAGCGTCAGCCTTCATTTCGCCGGCCTCTTCTACGTTGTCAGCCGAGTTTTCTACTGCATCTTCAGTCTTGCTGTCGCACGAAGCGAACGAGAACGAAATAGCAGCCAGGGCGAGGAACAGTACTTTTTTCATGATGGGGGGTTGTTGGAATTTGAAAAGTCGATTTGAACAAACCAGCCCGGAAATCCTGGCTGATTTGGGTCTTTATACCCGAACTGCCGACAGGTAACCCGCAGGTTTGAAAAAAAACCATTCTTTTTTCAGCTGTTGATCTAACCTATTGATAAACTGTCGATAGGACTGTTTATTTTTTACGGAATACGATACCGATAGGTACGCCGGTGAAGTCGAAATGCTCGCGCATGCGGTTTTCGAGGTAGCGCGAGTAGCTCTCCTTCACGTACTGAGGCAGGTTACAGAAGAAGGCGAATACCGGGTTGTGCGTCGGCAGCTGGGTAACGTACTTGATGCGTACCAGCTTACCCTTCTGAATGGGCGGCGGGTACTTCTCAATCTCCTTCAGCATCACCTCGTTCAGCTCCGAAGTCGGGATTTTGCGCCGCTTGTTGTTGTACACTTCCACCGCCGTTTCGATGGCCTTGTGCACGCGCTGCTTGGTGAGTACGGAGGTGAAAATGACGGGTGGATACGCGATAGGCGCAATCTTCTCCATGATTTTTGCCTCGAACTCCTTGGCCGTGTTGGTTTCCTTGTTTTCGATCAGGTCCCACTTGTTCACCAGAATCACGATGCCCTTGCGGTTCTTGTCGGCCAGGCCGATGATGTTCACGTCCTGCGACTCGATGCCACGGGTGGCATCCAGCATCACCACGCATACGTCGGCTTCTTCCAGGGCCCGCAGCGAACGGAGCACCGAGTAAAACTCTACGTCTTCGTGCACTTTGGTTTTACGGCGCAGACCGGCCGTGTCCACCAGCATGAACTCGTTGCCGAAGGCGTTGTAGCGGGCCTGAATGGAGTCGCGGGTGGTGCCGGCAATATCCGTTACGATGCTGCGGTCGGTGCCCAGCAGCAGGTTCACGAACGACGATTTACCCACGTTGGGCCGGCCCACGATGGCAATTTTCGGAATGCCCAGATCGGGCTCCTCCACGCCTTCGTCTTCGAAGTGGCTAACCACGGCATCGAGCAAGTCGCCGGTGCCCGAGCCGCTAGCTGAGGAGATGGGGTAGATTTCGCCGTCGCCCACGCCCAGGGCGTAGAACTCGCCGGCCGCGTGGATGCGGTTGTTGGTGTCGGCTTTGTTGGCGACGATGTAGATGGGCTTTTTGCCCTGGTAGCGGCGCAGTACGCTGGCAAACTCCTCGTCGAGGCTGTGTACGCCGGCAATGGTATCTACCATAAACAGCACCACGTCGGCTTCGTCAATAGCCAGCTTTACCTGCTTGTTGATTTCGCCCTCGAAGATGTCGTCGGAGTTGTGCACGTAGCCACCGGTGTCAATTACGGTGTAGTACTTCCCGATCCAGTCGCCGTAGCCGTAGTGCCGGTCGCGGGTTACGCCGCTCTCGTCGTCCATGATGGCTTTGCGCTGACCGACAAGGCGGTTAAAAAGGGTCGATTTGCCCACATTGGGGCGCCCGACAATGGCAATGGTGTTCTTCATATGTCTGACTCCAGCCGCCGGCCCGACCAAGTTCGGCAGTGCCCGGAGTAGTTAAGTGAGTTGTTGAGTGGTCGGTTGTGTTGATATTTTTTGTTGGAACGTCATGCTGAGCGGAGTCGAAGCATCTTTACCGCTTCGTTGCCATAGCAATTGGTTACCGTTGCGGTAGAGATGCTTCGGCTCCGCTCAGCATGACGTTCTTTTCTCCTTATTGGCTGTACCCAAAGCGGTTCAGGGCTTTGGGATCGGTGCGCCAGTTTTCATCGACCTTAACATAGGTTTCGAGGAAGACTTTCTTCTGGAAGAACTTCTCCATTTCCTCGCGGGCCCAGGTACCTACCTTTTTGAGGGCCGCGCCCTGCTGGCCGATGATGATGCCTTTCTGGGAGTTGCGCTCCACGTAAATCACGGCCCGGATACGGATGATGGTTTCGTCTTCTTTGAACTCCTCGATGCCTACTTCGCAGCTGTAGGGCACCTCTTTCTTGTAGAGCTTGAAGATTTTTTCCCGAATCATCTCGGCCGCGAAAAACCGCTCGGGTTTGTCGGTTAGCTCGTCTTTGGGGTAGTAAGGTGGGTGTATGGGCAGGTAGGCCAGCACCAGATCGAGCAGCTCGCCGGTACCAAACTTTTCGAGGGCCGAAATTGGTAGTACCCGAGCAGCGTTGGGCAGGTGTTCGCGCCAGTATTCCACCTTTGCCTCTACCTCCTCCTGGTCGGCCTGGTCTATCTTGTTCACCAGTAGCAAAATAGGCGTATTCACCATTTTGCGCAGGCGCGCCACTACCGGCTCCTCATCGTGCTTCTCGTAGATATCGGTTACGAACAGCACTACATCGGCATCTTCCAAAGAAGAGTACACAAACGACATCATGGCGTTGTGCAGCTCGTACTTGGGTTGAATGATGCCCGGCGTATCGGAATACACGAGCTGGAAGTCGTCGCCGTTGAGGATGCCCAGAATGCGGTGGCGCGTGGTCTGGGCTTTGCTGGTTACAATGCTCAGCCGCTCGCCCATCAGGGCGTTCATGAGCGTGGACTTGCCCACGTTGGGCTTGCCGATAATGCTCACAAAGCCAGCACGGTGCGGGGTAGGTTCGGTAGTCATTTCAGTAACTGAAATTTGGGGTGCAAAGGTACGAGTTTTCTGAACCGTTAACTATTGGCTGTTAGCTCTTCGCTTTTTTGCCCTCTCATTAAAGATAACCGGCCAACTTTGCGGTTACATAGCAAATCAACAGTTGCTAGTTCGTGGGGCTGGCAGCTTTATCTAAAAAAGCTAGCAGCTAACAGCTAATAGCTATCAGCTCAATCAAATGTCTGCTTCCAACCAAGGCCGCATTGGCGTGCTGCTCGTCAACCTCGGTACGCCCGACTCGCCTAAGACGCCCGACGTGCGTCGCTACCTCAACGAATTCCTGACCGATGGCCGCGTGGTGGATATGCCGGCTGCCATCCGTTACCCGCTGTTCCGGGGGCTGGTGGTACCGCTACGGGCGCCCAAATCGGCTAAAATCTACCAGCAGCTCTGGACTGAGCGCGGCTCGCCCCTACTCTACCACGGCCTCGATTTGCAGAAAAAGGTACAGGAGCAGTTGGGTTCCGACTACCTGGTGGCTTTCGGGATGCGCTACCAGAACCCGAGCGTCGAAAGTGCCTTGCTAGAGTTGCGCGACGCGGCCGTGAGCCGGATTATCGTACTGCCGCTGTTTCCGCAGTATGCCTCGGCCAGCACCGGCTCGGTGCAGGAGAAGGTAATGGACATCGTAAAAGACTGGTGGATAGTACCGAGCATCAGCTTCATCAGCAGCTTTGCCGACGACCCCGACTTCATTACCTGCCTCGTGGCGCGGGGCCGCGCCGAAATGGAGGGGCATGACTACGACCACTTTGTGTTCAGCTACCACGGCATACCAGAGCGGCACATCCTCAAGGGCAGCCACAATAACTACTGTAAGCTGGGCACTTGCTGCGCCAGCTACAACAAAAACAACCGCTACTGCTACCGGGCGCAGTGCTACGCCACCTCGCGCCTGCTGGCCCAGGGCCTAGGCCTGCGCGACGACCAGTATACCGTTACCTTCCAGAGCCGCCTGCAAAGCCGCCTCCGCGACCCGTGGCTGCAACCTTACACCGACGAAGTAATTAAGGAGTACCCCGCCAAGGGCATCAACAACGTGCTGGCCTTCTCCCCCGCCTTCGTGGCCGATTGCCTCGAAACTACCATCGAAGTAGGTGATGAATTCAAGGAGCTGTTTGAGGAAGCCGGCGGCAAGCACTGGCAGCTTGTGCCCAGCCTCAACTCCGAGCCCATGTGGGTAGAAGCCGTAGCCAGCATGATCCGGCGGAATTAAGGTCGGTTTTCGGATAAGTAAAACGTCATTCAGCGCGCAGCGAAGAATCTCGCCTGCCACGGCAATCCTTATATGAGGAAATACTGTGGCAGGCGAGATTCTTCGCTGCACGCTGAATGACGTTCTGCGTTGATTCATTCCCTCCTACTTCAGCCGGCGGCGCTGGTAGAACGTGGCGGCGTCGTAGCTGGGCTGGTTGTAGAAGTCGGGTTCGGTAGAGGCGGCGGGCAGGCCCGGGTTGAGGGCGCGGAGCATGGCCTGCTCGTACTCGCGGGTTATCTGGATTTCGGTGTAGGGTGGGTATTGCACCACCGAATCGTAGGTGAGCGAAGGCACGAACACGTTGTCGGCCTCTTCATCGAGGGCGGCCACCCCGATGGGTAGCAGGATGTGATTGTCGCGGGCATCGAGGCCCAGGCTATCGTCGAGCTGCAGGTCGAGGTAGCGCACTTTCAGCGCGTCCACGTCCACAATCAGCTCGAACACCTGGCCGAACTGGCGGCCGTCGGCCCCGCGCACGGCCCAGCCGCGCACATCGGGGTTGTCGTCGGCTACTTCAAACTCGGTTAGGTCGCGCAGGCGGCGCAGGTGCAGGCCCTGGGACGAAGGAATAGGGTCGGAAGGGGTTTCCATGGAAGAAAGCAGGATTGAAATCGGGAAGAGGAAAACCGGCGAAACCTAGCGGCTCGCGGGCGGGGCATTGAAGGCCCGCAGCAGCTTGGTGGCCCGCTCGAAATAGCTACGTAGCGCCTGCTGCTCCTCGGTTGTGGCGGTCTGGCCGCTCAGGTCGGTGGCTTGGGCGTTGAGGCGCTGGGCTTCATCCTGCAACTCAGGGTAGCCCTGCTGCTGAATGGCCTGCATCAGGTTGGAAGCGGCCACCAGCCCGGGGCGCAGGCGGGCGGCAGGCTCGTCGAGGCGGGCGGTGGCGCTGGTCAGGTCGTCGCGGCGGGTCTGGATTTCGGGTGTGCGCAGGTCGTCGCGGTCCACTAGTCCCACCAACGACGAGGAGAGCAGGCGCAGGGCCTCGCGGCCGTAGCCGGGCCGGGCCGCGTCGCCGGCCACGAAAGCTGCCAGCACATCGGGCGTTACCGGGGCGGTAGCCGCCATATCGGCGTCCACATCGGTAGCAGGCCGGGGGCCGGTTTCGGCCCCGACGAGCGTATCGGCCGGCACGAGCGGGGTTTCGGCGGGCGGCGGCGGGGGTGGTGGCGGTGTACTGCGGGTAGCGTTTATTTCGGCTTTGAACAGAAACCAGGCGCCTAAGCCCACTACGGCCAGCACTACCAGCAGCAGCAGCCAGGGGCTGGGCGTATTTTTCTTGCGTTGAATATTGATGTCGGCCATAGGGGAAGAGATAAGTCGTGCGCTAGCCTTACGCTGTCGGAGCCGATTATGATTCGGCCGGAGCAACAGCCAGCCGCAACGAGCCGGCGCAAGAACGCTATATTCAGCTTTTTACTTGCTTCTGCCCCATGCGTGCTGCCCCTTTTATAGCCGAACTCCGCGACCGGGGCCGGCTGACGCCCGAACAGGCCGCTGCTATCGAAACCGACGAGCGGACCCGGCCTTTCTCGCTGCACTACGAAATCCGCACGCTGCTTTACCTGGGCATTACGCTGCTCAGCGGCGGGCTGGGCGTGCTTATCTACGAGCACCTCGATGAGCTAGGACACGGCGTGGTAGTGGCCGTGGTGGCGCTGCTAACGGCAGCCTGTTTCGCCTACGCCGCCCGCCACCGCCCGCCATTCAGTTGGGGCCTGGTGGCTGGCTCCAGCCTGCTGGCCGACTATCTGCTGCTGCTCGGCTGCCTGTTGTTTCTGGTGCTCGAAGGCTATCTGCAGGCCCAGTATGCGCTGTTTGGCACCCGCTACGGCCTGGCGCTGGCACTGCCGGCCGGGCTGTTTTTCTACCTCGCCTACCGCTTCGACCACCGCGGCGTGCTTTCGATGGCCATTACTGCTTTGGCGGCTTGGGTGGGCCTGAGCGTGGAGCCGCTGGCCGTGTTTAAAAACGAATTTCTGACTGGTTCGGTAAGCCGGGCAGCCATAGCGGTGGGGGCGCTGCTGCTGCTGGGCGGCTGGCTAAGCGAAACCCGTCACCGCAAGGTCCATTTCGCCTACACCTACCTGTTGCTGGGCGGCAACCTGCTGCTGGGCACGGCTACGGCCGCCATGTTCACCGAAGTACTGCAGCCGCTGGCCCTACTGGTAATACTGATTCTGGCCGTGAGTGCGGGGCTTTTTTGGTATGGCCGACGGGTGCACTCGCACTTGTTTCTGCTGCTGGGGGCCACTTATGGCTACGTGGCGCTTACTTACGGGCTGGCACAGTTGCTCTCAGCCACGGGCCTGAATATAGTCCTTGCGCTGGGCCTCTATTACTTCATCGGTTCCACAGTAGCCGCCGTCTGGTTTCTCACGCACCTCAAACGCCTAGCCGGCACCGCTGCCCATGAACAAGGCCTATAACCCAGTCTGGGCCCGCAACGAGGCCCTGCGCACGGCCGCCCAAAGCTGGCACCGCCGGGGCCTGCTACCACTACCGCAGCTGCAGGCCATTCGCGAAGCGTATCCGCTCGACTTCTACCGGCCCAACATCTACCTGCGGATTCTGCTGTTTCTGCTGACGACGCTGGGCTATCTGGCCGCCGGGGGGTTCGTTGCTTTGTTTGCCTACGACCTATTCGATTCAGTTGTGCCGTGGAGAGAACAGGCCAAGATTGGGGTGGTAGCCCTGCTGGCCGCTTTGGCCGGACAATTTGTGCTGTATGGCATCATCAAATTGTCACGCACCTACCGGGCCGGCTCCGATCAAGCATTGCTCTACCTCAGCCTGAGCTTTGCGGGCACCGCGCTGTACTGCTTTGTGCTGATGCTGTTTCCAGCCAGCACCGATTTATTTACGCTGACTTCGCCCTATCTGGCCCTGTGGCTGGTGCTGGTGCTGGCCCTGCTACTGTGGGCCACCGCCCGTTTCGGCGACGCGCTGGTGGCAGCCCTGGCCTATGTGGTGGCGCTGCTGCTGCTGGCCAATGCGCTGCTGCAACTCACGGCCGGCCGGCTGGTGCTGCCCTTTGCCGTAATGGCGCTGGCGGCCGGGCTGTATCGGCTGGTGCGCTACCTGGCCGCCCGCACCGACTACTGGTATTACCGCACCTGTTTCGTTGCGCTCGAAGTGCTGGCGCTGGCTACTTTTTACCTGGGCGGCAACTACCTCGTCGTGCGCGAGGGCAACGCGGCCATCGGGGGGCTGCTGGTTTCTGAACCGATTCCATTTGCGCCCGTCTTTTACCTGCTCACGGCCCTTATTCCGCTGTTCTACCTTTACCAGGGCCTGCGTCGCCCCAGCCGCATCTGGCTGCTCACGGGGCTGGCGACGCTGGCGTTTTCGGGCTATACCTTACGTTTCTACCACTCGGTGCTGCCACCGGCCGTGGCCGGCGCCCTGCTCGGAGCCTTTCTCATCGGCCTGATGGCCGCCGCCCTGCGCTACCTGCGCACGCCCCGCCACGGCCTCACCGCCGCCCCCAACAACGACGCCGGTGAGCGGCCCGGCCTCAACCTCGAAGCCCTCGTAGTTGCCCAGACCGCCCACGCCCCGCAAGCTCCTGAACCCGGCCTGCAGTTTGGGGGCGGCCAAAGCGGCGGCGGCGGCGCGCAGGGGCAGTACTGAGTTGGTGGAGTGCGCCGTGCGTCAGCCGAACTATTGCACAGCGAAACGCTTTGCTAGCTGACTACCTCACTTTTGCGGTACATCCTGGCCAGCTGCTCCACGGCGTAGTCCACTTCCTCCTCGGTGTTGTATTTGCTCATGGAGAAGCGGATAGTACCGCGGGCTGGGTCGCAGCCCAGGGCGCTGAGCACATGGGAGCCGGCGTTGGCCCCGCTGGTACACGCCGATCCACCCGACACGGCCACCCGGTTGATATCGAGGTTGAAGAGCAGCATCTCGTTGAACTCGGAAGGTGGCAGGCTCACGCTCAGCACCGTGTACAGGCTCTGGTCGGCTTCGGCTGAGGTTCCGTTGAACTCTACCCCATCTATTTCGGCCCGAAGCTTGGCAATAAACCGGTCTTTGAGGCCCTGGATGTGGCGCTGATGGTCGGCCATGTCGCGGTAGGCTATTTCCAGCGCTTTGGCCAGGCCCACGATGCCGTACACGTTTTCGGTGCCGGCGCGCTGGTTACGCTCCTGCGAGCCGCCCTGAATCAGCGCGTCCACGGCCTGGCCCGCGCGGCGGTACAGGAAGCCTACGCCTTTTGGACCGTGGAACTTGTGGGCCGAACCCACCAGGAAATTCACCGGCAGCTGCTGCACATCGTGCCGGTAGTGGCCCATCGTCTGCACCGTGTCGGTGTGAAATATGGCTTGGTGACGGGCACATATTTCGCCGATGGCAGCCAAATCGTTGAGGTTGCCAATTTCGTTGTTGGCGTGCATCAAACTCACGAACGTGCGCGGGTTGGCAGCCAACAGCTCTTCCAGATGGGCCAGGTCGAAGCGGCCGCTTGTATCGTGGCGCAGGTAGCTCAGCTGTATCTCGCCGCTTTTTTCCAGCGTCTGCATGGTGTGCAGCACCGCATGGTGCTCCATTTTCGAGGTGATGCCGTGCTTCAACCCCAACGGGCGCACTGTGCCGAAGGCGGCGTAGTTGTCGGCCTCGGTGCCGCCCGAGGTAAAGATAATTTCAGCCGGGGAGGCATTGATCAGGTGCGCAACCGTTTTGCGGGCGTTTTCGATGGCGGCGCGCACCTGCCGGCCGGGACCGTGGATGCTGCTGGGGTTGCCGTAGTGATTCTGCAGAAACGGCAGCATGGCGTCCAGCACTTCGGGGTCCAGCGGGGTAGTAGCGGCGTTATCGAAATACACGTTCATGAGCAAAACATAAAGGCAGTAAAAACCAGCCGGACAGACCGGGCAGCCGAAGTCACCCGCAAAAATAGCGGATTCGCGGCGGCTACCGAACAGCCCGACCCACCGGGCCATCCAAAACCCTTGGCAACCGGGCACAAAAAACCAGCCGGTACCCAGCCCTATTGGGTTGGTGCCGGCCGGTTTTAGTCTGGCCACGCCGCTAAGCAGCAGGCTAGCGGCTAATTATTTCCTTGATGTCGCCAATTATTTTGTTGGCCAGATGGTCGGCCGTGGCGTTGGACTCCGACTCAGCATAGATGCGGATGATCGGCTCGGTGTTCGATTTGCGCAGGTGCACCCACTCCTTATCGAACTCGATTTTCACGCCATCAATGGTATTTACTGGCTGGCCGGCGTAGCGCTGCTCCATCTGGGTCAGCACCTGATCGGTATTGATTTCGGGGGTCAGCTCAATCTTGTTCTTCGAGATGAAGTAGTTTGGGTATGAGGCCCGCAGGCGGGTCATGGGCAACCCGAACTTCGCCAGGTGGCTCAGAAACAGCGCAATGCCTACCAGCGAATCGCGGCCATAGTGTAGCTCGGGGTAGATGATGCCACCGTTGCCCTCGCCACCGATAACGGCCTGGGTCTCTTTCATTTTGTTCACCACGTTCACTTCGCCCACGGCCGAAGCCGCGTACTGGCCACCGTGCTTCTGGGTTACATCGCGCAGGGCGCGGGTGCTGCTCAGGTTGCTCACAGTGTTGCCGCCACCCAGCTGGCCCAGCACGTAATCGGCCACCGCTACCAGTGTGTATTCCTCGCCGAACATGCTGCCGTCTTCATTCACCAGCGCCAGCCGGTCTACATCGGGGTCCACCACAATGCCCAGGTCAAACGAGCCTTTTTCCATTAGGCGGGCAATGTCGCGCAGGTTTTCGGGCAGCGGCTCGGGGTTGTGGGCAAAGTCGCCGGTAGGCTCGCAGAACAGCTTTTCAATGGTTGTTACCCCCAGCTGCTCCAGTAGCATCGGCACGGCAAAGCCCCCGCAGGAGTTTACTGCATCTACTACTACCCGGAAGTTTCTGGCCTGAATGGCAGCTTTATCGACCAGCGGCAGAGCCAGAATGGCGTCGATGTGGGTTTGCAGAAACGTGTCGTCGGTTGCGTAAGTGCCCAGCTTGGTAACGGGCGCAAAGTCGAAGGCCTCCGCGTCGCCCAACGCCAGCACCTGCTGACCGTCGGCTTCCGAAATAAACTCGCCTTTGTCGTTGAGCAGCTTCAGCGCGTTCCACTGCTTGGGGTTGTGCGAGGCCGTGAGAATAATGCCGCCGCCAGCCTTTTTGGCGGGCACGGCCATCTCAACGGTGGGCGTAGTACTCAGGCCCAGATCGATAACATGGATGCCCAGCCCCTGCAGCGTAGCGGCCACCAGTCGGCTCACCATATCGCCCGAAAGGCGGGCGTCGCGGCCGATAACGATGGTATTGTTCTGCGTCTGCTGGAGCACCCAGGTGCCGAAGGCCGCCGCGTATTTCACAACGTCGATGGGCGTAAGGCCCTCGCCGGCCGCGCCGCCGATAGTACCCCGTATGCCGGAAATAGATTTGATAAGAGCCACGGAAAGTGCTGCTGAAGGTAGAAGGGGCAAAATGGCCCGTAAGCGGCCGCAAAAGTAACCAGCCGCCGCTGCTTTCCCTACGTAAGCGGCTACCTCTTCGGTTGAAGCAGCATGCATTACTGCCCGGCTGCTTCGGCCCAATGACCACCCGCTTTGTATATTTGGCCTGATGCAAAACGCCACCCCCAACCGCCGAACTGAACAGTTGGCCGCTTTTGGCCGCCTGCTCGACGTGCTCGACCGCCTGCGCGCCGAGTGCCCCTGGGACCGAAAACAAACCCTCGAAAGCCTGCGCCACCTCACTATTGAGGAAACTTACGAGCTCAGCGACGCCATCATCCGCCACGATCTACCCGACCTGAAAAAGGAACTCGGCGACGTGATGCTGCACTTACTGTTCTACGCCAAAATTGCCAGCGAGCAGGGTGCTTTCGATGTTGCCGACGTGCTCAATGCCCAGTGCGAAAAGCTCATCTTCCGCCACCCCCACATCTACGGCGATGTGCAGGCCGAAACCGAGGAAGAAGTAAAAAGGAACTGGGAGCAACTGAAATTGCGCGAGAAAGGCAACACTTCGGTGCTGGGCGGCGTACCCGCTTCTCTGCCGGCCCTCATTAAGGCTATGCGCATCCAGGAAAAAGCCCGCGGCGCGGGTTTCGACTGGGAGCAGCCCGAACAGGTGTGGCAGAAAGTGCAGGAGGAGCTGGCCGAGTTTGGGGAGGAGTTTGCCGATACCCCCGCCGACGCTACCGCCCCCGCCGACGTTGCGCGCACCGAACGGGCCGCCGCCGAATTCGGCGACCTGCTGTTCTCGCTCATCAACTTTGCCCGTCATGCCGGCATTAATCCGGAAGAAGCGCTGGAACGAACCAACCGAAAATTCATTCAGCGTTTTCAGTATCTTGAAACGCAATCGGCCCGCCAAGGTCATCAGTTAACCGACCTAACACTGGCGCAGATGGACGTGTATTGGGAAGAAGCGAAGCGTTTGACAGGCCGTCAAAGCGTCTAATTTTTTAGGACAAACCGCTTTTTTTTGCGGATTATGTCGGTTTAGCGCGTTTAAACACGATTTTCTTTTGGTAGCAGTCAGCTTTTTTAAGTAGGTTTGCCAAGGCTAACTTAGCTTTCTCACCCATTTCGCTGCCAAAGTCATTGTCTGTTTCTTTCTAAATGGCCAGTAACTATAACCAACTAAATGGGTCGGGCGGCAGGCAGTCCACCCACTTTTTTTACCATTTTTCAACAAGCACCTCAACCTTTCACCAACAACCCCTAATTCTCCGGACCAATGGAACAAAAGAATGCTATGAATAAGCCCGCGGCCCGGCCTGCCGCTGCCGCTACGCCAAAAGGCGACTCGAAAGGCAGTGGCTCGTCCGCATTTGCCATCATTGCCATCATCGCGGCATTCATCGTAAGCGTGCTGGTCTACATCTTCATTTTCGGTAACGGCAGCCACTTCCAGGGCGGCGACAACGCCAACAACCCTATTCCAGGTGACTACTTCGGTGTAGTGTACAAGGGTGGTCCGGTAGTACCGGTACTGATGACCATGTTCCTGTTGGTAATCATCTTCTCGATTGAGCGGGCCCTGACGCTGAGCCGTGCCAAAGGTTCGAAGAGCATCGAATCGTTCGTACGCACCATCCGTCAGAAGCTGAACGTAAACGACATCACCGGTGCCATTGCTACCTGCGACCAGCAGAAAGGCTCGGTAGCCAACGTAGTACGCGCTGGCCTGGTGAAATACCAGGAGATGTCGCGTGACCGTTACCTCGAGAAAGACCAGAAAGTACTGGCTATCCAGAAGGAAATCGAGGAATCGACGGCTCTGGAACTGCCCATGCTGGAGAAAAACCTCGTTATCATCTCGACCCTGGCTTCTATCGCCACGCTGGTAGGTCTGATTGGTACGGTACTGGGTATGATCAAGGCCTTCTCGGCTCTGGCCCAGGGTGGTGCTCCCGATGCAGTAGGCCTCGCCAACGGTATCTCGGAAGCTCTCATCAACACGGCCCTCGGTATTACCGGTTCGGCCCTGGCTATCGTTGCCTACAACTTCTTCACCAGCAAAATTGACGAGCTGACTTACAGCATCGACGAGGCTGGCTTCAGCATCATTCAGACCTTCTCGGCCCAGCACGGCGCTACCGACCACTCGGCCCCGGTTAACACGACCACCGTTTAGTTTTAGCGCCTTTGTGCACTAAAACCGCGAGTTGTTCGTTTCTGAATCACGCGTTTAATAACTCCAGCAATGCCTAAAGTAAAGCCTCACAGAACATCCCCGTCGCTCGATATGACGCCGATGGTGGATCTGGCCTTCCTGCTGGTGACTTTCTTCATGCTCACCACCAAGTTTGCCCCGGAAGAGGCCGTGGTGGTGGACACGCCTTCCTCTACTTCTGAAATCCGGCTGCCCGATTCGCATGTGCTCACCGTAGCCATCGACAAGGATAAGCGTATCTTCTTTGGCGTCAGCGACGACGAAATCAAGGAAGAGTTGCTCAAGCAGATGGGTGCTAAGTACGGTATCAGCTTTACAGCGGCTCAGTCGAAAGCTTTCCGTGGGGCCGGTGCCAGCTTTGGCACGCCCATCGAAAAGCTGCCTGCCTTGCTGAGCCTCGATCCTGAACAGCGGAAGGAGGTTAACCAAGACGGTATCCCGGCCGACTCGCTGAACAACCAGCTGATTGAGTGGGTAATTGCGGCCCGCTCGCTTAGCCAGAAGCAGTTCAACACGGCCCCTTACATCGCCATTAAGGGCGACGGACAGGCCGATGTACCGACGGTAAAGAAAGTCATCAAACTGATGCAGGAGAAGAACATTAACCGGTTCAATCTCATTACCGACCTCGAAACTAAACCGGTGGCCGGTAAATAATCCGCACAGAAATTATGGCAGAAATCCCACAAAGTGGCGGCGGCGGCGGAAAAGGCGGGAAAAAGCGGGCGAAAAAAATGTCGACCAAAATCGACATGACCCCGATGGTTGACCTGGCCTTTCTGTTGCTGACCTTCTTCATGCTGACGACCACGTTCAGCAAGCCCACCGTCATGGAAATCAACATGCCGGTGAAGCCCAAGAACGAAGAGGAGAAATCGGAAATTAAGGCATCCAATGCCTTTACCGTTCTGCTCAGCGCCGATAACAAGATTTTCTACTACGACGGACTACTTAGCGGCGACGTTAAGCCAGAGTTGAAGGAATCGAGCTACGGAGCCGATGGCATCCGGAAAGAGTTGCTCTCTCGCCATACCAACCCCAACCTCGTGGTGTTGATCAAGCCGGCTGACGACTCGAACTACAAAAACATGGTCGATATCCTCGACGAAATGAACATCACCGACCAGAAAAAGTATGCGTTGGTAGACATTTCGAAGGCTGATACCGAACTGATTAAATCTTCTGGATTATGATGGACAACACGCAGTTGGCCAATGCCTCCCTCGACGATATCGTCTTCGAGGGGCGCAATAAGGCCTACGGGGCTTACATAATCCGGCGGGTGTATGGCAAGCACGTAACCCGGGCTGTTTTGATTTCCGTAGCCATTGTCGCCATTCTGATTGCTTTCCCGCTTGTTGCGCGGATGCTGAAGAAGGACGATGTGGTAGTGGAAGACAAGATGCTCAAGGTAAACGAGCTGATGGAAGCGCCCCCGCTGGACAAAAACATTCCCCCGCCCCCACCGCCACCACCACCGGAGGCGCCACCACCGCCACCACCCAAGCTCTCCACCATTAAGTTCACCCCGCCCGTTGTAAAGAAGGACGAGGAGGTACGTAAGGAAGAAATTCCGGACCAGGAAGAGCTGAAGGAGAAAACAGTGGCCGCGGTGACGATTAAGGGCAACACCGACAACCCTGCCGACCTGAAAGGGCTGGAGCCCGGTGAGGGCGACAAGGCAGTGGAAGCGGTAGTTGAAACCAAGCCGTACACCTACGTAGAGCAGATGCCGGTATTCCCCGGCGGACAAGAAGCGCTACTGGCATACATTGCCAAGAACACCAAGTACCCGGCCATGGCTCTGCGCAATCAGGTAGAAGGCCGCGTATTCGTTAAGTTCGTAGTAGGTCCTGATGGATCTGTTTCGAATGTAGAGGTGCAGAAAGGCATTGGTGCCGGTTGCGACGAAGAGGCTATGCGGGTTGTTAAAAGCCTGCCGCGTTTCACACCGGGCAAGCAGAACGGCCGGGCAGTATCGGTTTACTACACAGTGCCGATTACCTACTCGATCAAGTAACGCTGGCTGACCGCTTGCGGCAACCAATTTCTTAAACCCCAAACCCGACACTCGTCTGGTTTGGGGTTTTTGCTTTTACGGTTATACCCGTTTGGGTCTATAAGTATCGGTTTCGAAAAATATAGTCGGCACGCATACTACCCGTAACAGCGCAGGCGTTTACTATCTGAAAGCCAGCGCATGGGGAGTAGCAGAGGGTAGGCATGGCTTGGGAAGTTTAACGTGTTTCGTTCACTTAATTCCTATACGCCATGACCACCAACGCACCTATTTCTCTACCCTCCCTCGACGACATCGTGTTCGAGGGACGCAATAAAGCCTACGGGGCCTACGCGCTACGTCAGCTTTATGGCCGCCACCTCTTCCGGGCCGTAGCAATGGCCGTGGCCCTGGCGGCGCTGCTTATTGCCGTGCCGCTTGGCATCAGCTACTTGTGGCCGGCGGTGGTGGTGGTGCCGCCCATTGTACCAACCGGACCGGTAATCGATATTCTGCCACCGCCTACCATCGCGCAGCCGCCGGTGGTAACGCCGCCACCCAGCTCGCAGGCTACTATCACGCTACGCACGGAGCTCAGCGAAAACCTGCCGCCCACGGTAGTTGATGATGTGCAGCCACAAAAGCCCCAGCAGCCCGATGTAGCTGCGCCAGATATAAACGGGCCGGTGGCGCTGGGCAGCATCAACCGCGACGGTACCGGTGGTTTTGCCGATACGGCTGGTCCTGGCGCACCGGGCAACGACTCGGCAGCTAACCCGGCGGCTCCGGCCGTTACCAAGCCTTTTGTTTCGGTAGAGGTGATGCCTGAGTTTGCCGGCGGCCAGGCAGCGCTGGCCAAATACCTGCAGCGCAACCTCCACTACCCTACCCCGGCCCTTAAAGCGGGCGTTGGCGGCCGGGTGTACATTGCTTTCACCGTGAACACCGACGGCTCCATTACCGATGTGGAAGTGCTCAAGGGCTTGGGCTACGGTACCGATGAGGAAGCCAGCCGGGTTATCCGGAAGATGCCCGCCTGGAAACCCGGCTACCAGAACAACCGCGCTGTGCCAGTGCGCTACAACCTGCCCATTACGTTCACTTATCAATAGTTCTGGCAACCAGCTGCGGGCAGCCCGTAAAATCATCTTTTTTGTCGTTGGCACCCAACTGGTGAAATAACCAGTTGGGTGTCTGCGTTTCTGCCTACCAGTGTACAACGGCAACCGGCAGCCGAACAAAAAGCGCTTATTTTTACGTTTGCTCCTTACCCGGATCTTTTTGCTCTGCTTCACTCAGTTATTATGTCCAACCTGCCGCATACCCACGAACGCCTGGGCCGTCCTAGCCAGTCGCCCGGCCTGATACGCTACTTCACCCTGTTTATGGCTGTGCTTTACATGGCGCTGGGGATAAGCTTATGGCTGGTGCCGGCCGGTATGCTCCGGCTCGACGAGATGGCCCGTAAACTGTTGTCTGGTGTCTTCGTATTTTACGGAATCATTAGATTTGTTCGCACCTATCAACAGTACTTCAAAAAGAACCGGCATGAAGCATAGCATTCTTACGGGCCTGACGGCTGGTTTGCTCGGAGTAACAGGCCTCGCTGGCTGCAACGGCGACAATAAGTCGGCGGCGGTTCTCGACACACCAACCAGTGGCAACATCCGCATCGGAGTAGATGAGACCTTTGCCCCCATCATCAAGTCGGAGGTCGATACCTTTCAAAAGCTGTACCCGGGTGCCCGCATAGAGGCCGTTTACCAGCCCGAGCGCGACGTAATGCAGGCTTTCCTGGATGACAGTGTGCGGCTGGCTGTTGTATCGCGCCAGCTGACGGAGGCCGAGTTGGCTCGCTTTAAAAGTATCCAGATAGTACCCCGCGCCATTCGGATCGGGGTAGATGGCGTTGCCATCATCCTGCACCCCAGTAACCCCGATTCGTTGCTGACGACGGCCCAGCTGCGCGGTATTTTCACGGGCCAGCTTACCCAGTGGAACCAGCTGAGCCCCGGCAATAAGAAGGGCGAGATTACGGCCGTTTTCGACAACAATAATTCCAGTACTGCCCGCTTTGTGCAGGATTCCATCACGCGCGGCGCGGCACTGGCCAAAGGTATTTTTGCCTCCGAGTCGAACCCGGCCCTACTGGATTACGTTGCGAGTCATCCGAACGCTATTGGCGTAATTGGCGTGAACTGGATTTCGGACCGCGACGATAAGGGAGTTCAAAAGCTACTTGGACGCGTGCGCGTTGCGGGCATCAGTGCCAAAGCTGGCAATAGCACTCCCGACGACTACGTGCAGCCCTACCAAGCGTATCTGGCCCAGAAAACATACCCACTCCGACGCGAGCTGTATATCATCAGCCGCGAGGCCCGGGCAGGTCTTGGCACCGGTTTTGCATCGTTCGTGGCAGGCAACAAGGGCCAGCTCATTATGCTCAAGTCCGGTTTAATGCCCGCCACCGGCCAGGTTCGTATCATTGACGTGAAATCGAACTGATTTTTTCCTTACAATACACCAACCACTTCTCTTATGAACATTAAGCCCTGGAAGCTCACACTCCTCGCTGCTTTATCTGTTTCCGGCACTGCCGCCCTGGCCCAGAACACGGCCGTGGAAAAGGCGCTGCAAATGGAGCGCTACAATGAAGCCCGGTCTACGCTTCTTCGGCAGGGTCAGTCCAACGAAACTTCGTTTCAGTTGGGCCGCCTGTATCAGTTGCGCCAGATGCCTGATTCGGCTGCGTACTACTTCAGCCGTATCAGCTTCGACAAGAAGGAACCGATGACCATGATTGCCGCCGGCCGTGCCGCGCTGGCTAAAGGCAACGCCACGGAGGCGCAGGCCAAGTTCGACGAAGCCGTAAAGGCCTCGAAGGGTAAAGACCTCAGTGTATTCACCATGATTGCCCAGGCGTATGCCGAATCGGGCACCAAGGACGTTAGCAAGGCGCTGGAATACGTGAAAGAAGGCGAGAAATTCGCTGCCAAGACCGGCAAAGACGATGCGGCTCTTATGATTGCCCGCGGCGACCTGTATCAGAAGATCGAAACAGGTGGCGGCGAGGCCATGAACAGCTACGAGCGCGCCAATACCGGCGAGCCGAACAACGTGCAGGCATACGTTCGGCGCGGACAGCTGGCGTTACGCTCCCGCGACTACAACCGCGCCAAGGAGAACTTCGAGAAGGCCATCAGCATCGACGCAAATTACGCGCCGGCTTACAACGCCCTGGCCGAAACCTATTACTTCGCCGGCCGCTACGACGACGCGTTGGCTCAGTTCCAGAAGTACACCGCTCTGGCCGAGAATTCGACCGAAACCACAGCCAAGAACGCGGCCTTCCTGTACCTGACCGAGAAGTATCCGGAGGCAATGGTGGAGATTGACAAAGTGCTGGCCACCGACCCTAATAACCTCGCCATGAACCGCATCAGAGCATACTCGTTGTACGAGATGGGCAAGAACGATGAGGCGATGACCGCTATGCAGCAGTACATGACTGTAGCCAAGGCGCAGGACAAGCTGATTGCCGACGACAACGTATACTACGGCAAGATGCTGATCAAGAGCGGTAAAACGGCCGAAGGTGCCGCGCTGGTTGATGCCGCCATCAAGGCTGACCCCAAGAAGGCAACCGAGCTGCGCAAGGAGCTGGCCAAGGCCTACCTTGCAGCCAAGGACTACCCCAAGGCCATCGCAGCTTACCGGCAGATGATGCAGGAGAACAACGGTGGAGAGCTGACCGACAAAGTGTACCTCGCCCGGGCTTACGAGCAGAACGAGCAGTACATGCCCGCCGACAGCCTCTACGGTGCCTTGCTGAAGGAGCGCCCCGAGTACGTGCCCGGATACCAGATGCGCGCCCGCGCCAACGCCAACCTCGATCCTGACTCGAAGAAGGGCTTAGCCAAGCCTTACTATGAGGAGTATATCAAGATGGCTACTGCTTCTGACAAGCCCGAGAGCTACAAGTCGGGCCTTGTAGAAGCCAACAAGTACCTGGGTTACTACTACTACCAGAAGGGGGATAAGACTGCCTCGCTGCCCTACTGGCAGCAGGCCCTGACCCTGAACCCCGCCGACGAGCAGGCCAAGACGGCTATCGATGCCATCACCAAGCCCGCTAAAGCTCCGGCCCGTCGGAAGTAGAGCACGCAACAGGCTGCTTTATCAAGCTAAAAAAGGAAAAGCCCGCTACTTCGGTAGCGGGCTTTTTTCGTGTCTTGTCGAAAACCTCTGTTAGCTGGTGGCCGGTGCGTCGGCGTGCTCCTCCCACATTTTCAGTACGTCTGCAAAATCGGCCGGTAGCTCGGCTTCGAACTGCATGAACTCGCGGCTGATGGGATGCTCGAAGCCCAGGGATTTGGCGTGCAGGGCCTGCCGGGGAAGCAAGGCCAGGGCTTTCTCAGCAAATGCCTTATAAGCCCCCGTACGTTGCCCATATACCACCCGGTCGCCGCCATAGGTAGCGTCGCCGAACAGTGGGTGGCCGATATGCTTCATGTGCACCCGAATCTGGTGGGTGCGGCCGGTTTCGAGGTTGCACTGCACCAGCGCCACCTGCCCAAAGGCTTGCAGCACTTTATAGTGCGTAACCGCCGTGCGGCCATAATCCCCCTCAAACGGAAACACGGCTTGCACCTTACGGTCCTTTATACTGCGGCCGATGTTGGTGCTGATGGTACCCTGCGCCTCGGCGGGCACGCCCCATACCAGCGCCAGGTAGGTACGCTCAATAGTATGGTGGAAAAACTGGTTCGACAGGTAGGTCATGGCATACTCCGACTTGCCGATAACAAGCAGCCCCGACGTGTCCTTATCGATGCGGTGTACAAGGCCGGGGCGCACTTCGCCATTACGGCCAGTGGGCAGGTTGGCGAGGTGGTGCGCCAACCCGTTTACCAGCGTGCCCTGCCAGTGCCCGAAGGCCGGGTGCACGACCAACCCGGCCGGCTTGTTCACCAGCAACAGTTCCGGGTCTTCGTAACGAATATCGAGGTCCATAGGCTCGGGCATCACCTTGAACTCGCGAGGCGGCTCCGGCAGCGTCACCGTGATAATATCGAGCGGCTTGACGCGGTAGTTGGATTTCACCGCCTGGCTATTGACCTGCACAGCTCCGGCCAGAATAGCATTTTGAATGCGGGTGCGCGACGTTTTAGGGATGCGCAGCAGCAGAAACTTATCCAGCCGTAGCAGCTCCTGCTTGCGGTTGGCCTGAATGCGGTGATGCTCGTACAGTTCGTCGCCCCCTTCACTGTCATCACCCTCATCATCGGCCAGCTCTCCGGCAGGGAGTTCCTTGGGGGTAGGCGTGTGCATATTGGGCGCAGGGAATTCTTGTTCCAGTTCTGCCATATAGCGGAAAAATTGGTGGTCCGGAGTACGCCCGTGAGGGGGGCGCGACGTGGTAGCAAACAGCAGCAGCCGGGGCAAAAGCCCCGGCTGCGCCGGTAAAGCCGTAAGGTAACGCGCCGGGGCGCTTACTTCTTAGTTTTAGTCTTGGTTTTGGTAGCGGCGGCGGGCACGGCCGAAGCAGCTGGAGCAGCTGGTGTGGTTACCTTGGCAGCACTGGCAGCACCGGGCGTAATACCCATTTTCTTCAGCACCAGATCCGAAATATCACCCTCCTTGGGACCGTGCAGCAGTACTGGGCTGGCACCGTCGGAGTTGAGCACATACGTAAAGCCGTTTTCATTCGCTACGGCATCAATGGTCTGCTGCAGCTTGTCGAGAGCAGGCTTGAGCAGGGTCTGCTGCTTCTGCTGCAACGACGTTTCGGCGCTCTGCTGGAACTCCTGAATCGACTGCTGCAGGTTCTGCAACTCCTTCTGCTTGTCGGCCCGCACGGGGTCGGGCATGGTAGCGGCACCCTTCTGGAAGGCTTCGCCCTTGGCCTGGTACTCGGCGTATTTGGTGTCGAGCTGGTTTTTGAGCTGGGTGCTATAATCTTTCAGCTGCGACTCAATCTGCTTGCTTTCGGGCATCTGGCTCAGCACATACTCCACGCTGGTGTAGCCGATTTTCAGCGGCGCCTGGGCCAACGATGCGGTAGCGGTAGTGAGGGTAAGAGCGGCAATAGCCAGAGCAACGCGGATTTTGTTCATGGTAGTCGTCATCAAAAAAGGAAAAAGTCAGAAAGTTGAATATACAAAGTTACTTCTTTCGGCTGGCTGGACGGGCAGCGGGCTGGCGGGGGGCCGGTTCGTCGTTGTCGGCCGTTGGGGTGTTGCCGGCGGGGGTAGTAGGGGGCGTAATGGTTTTTACCGGTCCCTTCTGGCCCGGCTGGTTGGCATCGGGCGAGGCCAGGCCTAACTCCTCAAGCACAAATTCGGTGTAGTCGTGCACGGGATTGGTATAAAGCATGGTCAGGTCGCCCGATTTATCGAAAACAATGGCCAACTGCTTTTTCTTGGCCACCTTCTCGATGGCCTCGAATACTACATCCTGCACTGGCTTGGTTAGTTCCTGCCGTTTGCGGAACAACTGGCCTTCAAAGCCAAATATCTTGTTAGTGTTGGTTTTGATGTCCTGCTCTTTGGCCAGAATTTCGTCCTGACGCTTTTTCTTCATGGCTTCCGTCAGAACGACTTCTTCGGCCTGATAATTCCGAAGCAGCTTATCTAGTTCCGCTTTCTGATTTTCCAGGTCCTTCTGCCAGTTGGCGGCCTGGGTGTTCAGCTCCTGCTGCGCCTGCGCATATGCCGGCAGCTTACCCAGAACAAACTCAGAATCGACATAGCCAAACTTCTGAGCCTGCGCCTTGGGAGCACCCAACAATACCAACAACAGGGCCAAAGCGGCCGAAACGCGGAAAATTAAGTGGTTCATGCTGTTGAAAAAATGGTGGCCCCGGCCCGCTCACCATTGGCGCTACCGAATTTGCTGGCCGATGATGAAGTGGAAGATACCGGTCTTCTGCGCCGAACCGCCAGCTACGCGCGGCACTTGGTCGAAGCCCCAGCCGTAGTCAAAGCCTAGCAAACCGAATGCCGACATGAAAACGCGGGCACCCACGCCTGCCGAGCGATACAGCTTGTAAGGATTATAGTTGGTGTAGTTATCGAACGAGTTACCCGCTTCGGCGAAGCTAAGCACGTACACCGTAGCCGCCGGGTTGAGGCTGACTGGATAACGCATTTCCATTACGAACTTATTGTACACAACCCCGCCCGCCGAGTTCGAGCGAGCTGTCGGAATAGCATTTGACTCGTTGGGGTCGGCGTAGCCTCGCAAACCGATAAACTCGGTACCAGCAATAAAATTGGCCTGTCCGCCGAAGCCCAGACCGGCACCGCCCATCTTAAATCGCTCGAAAGGCCCAATTTGCCGGCCCGGATTATACGTCCCGATAAAGCCAAAGTGCGCCCGGGTATTGAGCACCAGCTTACCCACAATGGGCGTAAACCACGAGGCATCAAACATCCACTTATGGAATTCCACCCACTCGATTACGTCTGGGTGAGCCCCCGGAAATACCGAATACGGCGGCGTCAGGCTCAGGCTCAACGACAGCGAGGAGCCACGCCGCGTAAAGGTCGGGTTGTCGATACTGTTGCGCGAGAGCGTAGTGTTGAGCGTAATATTGGTTGCGTTACCCGAACCAGTTGGGAAGAAGCCTCCACCAATATCACCGTAGCGGTCGAGTTTATATTGCGTTATCGAAAGGCCGTTGGTAAGCGTAAAGTAGTCGTCGGGCCAGCGCAGGCGGCGCCCCAAGGCCAAACTGGCACCGTTGGTTTTGAGAGACCCCGCATTGGCGTCGAAGCTGCTGCCGTTGCGCAGAATCGTTTTAGTCAGGCTTACCGACAGCGAGTTGGGCTTACGCCCGCCCAGCCAGGGCTCGGTAAACGAGAACGAGTAGGCCTGATACTGGGGGCCGTTGGCCTGCACGTTCAGCGCCAGGCGCTGGCCGTCGCCCGATGGCACGGGCGTCCAGTTCTTCAGGGTAGCGGCTTTGCGTAGCGAGAAGTTGTTGAACACCAAGCCCACCGTACCGATAAAGCCTGCGTAACCGCCCCAACCGCCCGAAAGCGTAATCTGGTCGGAGGGTTTCTCTTCTACCGTGTAATTGATATCCACGGTGCCGTCGGCTTGGTTGGGCACCGGGTTAAGACCGATTTTCTCGGGGTCGAAGTAGCCCAGGGTAGCCAACTCACGCTGGCTGCGAATCAGGTTTTCGCGGCTGAACTTGTCGCCAGGCAAGGTATAAAGCGTCCGGCGCACCACGTGGTCGGAGGTTTTGGTATTGCCTGCAATCCTTACCTCCTTCACCCGCGCCTGCACGCCCTCCGACACGCGCATCTCGATGTCGATGGAGTCACCATCCACGCGCGTCTCCACCGGCTCAATGTTAAAGAACAGGTAGCCGTCGTTCATGTAAAGCGACGTTACATCCTGGCCGGTAGGGTTGTAGTTAAGACGCTTATCAAGCGTCTCCTTGCTGTACACGCTGCCCTCCTTGATGCCCAGCACCGAGGCCAGCGTCTTGTCGTCGTAGAGGTAGTTGCCGTTCCAGCTGATGTTGCGGAAGTAATATTTCGGCCCCTCATCTACTCTTACGGTCAGCTTCAATCCGTCATCCACCCGTGTCAGCGAGTCCGACACGATAGTCGCGTCGCGGTAGCCCTGCGCGTTGTAGAAGTCAAGCAGCAGCTGTTTATCGTCCGCAAACTCCTTCGCTTGGTACTTGCCCGAGTTGAAGAACTTGGGAAATTTCTTCTCTTTGGTTTTCTTGAACTTACCTTTCAGCTTGCCATCAGTGAAGGCCGTGTTACCCACGAAATCAATCTCCTCAATTTTGACTTTGGAGCCCTTGTCCACGTTAATGGCCAGCACCACGCTGTTCGACAGCGACGAGTCGGGCCGTTGCACAATGTTCACCTTGGCGTCGAGAAACCCCTTGTTGGTGTAGAACTTGCGCACCTGGGCACGGGTGTTGCTCAGCAGCGCATCGGTTACCACCTTGCCGCGGATGAGCTTGATCTTGTTTCTCAGCTCTTCCCCCTGCCCTTTGCTAATGCCCTCAAAAACGAATTTCGACAGCCGGGGGCGCTCCTTGAGGTTGAAATCCAGGAACACACGGCCGCTTTCCACGCGGGCAATGCTCACGCTCACGTCGCCCAGAATCCCTTGGTCCCAGAGCTTGCGGATAGCCCGGCCGATTTCCTCACCCGGAATCGTGATGGGGTCCCCCACTTTCAGGCCCGAGAGGCCAATAAGGGTGTTAGGATCGAGGTAGCGGGCGCCGCTGATGGTGATGCCGCCCAGCGTATAGCGCTGGGGCTCATCGGCCGTGCTGCTTGCAGCGGCTGGAGCGGCTACCTGGCCTAGGGCGGTAGTAAGCGGTGCCGTGCCCAGCGTAAAAGCCAGGGCGGCTACCGGAAGGATTTTGTGGTAGGGAGAACTCATCTTCGATTACGAAACGGTTAGCTGCTCACTGGTTTTACCGAACCGACGCTCCCGCTGTTGGTAGGCCCGCAGGGCATCATAAAGGTGCTGGCGCCGAAAATCGGGCCAGAGCAAATCGGTAATGAACAGTTCCGTGTAGGCCAGTTGCCACAACAGGAAATTACTTATGCGCTGCTCGCCACTGGTGCGGATGAGCAGTTCGGGGTCGGGAATGCCGGCCGTGGAAAGATAGCCAGCCACGGTAGCCTCGGTTACCTGCTCGGGCTGGAGCCGGCCGGCCGCTACCTCCGTAGCAATACGGCGGCTGGCCTGTGCCAAGTCCCAGCGGCCGCTATAGCTCAGGGCCAGTACCAGCGTCATGCGGCTACCATCTTTGGTCAACTCCATCGCCTCAGCCAGTTCTTTTTGACACGAGGCCGGCAGATTGTCAATCTGACCGATGGCTTGCAACCGGATGCTGTTTTTGAGCAGCGTGGGCGTCTCCTTGCGGATGGTATGCACCAGCAATTGCATCAGGGCCGTCACTTCGATGGCCGGACGCGCCCAGTTTTCAGTCGAGAAGGCGTAAAGCGTCAGGTAGCGCACGCCGGCTTCGGCCGCACCTTCCACCGTCTCCCGAACTGCCGTAATGGCACTCTGGTGGCCGAAGATGCGTAAGCCACCCTTCTGCTTGGCCCAACGGCCATTGCCATCCATAATTATGGCAACGTGGGCTGGAATATTTTGGGAATCAATTTCGGACCGGACGGCCATTGGCGCTTTTTGCGTAAAGAGGTCGCAAGTTACGTAAATGGTTGCATTACTTGTCCCACAATGCCGACTACCACCGCTCCCTTTTAACAACCAGCGGCCCCCGCCACGATGCGTAACGGAGGCCGGGCAGACTTATTGGCTTTGTAGCCTTTAAAGTCTACTTCTTCTTCCCCTTGTCGTCGCTTTTATCGGGGCAGTGGATTTTATAGAAGGTATACGAAACGCTCAGCCCGTTGTAGAGATACCAGTCCTGATCATTCGGATTACCTATCCTATCGGTCTGCCCACGGCTCTTACCATCAATGTGGTCCAGATTGTCGGTAAAGGTCTTGCGGGCACCCACTTCCAACCCTAAGTTCCAGTGCCTCGAAAGCGCATATTTGAATCCGACTGCTACCGGCACGGCCAGACTCAGCGTGCTCCCCTTCTTATCCAACGCTGGAAAAGCATTACTCTCTACCTCCGTATTGGCATAAAAGCCCGCTACGCCTATAAATACATAGGGCGTAAAATGCACCTTATCAAGCCGGTCATGGAAATCGAAAAAATTGTATTCGATGCCACCCGAAAGTTCCAACAAATTGCCCTTCAGATGGGCGTCGCGGTAGGCCGATAGTGGCGGCAAATTGCCGTTGAGCCCACGCACATTGCGGTCATCGGCCCGCAGCATGCCGCCCATCAGAGCAGCCCGGGCCGTTACAGCGCCCGAAAGGTCGCGACGGTAAAAGGCCGTTATAGCGGGGCGGTTATTGCGAAACTGGTAGTATGGGGCAAGTTCGCCTTTGTACACAAGCCCACCTGCACCTAGCCCGATTTCACTGGTTGTCTGGGCTCCGGGAACCTGTGCCTGAACGGTAGCACTAAAAAAAACGCTCCCCACCGACCCGAAGCCGACAAGGAGCGTTTTAAGAGAATTCACTTTTATCATTAGACTGACTGGCAGTTGAGTAATACGACAGCCAGTAAGAATGGCTACCGGAATTTAGGGTTACGAACCCGCGGTGCAAGTATATAGTTTACCGAAACACCCAGCGTGGTGTACCAGTCATTCTCATTGCTCTTGCCGCGCTGGTAGCCACTCTGTACACTTTTATCCCAAGTACCGTCGGGTTTACCTGACAGGCTCGTAATGTCCCAGCCAAAGTACTTCGCGTTATCCGAACCCAAAGACTCACGGCTAGCCACATAGTTGGTGCTTACATCATCCAAATAGTCAGTAAACGTCTTGCGGAAACCCAATTCTAAGCCAATATCGAAACTCTTATTGAGCTTATAACGGGCACCAGCACCGAAAGGAATAACGAACTGCGTCAGGCTATAGCCGCTCGACTGTCCTTCCGTCCTCAACGGCTGCAGGGCTACTATATTGCCAGTTGCGTTTTCTCCTTTTGGATTATGGCGGATAACACCTACACCGCCAAACAGATAAGGAACAAAATCAGGCCGCTTGATATAGTTATTGCGGTTCTCAACTAAGTCGAAGATACCTACGCCGGCTAGCTCAAAGATGTCATTCCGAAAGTTCATGTTCCGGTTGTAACGAAATTTTGCATCCTGATCATTCTGATCAGCAGCTTTGGAATCGTCTCCCGTAATACGGCCATAGGAGAGCGAGGCGCGGGCCGATATCCGGGGCGCGAAACGATGGGTGAACGTCAGTCCGAGGTTGGGGCGGGTGGCGCCGGCACGGAAGCTGGGAATGCTGGGCTTCGGCGTAATGTCGCCGAAGTAGTTCATGGCATTCAGCGACACACCAACCGTGTTGTACTGCTTGCGCTTGCTGAATTGCTGCGCATCAGCCTCCGATGCTAGCATCGTGAGAGCCAACAGCGGGGCGGCGGTAAGGGCGAAAAACTGCTTCATACTCTGGCGTTATTTAAAAATAGCGGTTCCGGGGAGGGAGCCGAAAGTGTAAAAATCACAGTTTCAGCCGACGACAAAAGTAAGGCTTCGTGTGAACTAAAAAAAGAAATGTCCAAAAAAAGGATCAAACTGGTACGTCGGCAGGATTTCTCCGGTCTAATCCCCAGTTCAATTTGCTGCGTAAGGTACTCAGGAAGTTGACCTGATTCATTTTAACTAGCTGAGCATTGAAGTTTTCCCGACGAACGGCGACCTGAATGCCGGCTTCGACAGTGCGGGACCGGGAATCGAGCGACAACAAAAAGTTGTTGCTCCTTCCCTCAATTTCGAAGGAAATCACGCTCCGGTCGGGCACAATCAGCGGCCGTACGTTCAGATTGTGAGGGCATACGGGAGCAATAACAAAATTGTTCGTTTGGGGCAACATTACCGGCCCGCCACAGCTAAGCGAATAGCCTGTCGAGCCAGTAGGCGTGGCCACAATCAGGCCATCGGCCCAGTAGGAGTTCAAATATTCACCATCGATATAGGTATGCACGACAATCATCGATGAGGAGTCGCGCTTGAGGATACTGAATTCGTTGAGACCAAAATTGATGTCACCGAATGTGTCGGGGTCAGTATCAACCCGGATAAGACTGCGTTCTTCCAGCACGAAGTGGCCCTTGTACAAGGCATCAATGGCTGGCAGGATGGTTTCGGGCGAAATGGTGGCCAGGAAACCCAGTCGGCCGGTGTTGATGCCCAGAATCGGAATTTGCAATGCCCCTACGTAAGTAACGGTATCGAGTAGCGTGCCATCACCGCCGATACTGAGCACGAAGCGGCAGCCAGCGAGCGAATCGGCGCGGCCGAAACGGCTAATGCCTTCGGGAATAGTGAGGTACTGGCTGAGGTACTCGTAGAAGCTGTGCTCAATACGGATTTCGGCTTGGCGGCGCAGCAAATCGTCGAGCAGTGCCTGCAATACGGGGGCCTGCTGCTCGGCGAACGGCTTGCCCAGAATAGCTATTTTCATATCGACAAGATAGCGTGAGCGGCTTTAACCAGCGTCATCAGATAGGAAACTGGGTCCGGAAGAAAACTCCGCCCTGCTGCTCGCGGGTGCGGGCGTACTCTAGCGTAAACACCCAGTCGTAGTACGTGACCAGGTGCAGGCCGACGCCGGCCGACGCCAGCAGGTAGTTGGGCAGTTGGTTGGTAGCTGGCGAGGCCTTTTGCCCAACATAGCCCACATCGGCAAAGGTATTTAAATAAAATACCAGCGGAATGTTGTTGAAACGGCTGCTGGGCACGCCATTGAGCTGAATTTTCCCCAAATCCAACAGACGGAGCGAAAGGCCTTGTTGCAGCAAGCCGAGCCGGCGGCCTTCCACGGCGTAGGCATCATAGCCCCGCACAAGTAAGTCGTAGCCTAGGGCGCGGTTGTCGGGGTAGGCCAGGGCGCGGGCCACCCGCAGCTGGCCGGTAGCTCCCACGGAATAGTAGAACGGCCCTCCCAAGGCTATGTAACGGGCATAACGGCCCCGTAGCGTGAGGCTGCCGGGTGTGCGACTGTCCAAGAATGAGCGGTAGCCGACCTGCAGCTGGGCATATTGGCCGCTGAGCGGATAGGCGAAGGTATTGCGGCGGTTGAGCGTGGTGGTCAGGCTGAACTCGAAGTACTCGCGCCGGGGGCCATTGAGAAAGTAGCGAGGGTTGTAGTAGAGAACCGAATCGGAAACCTGCTCGCGATGGTAGGAGGCGTCGAGGGCGGCCAGTAACTGCACGGTGCGCCGCCAGCGCAGGCCAACGGTGGCGTATTGCCGCTCAATAGGAAAGTCGTCCTCCTGGCGCAGGTTGCGGAGTCGGTCGTCGAGGGTAGCGTAGTCGAGGGCACGGGCACGGTAGTAGGAATAGCCCGCCCCGAAGCCTATCCGACGATGGCGGCCGTAGCCGGGTGCCTCATAAAACAACTCATACTTGCGGTTGAACCCCAGCTGCAGATTGGCCAACAGCTGCTCGTTGCGCCCCCGAAAGTTGCGGCGAACCAAGTGCAGGCCGTAATCGACTCGCTTCCAACGGTCGGGCCGCTCGCGCCACGACGCGAAGTTGCGGTCGGCAAGCGAAAATATGGGCACAGGAAAAAGGTACCAGCGCTCCTGAAAGCTGTAGAGTATTGTCAACTCCCCCTCGCGGCACACGGCTTTTACCAGCACCTGATGAAACAGCTGCAGGTTGAAGAGGCGGCGGCGGTTGAGTTCGAGGCGACGGGCCAGAGTAGCGGCGTTCAGCGTATCGCCCTCGGTGAAGTCGAGCTCGGCCCGCAGCACCACTTCTTTGGTTACCTGATTGCCTGCGAATAGCACCCGGCCCACCCGTAGCCGAGTATAGCCAGAGCACTGGGCCTGCACGAGACTATCGGGGCCTGCGCGGCGGAGCGTATCGGGGAGCGGAGCGGCAAACAGTGGGGCGGCCGGAGCGGGGCCCACCGGAACATACGGGGCAGCCGAGCCAGACAGCCCGCTCAGCCATAGCAACAGCAGCGTAATCAGCACCCGTATCAGCTGGCTCAGACGTTGAGGTAGCGTAGCAGGGCATCGTAGCGCTGCTGCTCGTCCTCGTCGGGCTCGCCGGCCCCGCTAAACTGGGCCGTGATGGAGTAGCTGAACCGCTCTAGTGTGGCGATAATGCGGGCCAGATTAGGCGTATTAATCTTGAGCGTGAGGCGGATGCGGTAAGGATCGTGCTCGTCTTGAGCCACGTGGGCACTGAGGATCTTGGCGTCGTTTTCCTCTACGTAGCGGCTGATTTGCGTGAGCGAGTAGTCGCGCTCCTCCATCGAAAGCACCAGAATACCCAGCTGCCCGCTGGAAGCCGGCACCTTACCGAAAGCGGCCAGCGTATCGCTCACGGTTACCACGCCCAGGTATTCGCGCTGGTCGTCGAGCACAGGTACGAGCTGGATGTTGTTCTGCACCGCCAGCTCGATGATGTTGTAAAAGTGTTGATCGTGCTGCACGTGCACATCGGCGTACTGCAGCTGCAGGCTACCGAGCAGGCGCTCCTCACCACCCTCGCTTTCCTGGTCGAGCAGGTCCGATTCGGTGACGAGGCCCCGGTAGAGGCGTTCGTCGAGCACCGGCAACTGGCCCACATGGAATTCCTCCAGCCAGCGGGCGGCCTTCTCCGTGGTGTCCGTTACCTTGAGCGGCGGCACCAGCGGGTTCAGTAGTTCTTCGGCGAGGATGGAGTTCATGAGCAGAGCAGTATAGCAGGGCAGGCGCCGGCCGTATAAGCCCGGTGCCCGGCCGAAGGTTTGCGCGGCCTCGCCGGGGCCTACGCTATGTACGCTAGATAAGATACTTCTTATCAAAAACAAAGAGCCACCTAACCGACCAGTGGTTGCATAAAGCCTGGCGGCCAGTTAAGAAGCTACGAAGCTTGGCGGCCAGTGGTTTGCAAAAAGCCCATCAGTAGCCGATTGAAATCGGCGGGGCGCTCCATCATGGGGGCGTGGCCGCAATGGTCGAGGAAGCGCAGCTCGGAGTTGGGCAATAGCCGGTAGAACTCGTGGCCAACTACGGGAGGCGTAATAGTGTCGTTTAAGCCCCAGACGAGCAATGTAGGCGCCTTTATACGGCTTAGCTCCTTGGATAAATTATGCCGCTGAGCCGAGCGGGCAATGCTGATGATGCGCAGGCACTTGGCATTGGAGTTGGTCACGCCGAACACTTCATCGACCAACTCGCGGGTGGCTACGGTGGGGTCGTAGAAGGTGTAGGCCACTTTTTCCTCCACGTAGGCATAATTACCGCGCTTCGGGAACGAGCCGCCCATACCGTCCTCGAACAGGCCACTGCTGCCGGTGAGCACTAGTCGGGCCACGCGGGCCGGGTTCTGCAGCGCGTACACCAGCGCAATATGGCCGCCCAGCGAGTTGCCCAGCACGGTGCAGGGCTCCTGCAAACCGATTTCGGCCAGAAACTCCTCTACGAAGCTCACTAGTCCCGGCACACCGGCCTTCAGCAGGGGCATATCGTAGATGGGCAGTAGCGGAATAACGACGCGGTAGCGGGTGCTGAACTCGGTAATAACCTCTTCCCAGTTGCTGAGCGCCCCAAACAGGCCATGCAGCAGCAACAGCACCTCGCCGGTGCCTTCATCTACGTACCGAAACTCGTTTTTCTCCTGAATCCGCAACGTCATCTTCGCTATCCAAATAAACCGGCCGGCGGGGCCGGGGCGGTAGTTGCAATGATACAACTCTGCACCCAATTGCCGAGCATTTCCAACCCGTGGGTGGTGAGCAGGGCCTCAGGATGGAACTGTACGCCGTGCAAAGGTAAGCTACGATGGCGCAGGGCCATGATTTCGGCGCTGGCATCGGTGGTAACGGCCAGTGCCTCCAGCACCGGCGGCAGCCCGCGCACGGCCAGCGAATGGTAGCGCGTAACGGCCATAAGGGCCGGCAGCCCGTCCCAGAGCACGTCGGGCACGGTCCAGATGATGTCCGAAACCTTGCCGTGCATGGGCCGCGCACCGCGCACGACTTCGCCCCCAAAAAACTGGCCCAGCGCCTGATGGCCCAGGCAGACGCCCAGCATCGGGATCCGCTGATGAAACGCCTCAATAACGGCCAGCAGGTTGCCCGCACCCGCCGGTGTGCCCGGCCCCGGCGACAACACCACGGCCTCGGGGACCAAGGCCACCAACTCGGCCAGCGGCACATCGTTGCGGCGTACCAGCACCTCGCACCCCAGCTGCCGCAGGTAATCGAGCAGGTTGTAAGTGAAGGAATCGAAGTTATCGAGCAGCAGCAGGCGCATGTTTTTGATTTAGAGCTTAGTGCTTCGTTGATAGAGCTTTGGCCGTTCCGGAAAGACAGCGTTCTGCTTGAACGGCTTAAGCATTACCACCTAATCACCAAGCTCAAAACCTAAAATACTTCCCGCAGACGGGTGAGCAGGGTGCTGGCGAAGGGCATGGCGAAACCGACAACCTGCAGGGCCGCGGGCGTTGCCTGGCGTACATAGGGCAACACCTGCGAATCGGCAGCTAATTGGGGCGAAATAAGCGGTACACCTGCCGATTCGACACCGTAGAGCAATAAACTCAGGCCCAGTACCCATTTCAGCATGCCGCCCACGGCCCCGCCCAGGTTGTCGAGGAACCCCAGCGGCGTGAGGTGCACGGCCGTTTTAAGCAGGCCGCTGAGCAGGTGCACGCCCCAGCCGATGGCGGCAAACACCAGCACGAAAGACACCAGCGGCAGCAGTCCGAAGGCCTCGCCCACATAGTGCCGCACCAGCGGAATGGCATCATTGAGCAGAGCCAGCCCGCCCACCAGCCCCAGCACCAGCGCCAGCAGTGTGGCCACCTCCAGCACCAGTCCGCGCCGGTAGCCCTGCACGGCCCCAATCCCCAGCGGAATCAGCAGGAAAATATCGAAGGTGGACATAGGTTTAGAGCGTGGGATTCGAGAGTCCTGCTAATGGCACGATGTAGGGGCGGGGCTTGCCCCCGCCCGCCGTTGAACGATGCAGACACAGACCGCTCAACAGCGGGCGGGGACAAGCCCCGCCCCCACATCGTGCCCAGAAATTCGCTAGAAATTCGTGTTGTTGAGCAGGTTGCTGACGGTTTGGGAGATGAGGCGGCCATCGGCCAGACCAGCCAGCTCGCGGGCGGCTACACCCATTACCTTGCCCAGGTCGGAGGGACCAGTGGCGCCCACGCGCTGGATGATGTGCACCAGTTTCTCTACCAATTCGGCTTCGGAGAGCTGCTGGGGCAGGTACTCTTCAATGATGGCCAGCTCGTTGAGCTCCACTTCTTCGAGGTCGGAGCGGAACTGCTCGTTATAGGTTTGCGCGGCTTCGCGGCGCTGCTTGGCCTGCTTGGTGAGCAGCTTCATTTCGGCATCGGAGGTGAGGGCCGCGCCTTGCTGACCCTCGGCCGTTTCGGCCAGCAATATCTGCGACTTAATGCTGCGCAGCGTGGTCAGGCGCAGCTTGTCTTTGGCCAGCATGGCTTTTTTGATGTCGGCGTCGATGGTTTCTTTCAGAGACATAGTTCAGGGGAAGTAGGAAGAGGTAAAATTACGGCTTAATACCGGATGCAGCGCAGTTAGTGCCCTGGCTCGACCAGTGACAGCAGGGCCGCGCGGAAGCTAACCGGGTCGTCGAGGTAAAGGGCCAGCTGGCTGACTTTTTGCGGCCGGCCGTAGGGGCCACTGGCATAATGAGGCTCGTGCAGGGTGAGTAACAGGTTAGGCGGGGTGAGCAGCAAGCGAGCCGCGTTGACAAGGCCCGGCGCGGCAGGCGGCACATCATTGATTGGAATGCAGGCGGTAATGAGCGTAGCGGGCAGGCGCAATTCCCATAGAAAACCCACCCGTAACACCAGCTCACCGCTGTCAGTCAGGCGCACCGGCCGTAAGCGCACGGCCCGCAGGTGAGCCAGCAGTAGCAGCAAACCGTAACCGTGCATTAGCCCTCCCCACAGCGCCGCCGTAGGGCTCCAGCGCAGCAGCAGCACGTGCGCCACCCCCATTTCCACCACCGACAACAGCCCCACCGTGGCGAAGGAGGCCGTAAATGCCGAATTGCGGTAAGCAGTAAAAACATGGTCGGTAGGCCGGATTTCGGCGCGGGCCCGCCAGCTCAGCAAAGCGTAATACACCAGGCTGATTTCGGTAACCACGAACGTAAGCGGCCTTTCAAAAACGCTCTGAAAGGCGGTTTGCAGGCTGGCTACCATGTCGGGGGTTTGGGCATGAGCCACGCGGAAGGCCCGGCGCAGGCGGTGCAGATTCAGTAGACCCAGCGCCAGTACCAGCCCCTCGGCAGCCACCAGGCCGTATCTGGTCCAGGCCAGGTAGGTTTGCTGGGCAGGCGGCAGCAGCCAGAACGCCAGCGCCACCGCGCCGGCAAAGGCAGTAGCCACCGTGCCGACTGGCAGGCGGTAGGGCCGCACCACGAGCAGATAGAACAGCACTGGCAGCAACACCACCAGATCGAAACTGACGGCAGCGGGCAATGCGGGCCTAAACGCAAAGTCTGACCGCTGGATGATGAGAAACTCAACCCCGACTACGGCCAGCAGCAGCAAGGCAAACCCGGCGGCAAAGCGGTAACGAACAAACGGCGCGGCAGTCATGGGCTTCAACTTTAAAAGGCCCCGGGCTGTTGGGGCTACGTATCTTTACGGCCCGTACTTTTCTTTCAGCCCGCCCCCGGTATGACGAAGCTTAGCGTAAACATAAATAAAATAGCCACCCTGCGGAATGCGCGCGGTCACAACCGTCCCGATTTGTTGCAGGCCGCCCGCGACATTGAGCGGTTCGGGGCCCAAGGCATTACAGTACACCCCCGCCCCGATGAGCGCCACATTCGCTACCAGGACGTGCGCGACCTGAAGGCCGTGGTAAAAACCGAGCTGAACGTAGAGGGCAACCCGACGCCCGATTTCCTGGACTTGGTGCGCGAAGTACGGCCTGAGCAGGTAACGCTGGTGCCCGACGCGCCCGATGCCATTACCTCCAACGCCGGCTGGAACACGATTGAGCACCAGGATTACCTGCGCGACATTGTGGCCGAGCTGAAAGGCCTGGGCTGCCGCGTCAGCATCTTTCTCGACCCCGTGGCTGAACTGGTGCGCGCCGCCGCTACCACCGGCACCGACCGCATCGAGCTTTACACCGAAGACTACGCCAGCCGCTACCACGCCGACCGCGAAGCTGCCCTCCTGCCCTACCGCGAAGCTGCCCAGCTGGCCCAGCAGCTCGGCCTGGGCCTCAATGCCGGCCACGACCTCGACCTCGATAACCTCGCCTATATGGCCCAGAACCTGCCCGGCCTAGCCGAAGTCAGCATCGGCCATGCCCTGGTCTGCGACGCGCTGTACCTGGGGCTGGAAAATACCGTGCAGCTGTACCTGCGCCAGTTGGCAGGCACAAAGGTTGGGCTGTCATCCTGAGCTCCGTTCAGGATGACAGCCCAACCCTTCACCCCTTAATTTTTAATTCAAATAAATGCCCCGTCTTACCCTGCCTGATTTTCTGCAAACCGATGCCAACGTGCCTGTTCTGGATGTGCGGGCACCGGTCGAGTACACGCAGGGGCATATTCCGGGGGCTGTCAGCTTTCCGCTGTTCACCGACAACGAGCGGGCCCGCATCGGCACCACCTATAAGCAGCAGAGCCAGGATAAGGCCGTGCTGCTGGGGCTCGATTTGTTCGGGCCTCGCATGAGCCAGATGGTGAAATTGGCCGGCAAACTGGCCCCCAACAAGCAGGTGCGGGTGCATTGCTGGCGTGGCGGCATGCGCTCGGGAGCCGTGCAGTGGCTGCTGGAGCTGGCTGGTTTTAAGGTGCAGCTGCTGGATAAAGGGTACAAAGATTACCGCCACTGGGCGTTGGCCGAGTTTGAGCAGCCCCGCGCTATGTGGGTGCTGGGCGGCCTCACGGGCTCGGGTAAAACCGATGTATTGCACGCGCTGGCGGTTCAGCAGCAGCCCATGCTCGACCTCGAAGGATTGGCATCTCACAAAGGATCGGCTTTTGGCAGCATCGGCCAGCCCGAGCAACCCACCCAAGAGCAGTTCGAGAACGACTTAGCCGCCCGGCTGGCCGCGCTGCCCGCCGAGGCCCCGTTTTGGGTGGAGGATGAAAGCCGCGGCATTGGGCGCGTGGCGGTGCCGGGCGGCCTGTTCGAGCAGCTGCGCACGGCTCCGCTGGTGGTGCTGGAAATTCCGCGCGAGGTGCGCGTAGCCAAGCTGGCCGACGAGTACGGCCGCCAGGATCCGGCTGCACTGGCCGCCTCGATACTGCGCATCCGCAAGCGCCTGGGCGGGCTGGCCACCAAGGAAGCCCTGTCGGCCATTGGCGAAAACGACATGCCCAAAATGGTGAGATTGGTGCTCGACTACTACGACAAAACTTACTCGCACGGCCTCGATGGCCGCCCCTTCGTAACCGTACCTTCCGACACCTGCGACCCGGTAATAAACGCCGGGTTGGTGCTGGAGGCAGCCCGGGCATCATTTCCCACAGAGGAGCGCAGAAACTAACCCAGAGGGAGGCTAACCCAGAAGTTTGCGGAGTTCGCCTCTGCGTACCTCTGTAAAACCGCCTGTGCCCCTCTGCTAGAACCCCAACTAAAATAGCATGACTGAAACTGATAAAATCCGCCTCACCCAATACAGCCACGGCGCGGGCTGCGGCTGCAAAATCGCGCCCAAAGTGCTCGACCAGATTCTGCACACCAGCCTGCCCCAGCCCACCCACGACAAGCTGCTGGTAGGCAACGCCTCGCGCGACGACGCGGCCGTGTACGACATCGGCGGTGGGCAGGCCGTTATCAGCACCACCGACTTCTTCATGCCCATCGTCGATGACGCCTACGATTTCGGACGTATTGCCTCGGCCAACGCCATTTCGGATGTGTACGCCATGGGCGGGCGGCCGATTATGGCCATTGCTGTGCTGGGTTGGCCTATTGATAAGCTGCCGCCCGAAGTAGCCCGCCGCGTGATTGAAGGCAGCCGCAGCATCTGCGCCGAGGCGGGTATCCCGCTGGCCGGTGGCCACAGCATCGACTCGCCGGAGCCCATTTTCGGGCTGGCCGTTACGGGGCTGCTCGACATCAAAAACCTCAAGCAAAACGACACCGCCACGGCCGGCTGCGAGCTGTACCTAACCAAGCCGCTGGGCGTGGGCATGCTGACGACGGCCCAGAAAAAAGGCATTCTGCGGCCCGAAGACGAGCAGCTAGCCCCCCAGAGCATGATGATGCTAAATAAAATCGGGGCCGAGCTGGGGCCGCTGGAAGCCGTGCGGGCCATGACCGACGTGACAGGCTTCGGGCTGCTGGGCCACCTAGCCGAGGTGTGCGAAGGCAGTAACCTGACCGCTGAAATCGAGTTCGATAAGGTACCGCTGATTCCGGAAGCCGCCGCCTACTACGCTCAGAAGTCGATTCCGGGCGGCACGGTGCGCAACTGGGACTCGTACGGCCACAAAGTGGGCGCAGTAACCGACGAGCAGCGCGCCTGGCTCTGCGACCCCCAGACTTCGGGTGGCCTGCTGGTGTGCGTAGACCCCGCCGGCCGCGAGGCCGTGCGGGCCGTGTTCGGACAGCATGGCCTAGCGCTGGAGCCGTTTGGCACGTTGCGCGCCCACCACGCCGACGAACCCTGGATTCTGGTGAGCTAATTTTAGCAATTGGCAGTGGGTTGTAGCTGCTGTCACGAGGCTGCTTCGGGAAACCACTCTGGCTGTGGCAAATGCGCTATTTAGCCAACCCGCCAAGGTGGAGTATAACAGTAACTTATTAGTTTCTCCCTGATGAACCCCATCCACTGGCTTTTTGCTCGCAGCTATCATTACATCCATATTCTTTTGCCCGATGCTAAAGTGGAGAAGCTACCTGAAGCGACTATGCTCTTCTTGGATTCGTTTCTATTTTTTCCATTTTTACAAGTAATGTCTTTGGTAACAGATGCTCTCAACATTGAAATAGGATCTATAAGTACTGTTGCCATCTGGGTTGCCGTGTGCTACCTCAATCGACGCCTGTTGCTTGCCGATGAAACGGTTGCCCGTATACTGAGCCGTTATCCAGTTAAACCAGCCAGTAAAGCTCAGGCGCAAACGTTCTTTGGCACCTTAGTACTTTTAGCCTTACTGCTGGTGCTTTTTCCCGTGAGCCGTATGCTGCGCTGAATGCCCACAAACCGGCTTATCAGCTACCCCAGTTCCCTTTACCATACTACTACCCAATGAAGCTGCTGTATTTCCTGCGGCCGCTGCTGGAGGCAGCCGCGCTGGTGGCTGCGCTGGTACTGGGGCTGCGGCTGTTCAGCGGCCTGTTCAGCCGCAAAAGCCACACCTACCAGCTCAACTATGCCCGGCAGCTGCGGCTGTTGTTCTGGCCGCTGCTGTGCCTGGGCGTGGGGCTGCCGTTTCTAGGAGCTTTTTTTTACGCCGACACGCTGGCTCCGCACGAGTGGGTTCTGCTGCTGGTTATGACGGTGGTGGTGCTGGGGTTTGCGGGGCCGGCGCTGCTGCTGCACGGGCAGTATAGCATCCGTAACCTGCACACCACGCTGGTGTTCGAGCCCAAGCAGAACCGGCTGGAAGTGTACGAGGGCACCACTCAAGTTCCGTTTGAGAAGCACGACCTGCTGCGCGTTGAGCGGGTTACCTGCCGCTCACGCCGCCCCTTCTGGAGTCCCTACGACTACCTGCGCCTGCACCTGCGCGACGGGCAGAGCATCACCCTGACTTCGGTGCTTACTGACCTGCAGCCGCTGACGGAGTTCTTGCGCAATACCCCGCTGGAACGCCGCCAAACCTGGATTTGCTGGCTATAGCGCCCGTTCGGGCACTTCAGGGAACCGGCCGATGCCGCTTACAGTTCGCGCCAGCTCTTACCGGCACTACCTGAGCAGGCACGAGGCCAACCAGGTGCCGCTAGTTGCGTTAGCGTGGGCAATGCCGCCAGCCGCCCACCGGCGCGTTGATTGACAGTTACAAAAGACTATATTTAGCGCCATCAGTGCCGCAATGGGGCTGCACCAGCCATACCTCCCTCTTATCAGTTGCCGATGCGCTGCTTTCTGCTCGTTGCCTTGCTGCTCAGTAGCCTGTGGGGGCGAGCTGCTACGGTGCCCGAGCTGCGGCAGCAACTGCAAACCCAGCCAGCTGATACGGGCCGTGTACGGCGGCTGAACGAGCTGTGCTATCTGCTGCACGACAACCACCCAACCAAGGCCCTGCGCTACGGCGAGCAGGCCATAACCCTGGCCCGCAAGCTATCCGACCGACCCGGCCTGATGCGCGGGCTGCTGGCGCTGGCCAGCTGCTACGCCAACCTGGCCGATGGCCCGCATGCCCTGGAGCTGCAGCAGGAAGCCCTGCTGCTGGCCCGGCAACTGCGCTCCAACGATGGGCTGGTGCGCAGCTTTACCGGCATAGGCAGCGTGTACCATGAGC
This sequence comes from Hymenobacter lapidiphilus, assembly GCF_013377885.1. Taxonomy (GTDB): domain Bacteria; phylum Bacteroidota; class Bacteroidia; order Cytophagales; family Hymenobacteraceae; genus Hymenobacter; species Hymenobacter lapidiphilus. Next base: position 75,084 of record NZ_JABKAU010000014.1, read on the forward strand.
GCAACGACACGGCCGCAGCCCTGCTCAACTACCGCCGGGGCCTTCAATATGCTTATGAGCCCGCTGTGAAGGTAAGCTCACAGTTGATACTGTTCGGTAATCTGGGCAACCTGTATTTTACGATGCGCTACCGCTCGCGGGGCATGCTGTTCACCCGCCGGGCGCTGGCACTGGCCCGTGACAACGGCGACCGGGCTGGCGAGTCGCTGTATCTGGCCAACTTGGGCACATATTATCTGCAGATGAAGCGCCTGAACACGGCCGAAGGTCTGCTGCGCAAAGCCGTGAGCCTGCTGGAACCACTGCCTGGCCAGCGCTTCGAGGCCGGCCACCTGGAATTGCTGGCCACGGTATTGCTGCTCAATAATGAGCTGGAGGAAGCGGAGGAGCTCACCCGCCAAGCCCTGAGCCTGGCCCGCAGCCTCGATTACCAGGAGCGGGTGCTCGATGCCTACAGCCTGCTGGCCGACATCAGCGCGGCCCGCCGCGAGTACGACCAGGCCTACGAGTGGCAGCTGCGGTTTCGCAGCCTCAACGACAGCCTTAACAGCCGTTCGCGCCTGCAAACGCTGATGGCCCTGCAAACCCGCTACGAAACGGCCGATAAAGAGCGAATCATTCAGCAGCTCACCGACCGCGAAAACGTGATGCAGCAGCGCAACCGGGCCCAGGTTGCGGCTATCCTGGCGCTGCTGCTGGGTTTGGGCGGGGTCGGGCTGCTTTACACCAAGTTGCGCCGCAGTCGCGCCGCAGTAGCCGCCAATAATAAGGCCCTGGAGCAGACCTCGGCCGAGTTGCGCCAGGTGGCGGCCTCCAAGGACCGTCTCTATGCCATTGTGGCTCACGACCTGCGCGGCCCCGTTACGTCGTTTGCCAGCGTTACCGAGCTGATTGACTTTTACCTGCGCCAGGGCGACGAGGCCGGCCTGCGCCGCCTGCCCGAGCTGGTGCGCCAATCGGCCCAGCAGCTCAACCACCTGCTCGACAACCTGCTCAACTGGGCCGTCAGCCAGACGGGCGAACTGGCCTTCCGGCCACGGGCACTGGCCGTGGCCGAGCTGTTCGAAGACACGCACCGCCTGTATGCCAACGCCCTGGAGGCCAAGCAACTCACGATGCACCTCGATGCCGGGCCGGAACTATTGCTCTGGGCCGATTCCCACATGACCCAGACCATCCTGCGCAACCTGGTAGGCAACGCCCTTAAGTTTACGCCTTCGGGCGGAAAGGTTTGGCTGGCCGCTCAGGAAACCAGCCCCGGACGGATAACGCTGCGGGTAGAGGATACGGGGTCGGGAATGGTGCCCGAGCAGGTAGTTGCCCTGCACCGCTCCGAAGCCCTGGCCCAACCCCTGCAGGGCCCGCGTTCGGGCACAGGCTTGGGGCTGCTGCTATGCCGGGCCTTCGCCAGCCGGCAGGCCGGCTCCCTGCGCATCGAAAGCATCCTTGGCCAGGGCACTACGGTATACGTTACGCTGCCCGCCGCCCTGCCCGAGGCCTCGGCCCAAGAGGGCTAAGTGGACTCTTAAGAAAGGAAAGTCGCCGCCCCCCCAACCCATTTCGCTATTTTTGCGGCCTATGCTGCAACTCCACTACCGCGAAACGGGGCAGGGCACCCCGCTGGTTATCCTGCACGGCCTGTTTGGCACCCTCGACAACTGGCAGACGCTGGCCCGGCGCTGGGCTGAGGCCGGCCACCGCGTTATTTCGGTTGATTTACGCAACCACGGCCGCTCTCCCCACTCGCCCGAGCACACCTACCCGGCCATGGCCGCCGATGTGCTCGGCCTGTTCGATCAGCTGGGCCTGGGCCCCGAAACCACACTGCTAGGCCATAGTATGGGCGGCAAGGCAGCCATGCGCTTCGCCCTCGATTACCCCGACCGCCTGGGCAAGCTCATTGTGGTTGATATTGCGCCCCGCGCCTCCGATATGCGCCACCAGGATGCCATTCTGGATGGACTGAATTCAGTCGATTTCACGCAATGCGACGGCCGCCAAGCCGCCGACGATGCGCTGGCCCGCCACATTTCCAGCTTCGGCGTGCGGCAGTTTCTGCTCAAAAACCTTTACCGCCAGGATGACAACTCGTTTGCCTGGCGTGTGAACTTGCCCGTACTCACAGAGCAGATGGCGGACATCGGCATCGAAATTACCGGCACGCAGCCCTTCCTCAAGCCCGCGCTGTTCATCAATGGCGGCATGTCAGATTATATCGATGCCGAAGATAAGCTCCACGGTATTCCGGCCCTGTTCCCCAACTCGCAGGTAGCCACCGTGCTCGACGCCGGCCACTGGGTGCATTCCGAAAAGCCCGACGAAGTGTTTGGGCTGGTGCAGGATTTTGTGGGAATGTAGCTGAACCCGCCTGTCATCCTGAGCGAAGCGAAGGATCTGGAGAGAACCTAACATTACTGATCGGCTTCTCACCAGATCCTTCGCTCCGCTCAGGATGACAAAAACCTTTGCCCACTTATTCACCGAGTCACTCATTCATCCATTCCCAAGATGCCCGGTACGCTCTACCTGATTCCTACTATTCTGGCCGACGATACTGAGATGCAGGTGCTGCCGCCGCAGGTGGCCACGCAGGTGGTGGCGCTGTCGTGCTTCCTAGTAGAAAACGCCCGCACGGCCCGCCGCTTTATCAAGCGCGTGGCTCCGGAGCACGTCATCGAGCAGCTGCGCATCAGCGTAATCGACAAGGATAGCACCGAGGCCCAAGTGCAAGCCGCCCTCCAACCGGTGCTACAGGGCCAGGATGCGGGCGTGATTTCGGAGGCTGGCTGCCCTGGCATTGCCGACCCGGGCGCCGAACTGGCCCGCCGTGCCCACCAGTTGGGCATCCGGGTAGTGCCGCTGGTGGGGCCTAGCAGCCTGTTATTGGCTCTGATGGCTTCGGGAATGAGCGGGCAGAGCTTCACCTTCCACGGTTACCTACCCATTGAGCGGGGCCCGCGACTGGCGGCCATCAAGAAGCTGGAGCAGCAGGCCCTGCAACTGCACCAAACCCAGTTGTTCATCGAAACGCCTTACCGCAACCTGCCGCTGCTCGACGATTTGCTTGCCGGACTGCACCCCGGCACCCGCCTGTGCGTGGCCGCCAGCCTCACGGCCCCCAACGAGTTCATCGTTACCGATACCGTGGCCGGTTGGCGCAAACGCCCCAAACCGGATATCCACAAGCAGCCGGCAGTATTTTTGGTAGGGATATAGGGGGGGGCTTGTACCGGCCCGCCGTTCGCACCGCTTCAACGGTAAGCGTTCAATGGCGGGCGGGGGCAAGCCCCTACGTCGTTCTTCTAGCTCATCAGGCTATACACCAGCCACGAGGATACATAGGCTAGGCCGGTCATGTAGATGAGCTGGAGCATGGGCCATTTCCAGCCCTTGGTTTCGCGGTAGGTGGCAGCCAGCGTGCTCATGCACTGCATAGCAAATACGTAGAACACGAGCAGCGAAAACGAGCGGGCCGGCGTGAAGAAAGGCTGGCCGTAAATATCCTTTTCGGCGGCCAGCTTTTGCTGTACCGTCAGTTCATCGGCATCCTGGCCCACGCTATAAATCGTGCTCATGGTGCCCACAAATACCTCGCGGGCCGCAAAGGAAGTTATCAGCGAAATACCGATTTTCCAGTCGAAGCCCAGCGGGCGAATGGCCGGCTCCAGCACGTGGCCGAAGATGCCGGCGTAGGAGTTTTCGAGCCGCTCGGAGGCTACGCGGGCCTCGGTTTCATCGGGCGTCAGGCGCTGGGTGGCGGCGATGGCGCGGGCCTGGGTTTCCACCTGCTCCAGGCGGCCGGGGGGGCCATAGGTAGCCAGCACCCACAGGATAATGGAAATAGCCAGAATTACCTTACCGGCCTGGAAAACAAAGGTTTTTACCTTCTCCAGAATGGTAATGCCCACGTTTTTCCAGCGCGGCCAGCGGTACACCGGAAACTCCATGATGAAGTAGCTCCGCTCGGTGGTGCGCATCAGCAGTTTCATGGCCCAGGCCGAGAAGATGGCCGCGAAAAAGCCCAGCAAATACAGCCCCATCAACGCGAAGCCGCGCAGGTTGAAAATACCCAGCACGGCCTCGTCGGGCACCACCAGCCCGATGAGCACGGTGTACACCGGAATCCGGGCCGAGCACGACATGAGCGGCGTAACGAAGATGGTAATCAGCCGGTCTTTGCGATTTTCGATGGTGCGGGCGCTCATAATGGCTGGCACGGCGCAGGCCACGCCCGAAATCAGGGGCACGATGCTCTTGCCGTTCAGCCCGAAGCGCCGCATGATACGGTCCATCATGAACGTGACGCGGGCCATGTAGCCGGTTTCCTCCAGCACTGCAATGAAGGCAAAGAGCAGGGCAATCTGCGGAATGAAGATCAGGACCCCACCCAAGCCCGCCAGCACGCCCTCGGTGAGCAGGTTGATAAGCGGGCCGCTGAAGTTGGTCTGGATAAGGGAGTTGATCCAGGCCACGCCCTGGTCAATCAGCTCCATGGGGTAGCTGGCCCAGGCAAACACGGCCTGGAACATCAGAAACAGGATGCCGAAGAAAATGCCGTAACCCCACACCCGATGCGTGAGCACCTTGTCGAGGCGGTTGCTGTAGGGCTCATTCTGCTCGGTGCGCGTCACGGTCACGCAGTTCAGCAGAATCTCGTTGACGCGGGCGTAGCGGGCAATGGTTTCCTGGGCCTGCCGGACGGTGGGCTTGAAGTCGTACTTCGTCGTCAGCTCCTCCAGGTAAGCCCGTTCGTCGGGACTCAGGAAAGCCAGGTGGCGGTACTGGTGGGCGTAGTGTAGCGCCAGGTAATCGTTGTGCAGGTTGAAGTAGTCGCGAATCTGCCGCACCATGGGCACCAGATCCTCTTCAGGCTTGTAGAAACCCATTGTGGGGGCCCCCAGCGTCTGGCTCATCAGGATTTTGAGGGCCGCAATGCCCACGCCTTTACGGGCATTCAGCGGCACCACGGGCACGCCAAGCTCCTGCTGGAGGGCCGCAATATCAATCTGGATGCCGTGCTGCTCGGCCGTGTCCATCATGTTGAGGGCCAGGATGGCAGGCAAGCCTAAGTCGGCCAGCTGGGTAAACAGCAGCAGGTTGCGACGCAGGTTGCTGGCGTCCACCGTTACCACCACAAAATCGGGATACTGCGGGCTGGTGTGGTCGTAGAACAGGCTGGTGATTACCTTCTCATCAAGGCTCTTGGGGTAGAGCGAGTAGGTGCCCGGCAAATCGATTATTTCGGCCCGCAGCTGGGGCGTGAGCTGGCTGATGCCGGTTTTGCGGTCGACGGTAACGCCGGGGAAGTTGCCGACTTTCTGGTTGAGGCCGGTGAGCTGATTGAACAGCGACGACTTGCCCGAGTTGGGGTTGCCTACCAGCGCAATGCGGGCCAGCAGCCCCCCGGTCCGTCCGGCGGCCACCTCCAGGCGCTCCACCGATCCGGCAACGCCGGCCGGGTCCGTAATCATATCCTCCCCGCTCGTCATTCGGGGCCCCGTTATTTCAGCAGAATAGTGGCCGCCTCACTTACCCTGAGCGACAGTGTGTAGTCGCACTGCTCGCCGACCACCAGCGTAATGGGGCAACCCAGCGGTGCCCGGCTGTTGAGACGAACCTGCGTGCCGGGAATGCAGCCCATTTCGAGCAGCTTGAGTGCCATCTCAGGATCCTGGAGGCAGCAAATCGTGGCCGATTCGCCCATTTTCAGGTCTTTCACGCTACGTTGCATGGGTGGGGCAGATACGAGGGTGGAAGGGTCGGGCACGGCAGGGAGCTATTTAGATTCTCTTCAAACAAAGATACTACCCTTTTATGTTTCGGCCAAAATTCGCCCTTGCTACCCAACCGGGTAACGACCTGTTAAGTGGCTGACCTATAATTATTCCGAAATGAAATTGCATTAGTATAAATATTCTTTGAAGTATTGCGCGTAGTGCCTATTTTCATTGTAGTTTTGGCATATATCTTAGTCTGGCTACCCATGATCACACGCTTACTTGCTCTTTTTTGCCTGCTTCTGGCATTTCCACTGCTAAGCTTTGCCCAGGAGGCAAAAATTACCGGCCGCATCGTTGATGAGGCTAGTAAGGAACCCATCCCGTTTGCTTCCATCGGCCTGAAGGAAGAGCAGACCGGTGCCCTGACCAACGAATACGGCTTTTTCCAGATGGCTATGCCCCAGAAAAACCCGCAGGATTCCCTGGTTATCGTAGCCCTGGGCTACCGCCGCAAATCGGTCCTCATCAAGCCCGGCCAGAAGGTGCAGGACATGATTATTGAGGTAACCAAGCTGGCCATCAAGCTGGAGAACGTAAACGTAGTCAGCAGCGCCAAAATCAAGAACCTGGGACTGGGTTCGCGCTCCAACACGCCTGGCGAGGGCATGATTCAGGGTATGCCCGGCAGCCAGTACGCCTTCTTCGTGAAGAACGAGAAGGGCAAAGACCTGGGCAACGTGCGTACCGTTTCGTTCTATATTGGTGAAAACGGCTTCCCCCGCGAGCCGTTCCGCGTGCGTCTCTACAAAGCCGACGGCAACTACAATTCACCCAACACCGACCTACTGACCGAAAACATTGTGGTGTCGGCTCCGAAGGGTGGCGAGTGGTACACCGTCGATCTGACCGAGTACAACATTGAGGCACCAAAGGAAGGCTTCTTCGTGGCAATGGAGTGGATCGTGAGCGGCGACAACTTCTACACTGTCAACTTCATGGATAACTATACGCCCTACGGCCAGATTCTGAAGCCCACCTTCGAATACAAGGAGGCCCTGACCTGGAACTACACCATAGGCCGCGGCTGGAGCCTCATCACGCTGGCCAACGACGGCAAGCGCTACAACGCTATGATCCGCGCCGAAGTCGACCAGATCAAATAAACCACAGAAGGTGCAGCTGTTGCAGATGATTGGATACTGCAGATGCAGGCGTCAGCAACAAAGCAAATATCCGTTAAACAAAAGAGCCCGGCTTGTTAGCCGGGCTCTTTTGTTTAACGGATATTTGGCAGAATCTGGTTGACGATTGGTAAACGTTGACGCCTGCATCTGCGGCAACCAATCATCTGCAACGGCTGCGGTTATTGTTTGAGCACGGCAATTTCTACCCGGCGGTTCTGCTGACGGCCGGCGGGCGTGGCATTGGTGGCCACGGGAGCTTTCTCGCCCATCGACTCGATGCTGACCATGTCGGCCTTCATCATGCCCTTGGTTACGAGCCATTCCTTCACGGCGGCGGCCCGCTCACGGGCTAAGTCCATATTGTAATCTTTGGAGCCGCGCGAGTCGGCAAAGCCCAGTACGCGCACCTGTTTTCCTTGGTAGCGGCGGTTGATGGAAGCGCCGATTTCGGAGAGGGCGCGCGTTGCCGTAGGCTTAATAACGGCCTTATCAGTATCGAAAAGCACTTCCTCATCGAGGCCGTAGAGGTTGAGACGGTCATTTTCGCGCACCGTAATTTCGGGCAGGTCGATTTCCTCCATTGTAGCGTCACGCATTTCGGCGTCGTTCACCGTAAAGACATCTTCGGTGGCGTTGGCGGCGGAAGTGGCCATGCCTTCAGCAGTGCGGCCATTATCAAATACCACGGCCGTATCGGCGGTGGCCTCGGAGGCTTCGTTTACCTCGGCCGGGTTCTTGAGGTCGGAGCAGGAAGAAGCGAGTAAGGCAATGGCGGCCAGAGCAGGTAGAAAGGACTTTTTCATCGAAATTAAATTATGCAAGTGAATGGAAAGGTTGTGCTATGCTTTACGTAGCAACGGCTCTTGCGTTGGGTGCTGCCATAGCTGCACTCAACTTCGCCCCGGCCCTGGGGCTCCGGGCCACTACCAATTTAGCTCTTTTAGTGCCACTCAAACGCCCTATTGCGCGGTACCCGCCGCCTTCTATTCCGCCACGAATACCCGCTTCACTCGCTCGCTCACATTAGTTAGCAACTCGTAGGCAATGGTGCCGATGCGGGCGGCCAGCGCGGGCAGCGGCAGGCCCTCGCCGAACACCACGGCCTCGTCGCCGGTCAGCACGTTGGGCAGATCGGTTACGTCCGCCATGCACATATCCATGCACACGCTGCCGACTATGGGCGCGCGCTGGCCCCGAATGAGCACCTCCCCCACCCCGTTGCCGAAGCGTCGGTCGTAGCCGTCGGCGTAGCCAATGGCCAGCGTGGCAATGCGCCGCTCGTAGCTGGTGGCTTCGCCGCGGCGGCCGTAGCCCACGGTGTAGCCGGCGGGCAGGGTTTTCACCTGCGAAACCGTGGTGCGCAGCCTGCTGACGGGCCGTAGCGCGTCGGGCTGCTGGCCGCTGGCCTCCACGCCGTACAGGCCAATACCCAGGCGCACCATGTCAAACTGGGCCTCGGGGAAACGCAGAATGCCGGCCGTATTGAGGGCGTGTTTGAGCACGGGGTAGCCGATAATATGCTCTAACACCGCAGTGAGGCGGCCGAAGGCGGCCAGTTGGCCCCGCGAAAAACCGTCGTGGCCGGCCTCGTCGGCACTGGCCAGGTGGGTAAGTATGCTGGCCACCGGCACCAGCACGGCGTTGGCATGCAACAGTGCGCCCAGCTCGGCCACGTCTTCCTCGCCGAAACCAAGGCGGCGCATGCCGGTATCGAGCTTGAGATGGATGGGCGGCAGGGGCGCTTGTTGGGCGGCATTGAGGTAGCTCTGCAGCAACTCGAAGGAGTAGATTTCGGGCTCCAGATGGTACTGGCGCAGGGTGGCGAACGAGTCGGGGGCCGGGTTCATCACCATAATGGGCAGGCTGATGCCCTGGCGGCGCAGCTCCACGCCCTCATCGGCGTAGGCCACGGCCAGGTAGTCGGCACGATGAAACTGGAGCAGATTGGCCACTTCCGTCGAGCCGCTGCCGTAGGCAAAGGCCTTCACCATCACCATCAGCTTCACGCCGGGGCGCAGGCGGCGGCGGTAGAAGTTGAGGTTGTGCACCAGCGCATCGAGGTTGACTTCGAGTACCGTGCCGTGGAGCTTCTGCTGGAGCGCGGCCACCACCCGCTCGAAGCCGTAGCGCCGGGCGCCCTTCACCAGCAGCAGCTCCTCCCGGAAATCATCGGCCCGAAAATCGGCCAGCAGCGCGTCGGTATCGGGGTAGAAGTGGGTTTGCAGGCCGGTAAAGGCGACTTGGTGCCGGCTGATGTCGGGTCCGACGCCGATAAGGCGCACCACGCCTGAGGTGGGCAGCAGGGCCGCCACGCGGGCGTACAGCTCGGCGCCTTCGAGACCCGATTCGAGCACGTCGGAGAGGATGAGCGTGCGCGGCAGGCGGCGGGGCTGGCGACTGAGCGCGTCGAGGGCGAGGCGCAGGCCAGCCAGGTCGTTGTTATAAGTGTCGTCGAGCACGTAGCAGCCGTTGAGGGCCTGCTTCATCTCCAGGCGCATGGCCACGGGCTGCAAGCGCTCCAGCCGGCGCTGGATTTCGTCGGGCGCCAGTTCGCGGTGCAGCAGCACCACGAGGCCGTGCAGGGCATTTTCCAGCGAGGGCTCGTCGGCGAAGGGCAGCGTGAAGGTGTGCGATTCGGCTCCGGCTTGCTTGAGGCGCAGCACGGTACGGTCGGCCAGCGTTTCCTTGACTGACACCAGCCAGCGCGCTTCGCCGGCCTCGTACACGGCCCGCTGGCGTGTCCAGGCGGCCAGCCTTTCGGGCGGCAGCTGGTGGCGGGCGGCGGCGTGTACCGGCGGGTGGTCGGCGCAGTAGAACAGGGTTTCGACCTGCTCAAATAAGCGCATCTTCTCGGTTACTTTTTCTTCCCAGGAAACAAAACCGGCGTCGTGGGCAGTGCCCAGGTTGGTGAAGATGCCCAGCGTGGGCTGGATGACGCGGGCCAGCCGGGCCATTTCGCCGGGCTCGGAAATACCGGCCTCGAAGATGCCCAGCGAGTGCCGCGCATTCAACTCCCACACGCTCAGCGGCACGCCCACCTGCGAGTTGTAGGAGCGCGGACTCTTGCACACCAGCTCATCGGGGCTCAGCAGCTGCGCCAACCACTCCTTGACAATAGTTTTGCCGTTGGAGCCCGTGATGCCGAACACGGGCAGCGCGAACTGCCGCCGATGGTGGGCCGCCAGCGCCTGCAAAGCCGCCAGCACGTCATCCACGGCCAGTAAACCGGCCTCCGGATACGCCGCCGCACCGCCCGGCAGCTCCACGCCGGCTTCCACCACAAACTGCCGCACACCGGCCCGGTACAACTCGGGCAGATAGCGGTGGCCGTCGTGCTGGGGGCCGCGCAACGCGAAAAACAGGCTGTCGGCGGGCGTTTCGACGCGGCGGCTGTCGAGCAGCAGCCGCTGCACCGGGGCCGGGGCGGTGGGTTGCCGGAACACGGTGCCGCCGAGCAGCGCGGACAGGTCGGAGAACTGGAGCATGGGGCAAAAGTAGCGGGTGAGCGGCGGGGATTTGATGGGGCCTTGGGATTGGGATGAGCCGGACAAACAGAACGTCATTCAGAGCGCAGCGAAGAATCTCGCGTGCTGATGTTGTGATGGAAACTCGACGTCAGCACGCGAGATTCTTCGCTGCGCTCTGAATGACGTTCTATTCTATCCGGCGTTCTTTCTGCCCGGAGTTCTTTTTGCCCGGCTCGCCTTCCGCTACTTCTACCCCCGCGAACATATAGTACCTTCGGGCTTCTGATTCCGACTTCTTTTCAAGCCGAATGACTACTCTTCTTCGCCCCACGCCCGTGCCGCTGTGGCGCCGGGTACTGCCGCACCTGCTGGCGCTGCTGTTTTTCCTGACGCTGGCCAGCGTGTATTTCGCCCCGATTCTGTTCGAGGACCAAACCCTGGCCCAGCACGATATCGTGCAGTTCAACGGGGGTGCCCGCGAGGCGGCCCAGTTCCGCGAGGCCACCGGCGAGGAGGCGCTCTGGACCAACTCCATGTTCTCGGGCATGCCCACCTACCTCATCAGCACCCGCTTTCCGGGCGATTTGAGCATTTACCTGCACAAGCTGTTCACGCTCGATTTGCCGGCCGTAGTGGCCAACCTGTTTCTGGCGCTGGTGTGCGGCTACGCGCTGGGGCTGGCGCTGGGCCTCTCGCCGCTGCTGAGCGTGGTAGGCGCGGTGGCGCTGGGCTTCACGAGCTACAACCTGATTATTCTGGCCGCCGGCCACAACACCAAGAGCCTGGCGCTGGCCTACGCGCCGCTGGTGCTGGCGGGCCTGCTGGTCACGTTCCGGCGCAACAAGTGGCTGGGCATGGCGCTGTTCACGCTGGGGCTGGCCATGAACATCCGCTCCAATCACCTCCAGATAACCTATTACCTGCTGCTACTGGTGCTGGTGTTTGGGGTAGTAGAGCTGGTTTTTGCATTCAAGGAGAAGCGCCTACCCGAGTTTTTCACGCGCACGGCCCTGCTAGCCGTGGGGGCGTTGCTGGCGGCAGGCGTGAGCTTCGGCCGCCTGTATACCACGCTCGAGTACGGTCAGTACAGCATCCGGGGCCGCTCGGAGCTGACCACGCCGCCACCCGCCGCGCCCGGCCAGCCCACTTCGCAGGACCCGATAGACGAGGGGTCGGGCCTCAACCGCGAGTACGCCTTCAGTTACAGCTACGGCATCGGCGAAACGGCTACCCTGCTGATTCCTAATTTCTACGGGGGTGCTTCGCAGATGAAGCTGAGCGAGAATTCGGCTACCGGCAAAGCCCTGGTGGCCGCCGGCGTACCGCCCGCCCAGCTGACCGATTATCTGGCCCAGATGCCGACCTACTGGGGCGACCAGCCCATTACGAGCGGGCCGGTGTACGTGGGCGCGGTGGTGTTTTTCCTGTTCGTACTGGGGCTGATGGTGGCCGACCGCCGCACCCGCATCTGGCTGCTGGTGGGCACGCTGCTGTCCATTGTACTGGCTTGGGGCAAGAACTTCGAGACATTTAACTACCTGATGTTCGACCTGTTCCCGGGCTACAACAAGTTCCGGGCCGTGAGCATGGCGCTGGTAATTGCCCAGCTGGCCATGCCGGTGCTGGCGGTGCTGGCCTTGGCGCGGGTGCTGCGGGGCCGCCCCGGCTTCGCGCCGGCCACTCCGGCGGCGCCCATCAGCAGCCACCCCAGCCTGGCTGCCCTAGCCGGCCGGCCGCAGGATGATACGGATACGGCCTACCTGAAAAAGCACGTGCTGCGGGCCCTGGCCATCACGGCCGGCCTGTGCGTACTGGCCTTGCTGGTGGGTCTGGTTTCCGATTTTGCCGCCCCCATTGATGCCCAGTTGCAGCAGGGCGGCTTCCCGCTCGAAGCCATCCGAGCCGACCGTTCCTCTATGCTCAACAGTGACGTGTTCCGCTCGCTGCTGTTTATGGCGCTGGCGGCCGGGGTGCTGTGGTTTTTCCTGCAGCGCAAGCTTTCCACCGGTATGGCTGCCGCGCTGGTGGGTTTGCTCACGCTGGTTGACTTGTGGGGCGTAGATAAGCGCTACCTCAACGACGACAATTTCCAGCGCGAAACCGTGGCCGAGCAGTTCGTGCCTTCGGCTACCGACCAGCAGATTCTGCAGGACAAGGACTTGAGCTACCGGGTGCTGAACATGGCTAACCCCTTCAACGACGCTCAGACGTCCTACTACCATAAGAGCATCGGGGGCTACCACGGCGCCAAGCTGCGCCGCTACCAGGACCTTATTGAGCGCCAGATTTCGCCCCAGCTCCAGCGCATCTATACCGAGAACCGGCCCGATGCGGCCCCGGTGCTCAACATGCTCAACACCCGCTACCTTATCACGCCGCCCGCCGAGAAGCAGCCCGCCCAAGCCATCCGCAATCCCGGCGCGCTGGGCAACGCCTGGTACGTGAGCCAGGTGCAAACCGTGCAGAGTCCCGACCAGGAAATCAAGGCCCTGACGACGCTCGACCCCGCTACCACGGCCGTTGTGGACGCCAGCAAGTTCCCTGGTCTGAAGGCCAGCTACGCCGCCGAGGGCTCTACCATCGCCCTGACCAAGTACTCGCCCAACGCCCTCACCTACCGCACCACCGCCGTGCAGAACGGGCTGGCGGTGTTCTCGGAAATCTACTACGCCGACGGCTGGCAGGCTTACTTAGATGGCAAGCCCGTGCAGCATCTGCGGGTTAATTACGTACTACGGGCCATGCCGGTACCGGCCGGTACGCACACCATCGAGTTCAAGTTTGAGCCCACCGCCTACGCGCTGGGCAACACCGTGTCGTTGGTATCGTCGGTGCTACTGATCTTGTTGCTGCTGGGAGCCGCCTATTACGCCATCCGGGTTCAGCCAGCCAGCGAGCAGTTGGGCGAGTTGTTGGCAGGATGAATGGTAAATGAGTGACTCGGTGTGAGTGAAACGGTTTGTCATCCTGAGCGGAGCGAAGGACCTGGTGAGAAGGTAACGTCATTAAATACCATCTCTGCAGGTCCTTCGCTGCGCTCAGGATGACAGGCATGGAGTTAGCTTTCCCAACATGAACTCACAGGCTCCCGAACTCATCATTTCCGAACTTGGCGAGCACCACGGCGTGCAGTTCCTGCTGGCCCGCGACGAGCTGACGCACCCGGAGCTGCCGGGCAACAAGTGGCGCAAGCTGAAGCACAACCTGCAGGAAGCCGACCGGCTGGGGCTGAACACGCTGCTGACCTTCGGCGGGGCCTATTCCAACCACCTGGCGGCCGTGGCGGCAGCGGGCCGCCTGCTGGGCCGCCGCACCGTGGGCTTCGTGCGCGGCGACGAGCTGGCCAGCCGGCCCCTCAACTCCACCCTAACCCGCGCCCGCGCCGACGGCATGGAGCTGCACTTCCTCGACCGCGAAACCTACCGCCGCAAGCACGAGCCGGAAGTGCTGACCGCTTTTCTGCGCGAAACGGGCCCGGCTTACGTGTTGCCCGAAGGCGGCACCAACGCCCTCGCCCTGCCCGGCTGTGCCGAGCTGGCCCGCCAGCTGCTGGCCCGCACCACTTTCGACGTGCTGGCCGTGGCCTGCGGCACCGGTGGCACGCTGGCCGGCCTGCTCACCGGCCTCGACGGCCAGCGCCAGGCCCTGGGCGTAGCCGCCCTCAAAGGCGCCGATTTCCTGCGCGCCGATATAGACCAGCTCACCCAACAGGCCACCGGCCGCACATACACCAACTGGGAGCTGCACACCGACTACCACGGCGGTGGTTACGCCCGTCTCTCGCCGGAGCTGCGGCAGTTTATCGGCGGGTTCCAACAGCGTCACGGCATCCTGCTCGACCCGATTTACACCAGCAAGTTGCTTTTCGGGATGTTTGATTTAGCGGCGAAGGGCCATTTCCAGCGCGGCAGCACGGTTATGGCCATCCACACCGGCGGCCTGCAGGCCTGGGGCGGGTTTGGGGGCGCGCCGGGCTAAGTGAGCTTCACGCTGCAGGCGCATGCCCTGCAGATGGAGGAAGCCGGCTAAACGCCTGAAGCTTGGGTTCAATTCGCCGTCAGACGTGTTTCGCACGTATCATACCTGAACTCAATTACTCCTTACCTGATGCCCCAACTACTGCGCCGCCTGTTGCCACTGCTGTTTCTGGTAGGACTAGGGTGGTTTCTCTGGACCAAAGTGCGCCCCGCGCTGGCCGACTTCGAGAACCCGCTCGACCCCGCGCCCCGCGTAACCGTCACCCATAATACGGTGCTGCAAAAGGTGGAGGCGCTGGGCCGCATGGAGCTGGTGCGCTACGAGTTCCGCGACGTGGTGGAGTATAAAAAGAGCACCTACCGCTTCCTGCCCGACGCCAAAGTGGCCCTCATTGTGGCCGGCAACGCCATCGGCTGCCTCGATTTGCGCAAGCTGCGCCCTCAGGATGTGGTGCTGGAAGGCGACTCGATAGTGCGCGTAGCCCTGCCGGCGCCCGAACTGTGCGTGTGGCAGATTGACCACAGCAAAAGTAAAGTCTACAGCATCGAAAACGGCTTTTTCCAGGATGCCGAGCTGGTGGATGCCGGCTACAAGTACGCCGAGCAGAACGTGCGCCGCGCCGCCCTCAACTCCGGTATTCTGGCCCAGACCGAGCAGAACGCCCAGCAAATCCTCAAGCCCATGCTCGAAACCATGACCGGCCGCCGGGTGATTTTGAGTCGACAGATGCAGAACCCGCAGCTACCGGCGAAGCAATAAGAACGGTGTAGGGGCGGGGCTTGTCCACGCCCGCCGTTGAACAGAATCGTTGGGATAGTGAAGCTGTTTAGGAAGTCAACTAGAACGTCATGCTGAGCTTGTCGAAGCATCTCTACTGCTTTGTAGTGGGGCGTTCAACGAGGCAGTAGAGATGCTTCGACAAGCTCAGCATGACGTTCATTTAAATAGCAGACACTTCCTAAACAGCTTCAGTACATACGGCGGGCGGGGACAAGCCCCGCCCCTACATCGTTCTGGCTTACTCGTCGTCGTCCTCAGGCTCTTTGCCCAAATCATCGAGAGCCATTTTAATCAGGTCCTGCTCGTAGCCTTTGCCCATCAGGTATACCTGTATTTTCTGGCGACGCTTGCCGGGGTGGCGCTCCTTTTCCTGGCGGTCCTTCTTTTCGAGCAGGTCCACTAGGTTCTGGTAGTACTGGTCGCCGTCGATTTCCTTCATGCCCGACTTGATGCAATAGTCGGAAATACCTTTTTGCTTGAGCTCCTGCATAATGCGGCGGCGCCCCCACTTCTTCTGGCTGTAGTGGCCGCGCACGTATGCTTGGGCGAAACGCTCTTCGTCGAGCAGCTTTTCGCGGCTCAGACGGATGATGATTTCGCCCGCTTCGTCTTCGTTGAGGCCGTAGCTGCGCAGCTTGGACTCCACCTCCTTCTGGTAGCGCTCCTGATAGGCGCAGAACTCGGCAATTTTGCGCAGGGCCTCGGTGGGGGTGTAAAACTTGGGAGCGGCGGGTTTGAACATAGCGGGCGGCTTCGAAAAGTTGGGAGCGAAACAAGATACAGACCTCAACAACAAGCCGCTCAAAATAGCTCACCGGCTGCTTCGGAAGCTACTTTCTTTTGCCGACGGACTACCCCTGGGCAACTGTAAATCAATTGTTTTGCTCTTACTTGCATGGTCTGTTATTCTACGCCTCGTATGCCCCTGCTGTATTTGCGCCCTGCCGTTGTGTTTCTGTTGCTACTGAGCACCTTGCTGGCCGGGCCGGCCTGGGGCGGGGTGGTGCGCGGCCGCCTCTCCGACCCCAAGGGCGAGGGGCTGGCCTTCGCCAACGTGGCTGTGCGCGGCACCACCACCAGTACCGCCGCCAACGAGCAGGGCAACTACCAGCTGCGCCTGGCGGCCGGCACCTACGAGTTGGTGTTTCAGTACGTGGGCTACCGGCCCAGCCTGCAAACGGTGCGCGTAGCCGGCGGCGACACGGCCACGGTGCTCAACGTGACGCTACAGCCCGAAAACTACCAGCTACGCGAAGTGGTGGTACGCGGCTCCGACAAAGACCCCGCCTACGCCATCATTCAGCAGGCCATGCAGTGGCGCCGCTACCACGAGCGCGAAGTGGCGGCCTTCAAAGCCCGCACCTACGTGAAAACGCTGGCCCGCTTCTCCGACGTACCGGGCAAGATTTTGGGTCTCGTGAAAGTGGGCCCCGACATCAAGCCGGGCATTTTTTACCTCTCCGAATCGGTGTCGGAGCTGAGTTTCCGGCAGCCCAACGTGGTGCAGGAGCGCATGATTTCTTCGCGGGTGAGCGGCGACGCCCGGGGCATGAGCTTCAACCGCGTCGGGGCCGGCGAGGGCCTCAATTTCTACCAGAACCTGCTAAAAGCCCGCTTTTCGGAGCGCGGCTTTGTGTCGCCGATTGCCAGCAACGCCTTTCTGTTTTACCGCTACGAACTGGAGGGCAGCAGTCAGCGGGATGGCCTGCTGATTCATAAAATCAAAGTAACGCCGCGCCGGAGCGCCGACCCGGTATTTGCCGGCCACATCTACGTGGTCGATGGCACCTGGCGGCTGCAGTCGGTGTCGCTGGATTTGAGCAAGAGCGCGCAGATTGATTACGTCGACCGCCTGCACATCGAGCAGCTGTTTGTGCCCGCGCCGGGGCCGTCGGATGTGTGGGTGATGCAGTCGCAGCGGATTACGGTGAACTTCACGGCCTTCGGTTTCAAGGGCAGCGGCTACACGACGGCCGTGCTCTCCAACTACCGCGTTACGCCCACCTTCCCCAACCGCCCTGCTCCTACCCTGGCCCCCACGCCCCCGGTGGCCGACGATGCGCCCGTAACCCGCGAAACCGTGGCCGACGTGAAGCGCCAGCGGCCCGACCTGAGCGGCCTGAGCCGGGCCGTGCGTCGCCAGACCAAACAGGCCGAGCAGGCCAGCGCCCGCGACACCAGCGGCGTGGGCCGGCTGCGCAAAGGCGAGGTGATGCTGGTGGAAAAGGCTGCCAATGAGCGCGACACCGCCTACTGGGCCACCATCCGCCCCACGCCGCTCACCGACGAGGAGCAGCTGGACTACCGCGTGAAGGACAGCA
Source organism: Hymenobacter lapidiphilus (assembly GCF_013377885.1). Taxonomy (GTDB): domain Bacteria; phylum Bacteroidota; class Bacteroidia; order Cytophagales; family Hymenobacteraceae; genus Hymenobacter; species Hymenobacter lapidiphilus. The sequence goes on from NZ_JABKAU010000014.1 coordinate 92,534, forward strand.
CCGAGGTCATCCGCAAGTCGCGGCCCTACCAGGACTCGCTGGACCGCAAGCGCAACGAGTTGGGCGTGGGCGAGCTGCTGCTGACGGGCTACACCTACAGCCGCACCTTCGAGAAGCGCAGCTGGTACGTGGCCCCGGTGTTCAACATCCTCAACTACAATACCGTCGAGGGCGTGGTGCTCAACCCCGAGGCCACCTTCACGCAGCGCACCGAAGACCGGCGCACCTGGTCGGTTACGCCGAGTCTGCGCTACGGCTTCAGCAGCGAGCGGCTGAGCCCGAGCGTAACGGCCAGCTGGCAGCGCGACCCTGTGCGGTTGAGCCGGCTGCTGGTGCGGGTGGGCCGCACCGTTGAAAACTTCGACCGTAGCAGCCAGCTCACGCCCTTCATCAACAGCTACTACACGCTGCTCGAAAACCGCAACTACGCCAAGCTCTACCGCCGCGACGGCGCGGCGCTGGGCTACCAGTGGGAGCCGCTCAACGGCCTCACGCTGCTGGCCCGCGCCAGCTACGATGTGCGCCACGAGCTGCAGAACACCACTACCAAACTGCTCCGCGACGCGCCAGACCGCGCCTTTACGCCCAACGAGCCGGTGGCGGCCGAGCTACCCGGCGGCACTGGCTTCGGCAGCAGCCGCGCCCTAAGCACCGAGCTGACGGCCAGCTTCCAGCCCGGCCAGAAGTACATTACGCGGCCCACCGGCAAGTTCAACCTGGGCTCAAAGCTGCCCACTTTCTCCTTTACCTGGCGGCAGGGAATTGGCAGCGTGCTGAGCTCCGATGTGCGCTACACGCTGCTGGAGGCTGGGTTGCGGCAATCGGTGTCGTTTGGTTTGCTGGGCACGAGCAACTACCGGGTGGCGGCTGGCTTCTTCCCCGGCTCACCTCAACTATCCTTCATGGATTTCCGCCACTTCAGCGGCAACCGCACCTACCTGGCCGCCGACTTCAGCCAGTTTCAGCTGCTCGACTACTACCGTTTCAGCACCGCCGACCGGTTTGTGGAGGCGCACTACAACCACCATTTCAACGGCTTCCTGCTGAACAAAATACCGCTGCTACGCCACCTGAAGTGGCAGGAAGTGGCCTCGCTCAACTACCTCACCACGCCCGCCGCCGGCCACTACCTGGAGCTGGGTGCAGGCATCGAACACATCTTCAAAGTCATGCGGGTTGATTTTTACACCAGCCTGCAATCGGGCCGCCGCGCCGGCACCGGCATCCGGGTAGGCCTCGGAATTTAGAACGATGTAGGGGCGGGGCTTGTCCCCGCCCGCCGTCGAACGGAACCTGACGTGGTCGTTCAATGGCGGGCGGGGACAAGCCCCGCCCCTACACCGTTCTTTTTAACTTACTGTTTCACTTCCTCGAAATCGACGTACTCGCCGCCTTTGAACTCCTTGGTATCGGGTTCGGCCTGGGGTGGTACGAAGTCGACGTGGACTTCGCCGGGGGCCGTAGCGGGGCGAGTGGCCGACGGGCGGGGTGGCGGTTGGGTGAACGGGCTCTGCCCGAACTGCTGTCCGAATTTTTGCGCCTGCTTCTTCACCAGTGCCTTCACTGCCCAGCGCAATACCACGGGCAGAATGTAGCGGCTCACGAGCCAGATAACGAGCAGAATTATCAGGAATTTGGCCATGGCAACGAAACCGAAAGGGGCGGCTCAGGAAACAGGTTGAAAATAGAAATCGGCCGTAACGGCGCTGTTGAGCTGCTCTTCGGAGCAGGCTACGAGTTCAGAACGCGCCGAGAGCACAAATGGTTTGTAGCCCAGGCCGGCCAGCAGCGCTACCACCTGCCGGCGGTTTTCAAGGCCATTGAGCTCCGTCTGAATCAGGGGGCGGCAGCGGCGCAGGGTGGCCTGCATGTTGGCAAACACCACCGATTCGAAACCCTCCACATCGCACTTCACGAAATCGAGGCGGGGCAGGTCGGCCAGCAGCTCGTCGGGCACGCGCATGGGCACCTCGTAGGTGCGGGCGTAGATTTCGGTGGGGCTGCTGGCGGCAATTTTGGTCATGCCGTGGTGTAGCAGGCCGGCGCGCTCGGGCGTACCCATCTGCACAGTAGTGTTTTCGCTGCCCAAAGCATACGGCAGCAGCGTGAGGTTGTCGTGGCCGCTAAGCCGCACGTTATCGTGCCAGATGGCCTGGAACGCCGGTATCGGCTCCACGGCCAGCACCCGGCCCGTGGGCCCCACCAGCCGCGAAAGCGCCACCGAGTAGTAGCCCAGGTTGGCCCCGATATCGAGGCACACGAAGCCGGGCCGCACGAGTTTCTTCAGGAAAAACAGCTCGGGATACTTGTTGCGGCCCCAGCCCGCGCCCACCAGCCGCAGATACACGCGGCTCACGAGCCGGATGTAGCGCTCGAAGCCCAGGGTGCGCACCAGCAGTTTACGAATCGATTTTACCATGCTACCCGCAAAGATGCCGCAAAGCCCCGGAACCACCCAAAGCCGGGCCCCGAAAAAAAACGTTGGGCGCTTATGCGGTATGCGTCCGGCTGTCTATATTTGCAGCCCCGGCGGGTCCGCTGCCGGGCTAAGTGCCTCTTTAGCTCAGCTGGTAGAGCAGCTCATTCGTAATGAGCAGGTCGTTGGTTCGAGTCCAATAAGAGGCTCACAGGTTCAAACCCGAAAAACTAGTTTCCCCTCCGGGAAAGCTGTTTTTCGGGTTTTTGCTTTTAGATCCCACCGGCAGCAGTTACACAACGGCAGGCCTGCTGCCCCGAGCCGCACGGGGACTGGATAATCAGTTGTTTGGGGTAGATTTAGTCCCTTTAAACTTCCTTCCTACCCTATGCTTCACCGCGCTTTTCTATTCGTGCTGCTGGCCCTGACCAGCCTCGGCGCCCGTGCCCAAACCAAACCCGCCGAGCTGTTGCTTATCGGCACGTTCCACTACGATAACCCGGGGCTGGACCTGACGAAAGTGACCAGCGTGGACGTGTTAGCGCCGAAAGGCCAGGCCGACCTGGAAATGATGGCGACTAAGATTGCCGCGTTTGGCCCGAAAAAAGTATTCGTGGAGTGGCAGCAAAACGACCAGGCAACTCTTGACGAGCTGTATGCCCACTACCGCAAGGGCGAATACGAAAGCTACATCCGCAGCAAGTACACCGACCCCAGAAAGCTGAATCTGTTCCTCAAAAACGAGATGTTCCAACTGGGCTTCCGGACCGCCAAAAAGGCCAACCTGCCCCGGGTGTACGGCATCGACTACCAGGGCACCAGCTTCCCCTTCGACAGCGTGCAGCAGGCCATCCGGGCGGCGGGCCAGACGGCCATACAGCAACGCATCGATGCGGCCCTCAAAAAGTTTGGCGACGACTTCAACCGCAAAGCCAGCACCATGACGCTGCGGGAATTGATGCTCGACGCCAACACGCCCGCCGACCTGACGGCCAACAAAGGCCTGTACCTCGATATCTTCAACCGGGCCGGCGCAGTCGACAACTACGCCGGCCCCTATCTGGTGTCGGAGTGGTACCGCCGCAACCTCTACATGTACTCCGTGGTGCAGAAACTAACTGAGCCCGCCGACGACAAAGTGATGGTGCTGGTGGGTTCGGGCCACGCCGCCATCATCCGCGACTTCGTGCCCTACGACCCCCGCTTCCGCCTCCGCGAGCTACGCGAGGTGCTGAAGTAACACGGCTAACGACCAGCAAAGCCGGCAGCACCGCCCACAAGGCCAAGCTCCCATCCTAACCCGCCCTCACCGCCATTTTTGTGGCGAGCATGTTTTGTTATGGGTATAGCAACGCTGCTGAGCACATGACTCACTCAGCACATCAGTGCGGATGCACAGAAGCACCAAATAGCATATTCATTAATTTAAAGTAAAATAATTGGCAACCATAAGAGATAGAAGTACATTGCTACATAATCTTCTTCAGCAAAACGAAATAGGACTAAACACAGTTGATCAAAACAATTTGCAACTAAATTAAAATAATCATGAAAATCGTAAGCTTTAATGCTGAAAAAGTCAACGGGTACTTAGATTTCAATATTGATTTCAATGAAACGCTAACTTTCTTGATTGGAATCAACGGCTCAGGCAAAACAACTGCAATTAAATTAATACTTGGCTTATTAAGTCCAAGCTGGATAAACTTGACTCAAATCAAATACGATTTTGCCGAAATAACTTGCATTCTAGACAAAGAATTAATAACTATAAGATCAGAACATATTGATTCTGACAAAATAAAGCTTAGCATTAAATACGAGACAGATAAAATTAGATCTACAACGAGCACAGTAAAGGTACAGGACTTGTCCATAATTCAACCAAGCAATGTATCACGTTTTGAAGTAAGGCAAATTGTCACTAGGTATACCCGTTATGAAACACATTTTGTTGAATTAGATGTAGTAAAGAAAATAAGAGAAATTGCTACCCCAATATTTCTAGGATTAGACAGACGAATTCACCAAGGATCTGAAATAGATTTATTAAGCATGGACTCTTTCATGAGAGAGAGAGATTATACAAATGATATCAAAGGCAATCTGTATGAAAGTTTAATAGAAATAGAAAATTTAATAAAAAAATCTTTTTTAGAATATTCTCAAATACAATCAGAAATTGGAAGCTCTTTAAAAAATAAAATAATAAACTCTTCTTTTGAAATAATACAAAATAGTGAATCAACTGCAGTCAGCACAAAAACCGATACCAATATATTAGATAGAAAATATAAAATAATTGAAGCATCAAAAAGTTTTGAGATACCTGATTTAGAAAATAAAATAATTACATATTTTGATAAATTACATAAAATTCAAAAAGACTTAGCAGATGAGAGCAAGAAAAGTCAAAAAAGTGGAAAGAAATCCGAAGCTTTTATGAATAAACTAGGCCAATGGTTTATAAACATACCTCAATTACAACGAATAGATAGCATTATATCTATATACGAGGATGCACAGAATGAAATCGTGAGTCATTACCGCAAATTCATTGCATTTGAAGCGCTAGCTAATAAATATTTCGAAGAGAATAATAAAAAATTATCTATTAAGAAAAATGGCGAAATTGAGATACAACTTCCTGATGGAAGGCAAAACAGCATCTTTAAACTCTCTTCAGGCGAGAAACAAGTAATAGTGATGTTAGCCCAACTAATCTTTGGTGAGAAAAGAAAAATATTTATAATAGACGAGCCTGAGTTAAGTCTTCATTTAGGGTGGCAAGAAATATTTGTACAGACAATTCAAGAGGCGAGTCCTGATACACAATTTATATTGGCAACCCACTCCCCTAGTATTATAGGAAGTATTGAAAATGAAAAGTATTGCGTTGACCTAACAAAAGAAACAGGATATGCTCAGGTATAAAAGCTCAATAATTCCTACCATCTCTTTGTTTTTTAAATCACAGAATGACGTAGATATTTTTATAGAAGATTCTAACAATGAGGAATTCTATAAAACTCTATTTCATAGACTACTTAACAATAAGAGAATAAGAAAAATAATATCTTGCAAATGCAAGACTGAACTTATAAAGGCTTGCGAGAATGACCAAATTGACAGAAAAAGAAAGCGTATTTATGTTACTGATGGAGATTTAGATTTAATATTTGACAATAACAGAAAAGATTTAAAACATCTACACGTATTAAAAAGATATTGCATAGAGAATTATTTACTTGACGAGGAAGGCATTATAGAGACACTTTATGATAATATCATTTTAAAAAAAGAAGATATAAAAACACAACTTTTATTTGAAAATTGGCTTAAAAGCATCACAAATCCATTATTAGAACTATTTTTCCATTATTCCATAACACATGAACATAAAATGGGAATTAAAACCGTATCAACAACAGTAGGATCATTATGCAAACAATACCGAGGAATTACAGTTTTAGATAATCAAAAAATAGAAGATAAAATACGGGAAATTAGAGAGGAGATTATAAATACTATTGGAGACGATGCTTACAATGAGTCTATATATGCAAAAAGACAGAAATGGCCACCAAACATTATGTCATTAATCACAATCGTATCAGCAAAAGATTACATCCTACCATTATTAACATTTAGGTTTAAAAAAATAAAGGGAAAAGAAACATACAATTTAAAATGGGAGTCACTACGGATTAGATTGGCCAAGACGTGCAACCTTAATTCTTTAGATGATTTAAAAGCATTAATATTATCTGTATAACACAAGCTCAGTAACACAAAAGCGGCCGAAGCTCCCAGGAGCTTCGGCCGCTTTTGTGTTACTGCCGTAAGGCGTTGGCCTTACATGTGGATGGCGCGGTTCTCGGTGGCGGCGAGGCAGGCTTCCTTCATGGCTTCGGCGTAGGTGGGGTGGGCGTGGCTCATGCGGGCCACGTCCTCGGCCGAGGCGCGGAACTCCATGGCCGTTACGGCTTCGGCAATCAGGTCGGCGATGCGCGGGCCCACCATGTGCACGCCCAGGATTTCGTCGGTCGTTTTGTCGGCCAGCACCTTCACGAAACCGTCGAGGTCGCCGGAGGCGCGGGCGCGGCCCGAGGCGCGGAAGGGGAAGTTGCCGGTTTTGTAGGCCCGGCCTTCTTCCTTGAGTTGCTCTTCGGTGTAGCCCACCCCGGCCGCTTCGGGCCAGGTGTACACCACGCCCGGAATGAGCAGGTAGTTGATGTGAGGCTTCTGGCCCACGATGGTTTCGGCCACGAACACGCCCTCTTCCTCGGCCTTGTGGGCCAGCATGGCACCGCGCACCACGTCGCCGATGGCGTAGATGCCGGGCACGTTGGTTTGCAGGTGCGCATCGACCTTGATGCGGCCGCGCTCCTCCATTTCGATACCGGCGGCCTCCAGGTTCAGGCCCGCCGTGTAGGGCGAGCGGCCCACCGCCACCAGGCAGTAGTCGCCTTCCACCTGCACTTCCTCGCCCTTGGGCGTGGTGGCGGTTACCGTTACCACGTCGCCGGCGCGGGTGGCACCGGTTACTTTGTGGCCCAGCATAAACTTGATGCCGATTTTGCTCAGCACCCGCTTCATCTCCTTGCCGATGCTGCCGTCCATGGTCGGCACCAGCGAGTCGGTGTACTCGATAACGGTTACCTCCGAGCCCAGGCGGGCGTAGATGGACGCCATTTCGAGGCCGATAACGCCGCCGCCAATCACGATGAAGCTCTTGGGCACTTCGCGGATGTTGAGGGCCTCGGTGCTGGTGATGATGCGCTCCTTGTCCTGGCTGATGAAGGGCAGCACCGTGGGCTTCGAGCCGCTGGCAATGATGACGTTCTTGGTCTCTAGCTGCTGCTCCTCGCCGCCGTTGGTGGGCACGACTTTGATGTGCGTTTTATCGACGAACGAGCCCATACCGTGGATGACGTCGATTTTATTCTTCTTCATCAGGTACACGATGCCCTCGGTGTTGGCCTTCACCACGCCCGTTTTGCGGTCAATCATCTGGGGCATGTTCACCCGCAAATCGCTCACCTCTATCCCATGCTCCTGGAATACGCTGTGGGCGTTGTGGTAGTGCTCGGTGCTGTCGAGCAGGGCCTTGCTGGGGATGCAGCCCACGTTGAGGCAGGTGCCGCCCAGCGTGTCGTACTTCTCGATAAGGGCGGTTTTGAGGCCCAGCTGGGCGCAACGGATAGCGGCCACATAGCCGCCCGGCCCCGAACCGATGACGGTAACGTCGTATTGATTCATAATCAGGAAATGTCGGTGGAAATCAACTGGGAGCAAAGGTAGCGGTTGCGGCGGGGAATGAGGGAGTGGGGGAATGAGGGAGCAGGAGTAAAAGCACGTGTCATGCTGAGCGAAGCGGAGCGTAGTCGAAGCATCTCTACCGCTTCGTTGCAATCGACAGGATTAGCACTGTGGTAGAGATGCTTCGACTCCGGCTGCGCCTTCGCTCAGCATGACATGTGCTTTCTTCATTCACTCTCCTACTCTACCAGCACCCCGATATAGCAGTTCTCGGTGTCCACCTCCAGGTTCTCCCGGGTCAGCCCCGGCAGGTTTACCGCTTGAAAAGTCGTGGTCAGGGGCAGCGCGACGAAACCGGCATTGCCCTTTACCCGCAAGCGGGCGGGCAGCTCAAAATCGGGAGTGGCGGCAATCCAGCGGGCCATCGGCGGGCCGGTGGCCGGGAAACGAACCTCCAGCACCGGCAGACCGGTGTGGCGCAGGTACTGATCGAAAACGGGCGTCAGGTTCTGGCCGGTTTGCTGGTTGAAGTAATCAACTATCTGCTTGGTGGTCACGGTCTGGTGGTAGAAGGTGCGGCCCAGGCCCCGCAGCAGCTCGCGCCACTTCGCATCGTCGGGCACGTAGCTGGTGCGGATGAGGTGGAGCAGGTTGCTGCCCTTGTCGTACATATCCGACGAGCCCTCCTCATTCACGCCGTAGGGCCCGATGATGGGGCCGTCGTTGCGGATGTTGCGGCGCTGGCCGTGGATGTACTGGCGGGCGGCATCCTTGCCAAACTGGCTTTCCACAAACAGCGCCTCCGAGTAGGTCGTGAAGGCCTCGTGCACCCACATATCGGCAATGTCTTTGGTCGTGATGTTGTTGCCGAACCACTCGTGGCCGCTTTCGTGGATGATGATGAAGTCCCACTTCAGCCCCCAGCCGGTGCCCGAGCGGTCGAGGCCGCGGTAGCCGTTTTTGTATTCGTTGCCATAGGCCACGGCGCTCTGGTGCTCCATGCCCAAGTGGGGCGTTTCTACCAGCTTGTAGCCGTCCTCATAAAACGGGTAGGGACCGAACCAGTATTCCATACTCTTGAGCATGGGCTTCACGTTCTCGCCGAACTGCTTTTTGGCCTTGGCCAGATTCTCGGGCAGCACCCAATAGTCGAGCGTCAGCGGGCCTTTCTCACCGGCGTAGGTATCCTGAAAGTGCGCGTAGTTGGCCACGTTCAGGGCCACGTTGTAGTTGTTGATGGGGTTGCTCACGAACCAGTCGAAACGGGTGGCGCCTCCCTTAAGCTTAGTGGTGCGGCGCAGGCGGCCGTTGGATACGTTGGTCAGGCCCTTAGGCACGGTTACGCTGATGAGCATGGAGTCGGGTTCGTCGGCCTGCTGGTCTTTGCAGGGCCACCAGATGCTGGCGCCCACGCCCTGGCACGCGGTAGCTACCCAGGGCTGACCCGCGCCATGTTCGGCAAACACCAACCCGCCGTCCCAGGGTGCGTTCTTAGCTACCGTCGGCTGGCCGCCATAGTACACCGTGAAGCTGGCCTGCTGGCCCTGCCGGATGGGCGCGGGAAACGTGACGAACACCGCGTTGAACTCGCGGGTAAACGGCAGCTCCCGGCCCTGGTACTCCACCTTCTCCACGGCCAGGTTGGCAAACAAGTCGAACTGCAGCTGCGTGAAGTCGCGGGTGGCCGTAAGCCGGAACTCGTTGGAGCCCCGGATAGCCCGCCCGGCCACATCGAGCCGCACATCGAGGTGGTAGTAGCTGATGTCGTAACAGCTCCGCAGCGGCGAGTTGTAGTTGCCCCGCAACGAGTCGGCGCGGCTGAAACCGGCTGGCTCGGCACCTACCTGCAGCAGCTGGGCCCGAGCAGCCGGAGCAGCGGCGCTCAGCAGCAGAAGAGTAAATAGAAACAGCAGACGCAGCATGAGGCAGAGAGGTTTGTAGGAGCAGCCAGGACGGTGTAGAGACGCAACCCTTTGCGCCTCGTCGGTTAACGACGGTATAGCAAAGGTCAGCAACGACGAACCGCCAACTATTACGGCCCTTCTATGAATGGCAGAACGCAATGGTCAATGTCAGCAACGACGAGACGCAAAGGATTGCGTCTCTACACCGTTTTTTAGCCACCCAATCTTCTGGAATGAAGAATCAAACGGCTGGGGCTACAGACCCGGCCAAGCGCACGACGTTGCGCGGACACCGGGGCGCAAAATACGGTGCCGGCCCTGTTTAGCAGGCCGCCGCCAGCCAAAAGGGCCGTAGTTTTGCGCATATTTTCCTTCGTGCTATGCCGGCTTCCGCGCCCACCGCTTCCCGTTCGCTTATTCTGTTGGCGCTGCTGGCGTTGTATCTCATCTGGGGCTCCACTTACCTGGCTACCAAAATTGCGCTGGGCATCTGGCCGCCGTTCCTGCTCTCGGCCATGCGCTACCTGCTGGCAGGCACGCTGCTTTATGGCGCTCTGCGGCTCAGCGGCTCGCCCGCTCCTTCGCGGCAAGACTGGTGGCGGGCGGCCATCATGGGCATATGCCTGCCGGTGTTCGGCAATGGCGGTACCACCTTCGCGCAGCAGTACATTCCGTCGGGCATGACGGCCCTGCTGGTGGCCGCGGTACCCATGTACCTGGCACTCCTGGGCTGGGCGTCCGGCCTCACAGCCCGGCCCAACGCTAAGGTGCTGCTGGGCCTCGTGCTGGGCGTGGTCGGGCTGCTGCTGCTGCTCAAAACCGACAGCACCGCCCCGGTCCTGATTCCCGGCCACGCCCTGCTCGGCATCGGCGCGGTACTGGTAGGCTCGTTTATGTGGGCCGTGGGGTCGCTCTACTCCCGCCAGAAACCCATCGGGGGCTCACCCTTTGTGGGCGTGGGCATGCAGATGCTGTGCGGGGGCTTTTACCTGTCGATTATCGGGCTGCTACATGGCGAGGCCTCGTCTTTCCACGTTGATGAGGTGCCGCTCAAAATTTGGGGGGCCCTGGCGTATCTGGTTGTATTCGGCTCCATCATTGCCCTCTCGGCCTATGTGTGGCTGCTGAAAGTAGTCGAGCCGACGCTGGCCGGCACCTACGCCTTCGTCAATCCGGTGGTGGCGCTGCTGCTGGGCTGGCTGTTTGCAGGCGAAACCCTGAACACCGGCATGCTGGGCGGCGCGGCCCTGATTGTGGCCGCTGTGGCCTTGGTAGTGCTGGGCGGCAAGCAGCGCCAGCCCCGCAAGCTGGCCTGAAGCCGGACAGTAGCCCCCATCACCCGGACAAGCTGCCAGTCAGGCGCTTGCGTTTAACCACTTAGGATTATCGGGTGCTCAAAAGCCCTGCTGCAGCGTAGCACCAGCTGTCAATTACATTAAAAAAGGAAAGAAAGGAACGATGCCGGTTTTTGTAGCGAATGACACGCAACCTGCGTAAATTCGCTACGTACTAGCAACCCCACCCGTTCTCACTTTCCGGCCTATGAAAACGTCTGCTACCCGCCCCGACATTTGCACCGAAGGCGACATCAAAACGCTCGTCGATTCGCTTTGCTACAAGGCCACCCACGACACGCTGCTGGGAGCCAGTTTCGCCGCCGCCGCCCGTATCCACTGGCCCCACTACCTCACGTCGCAATACCGCTACTGGAGCTGCTCGCTGCTCGGGGCCGGTACGCCCGAGGGCGAGGCACTGCCCGAGCAGGTAGCACTGCCGCGCGGCGGGGCTCACATCGAGCACTGGCTGCAGCTGTTTTCGTCCACTGTCGAGGAGTATTTTGCCGGCTCCAAGGCCGAGCAGGCCAAGCAGCTGGCTGGCCAAATGGTTACGCGCCTTAAAGCCATACGCAGCCGCGAGCTACCCGTCGATTAGTCCCCTTTACCGCTTCTGGCCACCAGCCAGTGCTGCGGCAACAGCTGATGGCAGCTTACATTTTCAGCTAAAAAGGCGAGGGCCCCGGTACCAAAGTACCGGGGCCCTCGCCTTTTAACTTCTTGCGTCAACCGCGCCGGAGCGCTTAGACTGCTACCGGAGCCTTATGGTGTTTGGGAGGCCGGCGCGATGCCAGGTCGCGCAGGTAGCTCAGGTCCAGAATACTGAATCCTACCTTCGAGAGGAAAGGCACGACCACAAACAATAGCGTTTCGATGGTCTGGCCGAACAGGAACAGGCCCGATGGCCCCAGCGCCCAGATAGTGGGGTAGGCAATCCAGAGAACAGTCAGAAAGCTCAACAGCTTGTTGTAGATGCTTCCCAGCTCGACATCGGAGTTGGCCGCCAACTTGCGCAACGGCACCCACAGTAGGTAGAGCACCGCTACAAATGCCCCAACTCCGCACAAAAACCACGTCAGGCGGGCAGTGCTGCTCTCCGATAAATCAGCCAGCAGACCGCACAGAATCATCACCACGTCGGCAGCTACCAAGCCAAAAAGCAGCGTGATGCTCCGCTCGTGCTTGGGCGTGTAGAACATAGCCGTGAAGCCCAGCGCCAGCAGCAGCAGCGGGGTACTCACCACCCAGTCCAGGTACCGGGCGTAATACGTGGTCTGGCCGGCTACCTCAACCGAGCCCTGGCCCAGCGCCATACCCGTGTACGCCAGCGCCGACCAGATAGGAATCAGCATGGCAAGGCTGTACTCATACTGCGGCACATTTTTAGGGTCGCGGCTCCAGATCCAGAACAGCAGCGCGCCGCCCACCATTAAGGCCACGTAAAGCCAATAGAGTAAGGTTTGAGTTTCCATGCAAGGCGTTTAAGTAGGGTGAATGAATAGTAAAAGGCTTTACTGGCAGCAGCACCTTTAAGTTGATTTTAATCCGGTTATGGCGTCAGTCAGCAAAGCAAAAAGCCGGCTTCCACTGGGTGGAAACCGGCTTTTTGCTTTTATGCAACAAAGAATTTATACGCCCAGCAGCAAACGGGCCGGGTCTTCGAGCAGCTCTTTCACGCGCACCAGGAACGACACCGACTCGCGGCCGTCGATGATGCGGTGGTCGTAGCTCAGAGCCAGGTACATCATCGGGCGGATAACCACCTGGCCGTTCTCGGCAATGGGGCGCTGGATGATGTTGTGCATACCCAGAATGGCCGACTGCGGGGCGTTGATGATAGGCGTGCTCATCATCGAGCCGAACACACCGCCGTTGGTGAGGGTAAACGTGCCGCCGGTCATCTGTTCCAGCGTGAGCTTGTTGTCGCGGGCCAGCGTAGCCAGCCGCACCACTTCCTTCTCGATGCCCTCGAAGCTCAGCGCCTCGGCGTTGCGGATAACCGGCACCACCAGCCCTTTCGGGGCCGATACGGCAATGCTGATGTCGCAGAAGTCGTTGTACACGATGTCGGTACCATCAATCTGCGCGTTTACGCTCGGCCACTCCTGGAGGGCCACGCACACAGCCTTGGTGAAGAACGACATGAAGCCGAGACCCACACCGTTTTTCTCCTTGAACTTATCCTTGAACTTGGTGCGCAGGTCCATGATGGGCTGCATGTTCACCTCGTTGAAGGTGGTGAGCATGGCCGTTTCGTTTTTCACCGTTACCAGGCGGCGGGCCACCGTCTTGCGCAGGTTACTCATCCGCTCGCGGCGCACGTTGCGGTTGCCGGTGGGCTCGGTACCTGCGGCCGGCGCGCTGTTGCCGGCCGGAGCTGGTGCAGCTTTCGGGGCCGCAGCAGCCGGGGCAGCAGGCCTAGCCGAAGCGTTCTGGGCATCTTCCTTCGTGATGCGACCGTCGCGGCCAGTGCCCGACACGTCGGCAGCGTTGATACCTTTCTCACCCAGAATTTTACCGGCCGCCGGTGAAGGCGTACCCGTAGCGTAGGAGTTGCTGCCGGTGCCAGCTGCCGCGTTGGTCGCGGGAGCCGCCGTAGCTGCCGCCGCTTTCGGAGCGTCTGCCTTTGGAGCAGCGCTGGCGCCGCTACCGCCTTCAATGCGGGCAATAGTAGCCCCTATGCTGATGGTTTCGCCTTCCTGAGCCGCGTGGCGCAGCGTGCCGGCCGCCTCAGCAGGCAGCTCAAACGTGGCCTTATCCGACTCCAACTCGGCAATGATTTCGTCGCGCTCCACCGTGTCGCCGTCGGCTTTCAGCCACTTGGCCACGGTTACTTCGGTAATGGATTCGCCCACAGCCGGAATGGTCATCTCAACGGTTGCGCCGCCGCCTGCCTGCCCGGTAGTACCGGTAGCGGCCGCGCCGCCCTCGGGCTTGCCGCCGTAGCCGGCCTGGTCGCTGGCCTGGGGGTTTTCTTCGCCCTTCGTGATGGGGTCGGTGGCGTTGGCCGCAGCAGCCGGGGCCGCTTTGGGAGCCGCAGCGCCGTCGCCGTCGATTTCGGCAATGGTCACACCAATGTCAATAGTTTCGCCCTCCGCTACCTTAATACGGAGCACACCGGCGGTTTCGGCAGGCAGCTCAAACGTGGCCTTGTCCGACTCCAGCTCGGCAATGATTTCATCGCGCTCTACCGTGTCGCCATCAGCTTTCAGCCACTTGGCAATGGTTACTTCGGTGATGGATTCGCCAACGGCGGGGATTTTAATTTCCAGACCCATAGGTGGGGGATTTGAAGGGTTTCGGGAGAGAATAGTTGAGCAAAGCAGCAGCTTTTGAGCATAAGCTAACAGCCACTAGCCATCAGCTAAACGCTCAAAGTAGCTAGTCCTGCTTTTTGGCAATAGCGTTGGTTTCTTCGATTACGTCGTCGGCAACGGCATCGGCGGGCTTGTCGAAGGCGCGGCCTACAATGTCTTTCTGCTCCTTGACGTGCACCTTATTGTAGCCGGTGGCCGGCGAAGCCGAGGGCTTGCGCGAAATCACGTCTTCCAGCTCGCGACGCATAAAGCGCAGCAGGTAGTTCCAATAGCCCATGTTCTCGGGCTCCTCCTGTACCCAGTACACCTTGGCTTTGGGGTACTTGGCCAACTCGGCACTCAGCTGCTGTTGCGGGAAGGGGTGCAGCTGCTCCAGGCGCACTAGGGCCACGTCGCGGCGCCCCGACTGCTGCTGCTCATCGAGCAAATCGAAGTACACCTTACCCGAGCACAGCAGCACACGCTTCACCTTTTTGGCCTCGGCGTAGTCGTCGCCGAGCACCTCGCGGAAACGGCCGCTGGTGAAATCCTCCACCGGCGACACGCACAGCGGGTTGCGCAGCATCGACTTAGGCGACATAACGACGAGCGGCTTGCGGAACTCCCAGGTCAGCTGCCGGCGCAGGGCGTGGAAGAAGTTAGCCGGCGTGGTGAGATTGGCTACGACGATGTTGTTTTCGGCCGCCAGCTGCAGGAACCGCTCGGGGCGGGCGTTGGAGTGCTCGGGGCCCTGGCCCTCGTAGCCGTGGGGCAGCAGCATCACGAGGCCATTCATGCGCTGCCACTTGCTTTCCGAGCTCACAATGAACTGGTCAATCATAGTCTGGGCACCGTTGGCAAAGTCGCCGAACTGGGCCTCCCACACTACCAGGGCCGTGGGGTTGGCCATGGCATAGCCGAACTCAAAACCCAGCACCGCATATTCGCTTAGCAGCGAGTTGTAGATGCGCAGGGTTTCCTGGCCTTCGGCAATGTGGTTGAGCGAGTTGTAGGGAGCCGACGTTTCGGCGTCGTGTAGCACGGCGTGGCGGTGCGAGAACGTGCCACGCTGCACATCCTGGCCGCTTACGCGCACAATGCGCTTATCGAGCAGCAATGAGCCGTAAGCCAGCAGCTCGGCGGCCGCCCAGTTTAGCACGCGGGTTTCGAAGAACATCTTGCGGCGCTCCTCCATCAGCTTATCAATCTGCTTGAGCGGCCGGAAGCCCTCGGGCAGCTTGGTCAGGGCGGTGCCCACCTTGGCCAGGGCTTCCTCGCTGATACCGGTTTCGGGGCTTTGCGCGAAATCGGCAGAGGTGCTGCGGCGCAGGCTGCGCCACTCGTTTTCCAGGGGCTGATATTGGTAGGGCAGCGCCTGCTGCTTCACCAGATCCAGGCGGGCCTGCAGCGTGTCGCGGAACTCCTTGTCGAGCTCATCGGCCAACTCGGCGTCAATGTCGCCGCGGGCTACCAGCGCGGCGTTGTACACCTCGCGCGGGTTCTGGTGCTTGCTGATGAGGTTGTAGAGCGTGGGCTGGGTAAACTTGGGCTCGTCGGACTCGTTGTGGCCGTGGCGGCGGTAGCACACCATATCAATAAAGATATCGGCATGGAACTCCTGGCGGTACTCGGTGGCCAGCTGCACGGCAAACACCACGGCCTCGGGGTCGTCGCCGTTCACGTGTAGCACCGGCGCATCGATAATCTTGGCCAGGTCGGTGCTGTAAATCGAGGAGCGGCCATCCTCAAAATCGGTGGTAAAGCCCACTTGGTTGTTGATGACGAAATGCACCGTGCCGCCCGTGCGGTAGCCCTCCAGCTGCGACATCTGCGTCAGCTCGTAGCCGATGCCCTGGCCCGAAACGGCCGCGTCGCCGTGGATGAGAATGGGCAGCACCTTGTTGAGGTCGTTGCCATAAGCATGGTCAATTTTAGCCCGCACGAAGCCTTCCACCACCGGATTCACGGCTTCGAGGTGCGAGGGGTTGGGTGCCAGCTTGAGGTTCACCGAGCGGCCATCCACTTCCACCTGGCTGCTGAAGCCCATGTGGTACTTCACGTCGCCATCGCCCATGGTCAGGTCGGGCACGGCCGTACCCTGGAACTCCGAGAAAATCTGCTCGTAGGTTTTGCCCATGATGTTGGCCAGCACGTTCAGCCGGCCGCGGTGGGCCATGCCAATCATCACTTCCTCCACGCCCAGCTCGGCCCCCTTGCGGATGATGGCGTCGAGGGCCGGAATGGTGGTTTCACCGCCTTCAAGCGAGAAGCGCTTCTGCCCCAGAAACTTGGTATGCAGGAAGTTCTCGAACACTACAGCCTCGTTGAGCTTGCTCAGAATCCGCTTCTTGTACTCCTTGCTGGGCTTGAAGCTCAGCGACTCGCGCTCCACCTTGTCGCGGAACCAGTCGAGCACTTTCGGGTCGCGGATGTAGGTGTACTCGAAGCCGATGGTGCGGGTGTAAATCTTCTGCAGCGCATCTACAATCTGGCGGAGCGTGGCGTTATCATCCAGCCCGACAATCACGTTACCACTGCTGAACACCGTATCCAGGTCGGCGTCGCTCAGGCCGAAATCGGCCAGTTGCAGGTGGGCATGGCGGTTTTTACGCTCCCGTACCGGGTTGGTGTTAGCTACCAAATGGCCCCGGCTGCGGTAAGCATAAATCAGATTGCGCACCTGCGTCTGCTTATCCCCCGACTCGCGGTCGACGGAGCGGATGCGCGGAGCATTATTGGTGCTGGCCGGGGTAGCCAGTACGCCTTCGCCATCGGCTTGGGGCAGGTCGCCTTCGGGGAACTGCTGCGAGAAGTCGAAACCCTCAAAAAACTTCTGCCAGCCGAAATCAACCGATTCAGGGTCGTTCTTATACGATTGATAGAGCTGGTCGATGAACTCGCCATTGGCATTGGCGATATAGGAGTACTGGTCCATGCGGTGGGAAATGGTGGAATCAGGGAGTAAAGGTAGAGAGGTTTTCGAAAAGGCTAAAACCTATATGTGCATATACAAATACGACTGACTGTTAGACCTATAAAAAAACACCCCGATAAATCGAGGAGTCATTCAGTTAAAGCTATTGAATTAAATACGGTCGGCAGCCTTATATGTTGAATCGGGCCTAAGGCAATCCATACTTACCTGTATGCAGGTAGAGGATGTGTGCGCCTGTAGTCTGTACGACCACAAAATGCGGGCCAGCAGCAACTCAACACCCTATTTAAACAACCAGCCCAGCTGCCAGCGCCACCCCCACAATGATGTAGGCTGGCACTCTATCCCAGAGCAGCAGTAGAAAAGTGGCGCCGATAAGGCCCAGGTTAACCGTTGTATCGGGCAGCGGGTGGTAGAGCAGGAAGGTAGCGGCCCACACAAAGCCCGCCGACACAGCGTTGATGCCTTCGAGCGAGGCTTTCACCACCCGGAAACGCTTGAGCTGGTCCCAGAAGCGAATCAGGAAGAAGATGAGCAGCGTACCGGGCATGAAAATACCCGCCGCGCCCACCAGTGCGCCCAGCAATTGCCCACTCAGGCCGCTGCCTTCGCCGCGCATGGCCAGCGCCCCAATGTAGGCGGCAAACGAGAAGTTGGGTCCCGGAAGCGCCTGTACCAAGCCAAGGCCCGACAAAAACTCTTCGGAGGTGAGATACCCTTTGAACTCGACGAACTCGGTGTATAGCAACGGGGCCAGCACCTGCCCCCCCCCAAACACGAGGCTACCGTTGCGGTAGAAGTTCTCGAACAGGCGCACCGGCAGCAGTTGCGTGTACTGGCCCAGCACGGCGGCCCCAATCAACACCCCCAGCCAGAGCACGAAGTTGGCCCACTCAATCTGCATGGGCTGTTTTTCCTGCCGGGGCATTTTGCGGTAGCGGAAGGTGGTAATCAGGCCCCCGGCCAGTAGCAGGATGGGCATCAGCCAGGGCACCTGCACGGCGTACACCAGCAGGGCCGACAGCACCAGCAGCCCCACGGCGGTTTTGGTATGAATAACCTTCCGGGCAATGGTGTAAGCCGAATAGGCCACAAAGCCCACGGCCACCGGCTGCACGTACTGTACCAGCCGCATCACCAGCTCTTTATCGAGGTAACTCACCGACAGGCCCGCCACCGTCATGATACACACGGCTGGCAGCATCCAGACCAGCAGCGTGAGATAGGCCAGGTTGGGGCCACCGAGCCGGAAGCCGATGGCCGTAATGGTTTGCGTAGAAGAGGGCCCGGGCAGAATCTGGCACAGGGCCATGAGTTCCAGCAACTCGGGGGCCGTCAGGTAACGGCGCTTGTCTACCAGCAGGCGCAGCATCATGGCCACGTGGGCCTGGGGGCCGCCAAAAGCGGTGAGGCCCAGCGAGGCCACATCCTTGAGAAAGATGAGGTTGCGCCCGCGCTTCACCTGCCGGCGGCACTCCGGCGGCGAAGCCAGCTTCTTATCGTCGGGGGTGGGCGCGTTCAAAAGAAAAGGGCGCGGGGCATGAGTGAAGGCCGACCAAGATACGCCTTCTTGCAAATGTAGCGCAGCTTGAGAAAGCCAAGCGGTTCAAAAGGCGGCGCCAACGGTGGCAAAATGCGGCTGCCTGCACAAGCGGACGGGATGAGTGGCGTAAGGTCGTACGACCTTACGCCACTCATCCCGTCCGCTCTTTACAGCTGTGCTGCTACGCTTATTTCTTCTTCAGGCCCAACTCAATCAGGCGCTCATTCAGAAATTCGCCGGCCGTAATATCAGCCTCCTTCTTAGGATTTTCGGCTGTTACGCAGGTTTCCAGGGCCGCCAGGCTCATTTCGGAGCGCGGGTGCATGAAGAACGGCACGCTGTAGCGCGACGAGTTCATCTTCTCGCGGGGCGGGTTTACCACGCGGTGAATGGTGCTGGTGAGTACGCCGTTTGTCAGGCGCTGGAGCATGTCGCCCACGTTCACCACAATCTGGTCGGGCAGGGCCGTAATGGCAATCCACTTACCATCGCGACGCTTCACCTGCAGGCCATCGGCCGAGGCACCCATCAGCAGCGTAATCAGGTTAATGTCGCCGTGCTCGGCGGCGCGTACGGCATCGGCCGGCACCTCATCGGGGTTTTCGATGGGGTAGTAGTGGATGGGGCGCAGGATGGAGTTGCCGTTGCGCACCTTATCGTCGAAGTAGTTCTCGGGCAGCTCCAGGTACAGGGCAATGGCCCGTAGCACGTCTTTGCCGGCCGATTCGAGGGTACGGTAAGTCAGCAGCGAGGTATCGGCAAAGCTATCTACTTCCGAAGGCCAGATGTTGTCCGGGTACTCGGCCCCGATGGGGTCGTTGGCGTCGTCTACTTCCTGGCCTACGTGGTAAAATTCCTTCAGGTCGCCGGTGTTGCGGCCCTTGGCGTGCTCCTTGCCCTTGCTTACGTAGCCGCGCTGGCCGGCCAGCTCCGGCTTTTCGTATTGCTGCTTCACATCGTCGGGCAGCGAGAAGAAGGCTTTTACGTCGGAATAGAGCTTATCGGTCTGCTCGTTGCTGAGGCCGTGGTTTTTGAGGGCCACAAAGCCGATGCTCTGATACGCCTGGCCTAGCTGTTGAACAAACCGGGCCTTACGCTCGGGGTCGCCGGAGCGGAAATCGGCCAGGTCGAGGGATGGGATTTCGTTGAGCAGTTGCGCTTCCATACAAGTAAAGATGATTGAAAGAAGAGACCAGTATTGGGGCTGCAAGTTACTCAAAACCGGCTGCTATTACAGCGTAAGCAACGGAGTAGAGCGGCAGTCGGCCAGACCCTGTTTTTACGACTTCTGCTGGACCAAGGGCTGCAGCCGGGCGCTGTTTCTTAGAGCCGGGCAGTTAGCTGCAACCGATAGAAAATGAGGCATCAGTCAGCAGTGGAGCCAATAATTGAACTTGATTTTGCATTTTCACGGGGCTAAAGGCCCCCGCGCACGAGGAAGCAGTATCTTTGGGCCTGCTTACCGACACGGGCGAAACTTCCAACGCCTTTCTGGCGTCTTGTAAAAATCCTGAATTCTGTAAGCAGCCCGTACCTCTACTATAGGGGCCGGTTCCGACTTTGACTTGCGCTCGATTATGAACAGTAACACAATACTACTTCTGGGGGGCCTGTTGCTGAGCTGTAGCGGCCTGGCTCAGGCGCAGCACGCCGTATGGGCAGCGAAAGTAGTAGCGGTTTCGTCGCAGAAAGCAGACGGCAAGGAGCCATTCTCGCCCGAAAAGGTACTGGGCGAGCCCAACGCAACGCCCCTGGGCCAAGCCAGCAATGAGGCCTGGATTCCGAAAAAAACAGGCAGCAGCGAATCGATTGAAGTGCGCTTCAGCAAATCGGTTATTGCCCGGCAGGTTTCGGTGGTCGAGAACTTCAACCCTGGCTCCATTACCCGCATTGAACTGGTTGATACGCGCGGCGGCAAGCACGAGGTGTACAAAAACGACTCGCCCGGCCCCATTCCCGAGCAGTTCCGCACCCTGCAGGCAACCTTTGCGGCGGCCACCTACCGTACCATTGGCGTGGTGGTTACGATGAACACCAAGGCCGTGAACGGCGTCAATCAGATTGATGCCATTGGCGTGGCCGATGTGGTGGACACGATGGTGAAGAAGGAGTTCAAGAATGAGGAAAGTGGCGTGAGCTTCGACTCGGCCATGGTGAACCTGGGGCCCAACGTCAACTCCAAGTACGTTGATACCCACCCAGTTATCTCTCCTGACGGCCGCACGCTGTTTTTTGCCCGCCAGGAGAGTCCGCAGAACAGCGGAGGTTCCAACGACGTGCAGGACGTGTGGTTCAGCACGCTGGGCAACGCCGAAAAGAAAGCCTGGAACCCGGCCAAAAACATCGGCAGCCCCATCAACACCCCCCGCGACCCCAACGGCGTGGCCTCGGTATCGGCCAACGGCCAGCAGATGCTGGTTATTGGCGTGTATGAGCCTGACGGGACCATTGTGCCCAAGGGCCCCAGCATGAGCCGGCGCACGGCTACGGGCTGGAGCAAGCCCGTGAAAGTCGAAATTGAGGATTACTACAACGACGATGCTGAGAACGTAGACTTCTTTCTGGCTACTTCGGGCAAAGTAATGCTGATGGCTGTGGACCGCAAAGACGGGCAGGGTGAGCAGGATCTGTACGTGAGCTTCATCAATAAAGACAACAAAAGCTGGAGCCGCCCACGCAACCTGGGTGCCAACATCAACACCAAGAAAGCCGATTTTGCTCCTTTCCTGGCTTCCGATGGCAAGACGCTGTACTTCGCCTCGGAAGGCCGCGGCGGCTACGGCAAGAGTGACATTTTCTACTCCAAGCGCCTCGACGACTCCTGGACCAACTGGACCAAGCCCCGCAACCTGGGCGCGACCGTCAACTCGCCCGACTTTGATGCCTACTACACGGTGTCGGCGGCCGGCGAGGATGCATACCTGGTGTCGGCCCGCAACGGCATCGGCAACTCCAAGGATATTTTCCGCATCTCGCTCAAGCCTACTTTCCGGCCCGAAGTAGTGACGCTGGTGCGCGGCCGGGTACTCGATGCCAGCTCCAAGAAGCCGGTGGCAGCCACCATCCGCTACGAAAACCTGCTAACGGGCGAGGAAATCGGGGTGGCCGAAACCAGCCCCATCGACGGCTCCTACACCATTGTGCTGCCCTCGGGCACGCAGTACGGATACCGCGCCGATGCCAAGGACTACTTGGCCGAGTCGGACAACCTCGATGTAACCGACCGCCAGAAGTATTCGGAGGTAACCCAGGACCTGTACCTGGTGCCTTTTGCAGTGGGCCAGACCATCAAGCTCAACAACATCTTCTTCACCCAAAGCAAGTACTACCTGCGCGAGAATTCCTACCCCGAGCTGCTGCGTCTGGTAGCTATTCTGAAGGAATACCCGCAGATTGAAATCCGGTTGGAGGGCCATACCGACAACCAGGGCGAGCCGCAGCTGAACGTGAAGTTGAGCCTCGACCGCGTGAATGAGGTGAAGAAATACCTGGTGCAGAAAGGTATCAACGGAAGCCGCATCAGTACCGAAGGCTTCGGCGGCGGCAAGCCAGTTGCCAGCAACGACCAGGAGGAAACCCGCAAACTCAACCGCCGCGTCGAGTTCCGGATTACGAAGAAGTAGGATTTTGGTAGCTTCAAGCTACCAGCCACAAGCGGCAAGCTGACTTTCTCTTGACTTA
>NZ_JABKAU010000015.1 GCF_013377885.1 Hymenobacter lapidiphilus
TACTACTACGTACATTCCTTTAGCAGAAAAGGAGAGAGCCCGGCCAGATTGGCCGGGCTCTCTCCTTTTCTGCTACTCTTGCTGACACCTGCATCTGAGGCATCCGACCATCTGCAACATCTGTGATTAGATGTTCATGGCCGATTCGCGACGACGCATTTTGCCGGCCGGAATGCCGAACATCATCTTGAAGCGGCGGCAGAAGTACGCGGTGTCTTTGTAGCCCACTTCCTTACCGATGTCGCGGATGCTCTTTTTAGTGGTCCGGAGCAGGAACACGGCGCGCTCCATGCGCTGGTATTCGATGTAGTCCTGCGGGTTGATGCCGGTGAGCATCTTGAAGTACTGGCCCACATAATCCTCACTCACGTTGGCTACGCCCGATAGAACCTTGTTCGACAGGTCGCCGCCGATGTTCTCCTTGATGTAGTTGAACAGGTCGATGAGGCGCGGATCCTTGAAGTACGTGCTGTTGGTGGCCAACTGCTCCACAAACATCTTGTTTTTGAGGATGTAGCGCACGATTTCCACCACGATGTTCTCGGTGTAAATCGTGATAAGCCGCTCGCGGCCGGGTAGCTCCTGCAGGCTCTCCTCTACCACCTTAATGATAAGATTGGCCAGCTTGGAATTGTCGGTAATGAGGAAGGCCGGCACATCGAGCGAGGCAAAGAAATTCACCGAATCGAACACCTTGGCCTCAAAGCTCACAAACGAGTGGCTCTCCTCGGCATCCCCGATCAGGTCGAGGTCGGAGTTGGAGTGAAAAAACTTGTCCTTGTTGGTGATCAGGTCGTCGTTGGTAATGCTCTTGCTGGGGTCGTGGCCATACGTGACCTTGGTGGCACGGCCGCCGGGGATGAAGAGCATTTCGCCCTCCTCCACCGCGTGGCTTTCATCGCCAAACGAAACGTGGCCCTTATGGAGCAGAATCAGGTTGTTGCCCACATCGTAGGAGTTGCGCACCGTAAAGGGCTGCTGCAGCACCAGGTTTTTTGCTTTGATGTACCGGACACCCAAAGACTCTATTACTTTATTATAATCTTCCATCGGTAGGTAGGGCGAGAAATTTGAGAGTAGTAAACCAGATTATAGCACCTCTGGTTTAACAAATGCAAAATAACATATAAAAATTCACAAAAACACAAAACCCAGCCATTTACTGGCTGGGTTTTGTGCAATACTTCTGAATAATAGGCAATTCTGTTTCTATTTGAGAATTTCCCTAGAGATTACAATTTTCTGAATCTCAGAGGTTCCCTCATAAATCTGGGTGATTTTGGCGTCGCGCATCATCCGCTCCACGTGGTATTCTTTCACGAAACCATAGCCGCCATGAATCTGAACGGCCTCTACAGCTGTGTCCATAGCAACCTTCGAAGCAAACAGCTTGGCCATAGCGCCCGACTTGGCGTAGTCCTGGTGGGCATCTTTATCGTGGGCCGACTGTAGGCACAGTAGACGAGCGGCATCGATGTTGGTAGCCATATCGGCCAGCTTGAACTGGATGGCCTGATGCTGCGAAATCGGCACGCCGAACGCCTTGCGCTCCTGGGCGTACTTCAACGACAGTTCGTAGGCACCGGAAGCAATACCCAGAGCCTGGGCAGCAATACCAATGCGGCCGCCAGCCAGCACCTGCATAGCGAACTTAAAGCCGAAGCCGTCGTCGCCGATGCGGTTTTCCTTCGGAACCTTCACATCGGTAAACTGCAGCGAGCAGGTATCGGAACCACGGATACCGAGCTTGTTTTCCTTGGGGCTGGTTACAAAACCTTCCATGCCCTTATCAACGATAAGCACATTGATGCCGCGGTGCTTGGCTTCGGGATTTGTCTGGGCCACTACAAGGTATACCGAAGCGGTGGTACCATTAGTAATCCAGTTTTTGGTGCCGTTGAGCAGGTAATGGTCGCCCATATCCTCGGCGGTGGTACGCTGGCTCGTTGCATCGGAGCCAGCCTCTGGCTCTGACAGGGCAAAGGCGCCGATAATTTCGCCGGACGTCAGGCCGGGCAGGTACTTGCGCTTCTGCTCCTCAGTGCCGTACTTTTCCAAGCCCCAGCATACCAGCGAGTTGTTCACCGACATGATAACGGAGCACGAGGCATCCACCTTGCTGATTTCTTCCATGGCCAGCACGTAGCTCACGGTATCCATGCCGCCGCCGCCGTATTCGGGGCTCACCATCATACCCATAAAGCCCAGCTCGCCCATCTTTTTGATCTGCTCGGCCGGAAATTTCTGGTGCTCGTCGCGCTCAATTACGCCAGCCCATAGTTCGCTCTGGGCAAAGTCGCGGGCAGCGGCCTGTACGGCCAGTTGTTCTTCAGTAAGCTGGAAATCCATGCAGTAAAGTGGGTGGGGTGGGAAAATCAAACAGTTGGGCCAGCACGACGAGCGGGCTGCGGCCGGACAAAATTACGCAATCAGGCGTTGGGCAGTAGCGTTCTAACACAAAACCCGCACAAAGAGTTGGCCGTCAGCGCCACTCTGCTTGCCTTGGCAACTAAAAAGCCGCTTCCGAAGATCCGGAAGCGGCTTTTTATAATGGGTTGCGCTACGTTAACTGTTGCGACGACCGCCCAGAAAGAGACTAACGTAGTACAGCAGGGTAGCCAGCGAACTGAGTGCGGCCACCACGTAGGTCATGGCCGCCCACCACAGTGCGTCTTTGGCCATAGCGTGCTCCTGAGGCGTTACAATGCCCCGCTTATCAATCCAAGCCAGGGCGCGCTTCGAGGCGTCGAACTCGACGGGCAGCGTAACGAAGGCGAACAGCGTAGTGAGCGAAAACAGCACCACACCGGCCCCCAGCGGCCAAGGCGTACGATTGAGCAGGAACACGCCCGCAATCAGCAGGATGGGCATGAAGCGCGATACAGCGCTTAGGGCCGGCACCATAGCCGAGCGGAACTGCAGCATGTTGTAGGCCGTGGCATGCTGCACAGCGTGGCCGCACTCGTGGGCGGCTACGGCAGCAGCGGCAGCGCTACGCTCGGCGTACACGGCTTCGCTCAGGTTCACCGTTTTGTCGGCCGGGTTGTAGTGGTCGGTCAGGCGGCCTTCGGTGCTGATGACGCGCACATCGGTAATGCCGTTGTCGGCGAGCATCAGCTCGGCAATCTGTTTGCCCGACAAGCCGTTCTGGAGGCCAACTTGGGAATACTGCTCGAACTTGCTTTTGAGGCGACGCTGCACGAGCCAGCTGACCACCATGGCGACCAGCAAAACGATGTAGATAGGAGAAAACATGAAGGAAGAAGGTCAGGTATGCAGGTTGAACAATGGCCCGCCGGATTTCGTGCCGGCCGGCACTACGACGTGTGGCTGATGCGCTCGACGATGCGCGTGGTGCTGTAACCCGGCACCAGCGGCACCGTCAGCACTTGGCCACCGCGGGCCAGCACCGCCTCGTGGCCCACAATCTGGCTTACGGCGTAGTCGTCGCCCTTCACCAGAATATTGGGTTGCACGGCTTCAATGAGGGCCAGCGGAGTTTGCTCGTCGAAGAGCGTCACGGCATCAACAAACAAAAGCGAGGCCAGAACCCGCGCGCGTGACACTTCGTCCTGCAACGGCCGGCCGGGCTTGAGCCGGCTAACCGAAGCGTCGGTGTTCAGGCCCACCACCAGCCGTTGGCCTAGGTGCCGGGCTTTTTCGAGGTAGTCGACATGACCTAGGTGCAGCAGATCGAAGCAGCCATTGGTAAACACCACCTGCTCGCCAGCCGCCTGCCAAGCAGCTACGGCAGTTATGAGGGCTTCGCGGCTCAGTATTTTATCTTTAGACCACATGGCTTGAGCTGATAAGTTGGGAAGCTGGCATGCCAGCACGGCCGATAGGCCTCGCATCCTTAAACCCTGAACGGTGCCTATTGCGGCCGTACTACTTCGGTTTCTAGTGCCACACCGACCGGTGCCCGGTGCTTATGGCTTTTGCCCGATTTAACCATACTGGCGGCAAAGCTGATGCCGCCCATAAGCACAACCAGCAGTGTCTGGGAGCCGTGTACGACCAGCGCATACGCAATGCCGGCCTCCTTACTGATACCGTAGGCTAACAGCACACTCTGCACCATCACATGGAAGGGCCCGATACCGCCTGCTACCGGCGCGGCCATACCCAGGGCTCCGAACGTAAGCACGGCCAGACCAGCACGCATTCCAAGATCGTAGGTCTCAGGAAAAGCGAAAAAAGCCAGGTAGTCCATGAGGTAATATACGGCCCAGGTAAAGAAGGTGTGGAACAGGAACAACCCCTTGTTCTCCAGCTTCAGAATACTGAATGCCCCAGCCAATACGCCCTTTACAAAGCCTACGGCCTTGCTGAACAGCGCGTTCTGGCGCAGTCGCTCCAAGTTGCGGAACACCGCATAGCCGAGGCCTAACAGCAGCAGCAGGGCAATACCTAGGGCCACCAGCAACGGCGTGCGGTTACGGGCCAGATCATCGTAGCGACCAGCCAGCACCTTGTCGGTTACGAAGCTCCAGAAGGTATTGAAGTCGAGCAGCAGCGTAGTGCCCAGCAAGCCAAACAACACCAGTACGTCGATTACTCGCTCGGTTACCACCGTACCAAGCGCCACCTGTACCGGCACGCCGCTGGTACGCCGTAGCACCGAACAACGAATAACCTCGCCCATACGCGGTAGCACCAGGTTGGCCAGGTATCCCACCATCATAGCATGGTACACGTCCCAGTAGCGCGGATGGTAGCCGGTGGGCTCAATCTGCATTTTCCAGCGGTAAGCCCGGCTGAAATAGCCCAGCACCGACAGTGCCAGCGTAAGCAACAGCCACCAGTAGTTAGCCCCGCGCACGTACTGCCCGATGCGACTCAGATCCTGCCCCTGCAGCGCATACCACATCAGGAGGCCCGACACGGATAGCAGCAGCGTATACTTTACAAAGTTGAGTACTTGCTTCATGCAGCAGGATCAGGGAGGGCTAAAGCACAAACCATCGGCAGTTACGCTACCCGGTTGTGCTGGTCGGGAAAAATGACGGTGGGTTGGTGAGCCTTGGCCTCGGCAAAGTCAATGAGGGCGTAGGATATAATAATGACAATGTCGCCCACGGCTACGCGGCGGGCGGCCGGGCCGTTCAGGCAAATCATGCCCGAGCCCCGCTCACCCTTAATGGTGTAGGTTTCAAACCGCTCGCCATTGTTGATATTGACGATGGTGACCTTTTCATTTTCCACCATGTTGGCCGCATCGAGCAGGTCCTCATCAATGGTGATGCTGCCCACGTAGTGCAACTCGGCCTGAGTAACCTTAACGCGGTGAATTTTCGACTTGAGAACCTCTATATGCATGTGCAAAAGCAACAGATACTGTTTGGGGACCCAAAGATACAGAAGGGGAGATAGTGAAGCCGTGAGGTAAAGGCATATTGAACCCACGGATCTTGCTGATGCTGTATTCGCCGTTCCCTAAATACAGGTTCAGCAACTCGTCAGCCATTTATTTACCCTCTACCACCACGTTATCAATCAGCCGGACACCGCCGAGGTGGGCGGCCAAGCACACTACTGCGGGGCAGCCGGCGTACGTATCGGTCAGGGGCTGCAGGGTGTGGGCGTCGGCCACAGTAATGTATTCTAACTCCAGCCCCGGCACGGCAGCCAATTGCTCGCGCACCGCCGCCTGCACCGCCGCCGGCGCAGTATGCCCACCACGGAGCAGTTCGGCAGCAGCCTGCAGGCTTTGGTACAGGCGCGGGGCCAATGCGCGGGCCTCGGGGCTCAGCCGCCGGTTGCGCGACGACATGGCGAGCCCGTCGGGCTCGCGTACCGTTGGGAAAGCCACCAACTCCAGATCGAAGGTTAAGTCGCTGATGAGCTGGCGCACAATGGCCACCTGCTGGAAATCCTTCTGGCCGAAATAGGCGCGGTGAGGCCGACTGAGGTGGAAAAGCTTGCTGACCACCGTAGCCACTCCGTTGAAGTGGCCGGGGCGGTGCTCCCCCTCCATTACCCGCTCCAGAGCTCCAAAACCGAACTGCACCACCGTCGGGCGAGGATACATTTCGGATACCGAGGGCAGAAAAAGGGCAGTGCAACCAGCCGGAGCCAACAGGGCCGCATCGGCCTCGGGCAGGCGGGGATACAGGCGAAAATCGTCGGGGTTATTGAACTGGGTGGGATTGACGAAGATACTGGCTACTACTACATCGCACTCGGTGGCGGCGGCCCGTACCAGCTGCAAATGACCTTCGTGGAGCGCACCCATAGTGGGCACCAGACCAATATGTTGGCCGGCCCGGCGCCAGTTTTCGGTGTGAGCTTGCAACGCGGCGGCAGTAGTGAGTATCTCCATAAAGCAAAGGGGGCCGGCCAGGGGCCGGGAGGCGGACCAGAATGAAATTTCCCTCAAAAATGCTTAATTTTGTGCATCCCAAAGTGTTGCCTACCTCTAATAATCCCAACTGACCGTTTATGTCGAAGTTGAAAATACTCTATGCTGCCACGGAAATCGACCCGTTTCTGCAGACCACCAAGGTAGCGGAGTTTTTGCGGCGCTTGCCGCAGGGAATGCAGGAAATGGGGATGGAAATCCGCATTTTCGTACCCCGTTTTGGCATTATCAACGAGCGTAAAAACCGATTGCACGAGGTAGTACGCCTCTCGGGCATCAACATTGCGGTGGGCGAAGACGAAAAGCCGCTCATCATTAAAGTGGCTTCTATCCCTAATGCCAAGCTACAGGTATATTTTATCGATAACGAGGATTATTTCCACCGTAAGTCGGTATTGGTTGATAAGAATGACAAGTTTCACTCAGACAACGACGAGCGGGCCATCTTCTTCTGCAAAGGCGTACTGGAAACTGTAAAGAAACTCGGCTGGGCTCCTGATATCGTGCACTGCAACGACTGGATGACGGGCCTGATTCCGATGTATATGAAAACGACCTACAAGAAGGATCCGATTTTCAAGGATGCCAAATCGGTCTTCACGATTTACAGCAACGAATTCGATTTCAAATTCGACGCTGACATTATCGAAAAGGCTAAGATGCTTGATATTGATGACGACATGCTGGCTTCTTTGAAGACGGCTGACTTTGGCGGCTTCATTAAAACGGGCATGCAGTATGCCGATAAGGTTGTGAAGTCCGATGAGGATTTCAGCGAGAACATGGAGGCATTGTTCACCGAGTATTCGACTAAAAAGCAAATTGACCAGGTAGCCGCCGATGACGACCTGTTGACTTCTTACTACGCGCTCTATAATGAACTGGCCAACTAGCGCCGGCCGACTTTCGTCGGTTACTCTGCTCGGAATTACCCTGTTGGCCCTAGCCAGCAGCTGCGAAAAAGCCAACGACCTCGGCCTTGAACTGCCCGGCACGTCGCCCATCTCCGCAACTTATCTTGATTTGCCGCTTAGGGCGTCTACGGTGCGCCAGCCAGTGGTGCAGACCGTGAAGGCGAACAGTGTCTTGGTAGGCCGCGTGCGCGACTCGTTCGTGGGTACTACCACAGCCGCGGCCGCCCTAAACTTGCTGGTATTGCCAGGCCTTTCGCCGCTCGATTCGCTGCCGGCCAAGTTCGTCAACCCCCGCCTCGATTCGGCGGTATTTGTTCTGGCTTTCGACCAAGTGTACGGCTCTGCGGTTCAGCCACTGCGCCTCGATGTACTGCCACTGCAGCAGCCGCTCGACGCACGGACAGTGTATAATTCGACCACTGCGGTGGCAACGGGCGCCGCACTGGTGAGCAACTTTACGGCCGTACTCAACCGCGACAATACGGTGCGGGTGCCAGCCAGCAACGCGCCTGATACGATCAGCGTGGCTTCGCCCCAGCGCACCATCCGGATTCCGCTGCTTAAATCGAGTAGCGCCGCACCGCTGGTCAATTCGGTGTTTGCGGCCATGACGTCGAACTCCGCCTTCAATCAGAACACGCTCGACGGGTTATGGAAGGGCGTGCTGCTACGACCCTCCGAAGGTCATGTGGGCAATGTAATCAGCATTCCACGAGCCTCTACCCGCACGGTTAATGTAGTTACCTTCTATTTCCGCACGGGTGCGGAAGGCAAGAAGCGCACGTACTCCATCTATTTGGCCAACATTGCGCCGCTAAGTGGTTCTTTCACAGACGGCCGGTACTTCACGCAGCTTACAACCGATTTAGCCGGAACTCCGCTGGCTGGCCTGACGCCCCAAAACCCGCTGCCCTCCAGCGCCACCAACGGCCTGACATATGTGCAGGAAGGCGTGGGGCTGAGTACCCGGCTGGAGTTTGAAGGCTTGGAAGCATTGCGCGACAAACCTACACTGGTCATCAACCGGGCTGAGCTGCTCATCCCGGTTCGGCAGCTCAGCAACGGCCTGTTCCCATATCCGTCTTCGCTTTATCTCTATGAGGTAAACGAGGCCAACCAGATTCTGACGCGCCTGAATGGGGCCTCGACGGTTGACCGCCTCGTGCAGCAGGAAGAGCCGGTTGCGCTGCCAAACGGGTCGCTCATTCTGCCGTCTTCCACCGGAGTAGGTTATCCAGCTTCCGTTTCAGTTCCATTAGGGCAGAATCCCACCCAGTTTTACTCGGTTGGTATCACGCAATACTTACAGGCTTTCCTGCAGAACCGCTTCAATGCGGGCGAGGATCGTCCTTCGGGGCTGTTGCTCTCACCCGCCCTTCGCAACGGCGAAGGCTTGCTGCTACCGCAGCAAAGTGGCACAGTGGCTAACCTCAACCTGAACCGCGCTCAGCTCGATGCCAATAACATCCGGCTGCGCGTATACTACTCCAAGCTCCAGTAATAAGGAGCATCGGCCTTCAATTGGCCTAAGGGCGGCACGGCCTTTGCCGTTGTCGCCCTACTTTTGTCTTGTACTTTTTTCTTTTCGAGCTGCGGCTCTGAACACGTCGACACTATGTGCGGAATTGTTGCTTACATCGGGCACCGTGAGGCCTGCCCCATTATTCTTAAAGGATTGCATCGGCTCGAATACCGGGGTTACGATTCGGCAGGCGTGGCGCTGCTGAATAACGGTGAACTGAGCGTATATAAGAAAAAGGGCAAGGTTGCCGAGCTGGAGAAATTCATTGCCGAGAAGGATACGCACGCTAATATTGGTATGGGCCATACCCGCTGGGCTACCCACGGCGAGCCAAACGATGCGAATGCCCATCCGCACTACTCCACCTCCGAGCGAATTGCCATTATCCACAATGGCATTATCGAAAACTACGCTGCTCTCAAGGAGCATTTGCAGCAGCAGGGTCACGTATTTCACTCCGATACCGACACGGAGGTATTCGTGAATCTGATTGAGGAGATTCAGAAAAAGAATCAATGCTCGCTGGAGCAAGCCGTGCGTTTGGCGCTGCATGAGGTAGTGGGTGCTTACGCTATTGTAGTGCTAAGTAAGGATAACCCCGGCCAACTGATTGCGGCCCGTAAAGGCTCGCCTCTGGTAGTAGGTATCGGCGAGAACGAGTTCTTCCTGGCCTCCGATGCTACGCCCATCATCGAGTACACGAGCGATGTAGTGTATGTAAACGATTACGAGCTGGTTATTATCAAGGATGGCGAAATGGACCTGCGCAGCCGCGAGGACGTGAAGCAGACGCCTTACATTCAGCGGCTGGAGCTGGAGCTGGACCGCATCGAAAAAGGCGGCTACGAGCACTTCATGCTGAAGGAGATTTTCGAGCAGCCCCGCTCTATCCTCGACTCGATGCGCGGCCGTCTGGAGCTGGAAGCTGGTCACCTAAACATGGGTGGCGTGCGGGCCTACGAGCGCAAGTTCGTGAATGCCGACCGTATCCTGATTGTGGCCTGTGGCACTTCGTGGCACGCTGGTCTGGTGGCCGAGTATCTGTTCGAAGACCTGGCCCGGGTGCCGGTGGAAGTGGAGTACGCCTCCGAGTTCCGCTACCGCAACCCCATCATTACGGAGCGCGACATCGTAATTGCTATTTCGCAAAGTGGTGAAACGGCTGATACACTGGCCGCTCTAGAACTAGCCAAAAGCCGCGGAGCTACCATCTTTGGTGTCTGCAACGTGGTGGGCTCGAGCATTGCCCGCGCCACCGACGCCGGCGCTTACACCCACGCCGGCCCCGAAATCGGGGTAGCCTCAACCAAAGCCTTCACGGCCCAGGTAACGGTGCTCACGCTGCTGGCCATGATTGTGGGCCACAAGCGCGGCGCGCTCACCGACACCCGTCTGCGCGAGCTGATGGTGGAACTGGAGACTATTCCGGCCAAAGTAGAAAAGGCCCTGGAGCTGAATACCGAAATCATGCAGATTGCGGAAATCTTCAAGGACTCCACCAACTTCCTGTACCTGGGCCGGGGCTACAACTTCCCGGTTGCCTTGGAAGGCGCTCTTAAGCTCAAGGAAATCAGCTACATCCATGCCGAAGGTTACCCCGCGGCCGAGATGAAGCACGGCCCGATTGCTCTCATTGATGAGAACATGCCGGTAGTGGTTATTGCCACCAAGGACAGCTCGTATGAGAAGGTAGTGAGCAACATTCAGGAAGTGAAGGCCCGCAAAGGCCGCATCATTGCTGTGGTAACCGAGGGCGACACCGTAATTCCGGCCATGGCCGAGTTCACGATTGAGGTACCTGCTACCAGCGAGGTGTTGATGCCACTCGTATCGGTGGTTCCGCTACAACTCCTCTCCTACCACATTGCCGTACTGCGCGGCTGCAACGTCGACCAGCCCCGCAACTTGGCTAAGTCGGTAACGGTAGAATAAGGATTTGCATGTGTATAACGGAAGCAAAAAATCCGCCCGGTATGGGCGGATTTTTTGCTTTTTCCCTTTAATTGCCCGCGTATTATGCCCCGATTAGCTACTAGTACCCTATTCGCAGCGGGAGCACTTGGTTGCGTACTCCCTTTCCTTGTGCTAGCATTTTATAGTCATCCCGCCCTCGATGATTTTGCTATCGGCACTGCCTTGCGCACGCAACCTATACTATCTTATACCTGGGATGTGTACATGGTTCATTCCGGCAGGTTTTCTTCTTCTTTGTTCAGCGCCGTCTTTCTGCTGTTTAGCTTTTACCCCAGTGCGTACCCTTACCTGATTTTCGGTTTTATTGGTTTGTTCTGTAGCGGTCTGTTTGTGGCCGCCGCCGCGTTGGTACCGGGGCCGCAACAAGCCAAATCACTCACCGGCAGCACATTGGTTATTCTGGGACTCAGCTATTTCCCCTGGCCTGCCGAAGGACTGTTCTGGCTCACGGGCGCAGTTGCCTACCTCACACCGCTCTTTCTAACTTGCGGACTACTGATATTATTAGCCCGCCAGTACAGCAGCCCCGAACAAAAACACCATTCCAGCCAGTGGCTGCTGATCGGAGTGCTAGGCTTGCTAATCCCTGGTTTTTCTGAGATAAGTGCGTTATTGCTGCTGTTGGTAAGCGGCGCGTTATGGGTCCTACCAGACCTGCGGCCAGTTCGGTGGCAGGCGCACTGGGTGGGCATCGCCATTACGACGGGCTGCCTGCTAACGCTCCTAGCTCCGGGCAACTTTCAGCGTTTGCACGCCCGGCCGGGCCACCAAGTACAAGTGGTACATTCTGTTATTTTAGCGTTGACAGGTACTACTTATCTGCTCATTAACTGGATTGGTAGCGCGCTGTTGCTGGCCCTTACCATGGTGATGCTGCCAGTTAGCCAGGCCACTGCCCGTTATAAGGGCCGTAGCCTGCTCAACCGCTTGACAACCGGACCAATTTGGCTATGGCCTTTACTATTACTGACTGGCTTGTTTGGCTCCGTATGGTTTTGTTATACAGTGCAAGGCATTGGGCCAGCTCTGCGGGTCAAAAATATCCTATACTTCTACTTCTTGATCTGCTGGTTTTTAAGCACGCACGCGGTTGTGGGGCGTTATGCTCCGGCGTGGCAACTCTATTACCCAACAGCGTGGCCACTTCGCGGAGCCGCGGGCATTACCCTCATCTGCCTGTTTTTCACCGACCACAACCATAACCTCTTGCACGACGATATCGGACGAGCGCCCAATACCGTAGTTCAGGCGTACCGCGACTGGCTCAGTGGCGACGCCCGGCGCTACCACCAAACTCAGAAAGCCCGCTATCAGCAGTTACGGACCATTTCTACCGACAGCGTTCAGGTACTGCCGCTACCCACGCGGCCCCGGACTCTGTTTTACTACGATATTTCATATAATCCCGCGTTGTGGGGCAATCAGGCCTACGCGCAGTTTTTCGGTAAGAAAGCTGTGTGGGTGCAACCGCCACCGGAGGCACGCTAGCTGGCAGCTTCGCCTTATAGCGCGAACGATTCGCCGCGCAGATACATCGTTTTCAGCAGCGGGCATACCTTATAACGCTCTTCGTGGGTATCCTGGTAAAGGGCTTCCAGCGTTTCGTATACCCGCGCTACACCGATGGCATTGGCCCACTCGAAAGGCCCGTGCGGGTAGTTGGTGCCCAGCTTCATGCCCAGATCAATATCCTGTACCGAGGCCGTGCCTTCCTGCAGCGTGTAACAAGCCTCGTTGATAATCATGCACACGATGCGCGGCGTTACCAGGCCCACACGGTCGGCCACGAGGCGGTAGTCGGTACCGAGGTTGGCACAAAGGGTAGCCAGTGTAGGGGCCGAGGCGGGGTCGAGCAGCGTAACTTCCAGCAGAGGCCGATCAAGAAGGGTAGGTAGGGCGCAGAGGCCGAACACGGGGCCCAGCGGGAGCTCTTCGCCGTGGAAGAGCTGCGCCAGGCTGCGGGCAGTGGTATCGTAGAACAAAGGCTGCCGGGGCCGCTCGTAGTGCAGTTCGGGCCAGTCGCGCAGGTCGAAGAGTATATCGGCAGCAGCCAGACGGGCCGGCAGATCGGGTGCGGTGGCGGGGCAGAAGTCGTACTGGTGAGCCGCGCCAAACTTGCGGCGCAGCTCGGTTTCGACGGTTTCGCCGCCCACGATAAACAGATGCATAGATTTTCGGCTTACTTTAGCCCAAAGATAGTTCTTTCGTTTGCCCACCCCGTTTTCTGCCCTATCCATGGCCCACACCGTTGTTTTTTCGCCCCAAGCCCCTGCTCCCATTGGTCCTTACAGCCAAGCCATCAGGGCCGGTAGCACCGTGTACGTTTCGGGTCAGATTGCCCTCGACCCAGCTACCGGCCAGCTCGTAGGCGGCGGGGATGTAGCCGCCGAAACACACCAGGTGATGCGCAACCTGCAGGCGGTACTGGCGGCAGCCGGCCTCTCGATGCGCCACATCGTGAAGTGCAGCATTTTCGTACAGGACCTTGGTAACTTCAGCCTTATCAACGACATCTACGGCAGCTACTTCGATGCAGATTATGCTCCGGCCCGTGAAACGGTGGAAGTGAGCCGGCTGCCCAAAGACGTACAGGTAGAAATTTCGTGCGTGGCTGTGGAGGCGTAAACGAGCCACCATACCGTTATCCTGAGCGGAACGAAGTATCTGGCAGCTACCATCAGCTGACACTCGCCAGCCTCTTCGCCCCGCCCAGGATGACACTAGGCCAAACACCTTATTTCACCATCTCGTCATCTCACCGCATGCGCGAACTAGGCATCTTCCTCTTTCTGGTTGGACTAGTTACTCTGGTGGCCCCCTATCTGCTGCCGGCCAACTTTCGGTTTCTGCTGCTTGACTGGATTTATAACTGGGGGCCGACGGTAGCCTGGGCCATCAAGGGCGGCGCGGTGCTGCTGGGGTTGGGCCTCTGGCTGGGTTTCCGAAACCGCGAATAATGCGCCGACCCAATATCCGTAAGCCGGCTAAAGCCCAGGCCCGGCCCGACTACTTTCCACCCGAAAACGTGCTCCTGCGGGTTCTGCCCCCGGCCTTGGTGGACCAGCGTGAGTTCGAGCAGTTCCACTTTATCGGTTTCGATTTAAGCCAAGCCGATTTGGTTGGCTGCCGGTTTACCGACTGCCTGTTCGAGACCTGCAACCTGGCCGGGGCCTCGTTGGCCAATACCAGCCTGCAGAATGTAGCTTTCGACGGCTGCAAGCTGCTGGGCTTGCAGTTCACCGTCTGCCGCGACCTGCTGTTTGGCGTACACTTCGACCGTTGTCAGCTCGATTACGCCTTGTTCGGAGGCAAACAGATGGCCGGTACGCGCTTCGAAGGCTGCTCGCTACGAGAGGCAGATTTCGCCGATACCAACCTAACCGGGAGCGTGTTTGCCGACTGCGACCTGACAGGCACTTTGTTTGAGAACACAAAGCTGGCGGATGCCGACCTACGCACTGCCCGCCACCTTCAACTCGACCCGGCCCTCAACGAAGTGAAAGGCGCCCGCTTCGCCCTCGAAAGCCTACCGGGCCTGCTGACGAAATTCGAATTAGTGGTGGAGTGAACCGGTGAAAGGGCTGTCATCCTGCCATTACGCGACTTGAGAGGAGAGAGGAATCTGAGTGCAGCCATTGAACAAAATTGTTCGGTAACGTTGTCCCTGATTCCTCCGCCGTCGGAATGACAGTTCTTTCGCTATTTCACCAACTCACCTTTCGTACCTTTGCAGCGCGGTTTCTCAACCTGAATAAAGCCGCACAACGAACGTATGGAAAGAGAAGTACGGGTGCGTTTTGCGCCCAGCCCCACCGGCCCGCTGCATATCGGCGGCGTGCGCACCGCGCTGTATAACTACCTGCTGGCCCGCAAGCTGGGCGGTAAGATGCTGTTACGCATCGAAGACACCGACCAGAACCGCTTTGTGCCCGGCGCCGAGCAGTATATTATGGACGCGCTGCGCTGGTGCGGCATCGAGATTGACGAAGGTATTGAGCAGGGCGGCCCCCACGCGCCCTACCGCCAGAGCGAGCGGAAGCCGATGTACCGCCAGTACGCCGACCAGCTGATTAAGGATGGTTTCGCCTACTACGCCTTCGATACCCCCGAGGAGCTGGACGCCATGCGCGCGCGCCTGACGGCCGCCAAGGTGCCTAACCCGCAGTACAACAGCATTACACGGGCCCAGATGCGTAACTCGCTCACGCTGCCCGCCGAGGAAACCGAGCAGTTGCTGGCCGCCGGCACGCCCTACGTTATCCGCCTGAAGGTGCCCCGCAAGGAGGAAGTGCGCTTCCAAGACCTCATTCGGGGTTGGGTAGTGGTGCATTCGTCGGCCATTGATGACAAGGTGCTGATGAAGTCTGATGGCATGCCGACCTACCATTTGGCGAATATCGTGGATGACCATCTGATGGAAATCACGCACGTTATCCGGGGCGAGGAGTGGCTGCCCTCGGCGCCGCTGCACGTGCTGCTGTACCGCTATTTGGGCTGGGAGAGTACTATGCCCCAGTTTGCCCACCTGCCGCTGCTGCTCAAGCCCGATGGCACTGGCAAGCTCAGCAAGCGTGACGGCGACAAGCTCGGTTTCCCGGTTTTCCCGCTCGAATTCCACGGCACCGACGCCGACGGCCAGCCCACGGTGAGCAGTGGCTACCGCGAGGCGGGCTACCTGCCCGAGGCGTTCATCAACTTCTTGGCCTTTTTGGGCTGGAATCCCGGCACGCCGCAGGAGCTGTTTACCATGGACGAGCTGATCGAGAACTTCTCGATTGAGCGCGTAAGCAAGTCGCCGGCCCGCTTCGACCAGAACAAGGTGCGCTGGTACAACGAGCAGTACCTGCGCGCCAAGCCCGACGCCGAGCTGGCCCAGTACCTCATCGAAGACC
The DNA here is from genome assembly GCF_013377885.1 of Hymenobacter lapidiphilus. Taxonomy (GTDB): domain Bacteria; phylum Bacteroidota; class Bacteroidia; order Cytophagales; family Hymenobacteraceae; genus Hymenobacter; species Hymenobacter lapidiphilus. The sequence continues at coordinate 15,664 of NZ_JABKAU010000015.1, forward strand.
TCCAGAAGCAGGGCGTGGAGGTTTCGGCTGAAAAAGCCACCCAGATTGCCGCCTTGGTGAAGGAGCGCGCCACCTTCCCGGCCGATCTGGCCAAGGAAGCCCAGCTGTTCTTCGAGCGGCCCACCAGCTACGACGAGCAGGTAATCAGCAAGAAGTGGAACGCGCCGGTAGCCGCAGCGCTGGCCGAATTTGCCGCCCAGCTGCCCACCGCTGCCGATGCCACGCCCGACGAGATTAAGGCGCTGCTCACGCAGGTGGTGGAAGGCCAGGGACTGAAAATCGGGCAGGTACTCCAAGCCTTGCGTGTGGCCGTAACCGGCGCCGCGGCCGGCCCCGACCTGATGCACATCATGCACATTCTGGGCCCGCAGGAAACGGCCGAGCGGATTCAGACGGCCGTAGCGGCGTTGCCCGCAGCCTAGCGTTTCTGGTTTATCGATTGTAAAAGCCCGCCCGACAAAACGTCGGGCGGGCTTTTGCGTGGGGGCCAGTGGTATATCCTTCGCGCCGACGGTTGCGTACCTACAGGGCGCGGGCTGTGGGCCGGCGCGCTTCCGTTTACTTCCACTGCCCCCGCATTATTATGGCTAAGAAACCTGCCAAGTCGAAAAGCAAAAAAGAAGAGCCCGAAAAGAAAGCCCGGGTTCATAAGGAGCTGGAAGGCTTCGAAATTAAGGTGAACCCGCTGGGCGAAATCACCTCCAACTACTCCATTGAGGAGATAAACCAGTTTCTCAACCGCCATGTGCGCGACAAGAAGCTGGTAAACCGCGACGGGGCTTTTGGGGAGAAGGACGAAGAAGATGACGACCTGCCAATTGAAGAAGTAGAGGAGTCGGAGGAGGATTTTGTGCGCCGCAGCAGCACCGAGGCAAAAAGCAAAAAACCCAAAGCCGACGCGAAAGGCAAGGAGGTGGATGAGGACGAAGTAACGGACGACGAAGACGAGTAAACCCGTCGTTTATTCATCTTTCGCTATACTTGAGCTTCTTTCCATCAACTCCGATAAGGCCATCTTATGCAGTCCCACGAAATCGACTATAAAATCCTCGGCAACGATATTCAGGTGCTCGAAGTAGAGCTTGACCCAAACGAAACGGTGATTGCCGAGGCCGGGGCCATGGTGTACATGAGCGAGGCTATTGCCTTCGAAACCAAGATGGGCGACGGCTCGGAAGTGAACCAGGGCCTGATGGGCAAGCTGTTTTCGGCCGGTACCCGGCTGCTCACAGGCGAGTCGCTGTTCATGACGCACTTCACCCACCGCGGTGGCACCGGCAAAGCGCAAGTAGCCTTTTCGGCCCCCTACCCCGGCACCATCATCGCGCTCGATTTACGGGAACTGCCGCAGGGCCTGATTGTGCAGAAGGACGGGTTTCTGGCCGCCGCCCGGGGCACCAAAATCAGCCTGCATCTCAACTCGAAGCTCGGCGCGGGCTTTTTCGGGGGCGAGGGATTCATTCTGCAGAAAATAACCGGCGACGGTAAAGCCTTCGTGCACGCGGGCGGTACCATCATCGAAAAGCGCCTCAACAACGAGCTGCTGCGCGTTGATACCGGCTGCGTAGTGGCCTTCGAACCGGGCATCGATTTCAGCATTGCCCGCGCTGGCGGCCTCAAATCCATGATTTTTGGGGGCGAGGGGCTGATGCTGGCCACGCTACGCGGTACGGGCCGGGTATGGCTGCAATCTATGCCTGTGAAGAAGCTTATTCAGGCGCTGGCCCCGGCTGGTGGCAATGTCGGCAAAGAAAGCGGCGGCCTGCTCGGCAATCTGTTTCAGGAATAAGCGTACATATTCCCTGGCGCGGCAGTCCGGCAAGTACGCATGCCGGATTGCCGCGCCAGTCTTTTTGGCCATAAATCAGCCTGCCGCACTAAACGCAATAACTCCCAGGCTAATCAGCAGGGCAAGCGCAATAGCGCCTAATATGCCCGCCGTAATGTAATTGGCCCGCTTCTGAGACTTTTTTTCCTTCTCCAGACGGACATAGCTGCTAGTGCGCCGCCGCCGCCGGCTGGAGGAGGAGGAATCGGGAACAAGAGTAGCACTGGACATGCGTGGGAATTTAGATTGGAACTCAGATCAGGACGAAACGAAATATAGGTTTTTATCCGATTATAATACAATGCCGGCCACCAAAAAATCTACCGGTCAATCAGTGGCAGCCGGACCTAACTTACGTGACGTAGCGCGCTAGCGGATTTTCCGGCATAGCGGCAGACACAGCACGTACCGGCGTAATGTCCTATTCTGCCATTACCTGCATCGGTTCAGGGGCCAAGTGGTACCAGCGGCATGCCGGTCCGGATGCCATTCACGTAGAACTCCGACGGTAGCGGGTGGCCCGCTTCATCGTAGCAGCGCCACTCGCCAAACCAGAAAAACCGTTCAGTGGCGGCCGTAGACAGGTACCGGGCCTTACCCCGCCTGGCTATCTGCCCATTGGGATGGTACACGGTTAGCGTAATAAGGCCCGCCGGACGACGATGGAACTGCTCGGTGCGTTCGGGCAGGCCGCTAGAGCTGAAGTAGCGCCAACTCCCCACCTCACGACCATGCCGGTAGCGGCCCTTGTTAAGCAGGTGCTGTTGCTGCGCATCGAGGTAGATGTGCCAAGGCCCATGGCGTAGCTCCTGCTGATCGAAACGATTGCGTGACCAGAAGCCAACAGGAGCCCGGGTGCAGTTGCTGAGCACAAATAGGCTCACGCTCAGCAGCGGCCAGCACAACCAGGAAGTACGACGCATAGCAGGAGGGGAATAAGCCTGCCGATAGTTACAACTAATTATTTAGTTGTAAAAGGATTTCGTCGAGTAACTCCCGTGAATTGCTGAGGCGGGGCACCTTATGCTGGCCCCCAAGCTTGCCCCGACTAGCCAGCCAGCGCCCAAACGTACCGGCCGGAGCCACCGTGAGCGTGGGCGGCATAAGGGCCAGGTCGCGGTGGCGCTTGGCGTCATAGTCGGAGTTGAGTTGGCGCAATGTATCATCGAGCACCTGCGTGAAGTGGGCGGGGTCGGCGGGCGGGCGAGTGAACTCGACGAGCCATTGATGGCTGCCGCGCGAACTGCCAGTGCCCTCGGCGAAGTAGATAGGAGCTGCTGTGTAGTCGCCGACGGTGGTGTTGGTGGCCCGGCAGGCGGCGGCCAGGGCGGCATCGGCGTGCTCAATCACCACTTCTTCCCCGAAAGCATTAAGAAAGTGTTTGGTACGCCCGCAGATGCGGATGCGGTAGGGTGCTAAGCTGGTAAAGCGCACCGTATCGCCGATTTTATAGCGCCACAGGCCCGCGTTGGTGCTGATGAGCAGGGCGTACGTGCGTCCCAGTTCCACCTCATCCAGCCCGATGGCCTGGGGTTCGGCTTCATCCCACTGGCTCTGGGGCAGGAATTCGTAGTAGATGCCGTGGTTGAGTAGCAGCAGCAGATCTTCGGAATCGGGCTCGTCTTGCAGGGCCAGGTAGCCCTCGGAGGCATTGTATACTTCGAGGTAGTGCATTTTCGGGCTCGGGATGAGCTGGCGGAACAGCTCGCGGTAGGGGCCGAAGGCCACCGCGCCGTGCAGAAACAAGCCCAGCCGGGGCCAGACGGCGTGCAAATCGTCGGTACCGGCCAGCTCGCGTACCCGGCGCAGCAGCACAATCATCCAGGTGGGCACGCCGGCCAGCACCCGCACATCGGCCTGCATCACATGGCGGGCAATACGCTCAATCTTTTCCTCCCACTCATCCAGCAAGGCCAGCTCCAGCGGAGGCGTCCGGATGAACTCGGCCCAGGCGGGCAGGTTCTGCATAATTACGGCCGACACGTCGCCGGCCCGCGAATCGGGGGCCGTGGGGCGGAGCGGGTTGGGGCCGTGGGTGCCGCCGAGCGAGAGAGTTTTGCCACCCAGAAAGTCGTGCTCAGGGTAGTGCAGAGTGGCCAAGGCAGTCATGTCGCGGCCGGCGCGGTAGTGGCACTCGTGCAATGATTCGCGGGTGACGGGGATATACTTACTGCGGGCGTTGGTGGTGCCACTACTTTTGGCGAACCACTGCACCCGGCCGGGCCACAGTACGTTTGCCTCCCCCAGCAACACCCGCTCCAGCTGCGGGTACAGTTCCTCGTAGCTGCTTACGGGCACCCGCTGGGCAAACTCGCGGGCCGAGGGCACATCAGCGTAGCCGTAGCGGCGGCCCCAGTCGGTTGCACGAGCCGTGCGCAGCAACTCCTGGCGTAACTGCTGCTGCACCTCGTGCGGGTGGCGCCGGAAATGCTCGATGCTGGCCAACCGGCGCTGCACGGCCCAGGTCAGTACGGTACCAATCATGGTTGTGCTTCGTGATTAATGGCTATAACGCCAATGAAGAACGATGTAGGGGCGGGGCTTAATCACTAAGCACTCACACCTTCCGCTTGAGCTCAAAGTGCTTGCCCAGGTACACGCGGCGCACCATTTCGTCGGCGGCCAGTTCTTCGGCGGTGCCGGCTTTCAGCAGTTTGCCTTCGAAGAGCAGGTAGGCGCGGTCGACGATGCTGAGCGTCTCGTTCACGTTGTGGTCGGTGATGAGGATACCGATGTTCTTGTGCTTGAGCTTGGCTACGATACCCTGGATTTCTTCCACCGCAATCGGGTCGACGCCGGCGAACGGCTCATCGAGCAGCACAAACTTGGGGTCGACGGCCAGGGCGCGGGCAATTTCGGTGCGCCGCCGCTCGCCGCCACTTAGCACCCGACCCAGGTTTTTGCGCACGTGGGTCAGGCTGAACTCGTTGAGCAGTTCCTCCACCTTATCGCGCTGGGCCTGCTTACTCATATCCGTCATCTGGAGCACCGATAGCACGTTTTCCTCCACCGTCAGGTCGCGGAACACGGAGGCCTCTTGAGCCAGGTAGCCGATGCCGAGGCGGGCACGCTGGTAAATGGGCAGCTTGGTGATGTCGCGGTCATCGAGAAACACCTTACCCGAGTTGGGCTTCACCATACCCACCGTCATGTAGAACGAGGTGGTTTTGCCCGCCCCATTGGGCCCAAGTAGCCCCACAATCTCGCCCTGCTCCACATGCAGGCTCATGTCGTTGACCACCGTGCGGGCCTTGTACTTCTTTACCAGATGTTCAGCGCGGAGTATCATGGAGAGGGAAATATTGGTAAATGAACGTCATGCTGAGCGGAGTCGAAGCATCTCTACTGCAATGCTAATGCTGTTGATTGAATTCACCATTGCGGTAGAGATACTTCAACTCCGCTCAGCATGACGCTGTTTTGGTTGGTTCGACATCATCACCCCCTACCCTTTCAGCAGCGCGTTCTGGAGCTGCTGCTGGGCAGGTGTGGCGGTTGGCAGCGTCTCGACCAGATTTTTCACCTCTACCTCGAACTCGCGGGGTACGGCCTCGCGCTCCTGCACCGGGCCTTTGCCCTGCCGGAACTTGAGGCGCACGGCAGCGGCCGTGGCAGGCTCGACCAGGGGGCGCAACAGCTGCTCGGCATTTTGCATGTTCAGGGCCTGGCCATTCACGGCCACTATTACGTCGCCCTCGGCCAGACCGAACGCGTTCTGGTCGGCCTGGGTTTGGGCGGCCCGGAACTGGTCCAGGCTTTGGTCGTAGGCGAAGCCGAGCTTGCCGAAGGCTTTGATACGCGTTTGAGCCGTGGGTTGGTAGGTCCAGCCCATCTTGCCGAAGTACTCGGCCAGCGGCAGCGGCTCGGCGCCCTGCACGTAGCGCCGGAAAAACATACCGATTTCGGGGTTGGTGAGGGCCACGATTTCGGGGATGAGCGCGTCATCCTCAAACGAGCGGGTGGGGCCGTACTTTTCGCGCAGGGCCAGCAGCACGTCGCGCAGGGTTTGGCGGCCCTGGCTCAGCTCGCGCAGCCGGATATCGAGCAGCAAACCCAGCAGCGCGCCTTTGTTGTACACGTTTTCGTACATGTCCTGGTAAGGCGGCTCCAGAATCCGCTTGCTCATCTCAGTGAACGAAACCGGCGGGCCGTAGCTGTCGGCCTTGTCGATTTTACCCTTCATGCGCGCCTGAAACTCGGCGGGCGAAATCAGGCCGGCCTGCACCTGCACCTGCTGGGCCACGTACTCGGTTACGCCCTCATACAGCCACAGGTGCTGCGACATTTTGGGGCTGCGGAAGTCGAAGTCGCCGATTTCGCGCGAGTGAATGTTGAGCGGGGCCAGCATGTGCAGAAACTCGTGCGAGGCCACCTCCAGCACCATGCTTTGCAGGCGTTCCGGGTCGGGTATTTCGGGCAGGAAGTAGAGCGAGGAGTAGCTGTGCTCCATGGCCCCATAACCGCCCTTCTCGCTGCTGAGCGGCGAATTCAGGCTGGGGAAATAGAACAGGAACTGGTAACGCGGCACCGGCATCTTCCCGAAATACTTCGTCAGCGCCTCCGACATGGGCCGCAGCATCCGGCTGATTTCGGCCGCTTTCACCGCCCCGGTTTCCGATAGCACGGCCACCGAAATGCGGGCCCCGCCGGTGCTGAAGCTAACCGTATCGGGCCGGGCGTATAGCACGGGGCCGTCGGCCATCGTCACGTAGTCGGGGGCTGTAAGTACGTCGCGGGTGGCCGACACGCGGCGCACGGGCAGCGCGGTGGCCCCGTACAGGTCGGCGGGCTTCTCAATGGTTACCTCGTAGGGCTGGAGCTTGTAGCCCTCGAAGTAGCCGTAGAAACCGTAGTGGTTGAGCGTGAAGTTGCGGCCGGCATCGATATTGGTGCCGCCGGGCTGGAAGATGAACTGGTCGTCCTGCTTGGCATCCCAGGTATCGTCTACCAGATATTCGAGGCGGGCCAGCTGGCGGGCGTTGCTGATGACGAACAGATTGGGTCCGTCGTTTTTCACCTTCAGGGCCTTGCCGTTCTTATCGAAAGCCTTGAAGCTGGTGATGAAGCGGCCGTAATCCTTTTGGGAGTACGAACCGGGCACCACCGCAGGCATCACGTAGGTGGCCTGCTCCTCCTGCATAACGGGCGTCTGGACGACTACTTTCACCCGGTCGTTGACTACGCTGGCAAAATCGAGGTTGATGCGGTAGCCGGCGGGCTGCTGGGCCAGCGCCCCCACGGCCGCCGCCAGGTTCAGCCCGAAGGCCAACGGAAAAAATTTCATGCAATACGTGCGAGTAGAATAGCAGGCTAACGCCCTCACGAAGGTACGTAGTGTATGAACGTCATTCAGAGCGAAGCGAAGAATCGCGCGTGCTGATGCTAAAAGCCAACCCCACGATTAGCACGCGCGATTCTTCGCTTCGCTCTGAATGACGTTCCTTTACGCCTCATCCGCACCCAATGAATTTCAAAGAACCTGCCCGCCTCGTACTGGCCCTGTTTTTCCTCACGGCCGGCATCCTGCACTTCCTCCGGCCCGACGGGTTCTTGCGCATCGTGCCGCCTTACCTGCCCAACCCGCTGCTGCTGGTGCAGCTCAGCGGCGCCGCCGAAATTGCGGGGGCGCTGGGGTTGCTGGTGCCCGCCACCCGGCTTTGGGCCGCCTGGGGCCTGCTGGCGCTGCTAGTGGCCGTGTTTCCGGCCAACGTGTACATGCTGCAAAGCCACGGCGCAGGTATGCCCGTACCCGAGTGGGCTCTCTGGTTGCGCCTGCCGCTGCAGCTGGCGCTCATGGCCTGGGTGTGGTGGGTGCGGCGGTGAGATAAGGACAATCAAGATATAGTGTTTTTTATCTTTTTATCTGCCAATGAATTGGCTGATTCTGCCTGCTACAAGCCACTGGCATGGGCGGAAACGGCGCTTTTTTTGTAGCGGCGCAGTTCACACTTATCCGCCGTCCTTTTTCTCCATTTATCTATGATTTCCAAAACTTTACTCTTCGGCCTGCTCCTGCTAGGGTCGGTACAGGCCTCCGCACAGGTAATTACTGATGGCCCCCGTGCCACTGCCGCCCGCGACTCGCTACTGCAGGCAGCTACCAATTTCCGATTGGGTATTGAGTCCCAGACCAGCCGGTTTAATATACGGGCCGGGCGGGCGGGCAAACGGCGGCAACGTATCAGGGGCTATGTCGTCGGATTCTCACGCCGGCCTGTTTGGGAAATAAAACGACTGCACCGCTTCAATGGCACTACGGAGGAGCTTTTTACAGCCTATACCGATGGCGTAACCAGTATGAAGCAGCGCACGGTAGACGGTGAGCTTACGTACCTGTGGCTGCACTACATCACAGGCAAAACGGCCAGCGCCGCCACACCTTCGCCGCTGACCATTGGATATGGCGAATACCTGCCCAACGGTCATCTTCGCTGGAAGCAGGCACAGTACATCCTGCCCACCACCATCAAGTAGCGCCGCCGCCCCAATCACCTCATCCGCTCAGCAGCTATCTGATTAAACAAAACGCGGTGGCCGGGAGCCCATACTGCAGTATGGGCTCCCGGCCACCGCGTTTTGTTTAATCAAACACCTTCCCGGCTACCGGCCACCTCCGGCACCAAATCACTCTCCCACCGGATATCCTTCAGTTTGAGCTGCAGCGACTTTACGCCGCGGTACTCGTTGATTTCGACGTTGTAGCAGACGCTGAACGGCTCGCCCTGTTGGATGCGTTCGAGGTGGTCGCCCATGCCGAAGCCGATGGCTTCGAGACGGTTGCGGCCACCGTTCTGGGTGAGGGCAATTTTGAGGTGGGAGTTGCCCACGATGCGCGCTGAGTCGGGGGCGGCGGTTACATTTTCGGAGGCGAAAACCGGGTTGGCGTTGCCGGGGCCGAAGGGCTCCATCTGGCTCAGCAGTTTGTAGAATGAGGGCGTGATGTCGCTGAGTGCAACGGTGCAGTCGATATCGACGGGCGGAATAAGCTGCTCAGGCGTGATGCGGCCGGCCACGATGCGCTCGAACTTCTGCTGGAACAGGGCCACGTTTTCGAGGGGCAGCGTGAGGCCGGCGGCGTACATGTGGCCCCCGAACTGGTCGAGCAGCTCGGCGCACTCCTCAATGGCCTGGTGCACATCGAAGCCCACCACCGAGCGGGCCGAGCCGGTGGCTTTGCCGTTGCTTTCGGTGAGGATAACGGTGGGCCGGTAGTACTTGTCGATGCAGCGCGAGGCCACGATGCCCACCACACCCTTGTGCCAGTCGGGCTTGAAGAGCACGGTGCTGCTGGCAGCTTGCAGCGCGGCATCCTCCTCAATCATAGCCAGCGCCTCTTTTGCGGTACTGGTATCGACGCTGCGGCGCTCCTGGTTGGTTTTGTCGACGATGCCGGCCTTCTCCTTGGCCTGGTCGGCGCTGTCGGCCAGCAGCATGGCCACGGCGCGCTTGGCGTCGCCCATGCGGCCGGCGGCGTTTATGCGGGGCGAGAAGCCGAATACCAGGCTGGTGATGTTCAGCTCGGTGTCGCCCAGGCCAGCCAGCTCGCGCAGGGCCTCGAAGCCGGGCCGCTGAGTGCGGGCGCGGTCATTGAGCAGGCGCAGGCCGTGGAAGGCCAGCGTGCGGTTCTCACCGTAGATCGGCACGATGTCGGCGGCAATGGCCACGGCCACCAGGTCCAGCAGTTCGTAAAGGTTGTCTTCAGGCAGACCCTGGTGTTCGGTGAAGGCCTGCAGCAGCTTGAAGCCCACGCCGCAACCGCACAGCTCCTTGAATGGGTAGGCGCAGTCGGCGCGCTTAGGGTCGAGCACGGCCACGGCGTCCGGCAGTTCGGCGCCCGGCAAGTGGTGGTCGCAGATAATAAAGTCGATGCCCCGCTCGTTGGCGTAGGCCACCTTGTCCACCGATTTCACCCCGCAGTCGAGGGCAATGATAAGCTGGAATCCTTCGGCCTGGGCGTGGTCAATACCGGCTTCCGACACGCCGTAGCCCTCCTTGTAGCGGTCAGGAATATAGTACTCGATGCGCCCGGGGCCGAAAAAGCGGAGCAGGTAGCTGTACACCAGCGCCACCGAGGTGGTGCCGTCCACGTCGTAGTCGCCGTACACCAGCACCCGCTCGCCGCCGTGCAGGGCCTGCACGAGCCGGGCCACGGCGCGGTCCATGTCGCGCATCAGCAGCGGGTCGTGGAGCTGGCCGAGGTCGGGACGGAAGTAGCTCCGCGCCAGTTCAAAGGTGCCGATTTCACGCTGGCACAGCAGCCGCACAATGGCCTCGTTCACGCGCAGCGCCTCGGTCAGGTGCGCCACCTGCGCCGCCTCGGGCGCCGGCTTGCGGATCCATCGTTTCTGTAGCATCGTTGAAGCAGGTACTAAACGGCCCGTAAAAGCAGGCCTTCTTCAAAAGTACCCAAACGACCACAGACTAGCACTAATTCTATCGAACTCGTGGTTTTATAGCGCGTCGCCCCGCAGCTGGCGGAAGCGTTTGCGGGCCTCGGCTACATAAATGCTGCCGGCGTGCTTGGTGATTAGCTGTTGGTAGAGCTGCTGAGCCTTCTCGCGGTTCTGGAGATTCTCCTGCTGAATGCTGGCGGCCAGAAACAGGGCGTCGTCGCTGAGCACGTCGTACTTAGGGTTGTTCGTGATGCGCTCCAGCGTGCTAATGGCCCCGGCGTAGTCGCTGGTGCGGCGCTGTAGCTGGGCCTTCAGGTACCAGGCTTCGTCCTGCAGGGCATGGCCGGGGTACTTTATCAGCAGCCCATCGAGGCCGCGCAGGGCTTCGAGCAGCTTGTTCTGGAACACGAGCTGCTCGACCGCCGCATAGTCGCGCAGGGCCACGCCGGATGTATCCTGGGCCGTGTTGTCGGTGATGAGCAGGCTGAGCTGCATGGCATCGTTGGCAATTTCGCGGGTGGTGGCCTGCTTGAGAATATCAAGGTGCGACTTAGCCAGCTTAAAGTCGCCGGCGAAATAGCTCAGGCGGGCGTTGCGCAGCTTGGCATCGTAGCCCAGCGGCGTGTCTTTGTGCGACTTCTCGACCTGCGAATACAGCAGCGTGGCTTCCCAGGGCTCGGCCCGCAGCACGTATATGTCGGCCAGGTCAATTTTGGCTTGGTCTACCACGTCGGAGCTGGCCCGCGGCATGGCAATTACCTCCTCCAGCAGCTTCATGGCCGGGGCCTGTTCGCCAAGCTGGAAGGCCAGCAGCGCGGCCATGCTGCGCAGTACGGGGGCAGTTTCGGGGGTGCGGCCCAGGTCGGTGAGTACCTGCTCATACTCCATCAGCAGGCCGCGCAGCTGGGTTTGGTTTATGGGGTAGGTGTTGCGCACCTGGTCTTCGCGGGTCTGCACGAGGCGCTGGCGGGCCAGGGCATAGAACGGCTGGCCGGCATACTCGCGGGTGATGTACTCGAAGCCGGCAATGGCGCTTTCGTAGTCTTTGTTGCGGCGGGCAATTTCGGCTACTTCCAGCACCCGGCGACCCTGGGTGCGGCCGCGTCGGTCGAGGGCCTTGGCCTGCACCAGCGCCCCGGTAAAGTCGCGGCGCTGCACCTGCAACCACAGCAGCAGCTCGCTGTACACGGCGCGGTCGGGGTTGCGCTGCACCTGGGTCAGCAGCTCCTTTTCGAGGGTGGCAAAGGCGGCTTCATCCTGCAGGTTGTTCTGGAGCATGTTGCGCACGAAGGGCAGCTGCTGCTCGTCGTCGCGCACCAGGCGCAGGGTTTCCACCAGCACTTTATCGGTCTGGCCCTGCTGGGTATACAGGCCGATGAGCTGGGGCGCGTACTCGGTTTCGTTGCCGGCCAGCTGCCGCCCGCGCAGGTAGGTGCGGGTAGTCCAGGCGGGCAGGTTGGCCTGCTGAAAGCTGGCGGCCACGGGCACCACCTGTTCGGGACTCAGCAGCTGCACAACCCGCTCCCACTGCTTGGCGGCGGCCGTCGAGTCGCCGGCGGTGGCGGCTACCAGGCCCAGCGTTACGCCCAGCGTCTGGTCCTGGGGGCGCTGCTTGATGGCGCGTTTCACCAGCTTCTCGGCATCCTTGGTGCGGCGCAACCCCTGGAGCGCAGCCAGATAATCGGGCAGCACGTTGGGGGCCGTCTGCTCGTCGGTGCGCAGGCGGCCGAACAGGTACGCGGCCTTTTCGTGCTCGCCTTTGCGCTCATACTCGCGAGCCAGCTGAATGCTCCCACCATCGGGAGCCTGGGCCCGGGCGGCCGGGGCAGCCAAGGTCAGCAGCGCCAGCAGGCCGGCTCCGCGTATCATTCCACGCAACGGGTTTTTCATGCAGAGCTAACGAGTTGAAGCGGCCGGAAAGTGCCGGAAGGAAGTCCGGGAAGCAATGTTGCTATCCTAAAGATACGGTCATCCTGACGAAGGAAGGACCTTATCCTGCAAAACTAAACCAGTGTTCTGGTCGGTCTTGCAGGATAAGGTCCTTCCTTCGTCAGGATGACAGGGTGCTAACTCAGGCTCTAAAAGAACTTGGCGCGGTTGTCTTTTACGTCGGCGTTCTGCTTGAGGGCTTCAAAGATGAGGCCATCGGTGCGAGCGGCGCGCTGGGCCGTCAGCTGCTGACGGGCGGCGGCTACGTCGGTGGCGGGGGGGGCAGGCTGGGCGCTGGTGGGCTCTACCACAAACACGCCCTGCTCGCCGGCAATCGGGGCCGACTTCTGGCCCACTTTCAGGCCGAAGGCACGACCCACGGCGGTTGGCTCGCTGCCGACACCCGCAATCATGCTTTGGCCCAGTACCACGTTATCGGCGGTTTTTACCTGGGCGGCGGCGCCATAAGCTTGGGCCATCTGCTCGAGCGTGCCTTTGGAGGCACTCAGCTTCTGCTTGATTTGCTCAGCCTTCAGCTCGTTGCGCACCAGGGCAGTGATTTCGGGCTTGATGCTGGCCAGATCAGCCGTTCCTTTGCTCCGCTCGCCGGTCAGCACGGCCACCACGTAGGTGTCGCCGATTTCGAACACGCGCGATACGTCGCCCATCTCTTTGGCACCGGCACCTTCCGAGTCGTCGGCGCCGTAGGCCCAGCGCACCAGCGCGCGGGCATCTTGCAGGTTGTTTACAGCCTGGTCGCCACGGCCCAGATTTTTGGCTTCGGCTTTCTGCAGGCTCTTGTCAGCGGCTACAGCCTTGCGGAACGACTCCAGGTCGATGGCCTGGCCCTTCAGCTCCTGGGCCTTGTTGTAGGCCGCGTCGCGGGTGCCCTCGGTAGGCTGAATGCTCTTCTGCACAGTGGCCACGCGGTAGGTCTGCTTGGTAGGCGCGGCCGTTACCTTGATGATGTGGTAGCCAAACGAGGTCTTCACGAGGTTGGGCAGCAAGCCAAGCGAAGAAGCGCCGAACACGGCCTTCTCGAACTCGGGTACCATGCGGCCCTGCTGGAACCAGCCCAGGTCGCCGCCGGTGGCGGTAGTACCGTCCGAGCCGTACTGGCGGGCCATGGCGGCGAAATCGGCACCGCCTTTAATCTTGGTGAGCACCTCGGTGGCTTTGGCCTTGGCAGCAGCATCCGCCTCGGGCGTGGTGCCGTCGCTCTTGATGAGGATGTGGCTGGCGCGGGCGGCAGCCTGGTCGCCGGTTTTCTGGCCCGTTACCTTATACAGCGAGTAGGTGCCGTTTTCGGCGTAAGGGCCGTACACCTTGCCTTCCTGCAACGGCAGCTGCTCGCGCAGTTTCTCGGGCATGTCGGCAGCCGTGAGGTAAGCGGGGGCAACGGGGTTGTCGGAGTTGAGCTTTACGAATACCGAGTCGGCAGGTGCGGCGGCGAACTGGGTAGCCAGTTCGTTTACCGTTTTGCCAATTTCGGTGCTGTCTTCTACCGAAGCCGTAACCGGGATGGATACGTACTCGATGCTACGGCCATCTTCGACCTTAAAGCGACCCTGGTTTTTGTCGATGTAGGCCTGCAGCTGCTCGTCGGTTACTTTCACACTCGAATCAGAGAGGGCGAAATAGGGCACGAACAGGTAGCGCAGGTTTACCTGGGCCATCATGCCCTCGTTGAAGCGCTTGGCTTCGGCCGAAGTCACGTAAGTGCTCATCTTGAGCAGGTTGGTGTACTTCTGCCCCAGGCGCTCAGGGCGCAGGTTCTGCTCGAAATTGGCAAAGGCGGCCTGCGCCTGCGGGTCCATCTTGTCGAGGTTACGCAGGTATTCTTTCACCTTCAACACATCGAACTGTCCGGTCGAGTCGGTGAAAGCCTGGCGGATGCTGGGGTGAATGTTGGTACCCTGCACCATGTCGGTCAGCTCGTCGTCCGAAACGGTCAGGCCCAGTTTCTCGAACTGCTTCTGGAAGGCAATGCGGTAGAGCAGCTGGTTCCAGGCCTGCTCGCGCAGGTAGCCCATGGCCTGCTCGTCGGGCTGGCGGCCCTGCTGCTGAATGAAGGCCTGCTTGGCCTGCTCCAGCGTGGCGTTGAATTCGTCGTAGTCGATTTCCTGCCCCGCAATTTCACCCACCGAGCGGTCGGAGCGGCCGAAGAAGCTGTTCTGCCCCGTAAACAGGTCGCCGCCCACCATAAACAGGAGCAGGCCGATGACGATAGCGCCAACTGCCCAGCCCGATTTTTCGCGGATTGTATTAATTAATGCCATGAACTTGAAAAAAAGCGCGGGTAGAAAATGGTGAATGAGGCGCAAAATAACCAAAAATGCCGGTCATTTGGTACATTCTCTGTCAGATAGGTAAAGGACACGGCGCTGGCCGGGCACAACGGGCTCCAGGCTGCTATTTCCGCTTCTTGGGCTTACCGGCTGCTTTCCCGGGTTTACGGGCTGCTTTGCTGGTTTCGGCCTTCCGGGCATCTTCGGCCCGCAGGTCGACCTCCTTCTGGCGCTGGCGCTGATACCGCATCCAGATGACGCAGCCAAAGGCTATCATATACAGCCAGTAGTTGTCGTAGAGGCCCTCCATGCCGCCGGTAGCCAGCGTACGGTAGGAGGCCACTACGAACGTGAACACGCCAAAAACCAGCAATATGGTCCGGCTGATGCCAGGTTCCCAGAATCGTTTCATGGCTACGGAGCGGTATCAGTGGATAGAGTAACAGGGGCAGCCACCGGAGACCCTTCCTGCACGGTAAACTCGCCGGTAGGGTCCAGGATTTTGTAAAGCGAAAAGTCCTGGTTGGCCGTCAGGCCCCGGCCGGTGAGCACCTCGGTAGGCGTCGTTACCTTTATTTCGGTTTCGGGCTTGGTATAGATGCTGGCCTTGTTCTGATCGTAGAAAGCCTCCTCGGTATTCATGCGCTGCTGCTTGGCCACGTTGGTTACGCGCACGTCGCCGCGGATAGTAAAAAGGTTCTGGTTGCGCTGGTAGCGGCCGTACTTGCCGGTAATCGTGTTCGCCACCGTTTCACCCTCCTGGTCCATAAACGTCAGCGCTACTCCCTCGGGATACACCCGGTCGCCCGACTCGAAACCCTGCTCCAGTGGGGCCTTCAGGCGCACCCGCAGCCGCGCCGAGTCGCTGTACAATAGCAGCACATTTCGGGTTTCCACGGTGGGGCCCTGGTAGTCGATGGGCTTGGCTGCCACCTCATCGGCTTTGTGGCAGCCAGCGCTTAGCAGCACTGGCCCCATCAGCAGCCACCCTGCCAGCCATTGTCCTGACTTCATATCTGGTGGTCGGATGAAGGATTAGAGACGTATCCTTGGCGGCGGAAGGCGAGCGTACGGGTCTGAAAAACGGTCAAGCGCTATTCGCCCGCCTCTCCCTGCTTCCCCCTGCCTGCTGCGGCTACTCAATCCGGCGTTTGATGAACCAGCGGTTGTTGAGCGTCACGCCCAACTGCATCCGGATGTAGCTTTCCTGCACGTTACGCTCGTTGCTGCCATCGGACTTCACGAGCACATCGGTGTTGCCGCGCCGCCCGTAGGTGAAGCCCAGGTTGACGGTGGTAGCATCGAGGGCCGAAGCCGAGGGCAGCGGCAGGGCAAAGCCCCAGCTCACGGCCCGGTCGAGCAGCGCGTTGCCGCCGGGGCGGTACGGTAGCTGGGCCACGCTCAGGCCGGCACGGTACGTAACGCGCTTAAAGTAATTATCAACCGACGTGGGGTCGGGGGTGAATTCGCCGCCCATCGACCCACGGTAAGTGTCACTGAGCGCAATATTCGACAGCCCGCCCTCCTGGCCAAACGACTTGAAGCGCGACCATTGCTGCAGGCTACCGTCGAGGTTCAGGCTCCAGTTGCGGTTGTTGTCGAAGCTGATGCCCACCTGCGACAGAGCGGGTACCTGGGCTTTGCCCTTTTCGCCGCTGCTAAGCACGTTGGCGTTAATCAGGGCCCCGTCGGCATCTTCGCGCAGAATGTTAGTGCTTCGGTCGCCGTTGAGCTTGCTCTGGAAGCTGTACACCCCGCCTACATTGTAATTGAGCTTGTCGGTAAGCTTGCCGCGGTAGTGTAGTCCCGAGCGGAAGGTAAAATCGGTGTAGCGCACCTGCTGCTCGTAGATAGAGCGGCTGGCCAGCGCCAAGGGCAACGTAGGAGTGCCCACGCGGGTGCTGGCCTGCTGGTTGATGCTGCCAAACACGTAAGCCGCCGACACGCCCACAACGAGGTTTTTGCGCACCCGTACCGCGTGACTCATGTAGGCCTCGGCCAGGCCGCCATCACCTCTGTACTGGCGCTCCAGCTGGGAATCCGGGTCATTGGCCACGCCGTTACTCACTGTCTTCGACTCGTAGTCGACCGTGCTGTAGGGCTTGAGGCCAACGGCGCCGGCCCAGCTGCGGCTGATGGGAACCGCCAGGGCTATGTAGCCCAGCGTGCCGGTACCAGTGCGCTGGCTGCTTACATTGTTGCGCAGCGTTTTGAACTGGCCGGTGTAGCCGGCTTCGAACGTAGTGCGGTTGGTGTAATACAGCAGCGCCGGGTTCAGCTCGTTGACGTTGGTGCCGTTTGGAGCTGCGACGCCCGTGCCGCCCATGCCCATTTGCCGCACGCCACCCAGGTTCTGGCTGGCGTCGCCCAGCCCCAGGCGCGAATAAGGCGAGTTGCCCAAGCCCTGACCCTGACCCAGCGCCCCCGGCGTGGCAGCCAGCAGGCCCAGCAGCGAAAAACCGCCGGCCAGACCAGCAAAATTAAGTTGCGACATGATGTACTAAAATTCGGTGGAGCCCAATTAAAACCAGCTCCGGAACAACAAAGATAGGTCCTTTCAGGCGGGCACGAAAAAATGGTGCATCGCCGCCGGCCAGTACCACGGCCAGCTTCGGGTAACGGGCGGCGTAAGCGGCCAGCAAGCCGGCCACTTCGGCCGCCGCCCCGTTCAATACGCCGCTGCGAATGGCGCTTTCGGTGTCGGTGCCGGTTAGGGGCACCTCATCGGTGCTATTGGCCGGCGGGGCTATCAGCGGCAGCCGCCCGGTAAACGCGTGCAGTGCCTTAAACCGCATGGCCAGCCCCGGCGCAATGCTGCCGCCCCGGAACACCTGCCCGCTTTCCACCACATCAAACTTGATGGCCGTGCCGGCATCCACAATCACCACATCACGCCCTGGCAGTAGCCAGGCTGCTCCCACAGCCCCCGCCAGCCGATCGGCTCCGAGGGTGTGGGGCGTGGCATAGGCGTTGGTGAGGGGTAGCGGCGTGGTAGCGGGCATAAATTCCAACACCCGGCCCGGTACCAGCGCCCGTAACTCAGTGGCCCAGGCAGCAGTCGGCTCGGCCACCGAGGCCACCACTGCGTGCTCGGGCTGCAGGCGCAGCACGGCCGCCCGCACCTGCGCCGGCGTCTGTCCGCTGGCCCACTCCAGCAGTTCGTCCCGCTCAAAGCAGCCGTATTTCACGGCCGTGTTGCCAATATCGAGGGCGAGCGTGCGCAATGGGAGAAGTAAGAGGTTGGTAGCTGCAAGCCAAAAGTAGCGAGAAGCAAAAAAACGTCATTCAGCGCAAAGCGAAGAATTCCGCGCGAAGCCGTTGGTGTGTTGTTGCAACGGCCCCGAGCGCGATTCTTCGCTTCACTCTGAATAACGTTCTTTCTGGCAGTCGATAACTCCGGGAGCCGGTTTAGGCCCCCGGGGTTGCCTGCTTACATGAAATACTTGAGGCGGATAACTTCCTTCTCGTTGAGGAAGCGCCACTTGCCCCGGGGCAGGTCCTTTTTGGTGAGGCCGGCATACTGCACCCGGTCCAGCGCTACCACGTCGTAGCCCAGATGCTCGAAGATGCGGCGCACGATTCGGTTACGGCCAATATGGATTTCCACGCCCACGAAGTGCGGGTTGCCGGCCACTACGGCCACATCGTCCACCTCAGCCTTGCCGTCTTCCAGTTCCACACCGGCCGCAATCTGGCGCAGGTCCTCTTCCGTCAGGGGCTTGTCAAGCTCCACCTGATAGATTTTCTTGTTGCGGTGCGAGGGGTGCGAAAGTTTCTGGGCGACTTCGCCGTCGTTGGTGAACAGCAGCAGGCCAGTGGTGTTGCGGTCGAGGCGACCAACCGGGAACACGCGCTCCTTCGAGGCGCTCTTGATGAGTTCCATTACCGTGCGGCGGCCTTCGGGGTCGTCGGTGGTGGTGAGGAAGTCCTTAGGCTTGTTGAGCAGCAGGTACACCTGCTTTTCGCGGCTGAGGTTGGTTTTGCCATACTGCACCGTGTCGGAAGGCTGCACCTGGTAGCCCATTTCCGTCACTACTTCCCCGTTCACCTTTATTTCGCCGGCCGCAATCAGCGCATCGGCGTCGCGGCGCGAGCACACGCCGGCGTTGGCGATGTAGCGGTTGAGGCGCGTCGTGCCTTCGGCCGAGTCCTCCTCCTCTTCACGGCGGCGCTTGTTGCCCCGGTTTTTGTCTTCGTCGTAATGGCGCAGGTTCTTGTAGTCGGGCGCTTCGCCGGTTACCTCGCCACGCTTGCGCTTGCCGGCCTGGTTCGAGTCGGCGGCGGAAGCTGGTGCATCGGGGCGGCCGGGGCGCTCGTCGTAGGCGCGCCGGGGCCGCTCCTCACGGGGCGCACGCCGCTCGTCGCGCCCGAAGGCGCCACGGGGTGCATCCGCATCGTTGCGCCGCGCGGGCCGGTCAGTACCCGCCGGACGCTCGGAGCGCCGGTCGTCACGCCGGTCGCGGTCGGGACGCTCATTGCGCCGTTCGTCGCGGCCAAAGCTGCTGCGCCGCTCGCCGCTGGCACCGCCCCCGAAGCCGGAAGGCTTCCGGTCGTCGGATTCGCGCGGCTCCCGGCTGCCGGCTTCTTCGGCCCGGCGGGTAGCGCGGAAGGTGGCGTCATCCGAAAAATCGGGGTGCTGCGGAGCGAGGCTCTCGGGCCGGCGGTCGGGGTCGAAGGAACGGGCCGGACGCACCGGACGGTCGGGGCCGTACTCGCGCGAACCTAGGTGGTCTTCCTGGGGCCGTGGGCGCGGGGCTTCCTGGCGCGGCTCGTCTACGGCGTTGGGGTTGCCTTTGATGAATTTGCGGTTCCGCTCACCCGGCTGTCCACGGGGCACCGACTGCTCCCCATCTTCCCGGCGGTAGGGCTGGCCCTTCCAGGTTTGCTTGGCCTCGAAGTTGCGTACGGGCCGCTCGTCGCGCTGGTCGCGGCGGTCGTCGCCACGGCCAGCATTGCGCGCGTCGCCACCGAAGCGGCTGTCACGGGCCGGACGCTCGTCGCGGCCACCACCGAAGCGGTTGTCGCGGGCCGGGCGCTCATCGCGGCCGCCGAAGCTGCCGCCACCGCTGTTGCCAAATTTACGTGGGCCACCGAAGCTGCCGCCGCCGTTGCCAAACTTGCGCGGGCCGCCGTAGCCTCCCTCCGCCGGGCGTCCGCCAAAGGCGGGCCGGTCGCCGCCGCGCCGCGAGTCGTCGCGGCCGGCGCCACCGCGGGCCTGGTCGCGGTTGGCCCGCTCCTGGCCAGGCTGAATGAATTTGCTGCCCGCATCGCGGCTCGTAGGCCGGCTGGAGCTGGAGAAGCGGCCGCGGCCCTTAGGCGCGTCGTCGGAGTGGTGTTTCTTACCCATAATGGTGAAGCGTGCGTGCCGTATCGCTACGGTACAGATGAATGATTCGGGAGAGCTTACAAACGAAGCTCCGGGGAAAACAGTGCCCGGACTGGTAGCCCGCCCCCGCGCGAGGCGGAGTTCAGGCAGCCAATCCGGGCTACCGGGTTATTTAGCGCCTAAAGTTTAGCCGAGGGTGCCCAGTGAAGAGAAAATTGTCTCTCTGACCAAGCACTACCCGCTAAAACCTAAGCTACAGTCTAGTCGCGACGGGCCATTTTGGCCTCAATCGAATGCTGGGTGTGCGGTACAGCGCGCAGGCGCTCCTTCTGGATGAGCTTGCCAGTGCCGATGCATACGCCGTAGGTACCGTTTTTAATGCGGACCAACGCGTTTTCGAGCTGCTGAATGAACTTCATCTGGCGCGACGCCAACTGGTTCATGCTTTCCTTCTCGGCCGTGTCGGCGCCGTCTTCCAGCACCTTCGATGAAGAGGCCGTGTTGTCGGTACCCATGTCGTTTTTACGGCTCAGGGTTTCCTTGATAAAAGAAACTTCTTTGCGGGCGGCGGTAAGCTTGTCCTGGATGATTTGCTCGAACTCGGCCAGTTCTTCCTTGGAATAGCGTAGGGGTGCTTCACTCATGATGGTAAAGGAAGATTATAGTGAGAGAGGTGGGATTGGGGAGGCTGGTTGATAGTGACACCGACTGGCCGGCACATCTGGGTGTTGAGCCAAGTAAGCCGAACAGCAGCAGAATCGAATTGGTTTGCTTAGCTGCTTTGGCGGAAACCAAAATGCACACCCTCCGCAACCGCTCAATGCCGGTAATCGGCCGCAAAGCTACGAGTTTGTCGGCGGATTGCGCATCACCCCTGCCTAAGTGGCAATGCCTTACCCGAAGCGGTCTGGACTGGGACCAACAGGCAGCAGCTGCCGGAATTGATGAGCTAGCTCAGTTTTTGAGCTTAGAAACCCAGCATATGGATGGCGGCTACTGCACCTTCTACGCCTTTGTTACCGTGCTTGCCGCCGGCCCGGTCCCAGGCTTGCTCCAGCGTGTTGGTAGTTACCAGCCCGAATATGACGGGCTTGTTGAACTTGAGGCCCACGTTGGTGATGCCGCTAGCCACGGCGTGGCAGATGTAGTCGTCGTGCTTGGTTTCGCCCTGAATAACCACACCCAGACAGATTACGGCGTCAATCTCGTCGTGCTGGGCCAGCAGCTGCGCCCCCAGCGTCAGCTCGAAGCTGCCGGGCACGGTGTTGCGGAAGATATGCTCGGGCTTGGCGCCGTGCTTGAGCAGGGTATCGTAGGCGCCCTGGGCCAGCGTATCGGTGATTTCGCGGTTCCACTCGGCCACTACCAACCCGAAGCGCTTCTCGGAGATGTCAACGAAGTGGTCGGAGGTGTAGTCGCTCAGGTTCTTGAGGGAAGTTGCCATTTGTTTTAGCTGTTAGCTATCAGTTGCTAGCTGTTAGCTTATGTTCTGGGAGTGAGTTGCTTACCAAAAGCACTGCGGGCCTTGGCGGTAGCGGCGGGCTTTACCGAAACCAGCGCGCCGGTTTTGCTGCAAAGATAGTCGGACCAGCCGGGTGTCTACCTAAAGAAAAAAGGCAGCCCGAAAGCCGCCTTTTTATCTGTAAATTACTAACTATAAGCTTTTTGCGAAGAATTATACTCTTTAGGCTGAACGAAAGCTAGCAGTTCAAACCACTTACTTATTGTTCAGGCCTTCGGCGCGCGACTTGTACTGCTTGGCTTCGTTGGCTTCGGCGGCAGCAGGATAGGCGGTCAGGATTTTCTCGTAAGCTGTGATGGCGCCGGCGTAATCCTTGGCTACTTCGCGGGCAGTGCCTTCCTTGAGCAGGTAAGCGGGCGAGAAGTACTCGTTGGCGTTGTAGTTGGCGGCCTTGTTGTAGTAGTCGGCAGCTTCCTTGGGCTGGTTGAGCTCCAGGTGGGCATCGCCAATCAGCGAGTAGGCGCGGGCCTGCACCAGGTAGTCGTCGGCGCTGAAGTCTTCGAGGTAGTCGATGGCCGCCTTGTACTGGCCTTGCTTAAGGGCAGCCACACCGGCGTAGAAGCTGGCCAGGTTGCCGGCATCCGACCCACCGTACTCCGAAGCCACGCGCTCCAGACCCAGGTTACGGCCGTCGCCTTTCAGCGACTTCTGCAACGAGTCGGCCTCCCAGTAGCTTACCGCCTGGAACATGGCCGCCTGCCCTTTCTCGTTCTGCGAGTTGCGCCACAGGTAGTAGCCGAAGCCACCCGCTACGGCCAGCACTACTACGGCCAGCAGGCCCAGCAGCACGTTCTTGTTGCGGCGCACGAAATCCTCCGACTCCACCAGCCGCATGGCCAGCGCGTCGGGGTCTTCCATCAGCGGGTGCTCGGGGTTGTAGGCTTGCGCAGGGGCCAGCGGGTCGGTGCTAACGACGCGCTGCGGGCGGTTCTGCTGGCTTTTACCCGTAAAAGGAATCTTGGACATGGAAGTTGCTCGAAAAAGGGGCCGCTGAATACGGCCGGAAAATCGTCCGGTTGCTTAGTCGCGAATGTATGGGTAGTCCTGCTGCACGTACACGTCGTGGTAAAGCTCGTCGGCAGTCGGGTAGTCCGACTTCTCGGCAAACTCCACCGACTCCTGCACCTGCGCCTTTATCTTCTCGTCGATGGCTTCCAGGTCGGCCTTGGTGGCCATCTTGTGCGTGAGGATGGTGTGGCGCACGGCTTCGATGGAGTCGCGTGAGCGGTAGTCCTCCAGCTCGTCTTTGGTGCGGTACTTGGCCGGGTCGCTCATCGAGTGGCCCTTGTAGCGGTACGTTTTGAACTCCAGCAACGTGGGGCCTTCGCCGGCCCGGGCCCGCTCGGCGGCGCGGGATACGGCCTCGTGCACTTCCTCTACGTTCATGGCATTCACCGGCTCGGAGGGCATATCGTACGACTCACCCAGCGTGTACAGCTCCGTGACGTTGGAGGTCCGCTGCACCGAGGTGCCCATGGCGTAGCCGTTGTTCTCAATCACGAAGATGACGGGCAGCTTCCAGAGCATGGCCATGTTGAAGGCCTCGTGCAGGGCGCCCTGGCGCACGGCACCGTCGCCCATCGAGCAGACACAGAGGTTGCCGGTCTTGTTGTATTTCTCGGCGAAGGCAATGCCGGCACCCATCGGCACCTGCGCGCCCACGATGCCGTGGCCACCGATGAAGTTTACTTCCTTATCGAAGATGTGCATCGAGCCGCCCTTGCCTTTCGAGCAGCCGGTGGCTTTGGCATACAGCTCGGCCATGATGGCGTTGGGCGAGGTGCCCAGCGCCAGCGGATGGGCGTGGTCGCGGTAGGCGGTGATGTGCTTGTCGTCCTTGGTCAGGGCCGAGACGGTACCGGCTACGCAGGCCTCCTGGCCGATGTAGAGGTGGCAGAAGCCTTTAATTTTCTGCTGACCATACAGCTGCCCGGCCTTCTCCTCGAACTTGCGCATGAGCATCATCTGCTCATACCAGGTCAGGTAGATTTCTTTCGGGTAGTTGGCCGTAGCCGGCGACGAGGCCCTGGGCGCATCGGTAGCAGCCTTAGCTTCTTTGTTCACCGCCGTTTTCACGTTCTGGGGCTGCTGGGCGGTTTCCACCTTGGCCTTACCCTTAGCGGGCGCTTTGGTTGCCGACGTTTTCTTCGCCGAATTGGAAGCCTTAGCCGCAGCCTGTACTTTCGTCTCCGCCATCTTAGTTTCGATTGTTCGCGTTTGGGAGGCGAAAGTACGTAAAAGGATTGCAATGTCCGAACCCCGCGCATGAACCTGGAGAACCTTCACCTGCTCTTCTTCAAGAATTACGAAGAAGCTCAGCTCGCCTTTTCCCCGCACATCAACTGCTTTATCGGCGACAATGGCAGCGGCAAAACCAACCTGCTCGATGCCATTCACTACCTCTCGCTGACCAAGAGTGCCTTCACCCAGGCCGATGCCCAAAGTATCCGGCAGGGCGAGGAGTTTTTTGTGGTGCGCGGCCGGTTCGAGGGCCGGCCCGACGAGGCGCCGGCCGAAACCATCCAGTGCAGCCTGCGGGTGGGCCAGAAGAAAAGCGTTACTCACGACAAGCAGCCTTATGAGCGGGTATCCGACCACATCGGCCGCTACCCGGTGGTGCTCATCTCACCCTACGATACAGACCTGATCCGGCAGGGCAGCGAGGAGCGGCGCAAGCACTTCGACAGCCTCATGTCGCAGCTCGACCACGCGTATCTGGAGCTGCTCATCCGCTACACCCAGCTGCTCAAGCAGCGCAACGCCCTGCTTAAGCTGGCTGCTGACCGCCAGGCCGGCTACGACCGTGACTACCTGCTAACGATTGACGAGCAGCTGGCCCCGCTGGGTGAGCAGCTCGTGCAGCGGCGCCAAGAGTTCTTGGTCGGGTTCGAGCCGCTCTTCCAGCGTCACTACGCCCAGCTCGCCGATGGTCAGGAGCAGGTTACGCTCACTTATAAAAGCGAGCTACCCGGCACCGACTTCGGCAAGCTGCTACGGCTGCAGGAGCGCCGCGACCTGACGCTGCAGCGCACCACTACCGGCCCCCACCGCGACGACTTCACTTTCCTGATGGATGAGAAGCCGGTGAAAGGCTACGGCTCGCAGGGTCAGCAGAAGTCGTTCGCCATTGCCCTCAAGCTGGCCCAGTTCGAGCTATTGGCCGAGCGCCAGCACCAGAAGCCCCTGCTGCTGCTCGACGACATTTTCGACCGCCTTGATGAGAAGCGCATCACCCGGCTTATGCAGCTGGTGGCCAACCACACCTTCGGCCAGATTTTCCTGACCGACACTCACCTCGAACGCACCGACCGGGTACTGGCTGAGCTGTCGGAAGATATCCGCCGGTTCCGGGTAGATGCCGGCACCGTGACGCGGTTGTAGCCGACGGGCGGGGTATCTTTGTTGAGTTAGCCAGCGGGGTGCTTTCTCCGCGCGTTAACTTACTGAAATGGCCTACAAAAAACCTTACGCTCCCGAAAATTCCCGCAAGGCCGACATTGTCTCGCTCAAAGACAGCATCACGTCTATGCTGCGCGCCTACCGCCTGCAGGGCAAGCTGAACGAGGTGACGGTGGTGGCCAGTTGGGAGAAGGTGATGGGCAAGGCCGTGGCTCTGAAAACCCAGCAGCTCTATGTGAGCAACAACAAGCTGTTCGTGCGTCTTTCCTCCGCACCCCTCAAGCACGAGTTGGTAATGGCCAAGACCAAAGTGCTGGCCAACCTTAACGCCGAGGTTGGCGAGGACATTATCAAGGAAGTCGTCTTCCTATAGCCGATCTACAGAAGCCGGCTTCGCAGCACCCGGTTTTATGGTGGCTGCCTTCGCCGCGAAGGAACGGTAACTCCCCAGGCGTTGAGTAGGCAGTGAGCATCATTGCTCAGCTACAGCAAACCGCGCTCCTACCGCCATGCCAACCTATCCAGCTTAAAAGTATCCAGGCAGCTGGTGGAAACTCCTTCTGCAGCATGAGGTACATAGTGGGGTAAGAACACTCCTTGCGCCACTGCGAGCGGCTGTTAGTGGCGTGTAGAGATGATTAGGCAAGTGTTGCAAGACCCCCAGAGCCAAACGTACTCCTACGCAATGAGCCTGCACCCGTGCGCCGCCCCTGCTATTGCGCTGTAGCCACTCAACTGCTGTGGTAAGCAATTCGGCAACGCTCTCCATCCAGCAACCCCATCTGGTCATCTATGGCTAGGCTGGTGCGGGCATTATCGAACTGTTCGCGGTACTGCTGCTGAAACTGCCGGCGCTTGATGGCTTCCTGAAAGCGGCGCACGTCGTCGCGGGTTTCCAGCTCCAAGCCGGGCACCTTCGTAGGCTGGCCGCCTTCGTCTTTAGCCACCATGGTGAAGTAGCTCGTGTTGGTGTGTTTCATCAGGCCGGTGCGCACATCTTCGGCCGTTACCTTGATGCCTACCAGCAGCGAGGTGCGACCCACATAGTTCACCGATGCCAGCAGCGAAACCAGCTCACCTACTTCCACCGGCTGCATGAAATTCACTCCATCTACGCTCACGGTTACGCAATAGGTGCCGGCATGTTTGGAGGCGGCGGCATAGGCAACTTTGTCCATCAGCGAGAGCAGGATACCCCCGTGAATCTTGCCGCCGAAGTTGGCATACGATGGAATCATCAGCTCGGTGAGCGTGACGCGCGAGTAGGAAACGGGACGATAGTCGGGGAGTACAAAAGGGGGCATGGGCTGGCAGGATAAACGAACAGGAGGTGTGCAAAGCTAGCGCTTCCATCGTGCCACTTGCCCCTCTCCTACCTTGTCCGGCTTGATTACAAGACAACCGTGTAGCCACCACTTCTTTGCTCTCAACGAACCTGTTAATAACGGGCCGGAACAAACGGGCGAACAGCTGTCCTCTGTGGCTGGTTTGCCAGACAGGGCCTTATAGGGCCGTAGCTTATCCAGCGCTGTATCATCGGTGTGCAAAGTGGGCGAAACAGATATGTTTCACGTGGAACACTTCTGTTCTACTTCGGACCGTACACCTTCAATAGCAACTCGTTGTAAGCCTCCAGCAGGGCGATATACTTCTGCTGAAGCTGCATTAAGTCTTTTAAACTATCTGAACTGGCAACGACTGTAACAGTGGAACGAGACACATTGCCACTCTCGGACACATTCGTTACGTTTTTAGGAGCATGTGTAACGTTAAACGATAAGTCGGTTTGCTGCGTAATCGTAAAGTCGTTACTGAAATCGTGTCCGATTATTTCGCCTACACGCTTTACAAAGGTGTAATCAAGCTCTCGTTCCTTGAACTTACGATACATTGTCGGACGTGTAATACCCAGGTCATCCACTATCCGCGTAATGGATATTCCGCTGTTTTTGATAGCATCCTGCAGTATTTCGCCCTGGTGCGGCATAGATAGAGGTTGTAAAGGAGTTCGAGGTGTAAATATGTACAATACAATCCGCGTTACCAAAGCGTACGATCATGTTATGATGATACGCTGATACAGTACAACAAAATCGTACGCTTAAACAACACCTTGCCACAGTGTAACGCAACAAAACAAACGTTACACATGACACGTTACATCAATTTTGTAACACCTTCGGCAAAATAGCTTTACCTCACTTTAGCACAAAACGCTAACGGAGCGCCAATAGCCGCTCGGGGTAGTCGGTGGTAATACCCCAGGGATCCAGTGCCAGCACTGCTCGCAGGTCGGCCGGCTCGTTCACGGTCCAGGGCACCAGGCGGATGTGCTGACCGGCCAGCTCTGCAGCCAGCGCGGACGTGAGTAGCCGGAAGTCGGGGCCAACTACAGCTGGCGTGAAACCCAATGCAGACAGGTGCCCGGCCAGCAGCAGGGCATCTTCGATGAGCAGGCACAAGGGCAGCGTGGGCACCGCATGGTAGGCCAGCTGCAGGATACGCTTATCGAAACAGAGCAGCGTGGTGCGGGGCATGATTTGTAGCGCCTGTATCTCTGCCAGAACCAACGCCAGCAATTCGGCGGGTGGGGGCTGAAACAGGCCGTCGTGCGCCGGCTCGCTTTTGATTTCGACGCTGTATTTCACCGGGCTGCGACCCAGCTGTCGGGTCAGGTTTTCGAGGTCGGCTACCACTTCGCGCAGCAGGGGCTTGATGGCCGGCTCGGGCTGCTGCTCCGGGAAATTGGGGTGGCGCGTCAGACCGCAGTCGTACTCGCGGATACGGGCGTAAGGCAGTTGGTAGAGGTTGTGCTGGCGGGCTTCGGAAGGCGCAATGGGCTTGCCGGAAGGCAGCCGGCAGATGGCGGCTGACATCCAGGGCTCGTGCGACACGACCACTTGGCGGTCGGCCGAAACCACCACATCCAGCTCTACGGCATCGACGCCCAGGCGCAGGGCTTCGCGGAAGGCGGGCAGCGTATTTTCGGGCCGTAGCCCGCGGCAACCGCGGTGGCCGTGAACTTCGGGGAAACGCCCGGACAAAGACAATGACATAGACGAAAACATGGTACCGGCCACAACAATGTGGCTGGCCCCGTTGCTTACGCAGCCCGCGCTCCGGCGTAAGCAAATCGGCCTACTTTTACTTTCTCAATCCTCATCCCCTCACTGCTTCACCTCTGCAACCCATGAAAAAACTTATCATCCTGCTAGTACTAGCGGCCGTAGGCGTTGGGGCCTACCTCTACTACTATAAGGTGCGCACCGCGCCCGAGTATTCGCTTATGCAGGCCTACAAGGCCATCGACGACCACGATCCGGCCGCCTTTGAGCAGTACGTGGATGTGAATAGCGTAACGGGCAGCCTCGTGGACGATGTGGCCGAGAACGGTTCGGCCCTGGGCGTGCTCAACCCCGGTGGCATGGCCATGACGGGCGCTCTGCGCCTGTTAAAGCCGCAACTGGCTAAGGCGGCCCGCAAGGAGGTGCAGCGGTATATAGAAACCGGCTCGGCAGAGGCCGCCGCAGCCGCCGCGCCCAACCGGCTGGTAAACGTGTCGATGATGGGACTGGCCAGCAAAGTAGTGGGCGAGAACAGCAAGTTTCAGGGCATCGCCTACTCGCGCGAGGAAGGTGAGCAGGCACTAGTAGGCTTGGAGTTCACGCAGCCCCGCTACGATACCACTATGGTGCTGGAAGTACAGATGCGCAAGCGCGGCGACTACTGGCAGGCCACCGAAATCACCAACACGGGGGATATTCTGAAGCACGTGGCACGCATGGAAAAGCGCCGGCTAGTGAGCGGAAAATAGAGCCACCACCCCACCACTACTTCAAGCAAAAAGCCCCGCCGTACCGAAGTACAGCGGGGCTTTTGGTTGCTGGCTGATAAATAGCCGGGCGGCTTAGGTGCTGGATTTTCCACGACCTGCGAACAGGAAGTAGAGAATCAGGCCACCCAACGGGAAGAGGAACACGATGGCCGCCCACAGGATCTTCTTACCGATGCCCCAGTTCTGACGAAAGATGTCGAAGAGCGCGAATACGTCGAGGGCCAGGATGATGTAGCCCCAAGTGGCCAGGCTGCCGTCGTTGTTGAAGCGGCTGCAGGAAGTGAGCAGCGAAACCGTGAGCAGCGAGAGAAGCAGGCCGGCACCGGGCAGGCGTTTGGTGAGCGTGTTGATGGCGTTCATGGCAGGGAAAGGTTAGGTTTGGAGAGTTATGGGCCCCTTTACGCAACGAACTCAAAATAGATATTGAAAATCTATAATAATATATATTAACTATTTGACTTACAGATACTTACCTACATATAACTGGATTTGCTCCAGAAAAATACCGGCTGCCTTCGGGATGAGCACCAAGGTGAGCACGACGCCGTAGAGGGCGCCGTAGAAGTGGGCGTCGTGGTTGATGTTGTCGCCTTGGCGCTGGCTCATGTAGTAGGAATAGCCCAGGTATAGAAGGCCGAAAATGAAGCCCGGGATTTCGAAGGGAATAGGGAAGATGTAGAGGCCGGCCGCCGGGTTGAACAGGATAGCCGAGAACACCACGGCCGACACGCCGCCCGAGGCTCCGAGCGAGCGGTAGTTGGGGTCGTCGCGGTGGCGCAGGTAAGTGGGCAAGCTGGAAACTATAATACCTCCCAGATACAGCAGCAGGTACCACAACAACCCCGCCGTAGTCCCGAAGGCATACCCGAAAATGGTTTCGACTACCCGGCTGAACGAGTAGAAGGCAATCATATTAAACAGCAGGTGCGTGAAGTCGGCGTGCAGGAAGCCCGAGGTGAGGAAGCGGTACCAGTCGTTCTTGCGCTTCATCTGGTAAGGCTCCAGAATCCAGCTTTCCAGAAAGTCGGGGTTCGACCAGGCATAGAGAGAAATGCCAACCGTAATTACGGCCAGCACCAGGGTGGCGGAAATTTCCATTCAGGGGACTAAGGGGTGATAAGTAGTGATTGGGTGATGAGTGAACAGAGGTGGAAGAAACGGTGAGTGATAAAAAACGTGTCATGCTGAGCGGAGTCGAAGCATCTCTACCGCAATGCTAACCCTGTCGTTGGATTGCCATTGCAACGAAGCAGTGGAGATGCTTCGCCTCCAGCTACGCTCAACATGACACGTTCTTTATCACTCACCCTTTTTTCGGCTGTTCCCTCCTACTGCTCGCGTTCCAGCAGCTGCAGGGCCAATTGGTGCAGAGGCTTTTTGCGCATTTCGGGGGCCGCCACGCGCTCCAGGTGCTGCAGGGCATCCACGAAGTAGTCGTTGATAAGGGCTTCGGTCTGGGGGCGGATTTCGAGCTCATCGTAGATAGCGCGCACGGCCCGGATTTTACCGTCCTCATCCGTTACCGGCTGGCCCACGTGCTGGGCCAGGATGGCCTGCTGGGCGGGGTTGGCCTGGGCCTGCGCGGTGAGCAGCAGGAAGGTCTTTTTATCGGCCAGAATATCGCCGCCCACGCGCTTGCCGAAGGTGGCCGCGTCGCCGTACACGTCGAGCAGGTCGTCGCGCAGCTGAAAGGCAATGCCGATGCCCACACCGAACTGGCGCAGGTGGTCGGCATCCTCCTCCGAAGCACCCCCGAGCCGGGCGCCCAGCTCCAGCGCGAAGCCCAGCAGCACGGCCGTTTTCAGCCGGATCATATCCAGGTACTGAGCAATGCTGACGTCGGTGCGGGTTTCAAACTCCATGTCCCACTGCTGGCCCTCGCAGACCTCGGCGGCGGTTTGGGAGAAGCGGCGCAGCAACGGGGCCAGCAGGGCCGGCGGCATATCAAACAGCAGCTCGTAGGCCCGCACCAGCATCACATCGCCGCTCAGAATGGCCACGTTGGGGTTCCATTTTTCATGCACCGTGGGCTGGCCGCGGCGCAGCGGGGCCTGGTCCATCAGGTCATCATGGAGCAGCGTGAAGTTGTGGAAGACTTCGGTGGCCAGCGCGGGCTTCACCACGGCACCGAGCTCGTCGGTGAACAGGTGGGCACCCATGAGAGCCAACACCGGCCGGATGCGCTTGCCGCCAAGGCGCATGATGTAGCGGATGGGCTCGTAGAGGCTGGTCGGCTCCTGCCCGTAGCGCAGGTCGGCGAGGCCGGCCGTGAGTTTATCGGTGAAGAAAGATAGGTCCATGCAAGAGAACAGATTGAGCAGGGAAAGGTACGGCGGGTTGTGGGAAGCGGTGCTCCGCCCAACTTCGTATCTTCCCTGCCATGAGCGCCAAAACCTCATTAGTGCTGCTGGTTTTGCTGCTACCCCCCGCAATAGCCGTAGCGCAGCACTCCTACAACCGCTGGGACGCTCGTCCACCCGACCCCATTGTGCCACTGCCCCGAAAAACGAACCGGCAGCCAACAGCCCCAAAGGCTACCCCGCCAACTCCCGCCGCCCCCGATTCGGTGGCGCTTACGACGGGCAGATACATGCGGGTGGAGACGCTACCAACGTTCCCGGGTGGGGCGCAGGCCATGTACACAGCCATCAGCCGGAACCTGAAACGGCCCGGTGGCCCACGGCAGCGCGGGCAGGTGATGGTGAAGTTCACAGTGCTGGCATCAGGGGCCTTATCCGGCATCGGGGTAGTGCCGGGCCGGGGCCTGAACCCGGCCTACGATGCCGCGGCAGTAGCGGCGGTAAGCCGATTGAACACCTTCACGCCGGGCAAGCGCGGCAGGCAGCCCGTCGATATGGTGCTGACGGTGCCAGTGGAGTTTCGGTAGCGCTTACCCTTGAGCCCGCTTGTCGTCCTGACGAAGGAAGGACCTTACCCCGCCGAAACAGCCGTATCAACGACTCGTTTCAACAAAATAAGGTCCTTCCTTCGTCAGGATGACAAGCGGGTTCGGTTTCTACCGGCGGCGCTTGCCCCCGCCGCCTTTGCTGCTGCTCTTGCCGTCGGAACGGCCGCCAGCGCTATTGCTGCTGTTTTTGCCATCGGAGCGGCCGCCTTCGCCACGGCCGCCGGACTTGCCGCCGCCGCCGCGCTCCGGACGGCCGCCACGCGGACGGCTGCCGCTTTCGCGGCGCTCCTGCTGCTCGCGCTGCTTCACGTCGTCGGGGCGGTCGTCTACCAGGGCGAAGTCGATGGTGCGGTCGAGCAGGTTCACGGCTTTCACTTCCACCTGCAGCTCGTCGCCGAACTGGATGATGCGCTTGCTACCCTGGCCCACGAGGCGGTAGTTGTCCTTGTCGAGCTCGAAAGTGTCGCCGGGAATGTCGCTGATGCGAATCATGCCCTCGCACTTGTTCTCGGCAATTTCCACGTACATGCCCCACTCGGTAAGGCCCGACACCACGCCGGTAAACTGCTCGCCGATGTGGTCCTGCAGGAACTCGACCTGCTTGAACTTGATGCTGGCGCGCTCGGCGCTGGCAGCCAGTTTCTCGCGCTCCGACGAGTGCTTGCACTCCTCCTCAATCGGCTCCACTTCCACGTTCTTACCGCCCTCCAGGTAGTGTTCCAGCAGGCGGTGGGCCATCATGTCGGGGTAGCGACGGATGGGCGAGGTGAAGTGCGAGTAGTGCTCGAAGGCCAGACCGAAGTGCCCGCGCGGGTCGGTGGTGTAGGTAGCTTTAGCCATGGTGCGGATAGCCAGCGTCTGGAGCACGTTCTGCTCGGGGCGGCCCACCACTTCCAGGTTCAGGTCGTTGAGTTCGGTGCTCAGCTTCTGCACGTCTTTCAGCTCCAGGTGGTAGCCGAATTTCTTGGCGAACAGGGCAAAGTTCTGCAGACGCTCGGGGTCGGGCGAGTCGTGCACCCGGTACACCATTGTGAAGCGCGGCTTGGTTTTCTTCAGCTTGAAGACGAACTCGGCCACCTTGCGGTTGGCCAGCAGCATGAACTCCTCAATCATCTTGTGGGCATCCTTGCGCTCTTTCACGAACACGCCCAGCGGCTTGCCGTCCTCATCGAGGCGGAACTTCACCTCCTGGGTTTCGAAGCTGATGGCACCCTGCTTGAAGCGGGCCGCGCACAGCTTTTTGGCAATGCGGTTCATCAGCTGTACCTCCTGGGTATAGTCCGATTCCAGGCCTTCAATCCGTTCCTGCGCATCTTCATAAGCAAAGCGACGGTCGGAGTGAATGACGGTTTTACCCAGCCAAGTGGAGTACAGCTTGCCGTTCTCATCCAGCTCAAACACAGCCGAAAACGTCAGCTTGTCCTCGTTGGGCCGCAACGAACAGAGGCCGTTGCTCAGGTGCTCGGGCAGCATCGGAATCACGCGGTCCACGAGGTACACCGAGGTGGCGCGGCTGCGGGCCTCGTTCTCCAGGGCCGTATCGAGGCGCACGTAATGGGTTACGTCGGCAATGTGCACGCCGATTTCCCAGTGCCCGTTTTCGAGCTGCTGGATAGAAAGCGCATCGTCAAAGTCCTTGGCGTCGGCCGGGTCGATGGTGAAGGTGGTGACGTCGCGGAAGTCGCGGCGGCGCGCAATCTCCTCGGCCGGAATAGCCACGGGCATCGCCTGGGCATCGGCCTCCACTTCGGCCGGGAACTCGAAGGGCAGTCCGAACTCGGCCATGATGGCGTTGATTTCGGCTTCGTTGCCACCAGCCTGGCCGAAGCTGCGCACCACTACGCCGGCCGGCGAACGGTCGGAGCCGTCTTCCGGAAACTCGGTGACGTGCACGAGGACCTTGTCGCCGTGCTCGGCGCCGTTGAGGTCGTCCTGGCTCACGTACACATCGAAGTACATCTTGCGGTTGTCCGCCTTCACGAAGGCCACATGGTCGCGAATCTGCAGGCGGCCCACTACCTCGGGGCGCTTACGGTCGAGTACCTCCACCACGTCGCCCACCGGGCGGCCGTCGCGGGAGCCGCGCAGGCGCAGGCGCACGGTGTCGCCCTGCATGGCAAAGCGCAGGCGGTCGGTGAACACGCGCACGTCGTTCTCCGTCTCCTCGCTAATCACGAAGGCGTACTTCTCGGTGGCCAGCGCCACGGTGCCTACAATGGTGTCGCCTCCGCTTTCGCGGCGGCGGCGCGGGGCCTGCGGGTCGTCGGCATCGGCGAAGTCGAAGCCGGCCTCGCGGCGGCGGTGCACCACAGGGTCCTGGCCGAATTCACTTTCGGCTACCCGGCCGCCGCGGGGCAGCCGCTTGCCCGCCGGCAGCTCGCCGGGTTCGGTAACGGGGGCCGCAGGAGCTGCCGCTTCTTCGCCGGCTTCTCCTTTTTTACCGCCCTTACGACGGCCTTTGGGCGCGGCGGCCTGGGCCTGCTGGGCCTCGTCGGTGAGGCGATACTCATCATTCTGGATCAGGAGCAACTGGTTTTCCTGGCGCAGCTCGCGCAGGTGGGCAAACACCACCTCACGCTGGTCTTTGGTAGTCACGCCAAGGCGGCGCGAGAGCTGGCGGTAGGTAAGCACCTTGCCGGGGTTGTCGCGGAAAATCCGCATAATCTGATCCTGGCTGATGGGAGTTGCGGCGGCCGCAGTTTCGGTTGAGGAGGCCTTCGCGCGGGAGGCGCGGGGGGCCGATTGGGAGGGTTGTTTCATGTAGTCAGTCGGGCCGCCGGGTGTGTCTTTTCTCAGGCGGCAGAAGTTGAATGAGGGGAAGGCTTCAGCTTGAATGCCTTCGGGAAATTGAAAAAGGAAGCGGCACAGCGGCCGCCGTAAGATACTACGGAATATAACGGCGAATAACTATATCAGGGTTAATAGAGCGTGTAACAGGCCGTCATACAGAGCGCAGCGAAGCATCTCGCGTGCTGACGCTGCAATGCCTGACTCAACATCAGCACGCGAGATGCTTCGCTACGCTCTGCATGACGTGCTGGTGAGCCTGCTACTACCTGTTACCTCCTGCCCGCCACGGCGGCGCGGATATCGGCCGGGGAGTCGCGGGGGATGGCGGCTAATAGCTGCCGGGTGTACGCGTGCTGGGGGTTGGCGTAGATGTCGGCGGCAGGGCCGCTTTCCACAATCTGGCCCTGGCGCATAACCAGTAGCCGGTCGCTCATAAACCGGGCCACCGAGAGGTCGTGGGTGATGAATAGATAGGTGATGCCGAACTCGCGTTTGAGGTCGTTGAGCAGGTTGAGCACCTGCGCCTGCACCGACACGTCGAGGGCCGAAACCGATTCGTCGCAGATGATGCACTTGGGTTGCAGGGCTAGGGCGCGGGCAATGCAGATGCGCTGGCGCTGACCGCCGCTGAACTCGTGCGGGTAGCGCATAAAGTGCTCCTCACGCAGGCCCACCGTGCGCAGCAGCTCCAGCACTCGGGCCTTCTGCTGCTCGCCGCTACCACCCACGCCGTGCACCCGCATAGGCTCCCAGATGGCCTCGCCAACCGTCAGCATGGGGTTGAGGGCGGCGTAGGGGTCCTGGAATACCATCTGAAAATCGCGCCGCCGCCGCCGCAGGGCTTCGGCCGGCAGCGTGGCCCAATCGTCGCCCCCAAACAGGATGCGGCCGGCCGTTGGTTCCACCAGCCGCAGCAGCGCCCGGCCCAGCGTGGTTTTGCCGCAGCCCGATTCGCCCACCAGCCCGACAGTTTCGCCCGGGTAAATGGCGAAGCTCACCCCATCCACGGCCCGCACAAACTCCGGCTTCCGGTTGAAAAAGCCTTTGCGAATCGGAAAGTATACCTGCAGGTTCTCGACCTGCAGAAGGGGGCTACCAAAACCTGATGCTCCAGGATTGAAACCCTGAGCTACGAAGCGGGCGGTAGTAGTAGCGGCAGCTTTGGTAGCCTTGTCTGAAGCTGCTTCTCCCCCGTTTGCCTGTCCCCCATCGTCCTGCGAGGCACTGACCAGCCCAGTGCCTAAGCCCTGAGACGCGGGAGCCGAAAGGTCCGCCTGAGCTGTCTGCGAAGCCTGCGCCAATGGGTCGGCAGTGAGCGGCAGCGGTAGGCCCGATTCGGCCGACGGGGCTGATTCGAGGCCGAAATGCGGGGTTGCGGGGCGTGAAACAGAATGTTCCACGGGAAACATTTTGGTGGTGTCGGCTTCGCTGGCAGGTAATGGTCCAGCTTCAGCAGCCGTTTCAGCCTCAATTACTTGCGCGGTGGCGCTTTCAGTGGAAATAAAGCCCCCATCGGCTGTTTCCTGCATGAAATCGGCCACTACGGGAAGTTTTTTGCGGCCCACCGAAAGTTTTGGGCGGCAGGCCAGCAGGCCCTTGGTGTAGGGGTGCTGGGGGTTGGTGAAGATGTCGAGCACGGGGCCTTGCTCCACCACGTGGCCGCGGTACATCACCAGAATCCGGTCGGCTATTTCGGCTACCACGCCCAGGTCGTGGGTGATGAAGATGACGGCCGTGTTGTGCTCGCGCCGCAGCTCGTCGATGAGGCGGAGCACCTGCGCCTGCACGGTTACGTCGAGGGCGGTGGTGGGCTCGTCGGCAATCAGCAGGGCGGGGTTGCAGGCCATGGCCATGGCAATCATCACGCGCTGCTTCTGCCCGCCACTGATTTCGTGAGGGTAGCTGGTGAAGATTTTCTCGGGCCGGGGCAGTTGCGCCATCGTGAACAGCTCGACGGTGCGGGTGTGGGCCTCCGTTGAGCTCAGGCTGGTGTGTAGCCGCAGGGCCTCCACCACCTGGGGGCCGCAGTGGTACACCGGGTTCAGCGAGGTCATGGGCTCCTGGAATATCATCCCGATATCATTGCCCCGCACCTGCCGCAGCTGCTCACTGGTGAGCGTGAACAGATCCACATCGCCCAGCACCTCGCTCTGAAACCGGGCTTCGCCGCTTGCAATCCGGCCGGGCGGCATGGGCACCAGCCCCATCAGGGCCAGCGAGGTAACCGATTTACCCGAGCCCGACTCGCCCACAATAGCCAGCGTCTCGCCCCGGTGCAAATCAAACGAAATGCCCTCCACGGCCCGCGTATTGCCGCGGTGGCTGTGAAAGTCGATGGTCAGGTCGCGGACGGAGAGGATGGGAGCGGGCATGGGGTAAAGATAACGGGCGAAGCGCTGGTTGGTCCGACACGCAAACGGCCCACCATGAGGCGGGCCGTGTAACTGGCTATCGAAGCTGTTTAGAAAATCAACAGAACGTCATGCTGAGCGAAGTCGAAGCATCTCTACCGCTTTGTTGAACGACTGCTACGAAGCGGTAGAGATGCCTCGACTTCGCTCAGCATGACGTTCTATTACTACGCTACTCCCGAAGCCTCCGCGTCGCGGCGGGCTTGGGCGGCTTCTTGGGCGGCGCGCTCTTCCGCCTCGGCGGCCTCGAAATGCTCACCGTAGAAACGGTTCTGGAACAGTAGAATCAGGGCTACGCCCACGAAAATAGCGGCATCGGCAATGTTGAAGATGGGCCAAAGTGAGAGGTGCGAACCACCGACCAGCGGCCAGGTAGAGGGCAGAATACCTTCGTAGATGTCCACGTAGAGCATATCAATAACCTGCCCGTGCAGCCAGGGCGTGGGCGCGCCGAAAGGGGCGTTGTTGTAGATAACACCGTAGAAAATGGAGTCAATCAGGTTGCCGATGGCGCCGCCCAGAATCAGGGCGATGCAAATCATGAGGGCATTCGGCGCGTGCTGCTTCCAGAGGCGGTAAATATAGTAGCTGATGCCCGTTACAGCCACCAGCCGGAACAGCGTGAGCAGCAGCTTGCCGTAGGGCTCGGGCAGCTCTACGCCGAAAGCCATGCCCGGATTGAGCGTGTAGTGCAGCTTAAACCAGTCGCCGAACACGGGGATTTCGCCGGCCATACCCATGGGCATATAGCGGTGTACGGCCCATTTCGAGAGCTGGTCGATGGCGATGACGAGCAGCGCCACGAGGTAGTATTTCCAGTACTTCATTCAGGAGAAGTGAGCGGTTAAAAGTGAGAAGTGAGACTTCGGTCTGACAGGCTGTCAGCGTTGTTGCCTCTCTCCTCTCGTAGCACAAAGGGACGAAGATTTTTAGACTTGGTCCCGTGGCCGTGAAGCCCGACTGATTGCCGGGCAGTATATGTTCTGGTGGTCGGTTTGTGCCCTTTTGAGCCGGATTTCGAGGCCTGCCCAACGCTTTGTGCGCCGGTGTGCCAACCGCCGGTTTAGCGCCGGCGGTTGGCGCTTCAGCCTCAGGCAGTTGCCACCTGCAGCTGCACAGGCACCGAAAACTCGTCGAATTCAAGCACCGTGGCGCCGCTGATTTCGGGCGCGAAGACTAGACTCAGGGCCTGAATTTCGGCTTTGATGTAGTCGCCGAAGCTTTGCACGGCGGCTTCCAGCTCGGGCTGCTGGCCCAGCGTCACGCGGATTTTGTCCTGCACTTCCAGGCCGCTGTCTTTGCGCAGGTTCTGGAGGCGGTTCACCAGCTCGCGGGCCACGCCTTCCTGGCGCAGCTCGTCGGTCAGGGTCACGTCGAGGGCTACCGTGAGGGGGCCGTCGGTGGCCACGAGCCAGCCGGGCAGGTCGTCGGTGCGGATTTCCACGTCGTCGGGAGCCAGGGTGTAGGTTTCGCCTTCGATTTCCACCGTCAGGCTTCCCTCCTTCTCCAGCTGGCTGATTTCCTGGGCCGTCATCTGCTGGATGCGGGCGCCCACGGCTTTCAGCCTGGCCCCGTACTGCTGGCCCAGGCGCTTGAAGTTGGGCTTCACCGACTTCACCAGCACGCCGCTGGTATCGTCGAGAAACTCCACATGCTTCACGTTCACCTCGGCGCAAATCAGGTCCTCGACCTTGCCTACCTGCTCGCGGGTACGGTCATTCAGCACCGGCACCAGAATGCGCTGCAGCGGCTGGCGCACCTTCAACACCGACTTCTTGCGGAGCGAGTGGGTGAGCGAGGAAATCCGCTGGGCCAGCTCCATCCGCTCCTCCAGGGCCTTGTCGATGAGGTTGGTTTCGGCGGCAACCAGCAGCGTTAAATGCACCGATTCGGGAGCCAGGGGCGTGTTTTTGGCAACGGCTTCGGCGCGCATTCCGTCGGTCATGTTCTTATAAAGCCAATCAGCAAAGAAGGGCGCGATGGGCGACATCAACTGGGCAACTACTACCAGGCATTGTTGCAGGGTTTCGTAGGCGGCGCGCTTGTCGTCGGTCAGCTCACCCTTCCAGAACCGGCGGCGCGAGAGGCGCACGTGCCAGTTGGAGAGCTGGTCGGTCACAAAATCCTGGATGGCCCGGGCCGCTTTGGTGGGGTCGTAAGCGTCGTAATGGCCGAGCACTTCGAGAATGAGCGACTGGAGCTTGCTGAGCACCCACCGGTCCAGCTCACCCAGGTCTTGGAGCGGAATCCGGTCGAATTCGCGGGCCTGGAAGCCGTCGAGGTTGGCGTAGAGCGCGTAGAACGAGTAGGTGTTGAAGAGCGTGCCGAAGAAGCGGCGCTGCACCTCCGTGATGCCGGCCACGTCGAACTTAAGGTTGTCCCAGGGCTGGGCGTTGGCAATCATGTACCAGCGCGTGGCGTCGGGGCCGTATTGGCTGATGGTGGCAAACGGGTCGACGGCGTTGCCGAGGCGCTTGCTCATCTTATTGCCGTTTTTATCGAGCACGAGGCCGTTGGCCATCACGTTCTTGTAGGCGACAGAGTCTTCCAGCATCACGGCCAACGCGTGCAGGGTAAAGAACCAGCCACGGGTCTGGTCCACGCCTTCGGCAATGAAATCGGCCGGGAAATTCTTCTGGAATTTCTCGCCGTTTTCGAGCGGGTAGTGCCACTGGGCGTAGGGCATGGCGCCGCTGTCGAACCACACGTCGATGAGGTCCGGCTCCCGGTACATGGGCTGGCCGCTGGGGCTCACCAGGAAAATATCGTCCACGTAGGGACGGTGCAGGTCTACCTTTTCGCCGTTGGCGTAGGGGTTGTGGGTCATGATTTCGGCCGTTACGGCCTTGTCAATCTCCTGCTTCATCTGCGCGATGCTGCCGATGCAGATTTCCTCGGTGCCGTCCTGGGTGCGCCAGATGGGCAGCGGGGTACCCCAGTAGCGCGAGCGGCTCAGGTTCCAGTCCACCAGGTTTTCGAGCCAGTTGCCGAAGCGGCCGGCGCCGGTGCTGGCGGGCTGCCAGTTGATGGTTTTGTTGAGCTCGATGAGCCGGTCCTTGACGGCCGTGGTGCGGATAAACCAGGAGTCGAGCGGGTAGTAGAGCACGGGCTTGTCGGTGCGCCAGCAGTGCGGGTAGGTGTGCTCGTACTTCTCCACTTTGAAGGCCGTGCCGTCGCCTTTCATGCGGATGGCAATACTTTCGTCGAGGGTTTTGTAGTCGGCCCCGCTCTGGTCGTGGCCATCGTAGTTCTTCACCCAACGGCCGCCGAATTCGCCCATTTGGGCCACGTAGCGGCCGGTACGGTCCACGATGGGGCTCAACTTGCCCTCGTCGTCGGCTACCATCAGCGCCGGAATACCGTTCTGCTGGGCCACCCGGAAGTCGTCGGCGCCAAACGTGGGCGAAATATGCACGATGCCGGTACCGTCCTCCGTGGTCACAAAGTCGCCGACAATCAGGCGGAAGGCGTTTTCCTCGTTTTCGAAAACTGGGAAGCCGGTGGCGTGGCCGAAGAGACGCTCGTACTTAATGCCGACGAGGTCAGCACCTTTGAAGGTGTTTTCGATGCGCCAGGGCATCACCTTATCGCCAGCCTTGAAGTCCTCAAACGAAGCCTCTTTGCCTTTTTCCGAGAAGTGCTTACCAACCAACGCCTCCGCCAGTACTACCCGAATAGGAGCATAAGTGTAGGGATTAAATGTGCGCACCAGCACATAGGGAATGTTCTTACCCACCGCCAGACCCGTGTTAGCCGGTAGCGTCCAGGGCGTCGTCGTCCAGGCCAGAATGTGGAGTGGAGCGGCGTCATCAGCCGCGAACAGCTTCTCCGAAGCCGCATCCCGCACTACCTTGAACTGAGCAACCACCGTCGTGTCCTTCACGTCGCGGTAGGTGCCGGGCTGGTTTAGCTCGTGCGACGACAGGCCGGTGCCGGCCGCCGGCGAGTAGGGCTGGA
The DNA here is from genome assembly GCF_013377885.1 of Hymenobacter lapidiphilus. GTDB lineage: Bacteria > Bacteroidota > Bacteroidia > Cytophagales > Hymenobacteraceae > Hymenobacter > Hymenobacter lapidiphilus. The sequence goes on from NZ_JABKAU010000015.1 coordinate 56,250, forward strand.
TGGTGTAGCCTTTGTAGAGAAAACCCTTGTCGTAAAGCTTCTTGAGCAGCGCCCAGCAGCTTTCGATGTACTCGGGCTCGAAGGTGATATAGGGGTCGTCGAGGTCTACCCAATAGCCCATCTTCTCGGTGAGGTCGTCCCACTGGGCCTTGAAGCGCATCACGGTTTCGCGGCAGCGCTGGTTGTACTCCTCAATGCTGATTTTCTTGCCGATGTCCTCCTTCGTGATGCCTAGCTCTTTCTCTACCTGCAGCTCGATGGGCAGGCCGTGGGTGTCCCAGCCGCCCTTGCGGGGCACCTGCTTGCCGAGCAGCGTCTGGTAGCGGCAGAAGATGTCCTTTACCGTCCGGGCCATCACGTGGTGGATGCCGGGCGCGCCGTTGGCCGAGGGCGGACCCTCGTAAAACACGAATGTGGGCTGGCCTTCACGGCTGCTCACGCTCTTTTCAAAGATGCTGTTTTGCTTCCACCACGCCAGGATATCGGTGCCAACCTGGCCGTAGTTGAGCGGCTGCTTGTATTCGGGGTAGGACATTTTATGTTGAGCTATTAGCTGACAGCTGTTAGCTGTCAGCTTTTTGACGTTCGTGTAGTTATTGAAGAAAAGCTAAGCGCTATCCGCTGCTTTTCGGTTTCATTTTCGCCAAATCCAGCTCCAGGTCGTCGTCCTCGGCGTGGTAGTTGTCGTCGTAGTGGCGGATGCTGGACTGGTCGATTTCCTCTTCCTTGGTGCCGTGCTCGAAGGTAACGAGCAGGCAGGGCAGCAGAATCAGGTTGGAGAAGTTGGTGATGAGCAAGCTGGCCGACATGAGCAAGCCTAGCGCCTTGGTGCCCCCGAACTCGGAGAAGGCAAACACCGAAAAGCCCAGAAACAGCACGATGCTGGTGTAAATCATGCTGGTGCCTGCCTCCGACAGCGTGGTGCTGATAGCGGCCCGCACTCGGCGGCCGTTGATGGCCATTTCCTGCCGAAACTTGGCCAGCAGGTGGATGGAGTTGTCGCCATCAATACCCAGCGCGATGCTGAAAATAAGAGCCGTGCTAGGCTTGAGCGGGATGCCGAAATAGCCCATAATGCCGCCCGTGAGCAGCAGGGTGAAGAAGTTGGGCAGCAGCGCGAAAAACACCGTCCGGAAGGAGCGGAACAGAATCAGGACCACCAGGCCCACCAGGATAAAGGCGTGCAGCAGGCTGTTTTTGAGCGTTCCGATCAGGAACTCGTTGCCCTTGGTGAAGATGATGGTGGTGCCGGTGAGACGGGCGGTAAGGTCGGTGTCCTTGAAAATCTTGTCGATTTCGGGCCGAATCTGGTTGGTGAGCAGCGTGTCGAGGTTCTGCGAGCCGATGTCGGCAATTTTGAGCGAGATGCGGGCCTCGCGCATGGTACTATCGGTGAACGAACGGAGCAGCTTGCCGGTGAGGTTGCCCTCGGCCCCCGGCTGGCTTTGCGAGCGGGCCAGGTAACTGAAAATGTAGTTCTTCTCGGAGTTATCGGGCAGACGGTAGAAGTCGGGGCTGCCGTTATAAAAGGCCTGATTGGAGGCCTTGAGGGCCGTTACCACGCTCACCGGACTCGTGAGCACCGGGAGGGTGCGCAGGTAGTTTTCGAGCCGGTCGATGCGCTCCAGATTCTTGAGCTTCAGCAGGCCTTTTGCCTTGCCGGTGTCCACCACAATTTCCAGCGGCATCACCCCATTAAAGTGCTGCTCGAAGAACTTGAGGTCGGAATTCACCGACGAATCCTTGGGCAAATCGTCGACCATATACGACACCGACTTCACCTTGCTCACCCCCACCGCAGCCAGTATGCCCAGCGCCAGCGTCGTGAGGTACACCGTGCGGCGGCGCTCCAGCACCAGGTAATCGAAAAACTCCAGCAGCTTGATGAGCGGCTTGGCCTCCAGGTGATCCAGCTGCTTGGGCGTGGGCGGCGGCAGAATGGTGAAGATGATGGGCATCAGAATAAACGACACCAGAAAGGCGACGTAGATATTGATGGTGGCCACCAACCCGAACTGGAACAGAATAGCAATGTTGGTGAAGCAGAACACCACGAAGCCAATGGCCGTGGTGGTGTTGTTCATCAGCGTAACGAGGCCGATTTTGCGCACCACCCGCGTCATGGCCAGCACCTGGTTGCCCGATTTGCGGTAGTCGTAGTGGTAGCGGCTGAGCAGGTAGGTACAGTTGGGGATGCCGATAACGATAATAATGCTCGGAATCAGGCCCGTGAGCAGGTTGATTTTGTAGCCCATCAGCACCATGCTCCCGATGCACCAGGTCACCACAATCAGCACAATCAGCAGCGGAAACACCACCGCCGACCAGGTCCGGAAAAACATGAACAGCGTCAGGGCCATCATCACGATGGTGAGGCCCACGAACAGCTTCATTTCCGACGCTACCTTGGTTGTCATGGTGGCCCGCACGTAGGGCAGGCCGGCGTAGTGCAGCCGAATCTGGGTGTCCTTCTCGAAGCGGTGGGCGTGGGCCAGAATTTCGGCCATTACGGCCTCGCGCCGGCTCGAATTGAGGTACTTGGGGTCGATGGTAAGAGCCAGCAGCGTGGCGCCGGTGGTGGGCGAAATCAGCTGGCCTTTATAAAACTGCTGCTCGTTCACCACCCGCATCAGCGAGTCGAGCTCGGCCTGTGAGCCGGGCGGCCCACGGAAGATGGGCATAGCCCGGAAAGTGCGGTTGACGGTGTCTTTTTCGAGCCGCGGCAGCCGCGTCACGCTCAGTACGCCGTTCACGCCCTCCACCTTGCTCAACGTATCGGTGAGCAGCCGGAGCTGGTTGAACTTGCCCAGCTTGTACACCGAGCTGTCCTGCATACCCAGCACGAGCACGTTGCCGTCCTCGCCGAACTGACGCTTGAACTGCTGGAAGTACACCATGTCCGGGTCGTCGGGCGCTACTACCTGGGCGAAGTCGTAAGTCATTTCGACTTTTCGCGCCTCCCAGGCCATAAACACCGTAATGGCCGCCAGCAGCCCTACCAGCAGCCGGCGGTTCTTAATTACAAACAGGGCAAGATTCCGCCACATAGACCGTTAAAATGCAGCAAAGGTACGCAACCCGGTTCAGGTAGCGGGACTGGATCAACCAGTAAGTGGCGGACGGACAGTTGCTTTGGTGAATAATTATTTCAGGAGAAACATTTTTTATTCGGAATATATGAAACATTTTGCGCAACCATTTCCGTAAACACACCTTTTTCAGATGGTTGCAATTACCTTCAATTGCACTATCGGAATATTGTCTTGTTATTTTCAAATCAACATGGTATTGTACCATTCACCCGATACATCGCTCACTTTCGATTCTGATTCGGCCACCTTGCTGCTGAGCTACACGGCCACCGGACTGTCGGTTTCATTTGGCCAGGCCTACCAGCTGGCGCTAGAGGAAATGCTGGCCCAGAACATTGGCAGGCTGCTACTCGACCTCAAACGCAACGCCCCCCCCACCGACGACCTAGAGGAACTGCTGGCCCCGCTCGGCGAAGCAGTAGCCCGACAGCCCGACCAATCCCTGTTTATTGCCGCCCTCGTTTCAGAAGGCCAGTACCAGTACCAAATTGGCAATTCGCTGGCTTCCTCCTCGCTGCCGCCGGCCCAAGTCGAGTTCAACTACTTCACCTGTCGCCACGATGCCACCCAGTGGCTGAGCGAGAACTAAGCAGGCCCCAACCAAACGCAAAGCCCCTGACGCCGCACGGACGTCAGGGGCTTTTTGCTTTACTGAGCTTTTATTTTCGGGAAAGGCAGCCAGATTTAGCTCTGGCTGCCTTCCTGTTTACAGCTGCTCGAATATGCGCGAGAAGCTCACGGCCTCGCCGATGTAGCCGCGCAACTCCGAGATGGGCATGCGGGTCTGCTCGCGCGAGTCGCGGTGGCGTACCGTTACGGTGTCGTCTTCCAGCGTCTGGCCATCCACCACGATGCAAAAGGGCGTGCCGATGAGGTCCTGGCGGGTGTAGCGCTTACCAATGGCGTCACGCTCCTCCATAATCACCCGAAAATCGTGGCGCAGACTGTTGAAAATTTCAGTGGCCTTTTCGGGCATGCCGTCCTTTTTCACGAGTGGGAAAATGGCGGCTTTGATTGGCGCCACGGCCGGGTGCAGCTTCAGTAGCGTACGGGTTTTAGTTTGCTGCTGCTCGCCTTCGCCCTCGGTAATGGTTTCTTCCTGGTAGGCTTGGCAGAGCGTGGCCAGGAACAGCCGGTCGGCGCCGGCCGAGGTTTCCACCACGAAGGGCACGTAGTTGCCGTAGGCCTTGCCGGTTTCGGGGTCGATGTCGGCATCGAAGTACTGCTGCTTCTTCTTGCTCAGCGCTTGGTGCTGGGTCAGGTCGAAGTCGCCGCGCGAGTGGATGCCCTCGATTTCCTTGAAGCCGAAGGGGAATTCATACTCGATATCGACGGCGGCCTTCGCGTAGTGGGCCAGCTTTTCGTGGTCGTGGAAGCGGAGCTTTTCGGCCGGCAGGCCCATCACCTCGTGCCAGCGGCGGCGCATGGTTTTCCAGTGCGCGTACCACTCGCCTTCGGTGCCGGGGCGCACGAAGAATTGCAGCTCCATCTGCTCGAACTCCCGCATCCGGAAGATGAACTGCCGGGCTACAATCTCGTTGCGGAAGGCCTTGCCGATCTGGGCAATGCCGAACGGCACCTTCTGGCGGGCCGACTTCTGCACGTTCAGGAAGTTGACGAAGATGCCCTGGGCCGTTTCGGGGCGCAGGTAAATCTGGCTCGAATCTTCGGCCACCGCGCCCACCTGGGTCGAGAACATGAGGTTGAACTGGCGCACCTCGGTCCAGTTGCCGGTTTTGCTGACGGGGCACAGAATCTGCTCGTCAATAATGAGCTGCTTGACGCCGGCCAGGTCTTCGGCCGTCAGCAGGCGGCCCATTTCGGCCAGCAGGGTTTCGGCGCGGGCTATTTCGCCGTTTTTCTCGTGCTCGGCCGCTTTGTCTTCGAGCAGCACGTCGGCGCGGTAGCGCTTCTTGCTGTCGAGGTTGTCAATCATGGGGTCCGAGAAGCCATCAACGTGGCCTGAGGCTTTCCAGGTGAGCGGGTGCATGAAAATGGCCGCATCGAGGCCCACCACGTTCTGGTGCAGCTGGGTCATGGCTTTCCACCAGAGCTGCTTGAGGTTGTTTTTGAGCTCCACGCCGTTGGGGCCGTAGTCGTACACGGCGGCCAGGCCGTCATAAATTTCCGACGACTGAAATACGAAGCCGTACTCCTTGGCGTGCGACACGATGTTGGCCAGCGTGCCTTCGGTAGTGGCCGCGGCGGCGGGTTTGGGGGCGTTGCTCATGGCAGATGCGGGGTTGAGAGGAGAGTCGTTTCGGGCAAAGCGCGTGACGACAGACAAAAGTAGCCAAAGCCTCGCCCGCAACCGCACCCTGGTGCAAAACGGCTCTGCCAACGGTCAGAAGGCATGTTTCAGCCGTGGCTGGCAATCCTGCGTTTAGCACTCCAGCCAGCCAATGGGCCGGACCAGTAACAATTTCATAATCTTGCCCTGCCTTAGGTGCGAAGTACCTTTGAGCCTGTTTTTCCCTATTTCTCACCCAACTACTCCCTTATGTTCGGCTTAGAGCCTCATGTGCTGCTGCTACTGGCTGCATGCCTAATAGCAGCCTGCGCCTTCGAATTCGTGAATGGCTTCCACGACACGGCCAACGCCGTGGCCACGGTCATCTACACGAATGCCCTGCGCCCCTGGGTGGCCGTTATCTGGTCGGCATTCTGGAACTTCATCGGCGTACTCACCGGCGGCGTGGCCGTGGCCATGGGCATTGTGTATCTGCTGCCCGTTGAAAGCCTCGTAGATGGCAACGTGTACCACGGCATTGCCATGGTGGGTGCGCTCATCATCGGGGCCATTATCTGGAACATCGGCACTTGGTACTACGGCCTGCCCTCGTCGTCGTCGCACGCGCTTATCGGCTCCATTCTGGGTGTGGGTATTGCCTACAGCTTTCTGCCCGGCGTAACCAATTCGGGTGTGAACTGGGGTAAAGCCGGCGAAACCGGTATAGCCCTTCTCCTTGGCCCAGCCTTCGGTTTCACGCTCACCATTCTGCTCATGTTCCTGCTTCGGCGGACGATTAACAATAAATCCATCTTTAAAGAGCCGCATAAGCACAAGCCACCACCGCTCTGGATCCGGCTGATTCTGGTAGTTACCTGTACGCTGGTGAGCTACTTCCACGGCTCGAACGATGGCCAGAAGGGCGTAGGCCTGATTATGCTCATCCTCATCGGCATCGTACCCACCTATTTCGCCCTCGACCACACCAAAAACCCGCTCGATATGCGCGATTCGCTGGTACGGGTAGAGCAGGTGATGAGCCGCGTAAACGTACCTGAGCTAAGCCAGGCCGAACAGAAAACGGTGACCGAAATCAGGGTGCAGACCAATGCCCTTGACCGTATTTTCGAAGGCAAGACCAAGGTCGAGCAGATTCCGCAGTCCGACCGTTTTGAAATCCGCAAGGCCATTCTGTTGCTTTCCAACCGCGCCAAGCTCATCCAGGACAGCGACAAAGTACGCTTGAGCACCCGCGACCGACAGACGCTTGATGACGGGTTGAAAGGCCTCAAGTCGTTTACCGATTACGCCCCGACCTGGGTATTCATCATCGTGTCGCTGTCGTTGGGCGTGGGCACGATGGTAGGCTGGCAGCGCATCGTGAAAACCATTGGCGAGCGTATCGGCAAGGAGCACCTTAGCTACGCACAAGGCGCTTCCTCCGAGCTGGTAGCCGCCTCCATGATTGGCATCAGCTCGGCGCTGGGTTTTGCGGCTTCTACTACCCACGTGCTCACCTCGTCGATTGCGGGTAGCATGGTGGCCAGCCGGGGCGTGAAGAACGTGAACCCTGTAATGGTGCGCAACATTGCCCTGGCCTGGGTGCTCACGCTGCCCGTAACCATGACGCTCTCGGGCCTGCTGTTTCTGCTATTTCGCGCCATTATGCCGAGCTAATTTACTTAGTAGTATCCTGGAATAAGATAAAAAGCCGCTCCGAATTTCGGAGCGGCTTTTTTGCTGAATAGCTGTTTTTCAGCCTAGTGTCAGAATGGGGCAACTGTCCCAAAACTGTTTACTAAAGCGGTGAAAATACGGTAAATGAAGAAGTTATCAACTTATCAACAGCTAAAAACCTAATTTTTGTGGATAACTGCGGCTTAAGAGGGCCACTGCACCTCTAAATCCTCATCGATGAAGACGCCGAAGTTGACGAACTGCATCTCCTCATCTTCGAAATACATGTCAATCATTTCCTTTTCGTAGGAAATACGCATCTCCCCGGTGTCCATTTTCTCAATTTCGCTGTGCTCGTGGCCGTGGCGCTGCATCAGCTCCTGAATCTGCTCGGGGGTGCGGCCATGAATGGCTTCCCCGTAGAGGCGGATACCGGGGTGGTCGGTTTCGATGCAGCTCAGGCGGTAGTCGTCTTCGCGGTCGAAGTAAAGCGAGTAGCCTTCGTCGAGGTAGTTCCAGGCCTGGTGCTCGAACTCGTCGTCATCTTCCGACTCTTCAATCTCCTCGGGCTCGCCCATCAGCGAGCGAACCTCGTCCTGGGAAGCGCCGAACTTGAGCGGGCCCATGCCGATGCCGAGGCGGATTTCATGTTCGTCGGTGCTGGATGGTTGGGCGGGGGTTTGCATGGTATCTAGGGAAAAGGGGGGTGAAAGTTTTTGGCTGTTGGCTGGTAGCTGTTCGCTTTTGGTCTGGCGAAAACGCTAACGAACGAATTCAGATGTACTCAGCCTTTCGGTGGCTCAAAGGTAAGGCGAACCAGTGTTCCGGCTTATATGCGCTTGTTCAGTAACTGTATTACCACTGTACTACGGCTAAAACGACAAAAGCTATTAGCTAACAGTTCTCAGCTTGAAGCTTAAAATCTACTTGCCGTAGCGCTCCTGGAATTCGGCACGCTGCTCCTGGTAATCGGGGTGGGCGCGGGCTTCGTCCCACTTGGCCTTGAAGATGGCGGCCGATTCGGCTTTTACGGGGTCTTCGGGGGCGCGGGGCAGCTCGGCGCGGCCGTGGGCACCGCTCTGGCCCTTTTTGTCGTCGGGCACGGGGCCGTCGTACTTTTTGCCCCCGCGGTGGTTGGCGTAGCGCCGGGCACGGGTGTAGCCCATCTGCAGAAACTTGCGGGCCATGTCGGCGCCCACAAAGTCGTGGGCCTTCAGGTAGGCCTCAAACAGCCCGTAAATGGTACCGGCCGACTCCTGGGCCACCTCGGGCGTCCGGAAGCGCCAGTGGGGCAGAATCTCGCCTTTATAGGGCTGCACCAGCAGTACCCCCTGCTCGCCCTTGCCCACCCGATACAGTTCGGGGTGAAGGCGGAAATCCACGGCAGCGAAATCGAGGTCGTAGTCGAAGGGCATAGGCGGCGGCCGGGCAACCGCCGGCAGGGAGTAACGCCCTGTATACGCGGCTTCGCTCGGCGGGGCTGCCCCAGTTGCGGCGAAACTCGCAAATTCGGCCGTAGTGGTGTTGCGCCGACCGGCTCCAGCTTCCTGCCCTGCTCCGACCAGGGTGCAGGGCAGGAAGCCGGAGCCGGCCTGCTTATCCACAAGCTTAATAACTTTTGAAAAACATTTTTTTAAATAAATCTTTTTAATCCCCATCGTTAGGGCTGTTGATAAGTGGATAAGAAAAGAAGGTTATCCACGGTCGGGATAACATGTGTACAAGACCAGACTTATCCACCGTCTGCCAACAGGGTATGTGGATAATAAGTAGCTTGTTTACAGGCGATTAATTGAGTTTTTCACAATCCACAGGACTTATCCCGATATCCACAATCCACAGCCCGGGACCGATGTGGATTGTGGGAATTTCAGGGGATAGTTATCCACCCTTATCCACCACCCCCCTAGTGGAAAACAGGGCTGTCGGGGCGGTCAGACTACCAAAAAAAGATGTCCGCAACTTCTCCACGCATTATCCCCATGTTTCCCCACCATTATCCACAGGTTATGCGTGCAGGCACTGCATACGTGGAAAACTATGTGGATTAGCGCTGGCCGGGGGTGGCAAAAAGCCACTGACAGCATCCAGCCGTTGTTTTGCGCTGTGGATATCTTTCAGGCCTGCTCCCTATATAGCGCGAAATAGGATTATGGATAGCCGGCAGCCTATCGGAAGCCAACGGACCTCATTGCCCGACTTGGGGCAGCAGCTACGCCAACCCTACCGGAAGGCTTACATGGCCTGCGGAACAGCAATGCGGCCTGCGTACTTCGGCCTGCCTGTCCCGCCCCAACGCAAAAGCCCGAATCCGGAGGACGGATTCGGGCTTTTGCGTTGGGGCGGGGTCGCAGAGGGCAGCGTCAGAAGCTCAGGGTTTCTACGTTGTCGAAGTTCGAGCGAATGGTGAGGGGCTTGGGGAAGAGGAAAACCGGCTCGGGCGCGGCCTTAAGATCCGGGTCGCCGCCCTGCCAGCGGCCGTCCTGGTTGCCGTCGATGAGCACGCGCAGGCGGTAGGTGGCGGGCGTGAGGTTGTCGAAACGGTAGCTGCCTTTGGGCGAGTCGAGCAGCTGGAGCACCAAGCCTTTTTCGTCGAGCAGCTGCACCCAGTAGCGCTTGGCCGTGGTCTGGATGGGGCCGCTGAGCGTGCCGGTCGTGGTTTGCTCGACTACGCGCAGCTTGAGCGGCTGTAGCCCCAGCGGCCGGCCCGTGATGCTCTGGATGGCGGTGCTGTCGAGTTGCAGCGTTACGGTTTTCCGGGCCTTGGTGTCGAGGGTAAGGGCCAGCGTGGTGCGGTCGGGGCTGAGGCTGCCATCCTGAGGCAGGCGTAGCGGCCGGCGCTTCAGTGAGTCTTCTACCAGCGTACCAATGGGCTTCTTGGGGTCGAACCGGATGGGTTCGGTGAAAACGAATTTCACCTGACCCTGGCGGTACACTTCCCTGGGGCTGCCCTCTACGGTATAGGCCGGCACCGGCTTGGGGGCCTTGGGCGGGGGCTCGGCAAACTTCACGGCAATGGTGTCGCGGGCCACGTTGCCGGCGCTGTCGGTGGCGGCCAGCAGGTAGCGACCTTCGGTGAGGGCAGCCGTGCGGTACAGAACGGCCGTGCGATTACGCTCGGTGAGTTGCACGGCCTCCTGCAGGGCCGCTGGCGGCGTGGCGGCGCTGCCCAACGGCGCGAGCGTGGCCGTCAGCAGGCCCTCGTTGTAGCTAATGCGCTGGTCGGTAGGCGCGTTTTTCTGGGTCGTGATGAGCGGGCGTCGGCTGTCGGGCTTGGTTAGGACGAAGCGCAATGTGTCGGGCGTAGGGCCCACGGTCAGCAGCTCGCCGCCGGGCCGGTAGGCTACGGCCTCGGGCTCCTCATAGCGGTTCGTCTGGTTCTTGTCGGCCAGCGCGTAGGCGCGGTAGCGGCCTTCCTTCAGGTAGCGGAACGCAAAATCCCCCTGCTTGTCGGTGCGGGCCAGGTAGGTAGGTACGCCCCGCTTGATATCCGAGGTATCGGCCTCGGGGTAAAGCAGCACCGAAACCCCCTCGGCCGGCTGCTGGCTCAGCAGGCCCACCACGCTGCCCCGCACCGCGCCCGAATCGAGCTGGGCCCCGGTGCTGAAGCTGACCGACACGTTGGCCGCCTTGTTCTTCTCGGTGATGTCGCTAATGGCGTCGCCGAAGTTGAACGAGTAGGTGGTATTGGGCCGGAAGGGCTGCTCGAAGGTAAGCGTAACAGACGTGCGGTCTTCCCGGATTTTGTAGGTGTTGGCCGGGTCGAGTACCGGGGCTACGAGCAGGTTCTTGGCCAAATCCGTCAGCTGCACCTGCTCCGAAAACTCCAGCCGGATGCTCTGCCCCGTTACGTTGCGGGCACCGTTGGCAGGTGTGGCGCTGATGAGCTTGGGTAGCGTAGTGTCGCGGGCACCGCCCTCGGGCGAGCTGATGGCCGCGCAGCTACCCAGGGTTCCGGCCGTAATCAGAAGGAAAGCTATGCGCATTGCAGGGTGTGCAGATTGAAAAAAGTACGCGGATTGTGGAAACGAGGAAGGGGGCAACTAATTGCAGCTAACGCTACTGTCATGCTGAGCGCAGCCGAAGTATCTCTACCGCTTCGTTGAACGAGTGCTGCGAAGCGGTAGAGATGCTTCGGCTGCGCTCAGCATGACAGTAGCGTTAGCTGCAATGGCTTTCTGCTTTAGCCACCCCCCTCCCCTACCGCTTGCGGGCTACGTACATCACGCTGCTGTATTGGCCCTCGTGGCGGGCCGCGTACTGGTTGGAGTTATAACCGGTCTTCAGAACCGAGAGCAGGCCACCGCGCTGGTTGCCCCGGTGCTTTTCGCTGAGCATGCTTACATAGTAGGCATCCAGCGGCATGGGCAGTTCCTGCTCCACCTGCAGCCGGTGCTTCTTAAGCAGCAGCTTCATGGTTTTCGGGCTGAAATGGTAGAGATGCCGCGGCACATCGTAGGCGGCCCAGTCGGGACCGTAGTGCTGGGCGTCGAGGCTCTCTACGTTGGGTACGGCAATAACCAGCGTGCCGCCGGGCCGCAGCAACCGGATGAGCTGCCTGAGCGTGTCGTTGAGCTCGTGCACGTGTTCGAGCACGTGCCAGAGCGTAATGGCATCAAACGAAGCCTCCTGAAAATCGACCAGCCCGGCCCGGCCAATAGGCTGGCCCACCCGCCGGCTGGCCTCCTCGCGGGCTCCGGGGTTGGGCTCCCAGCCAGCCACCTGCCAGCCATCGGCCTTGGCGGCCGCCAGAAAGTGGCCCGTACCGCAGCCATAATCAAAGAGCTTGCCCCTGGCCGGCACCAGCTTATTAAGCAGGGCCACCTTGCGGCGCATGGTAAACACCCGCGCCACTTTGTACGCCTGGTTGATAAGTCCGCCCGCCCCGCTGTTGTGCGACACGTACTCCTCCGACTCGTAATAACGCCCGATATGAGCTGCATCCGGCCGGGGGTTGGTGAACTGGAACGTGCAGGCCGCGCACTGCTGAATGGCGAAACTCTCGTGGCTCACCGACCTATCCTCCACCACCAGCTTGTTGCGCAGCTCCGTTTTGCCGCACACCGGGCAGGTATCCAAACGCTCGTAAATCACTTATTCTCGCTGATTAGGTTGATTTCGCTGAGTACAACAACCGGGTTGGGTCTGGGTGTCAGCCGTAAGACGAAGGTACAAAACCAAAACGGCCGCCTAGTGGGGACTGAAAGAACAGCTAACATAAGAACAGTCATTCTGAGCGAAGGCGCAGCCGGAGTCGAAGAATCTCTACTGCAATGGTGACCCTAACGTAGGATTACTTTGGCAGTAGAGATTCTTCGACTCCGGCTGCGCCTTCGCTCAGAATGACTGTTCTTCTGGTTTTCAGTTCACGACCTACCGGCCCAGGTACACCATCAGCACCGACACGTCGGCCGGGCTGACGCCGCTGATGCGGCTGGCCTGACCCAGGGTTTCGGGTTGGATTTTGAGCAGCTTTTCGCGGGCCTCGTGCGAGAGGGCGGGCATGGCCTGGTAGTCGAGGCGGCCCTGGATGATGAAGTTTTCCAGCTCCTGCATGCGGGCGGCCTGCTGGTGTTCCTTCTCCAGGTAGGCCTCGTACTTCACCAGGATTTCGGCCTGCTCCAGCGCATCGGGGCGGTAAGGGGCCAGCGCCAGCGCGAGGCCGGGCAGGGCGGCGGCCAACGCCGGCAGCTCCACGCCGGGGCGGCGCAACAGGTTCACGGCCCGGGTTTTCTCGCTGATTTCGGCCGAGCCGATTTCCGTGAGCCAGCCGTTGATGTCGGCTGCTTCGATGCCGAAATTCTTCAGCAGCTTGGCTACTTCTTTGGTCTGCTGCTCCTTTTCGCGCACGCGCTCCATGCGCTCTTCCGAGGCCAGCCCCAGCTCGTAGCCCAGCGGCGTCAGGCGCAGGTCGGCGTTGTCCTGGCGCAATAGCAGGCGGTGCTCGGCGCGGCTTGTGAACATGCGGTAGGGCTCGTCGGTGCCCTTGTTCACGAGGTCATCAATGAGCACGCCGATGTAGGCCTGGCTGCGCGAAAGCACAAACGGGGCCTCGCCGTGCACCTTGCGGTGGGCGTTGATGCCGGCCATCAGGCCCTGGCAGGCGGCTTCCTCGTAGCCGGTGGTGCCGTTTATCTGGCCCGCGAAATAGAGGTTGGCCACCCGCTTGGTTTCCAGCGTGAGGTGGAGCTGGGTAGGCGGGAAGAAGTCGTACTCGATGGCGTAGCCGGGGCGGAACATCTTGGCATTCTCGAAGCCGGCAATTTTGCGCAAAGCGCGGTACTGTACGTCTTCGGGCAGGCTGCTCGAAAAGCCGTTCACGTACACTTCCACCGTGCTCCAGCCCTCGGGCTCCACAAAAATCTGGTGGCGGTCCTTGTCGGCGAAGCGGTTGATTTTGTCCTCTACGCTCGGGCAGTAGCGCGGCCCCAGCCCCTTAATACGCCCCTGAAACATGGGCGACTTCTCGAAGCCCTCCTTCAGGATTTCGTGGACCTCGGGGTTGGTATAGGTGATGTGGCAGGGCCGCTGCCTGGGCAGCGCGGGCGTGTCGAGGTAGCTGAACTTGCCGGGCACTTCGTCGCCGGGCTGCTCTTCCATCTTGCTATAGTCGAGGCTGCGGCCATCCACACGGGGCGGGGTGCCGGTTTTCATGCGGCCCGCCTCGAAGCCCAGCTCCAACAGTTGCTCGGTGAGGCCGGTGCTGCCCTTCTCGGCCATGCGGCCCCCGCCGAACTGCTTCTCACCGATGTGGATGAGGCCGTTGAGGAAAGTGCCGTTGGTAAGCACCACCGACTTGGCCCGGAAGTCGATGCCGAGCTGGGTTTTCACGCCTACGCACACGCCGTCTTCCACCAGCAGACCCGTTACAGCCTCCTGCCAGAAATCCACATTGGGGGTTTGCTCCAGCGCCAGGCGCCACTCCTCGGCAAAGCGCATCCGGTCCGATTGCGCCCGTGGGCTCCACATGGCGGGGCCCTTGGAGCGGTTCAGCATCCGGAACTGAATCATGGTCTTGTCGGTAATGATGCCCGACATACCACCCAACGCGTCCACCTCGCGCACAATCTGGCCCTTGGCCACGCCACCCATGGCCGGGTTGCACGACATCTGGGCGATGGTGTTCATGTTCATGGTAACCAGCAGGACTTTGGAGCCCAGCTTAGCGGCGGCGGCGGCGGCCTCACAGCCGGCGTGGCCCGCACCCACCACTAGCACATCGTATTCTTCTTGCTGAAACATAGTTGGTTAATCTGCCTGCGCCGGAAAGAGTTCAACGCGCAGATGCTGCCGCAAATTTACCGCCTTTTTCCTAGCTGTTAGCTTTAGTGAACTACGTAGGGGCGGGGCTTGTCGCCGCCCGCCGTAAGAACAAACCGCCGGAACAACCCAAGCGGTTTTCGCTCAACGCAAATCGTTCAAAGGCGGGCGGGGGCAAGCCCCGCCCCTACGTCGTTCAATCAAGTTCAAATTCCTGTCAACACAGCGTTCTGGGCGTCCACCCGCTCCCAGGAAAACGGATACCACGCTTCCCGCAAACAGTCGAATACTTCGGTGGCGGCTGGGCAGGGAAATAGCTTGTAGTCGAACTTGGGGTAGCCGTGGACTACGTAGCCGGGGTAGTAGTGCGTGTAATGGCGGCGGCGCGCTTCCTCCATCTTCAGGAGCATGAGTACCTTACCCAAACTGAATTTGCGGTAGTCGGGGTCGTAGAAGTTCATGATGCCCGCCATCGTCCGCTCGCCGGCGTCGAAAATACCGGCCGCCACTAGCCGGCCCGCCTCGCGCACTTCCAGCACTTCGGTCTGGAACACGTTGTGGGTGGCCCCGTTCAGCAGGAAGGTTTCCACCGTATCGGGCGCATCGAAGGTGATGCTTTGGCGGTAGCGGGCGTAGAGCTCTTCCAACTCGTTTGTCAGCTCGAAGGGCCGTAGCTGAAGCGTGAACCGCTCGGCCTGGCGCAACAAGCGGCGCTGAACCGGGCCGTACGCCACCTCGGCCAGCACCATACGGAGCCAGTGCACCGTGTACACCTGCTCCCCTACTGGCAGAAACAGGCAGGTAAACAGGTCCTGGTGCATGCGGTAGTAGCCCTGGCTCAGATAGAAATCCAGGGCCCGGCCGGGAACGACAAGCGGCGGCGTGGCAGACATACGGGGGGTGCCGGTAGAACAAAAAACGCCCGCGTTTCGGCAGGCGTTTTCAAATCAAACTAAAGGAAGATTAGAACATGCGGAGTAGCAAGCAGTCATCTTCCTTTTTGCGCATGGCGGTCTGGCTGAGCAGGTCCTTATCGGCGTAGCCGAGCAGGTGCAGCACACCATGAATCATCACGCGGTGCAGTTCGTCGCGGAAGGTGACGCCGTGAGTGACGGCATTCTCGCGCACCCGATCCACGGAAATAAAGATGTCGCCTTCGAGCATATCGGCGTCGTCGGCGTTGTCGAACGAGATGACGTCGGTGTAGGTGTCGTGGTCGAGGTACTCCACGTTCACCTTATGCAGGTACTCATCGGAGCAGAAGATGTAGGTGAGCTGCACGATTTCGTGCTCGTGCACTTCGGCCACGCGCTCAATCCAGGAGGTTAGTTCGCGGGCGTCGTCGAGCTCAAAATCCACCTCTTCCACCATAAACTCGATGCCATGCGATTCGGCACCGGGTCCCGGCTCATCTAACTCATCGAACTCGGTGGGCAGGTCGCTCATGGCAGCCGAAAACGGGGGTGGAATGAAAAATCAGGCAAAGGAAAAGCAGAACCAGCCGGGTTGAAACCTAGCGGGCAGCCGGAGCCTCGGCACCGTTGATGGTCGAATGGCGCTCTTCAGCCTCTCCATCGGCCTCCGAACTGGGCAACAAGAAGGTCAGCAGCACATGGCGGCCATCCTTGTTGAACTCCACTTCATCGGCGAGGTGGCGAATGAGGAAGATACCGCGGCCCCCGGGGTTTTCGATGTTTTCGGGGGCCGTTGGGTCGAGCAGGTTGTCGTAGTCGAAACCAGCGCCCTCATCCTCAATCTCAAACCGCACCCTATCGGACTCGACCTGCAGCGAAAGCAGCACGTTTTTGTCCTTGTCGAACTTATTGCCGTGGCGGATAGCGTTGTTGACGGCCTCGGTGACGGCCACCATAATGTTTCCGTAAATATCGTCGTCGATATGAAACGTATCCTTCGAGTTGTCGATAAAGCTCTCCACTACGCGGATGTTCTCAACGAGCGAAGGAATTTGAATTTTAACCTGCTTCATACTGAGTAAAAAAGAGAAGGGCGGCGGGTAAAAGGTAAAAATAGCAGAACGCTACTTCATTTGCTGAAAATACTCGCTCACCTTACGCTGATAGTACGGGGTGAGGGTGGGAGGCACGGCGCGAAGCAGCTCGGTCTGACGGGTTTGCTGGCGCTGGTACTGCTGGAACGCGGGTGGAAAAACGGGCGGACGTTGCTGGGCTGTCTGGGCTTCGCGCTTGTCGTCCTGGTCCCGCTCGCGGGCCGATTTCTCGGCTTCAAGCAACCGGGTCAGGATTTGGCGCTGGCGCATAACAGTCTGCTCCGTCAGCCGCTTGTTTACGAGGTCGGTTTCGGTTTGTTCCATCATTTTCTTGATGTCGCCGAGGCCGCCGGCGCCTCCCTGGCCCTGCCCGTCCTTGTTGGGGTCGGGTTTGCCACCGCCGGGCTTGTTGCCCTGCATTTTCTCCAGCTCCTGCATGGCCTGGCGCAGCATCTGCTGCTGGCCGGCCAGCTTGGCCAACTCTTCGGATAGCGCCCGGCCAGATTTTCCACTCTGCTGGAGCTGCTGAATCTGCTGGTTGAGCTGCTGCTGCATGCGGCCCATCTGGCCCTCGCCGGCTGAGGAGCCCTTTTTCTTCTTGCGGCCCGGCTTGCCGCCGCCCTGCTGCTGCTGGCTCTGGCTATCGCGCTGCTGCTGCTGCATCTGCTGGAGGGCATCATTAAGCATCAGGGCCAGGTTGTTCATGCTGGTCATGGCCTGCTGCTGGGTGCTGGTGGCGCGGCCCACGTTGCGGTCCTTGATGTGGCCCAGCGCCTCGTCCATGCGGCCGTTCATCTCGCCCACCTCGCGGGTCACGAAGCTTTGAATCTGGGAGACGCGGTTGGCCAGCGCGTACAGCGAATCCTGCACCACCCGGGCATCGTCCTTGAGCTTGCGTTGGGTCTGGCCGAGCTGCACGAAGCGCGGGTCGCTCTGATCCACCTGCCGGAACTGCTGCATCAGGTTCTCCTCATCGAAGCTGAGCTTGAGCAGGTTTTCGAGGATGTCGCGCAGGTCGTCGATGTTTTCTTGCTGCTGGTCGGCTTCCTCCTGCTCCATCTGCTGCTGCATCTGCTGGGCCATCTGCTGCATCTTCTGGGCAGCCTTGCTCTGGCTCTGGCTGGCCTTCTGGTTCTGGTTTTTGCCCAGTTGCTGCTGGCTCTGCTGCTGCTGCTCGTCTACCTGCTGCTGGTCCTGCTTCATCTCGTCGGCTCCGTTTTCGCCGTCGAGTTGCTTGTCCATTTCCTTGAGGTCTTTGAGGTCTTCCTTCACCTCCTCAAACTTCTGCTGCTGCTCAGTTTGCTGGTTTTTGAGGTCCTCGTTCTTGGCTTTCTGCTGTTCGTTGCTGAGCTTGTTGTCGGGGTTCTGCTTGTCGTTCTTCTCGGTTTGCTCGGCCAGTTTCTGCTGCTCCTGGGCCAGCTGCTGGAGCTTTTCGAGGGCCTGGTCCTGCTTCTGCTCAAACTGCAGTTGCTTGAACATTTCGAGGGCCCGCTCCAGCTCCTTTTGCAGGGTGTTTTCCTTGTTTTCGAGCTGCTGAAGCAGTTTCTGGATGTCGGGCTGGTTCTGGTCTTCCTGCTGCTCCAGCAGCTTGCGCAGCTCCTCGTAGAGCTTCTTGGTTTCGGGGTCGAGCAGGTCGTCCATCAGCTTCTGCAGCTCCTTGGCTTTCTCGGCCAGCTCCTCGTTTTTCTGCGGGTCGAGCTGGTTTTGCTGCTCCTGCAGCTGCTCGAACTGGCGCTTGAGGTCAGCCAGCGCTTGGTCCATCTCCTGCTTGCTGTCCAGCATGTCTTTAAGCTGCTTGCGGTCCTGGAAGTTGAGGTCGCGCTTCACTTTCAGCTTGTCCTGGGCCTTGGCCAGCTCACGCTCCATCTTCTTCGATTCCTGGGCGGCCTGGCTCATCTGGCTTTGCATGGCCTCGCTCTGGGAAGCCAGTTGCTGGCGCTGCTCGGTGCGCGAGGGCAGCCGGAACTCGGCCACCCGGCTGCGGCCCGGCTTGGCGCCGTTCACGCCGTCGTTGTCCCAGGCCTGCACAAAGTATTCGAGCCGGTCGCCGGGCTTTAGGCTGAGCCGGCGCACATCCCAGGCATAAGCGTAGCTCTGGCTGGGCCCGCTGCCCAGCGGCAGGGCGCGGGTCTGGTAGGCGGCATTGGGGTTGTTTTTGCCGAGGATGCGGTAGTGCAGTTGCAGGCGCGAAAATCCGTAGTCGTCGCGCAGGTTGCCGCCCAGAGCCAGAAACTGCCGGGCCGTGGTGTCCTGGAAACTCTCCAGCGTCACTTCGGGCGCTGCGTCCGCAATTACGGTCAGCTGGTACTCAATCGGGTCGCGGTTGGGGCTGGCGGCGTTGCGCAGGCGCACGGCGTAGTTCTGGCTGCGAGTGGCCCGGCGGCGCAGATGAAACTGCCCGGCGGCGGCCTCGTCGGGCGTGGCGGCCACGGTTTCATTGGGGTTCTGGAAGTTCAGTTGGAGCTGATCGGTGGCTTCAGTCTGAAACTCCCAGCGCAGCTCCGTGCCCTCGGGCACCGTGAGGTTGCCGGTGTTGCGAATGGTTTCGTTGGGCCGGCCCACGTAGGCCGGGTACACGGCCCGGATGGCGAAGTCGCGCAGGTTGGGCCGGGCCTTCACCTTCAGCTTGTAGTCGTCCGACGAAAAGCCGGCTGCTGCCAGCTGGAAGTCCACGTTCTGGCGCAGCTGCCGGAAATCGTAGCGAAAGCGGTTGCCGGATTCGCGGGTCAGGCGGCGCTCCTTGCCCTCGTACTGAATGCTGATTTCGTTGGGCAGCACCTCCCCTTCCACCGTCACGTTCAGGCTGAAATCTTCGCCCTTAAACGCCGTGAGGCTTTTATTCTCCACCACGAACGTAAACGGCGCGGGCGGACTATACTTCTGGTTGTAGTTGAGAATGCGGCCGGTGCCCTGCACGAAGAAAGCCGGGTAAGCCAGCAGCAGCACCGCCACCACGCCCGCAGGTACGGCTACGTACTTCCATAGCGGCTTGGTTTGGCGCTGAATATTGATGCCCTGCGAAAACTCCAGGCCGCGCAGTTGCCCGGCTCGTTGCTCCAGACTGGCGGCCAGCAGTGCGTTTTCCTGAGCCTGCCCGCGTAGCTGCAGCGCGTTCAGCAGCTTGTCCTGCACCTGCGGAAATAACTCGCCCACGCGGCGGGCGGCCTGTTCGTCCGAGAGCATGCGGCGCAGATGCGTAAGGGCCGCCAGCGGCTGCCAGATCCAGCGCACGAAAGCGTACACCATGCCTCCTACGAACCCGAATAGCAGCCCGGCCCGCACCCAGGTGGGTAGGTACAGGAAGTATTCGAGCAGGCTGAATACCAGGAACACACTCAGCAGCAGGCCGCCGGCCACCAGGGCCCCGCGCACCAGCAGACTCAGGTAAAACTTGCGCTTAAACGCATCGAGACGGGCCAGCACATCGTCCAAAGCCCGGGTCGTCGCGGGGTCTTGCTCCACTCCCATAAACGTATTCAGTAAGCTGCTGGCTGTCAGCTACCAGCTGTTAGCTTTGTTCTGGCTGACAACAAATTACACGGTCTTTTGTGCAAGAGACGCCAGCTCGGTCTTTTAGCTGCCCGATTCAGGTCCGGGAAAGATACAACTTTCACCCCGTCAGGCAGTGTAAGATGGACAACGGAAATGGGGTAACAGGTTCCTTTCCAACCTAGGTTACAGCGGGCGACGTAGGGGCGGGGCTTGTCCCCGCCCGCCGCTACGACGGGATTCAAAGGGTTTTAGTTAGCCGTTCAACGCATCGTGCTAACGGCGGGTGGGGGCTTGTCCCCGCCCCTACGCCGCCCGCCGTAACCCGGATTTTCTAAAGCAGCTATAAGCTGACACCTTTCTCCGCCGAATAAAAGCTAACAGCCCACGATATGTACCTTTAGGCCACTTCCTCATTTGTCTCTCCCGGCTTGTGCCCCGACTGTTGGCCACGGTACTATCGGCGGTGTTTCATCCGCTGCTGGTGCCGCTTTATCTGTTTTATATCGTGTGCTACCAACTGCCGGGCGTAGCAGCGCACCCGGCCCTGCCGGCCCGCGGGCTCGTGTTGGCCTTGGTGGCGGGCGGCACGCTGGGCCTTCCGGGCCTGGGCACGGCCCTGCTGGTGTGGCTGGGCTACGCCGATTCGGTGGAGTTGCGGCAGCGTCGGCAGCGCACCATGCCCCTGCTACTGGCCGCGCTCAGCTTCGGCGTTACGGCCGCGCTACTTTACCGCCCCCAGGAGCCCGACCCGCTGCTTTTCCGGATGATGGCGGGCATGACGCTGGCCGTACTGCTAACGCTGCTCATTACGCTCCGCTGGAAGATTTCGGCCCACGGCGTGGGCATGGGCGGCGCGTTCGGCTTGCTGTTGCTACTGCATCTCAGTAGCACTACCGAAACTGCCAGCCTCTGGTGGCTGGCCGGCTGCGCGGTTGTAGCCGCCGCCGTAAGCCGCGCCCGGCTGGTGCTCGATGCCCACACGCCCGCCCAGGTGTGGGCCGGGCTGGCGCTTGGCTTGAGCGTGGCGTTGGGTATCGGGGTCGTAAGTAGCTGGTTTTTAGGCTAAGCAAGATGTAGAGACGTGCTATTTTGCGTCTCGTCGTTGCTGACGTTGCCTGTGTTCGACGTAGGCCGTTCAACGACGAGACGTAAAATATTGTGTCTCTACATCATACACGCAGAAGTGCTTCATCACCAACTAAAAAAGGTCCCGCAACAACCGTTGCGGGACCTTTTACATACATTCTAAGCTCTAAGCTCTAAGCTCTAAGCTCTAAGCTCTAAGCCTAGTACGACGGCCCTTTATCGGCTTGTACGAGCTGCTCTTCGGCATCCACGTACTCGTCTACCGAGGTGCAGGAGCAGATGAGGTTCCGGTCGCCGTAGGCTGAGTCGATGCGCGAGACGGTGGGCCAGAACTTGTAGGCGCGGGCGTACTCGGTGGGGTACACGGCCTGCTCGCGCGAGTAGGGGCGCGTCCAGTCGTGCACGAGCACGGTGGCCGCCGTGTGGGGGGCGTGCTTCAGCAGGTTGTCCTTGGCATCGGCACGACCTTCTTCCACCTCGGCAACTTCCATGCGAATGGCAATCATGGCTTCGATGAAGCGGTCCAGCTCCTCCTTGCTTTCGCTTTCGGTGGGCTCCACCATGAGCGTGCCGGCTACCGGGAAGCTTACCGTGGGCGCGTGGAAACCGTAGTCCATCAGGCGCTTGGCAATGTCTTCCACCTCGATGCCGGCCTTCTTGAACTGGCGGCAATCCAGAATCATCTCGTGGGCGCAACGACCGTTGGCTCCCGTGTAAAGCACCGGGTAGTGCTCCTCCAGCCTGGCCTTGATGTAGTTCGCGTTCAGGATGGCAATGCGGGTCGCCTCGGTCAGCCCTTCGCCGCCCATCATGTTGATGTAGGCGTAGCTGATGGGCAGAATGCTGGCCGAACCCCACGGCGCCGACGAAACGGCGCTGGCCGTGCGGCCGTCGGCGTCAATCAGCACGTGGCCGGGCAGGAAGGGCGCCAGATCGGCCACTACGCCGATGGGGCCCACGCCGGGGCCGCCACCGCCGTGCGGGATGCAGAACGTTTTGTGCAGGTTCAGGTGGCACACGTCGGCCCCGATAATGGCGGGCGAGGTCAGGCCCACCTGGGCGTTCATGTTGGCACCGTCCATGTATACCCGGCCGCCGTGGTTGTGGATGGTGGCGCAGATGTCGATGATGGTTTCCTCATACACGCCGTGCGTGCTCGGGTAGGTCACCATCAGGCAGCTCAGCTTGTCGGCGTACTGAGTGGCTTTGGCCTCCAAGTCGGCCACGTCGATGTTGCCGTCCTCGGTGCTCTTCACCACCACCACCTGCATGCCGGCCATAACGGCCGAAGCGGGGTTGGTGCCGTGGGCCGAGGCCGGAATCAGGGCCACGTTGCGGTGCTGGTCGCCGCGCGAATCGTGGTAGCCTTTAATAGCCAGCAGGCCGGCGTACTCGCCTTGAGCACCCGAATTGGGCTGCAGGCTTACGGCATCGAAGCCGGTTACCTCGCACAGCCACTTTTCCAGGTCGGCGAAGATTTCGGCGTAGCCCTGGGCCTGCTCGCGGGGCGCGAACGGGTGCAGGTTGCCGATTTCAGGCCAAGTAACCGGAATCATCTCGGCGGTGGCGTTGAGCTTCATGGTGCACGAACCGAGCGCAATCATAGAGTGCGCCAAGCTCAAATCCTTGTTTTCGAGCTGCTTCATGTAGCGCAGCATCTCGTGCTCGGAGTGGTGGGTGTTGAAGATGGGGTGCGTCAGGTAGTCGCTCTTGCGCACCAGCACGTCGGCCCAGTTCACTTCCACCTCGGTCGGCAGTTCTACCTGGGGCGCGCTCTTACCAAGCACCTTGGCAAACACGGCCACGATGTCGCGCACGTCCTCAATTTCGGTGTTCTGGTTGAGCGAGATGCCCACGCGGGGCGTGCCGTGCTCGGTAAAGTAGCGGAAGTTGATGCGGGCGGCTTCGGCTTCCTTCTTCACCGCATTCTGCAGCTCCTCGCTTTCCAGCTTGATATCGAGCGTATCGAAGTAGAACTCGTTGCGCTGGTTGAGGCCCAGCTCACCCAAGGCGCCGGCCAGCGTCTGGGCTTGGGCGTGGATGTTGCTGGCAAACTGGCGGATGCGCTGAGGGCCGTGGTACACGGCGTACATGCCGGCCAGCACGCTCAGCAGCACCTGGGCGGTGCAAATGTTGCTGGTCGCTTTTTCGCGGCGGATGTGCTGCTCGCGGGTCTGCAGCGCCATGCGGAAGGCCTTGTTGCCGGCCGCATCAATGCTCTGGCCAATAATGCGGCCCGGAATTACGCGCTTGAACTGGTCGCGGGTGGCCAGGAAACCGGCGTGCGGTCCGCCGTAGCCCATCGGCACGCCGAAGCGCTGCGAGTTGCCCACCACGGCATCGGCGCCCATTTCGCCGGGAGGCGTCAGCAGCGTGAGCGACAGCAAATCGGCCGCTACGGTCACAAACAGGTTGTGCTCGTGGGCTTTGCTGATAAAGTCGGTGTAGTCGTATACGGCGCCGTCGGCGGCCGGGTACTGCAGGATGGCGCCGAAGAACGACTCATCGGTGAGGTCGGCGGTGCGGTGGTCGCCGATAACCAGCTCAATGCCCAGCGGCGTAGCGCGGGTGCGCAGCACGTCGATGGTCTGGGGCAGCACCTGCTCGGAAACGAAGTAACGCTTGGTCGTTTTGTCCTTGCGCAGCGAGTGGAACATGTGCAGCGTTTCGGCGGCGGCAGTGCCTTCGTCGAGCAGGCTGGCGTTGGCAATATCAAGGCCGGTCAGCTCCATTACCATCGTCTGGTAATTGATGAGGGCTTCGAGGCGACCCTGGGCAATTTCGGCCTGGTAGGGCGTGTAGGCGGTGTACCAGCCCGGATTTTCGAGGATGTTGCGCTGAATGACGGCCGGCAGCTGGGTAGGGTGGTAGCCCAGGCCGATGTAGTTCTTGAACAGCTGATTCTTCTCGGCAATGCCTTTGAACTTGGCCAGAAAAGCCCGCTCGGTGAGGGCCGTGGGCAGATTGAGCGGCTTTTTGAGGCGGATGGCCGCCGGCACGGTTTCGTCGATGAGCTGGTCAATCGACTCGACGCCGATGACACGCAGCATTTCGGCTACGCCGGCTGCATCGGGTCCGTTGTGGCGGTCCACAAACACATCGGCGGGCTTGGTCTTCAGCAACATAAAGGGGTGGATGAGGGTGGCAACGAAAGGCTTGGGTAGTACCTCCAACAAAGGTAGCGCGAAAAGGCTTCACCCTTAAACCAATAAGCGGGCAAAAGTTTGCCGCGTAATATGTAGAGACGCGATGGGTCGCGTCTCTACTGCTACCTTTAAGCCCCATCCCATCCAATTGCTACCGTATGCCCACCCTTACCATTGGCCTGCTGCGCGAAGGCAAAACCCCGCCCGACAAGCGCGTGCCGCTCACACCCAAGAAGTGCATTGAGGCCCAGGACCAGTTTGCGGGCCTGAAAATAGTAGCCCAGCAGAGTGAAATCCGGGCCTTTGCCGACCAGGAATACCGCGACGTGGGCTTGGAGGTGCGCCCCAGCGTGGCCGACTGCGACGTGCTGATGGGCGTGAAGGAAGTGCCGGTGGCCGAGCTGCTGCCCAATAAAACCTACTGCTTCTTCTCCCACACCATCAAGAAGCAGCCCGCCAACCGCGAGCTGCTGCGCCAGGTGCTGGCCCGCAACATTACGCTCATCGACTATGAGCTGCTCACCGACGAGCAGGGCCAGCGCATTGTGGCATTTGGGCGCTGGGCCGGCATTGTGGGTGCCTACAACGGCCTGCTCACCTACGGCCGTAAGCACGACCTGTTCCAGCTTAAGCCCGCCTACGAGTGCGTGGATATGGAGGATATGCAGGAGGAGTTTTTCAAGGTAAAGAAGCTGCCGCCCATCAAAATGGTGGTGACCGGTACCGGCCGCGTGGCCCAGGGCGCGGTAGAGGTGCTGGAGCTGATGGGCATCCGCCGCGTAAGCGTGTACGACTACCTCTACCTCGATTTCAACGAGCCCGTGTACACCCAGTTGCGCAGCTCCGACTACAACCGCCGCCACGACGGCCGCGTCTGGGACACGCCCGATTTCCACCGCCACCCCGAGCAGTACGAAAGCACGTTCCACAACTTCCTGCCCGTTACCGACCTGCTGATTGCCTGCGCCTACTGGCACCCCCAGGCCCCACGCTTGTTTGCCGAGGAAGACACGCGCCGCCCCGGTTTCCGCATCAACACCATTGCCGACGTTACCTGCGACATCGATGGCTCGGTGCCCACCACCCAGCGCAGCACCACCATCCAAGAGCCTGCTTACGACTACAACTCCGCCACCGGCGAGCTGCACGCGGCTTATTCAGCGCCGGAGCATATCACTGTAATGGCCGTCGATAACCTGCCCTGCGAACTGCCCCGCAATGCCTCGCGCGACTTCGCCCGCCAGCTCATTTCCCACGTGCTGCCCCACTTGCTGGCCACTGGCGGCCCCGACGAGGTGATTGAGCGCGCCACCATTGCCCGCGCCGGCAAGCTCCTGCCCCGCTACCAGTACCTGGCCGACTACGTGGCCGATTAGGTATGCTTTTCGGTAAAAGCAAGCGCGTCATCCGGCCAAGGCCGGGTGACGCGCTTGCTTTTAATCTTTTTAGGAAGGTGTCTATTGTATTCAGACCGTCATGCTGAGCTTGTCGAAGCATCTCTACCGCTTCGTTGTAATCATCGAGCGAAGCGGTAGAGATGCTTCGACAAGCTCAGCTTGACGGCCGTTTGACTTGCTGACTGGCTAAACAGGTTATTCACCTTTACCTGAAAACCGACCTTATACCTTCAGGACCGGGTATTTGGCCTGTACCAGCATGTGAAGGCCGTAAGCCATCAGGCCCAGGGCCACTATGCCCAGCACTACCGGCCCCATGCTGGCCAACAGGTCGAACGCCTCATCGGTGCTGCCGACGGCAGTGGCACGCGACTGTTGGCCGGCCTGAATGAAGAAGTAGCCGATGATGCCCAGTACAATGCCCCGGGCCGTGTAGCCTATCTGCCCGAGCCGGTACACGGTGTTCTGCTGGCCGCCCGGAATGTTGCTGCTCTGCACATGCTTGTGGAACTTGCCGGAATAAGCCTGGTAAAACTGGTAGAAACCAACGCCGATAGTGACTGCGCCTACCAGCATAATGATCCAGTCGCCGCCGGGCCAGGCCAGCACCCGGGCCGTGAGGGTTTGCTGGGTGTTGCCGCTGCTGTCGGCCGAGCCGCTCAGGGCCAGCTTGGCGGCGTACCATGCCAGGCTGGTGTATAGCAGGCCGCTTGCCGCGTAGCCCAGGCGCCGCGCAATACCGGCACTATCACTGCCTTTATCTTCGGTGTCGCGCACTGCCTGCACCACCCGCCACACAATGTAAGCCAGCAGGCCCAGCGCAATCAAACCCAGCAGTATTGGGCCGCCAGGCAGGCTCTGCAGCGTCTGAACGGCCTGTTTCTTGTCGGCCGTCTGGCCTTCCTGCTGTCCGGTGGCCGCCAGCAGCGCCAGCAGGCCCATCAGCCCATAAACGGTGCCTTTAGCGGCGAATCCCACGCGAGCCAGCGTCCGCAGTCCCCCCGACGGGGCGTTGGTAGGCAGCGTGTTTGAAAGCGTATCGGAAAGTGTCATAAGTTAGCTGCTTGCTGAGGTTGAAACGTCCTTGGTGCCGTTGCCGGAGCAGAAGGAACCATAAAGCCTGCCGGGCGCAGGGCAGCCGGGCAAACCGGCAGCCTGTGTCCGGCTACCCGACCTCTTACGGTAGGAAACGCTAAAAGGTGGCCCGGCGGCTGTTGTTCAGCAGGCCATCGGGCCGGTATATGCGCACATCCGGGTGGGCCAGGGCTGCGTTGCCTGGTATATCGAGCGTGAGCAGGGGCTTACCACGCACCATGGTGTCAGCCATCAGCTGCGCCAGGTTGCCGCCGGGGTCCATATAAGGAATGAAAAAATCGTCGGCCATATCGGCCAGCAGCAGGTTGCGGATGGTAGCCGTTTCCAGGCTTACAGCACTCACCTCGGGCTCGAAGGGCGTGATGAACAGCAAATAGCCACGCTTCAAATCGGCTTCGTGCTCAAAAGCCGTGTTTGGCTGAATGCCCCGCCCCAGCACGTACAGGATGGGCTGTTCGGACCCCTGGCGCAGAAAATGATAAACCGTCTGCTCCAGCCGCGAATGAAACCCCGATGCAATGCACCGCTGCTGCTGCCGCTGCTCCATGGCCCAGCGGTAGGTGTCGCGCTCAATGGCTGCCGGGTAAGCGCGAGAACATAGAAACACCGTTTTGGGCAATGCCAGCAGGGCCGGGCTACCAAGGGTGCGCAGTTCTTCCGGCAGCGTCAGCATGTAAAGAAATTTAACCTTTTGTTATTGATAAAGTTAAATAAAATATTGATAAAATCACTATAAGCAAAATAAATAAGCTGTCTATTGGCCACTACCGCAGCTTACCAAATTTCGAAGCTTTTTAGAAAACCGAGAAAACGTCATGCTCCGTCTGGCGTCTGCGGAGTTGAAGCATGACGTTCCGGTTGGTTCCGGACGCTTCCTAAACAGCTTCTTCGCGTGTTAGGAGGCTGCCGCGCTATCCGTATCAGGCGAGGATGGGGCGCCGAATACAGCATCACGCATCAGATTGATTACCAACGCATCCGACATGCTAAGCGACGCTGGATTCTGACTTACCTCACTCGGTAGGAGGAAGCCTTCGAGATGGGCAAAACCGACCTCATCTAAGGGATGAAAGGCCATCGACCATTCCGCAAAGCTGCGCTGCGTAATGGTCTTATGAATCATCTTAACCACGTTAATATGCCGCGTATCGCTGCTTATTTCTTCGTAGAGTGGCTCCACTACATCCGCCTCTCCCTCCAGAATCTGAGCGATATGCCTATTACTGTAAAACAACATTCCAGTAATGCCACGAGCGGTATTGTAATGCCGGTATTTGTCAAGCATAGCCCGTAATTCAAGATCATCAATATCCTGCGCGGCTACGCTAATATAAACAAGATGGATCATGGGTACGGAGCCAATAGAGGCATGACTTTTTACGTGTCGCTTACAGATGGGTTCAGCAATCAGGACTTACGCACGTGGGCTGTAGTGTGGTTGGATATGCAAGCGCCCAGCCCGTTTTACGAAGGTCTTACAACTGTAGACACCTTTTATTTAACCTACAAAGCTGAGTCCCGCACGTTACTGCGCTCCGGCAAGCCACGCTGTAGCTTTCGTTGCATGTTAGGCCTGGGCACACGCACAACCGCCCGATACTCTTGAGAAGTATCGGGCGGCGTGAAGTAATGCTATTGGGTGAGGCTAGAACGTGCGCTGGAACCAGTGCTTGATGTCATCCATCGTTTCGCCGGTTTTCTGCTGCAGGTTGCCAAGCCATTCGTCCTGCTTGCCTTCCTCGTAGTCGAGGTCGTCATCGGTGAGGTTGCCCCACTTCTGCTTGGTCTGGCCTTTGATTTCGTTCCAGTTACCGCGGGCGCGCAGTTCCGTATTGTCGTCGATACCGTTGTTATTGAGGTCCATGATACTACCAGTTAGGGTGGAATATACCCGCTTTACGCACCAGCCTGCGGTAAGGTTGAACCCCCGGGCGCGATTACTAAAAATGGGTGGTCGAGCTGAGTAAAATAACAAACAAAACGCTCGTAAGAACGACCAGCGTTCCGGCACCCAGCCCCAAGCCTGCGGCAGCCTTGCCCAGCTTGCGGCTCTGGGCCTGCCGGCGGTAGCCGTCGTAATAGGCCGGGTCGTTGAGCAGGTCGGGCTGGGGAGCATCCAGGTTATAGCGTTTGGGCGGTGTGAGGGCTATTGCGCCGCCCACAATCGGCCCGCCATAAAAGGTGGCTACCGTAGCGCCAAACGTCCCCCAGAACACGCCCTTGTCGGGCTTATAGTATTTCCTGCTGTCCTGGCGGCCCAGCGCGGTGCGCTGCGCCGTGCTCAGGCCTACCAGGCTGGTGCCGGGTGCCGGCGCCGAAGTTGCCCGCAGCACTTCCCGCGTACCATTGGCAAACCGAACCATGAATACGTCGGCGGCGGCCAGTTGCAGCGTATCGGCAGCCGTGGCTCGGCCCAGCGAGTCGGTGGCGGGTGGCAGGGGCAGGTAGCGCACCAGCTGGGGCGTAATGCGCAGCACCCGGGCCGGCAGCTCGTCGCCGTTGGTGCGCACAATAACGTCGGTGGCAGCGCCTGTGGCCAGCGGCACTATCGGCGCGGCCGCCGAGTCGGTCACGGCGGCCGGGGTCTGTTGGGCCTGGCTCTGGCCGGTTCCCAACAGGGCGGTTACAGTGAGCAGGGAAAAGAGTAGAGTACGCATGGTTTTTTTAAATGAAATCGTAGGGTCTGTACTACCTGTGCGCCGCTATGGCACTGTTCTGGATCTTGTTCAGGGGTAGCTTTAATACATATTCAGAAAGCTGCCACTAAGCATTGTGCTGCTGACTACTGCGAGTACAAGCATGAGGCTTGCCGCGCCGAGCCCAACGCCCAGAACGGCTTTGCCTGCTTTTCGGCTTTTAGCCTGCCGGTAATAACCCTTATAATAGTCCGGGTCTTGGAGCAGAACCGGAGCGGGCGCTTTCAGGCCAAAGTGCGACGGCGAGCTGAAGGCCACCGCGCTACCCACCACCAACCCGGCGGGTCCGGCGGCGGCCGTGCTGGCAAAGGTGCCCCAGAACACGCCTTTTGCGGGCTGGTAGTAGCGGCGACTGTCCTGTTGGCCTAACTCGTAACGTTGCGCCGCGCTTAAACCCACCAGCGAGGAAACTTCGGAGGCAAAACCCTTCGCCGACCGAAACAGCCCTCTGGTACCATTGGCGTAGCGAATCATGAATACGTCGGCAACGGCCAGCTGCAGCGTATCGGGCGCAATGGGAGGCGCACCGGTGGCGGGCAGTGGCAGGTAGCGCACTACCTGTGGCGTAACGCCCAACACCCGGGCCGGCAGCTCGTCGCCGTTGATGCGCACAATAACATCGGTGGCAGTACCCAGGGCAGGGGGCACGGCCTGTACTGCGGCCGAATCGGCTACGGCGGCCGGGGGCTGCTGGGCCTGGGCCCGGCTGGCTCCCAGCAAGGTCATGGCAGTCAGCAGCAGGCAGAATAAGGTGCGCATGGCCTCCGCAGATAAGAAAATATGAGAAACGAAAAATATGAGAAACGATGAAAACGCCCGCGCCCTTAGCGGCGGCGGTAGTTGAAGCCCAGCAGCAGGCTGAACCGTACGCCGCCGTTGCCGGGCACCACGGCTAAGTTCACCGGAAAATTAACGTCTTCTACCTTAAATGAAGTGCCGATAGCCAGGGCAATGTTGGCGCCGGCCGGCGTTATGTTCGGCCCCAGGCCGAACTCGAAGCCCTTGGGCCCACGGATACCAACCAGCGCGTTCAGGCTCGGGATAAATTTGCCCTGTTCCAGCCCGCCAATCAGCGGTACCACCTCAACCAACCCCGACAGGCCCGAGGAAAGCCGGAAGATGCGCGTTTCGAACTGCCAGCCGAACTGCGTAAGAAAGGGGTTGAGGCTAAAATCCTTGCGGGCCTTATCGGCCGCTCCACCCGTGAGCACCGTGAAGCCAATGCGCGGCCCACTGAGGTTGACGGTCGGGTCAATCAAGAGCTCGTCGCCGGGTACGGCGGGGCCGGTGTAGGGCGGGGCAGCCGGGGGCGCGGCCGGCTGCTGCCGCGCCCCGCCGGGCGTGCCAAACACCTCCTTGGTACCATTGGCGTAGCGAATCATGAAAACGTCGGTTTTGCGCACCGTAATCAGCGGTCCGTCGGGGTTATCGGTGCGGCGGTAGGTTACGCCGGTGGGCGAAATCTCCAGCACTTTCACGGCAATTTCTTCGCCCGATTGCTTGGTGAGCATGTCCTGGGCCTGCGCGGCGAAGGCTGAAACCAGCAGCAGGAGCAGTAAGCTGAGTAAACGTGGGAGCATGGCAGTAGGGCTTAGGGTGAAATTCTCCGGAAAGATGCCAATTCATCCACGCTTAGTTGCAACCAGGATGTTCTATATTTAGACCCGCTGCGCAACTTTATTTGAAGAGAATATACTTGCAAATCAGTGAATTACACTAATATATTCAGACTTTATAATACCCCGCCCGCTCATGGACGACCTGCGCACCACGCTTGCCACCTTCTCGCCCGACGACCACAAGGAGTTTCGGCAGTTCATTCAGCGCCAGCGCCGCAAGCAAAACGGCCGCATGGATGTGCGCCTCTACGAGCTGCTGACCCAGTCGCGCGAGCATACCACCCCCGAGCTGCTGGCCCGCCTTTACCCCGACGAACCTAACGCCGTAGCCTACTATGCCCTGCGCAAGCGGCTGCTGCGCCACCTGCTCGATTTTCTGCTGCTGCGCCAGCACCAGCAGGACCCCACGGCGGCCGCTTCGGTGCGTGGGCTGCTCACGCTGGCCCAGTACCTGTTCGAGGCCGGCATCGATCGGCTGGCCTGGAGTACGCTGCACAAGGCCGAAAAGCTGGCCCGCACCAACGAGCAGTACGAGCAGCTGAATGCCGTGTACAACCTGCAGATTGCCCGCGCCCACAGCCCCCACGCCGACCCGCTCGACGACATCATCCGGCAGCGCAACCTCAACAAAAAGGACGCCGACGAGGAGGAACGGGCCAACATTGCCGACAGCCTCATCCGGCAGCGCCTGCGCCAGGCCCGCATAAAGGGCCGGGCCGCCGAGTCGTTTGACGAGATTCTGCAGCAGGTGCTGCGCGAGTATGATTTGCAGGAAGCCTTTGCCCGCCGGCCCGCGCTGCTGCTGCGGCTCATGTCCATCACCCGCGCGGCCATGCTCGTGCGCCGCGACTACGCCTCGTTTGCGCCCTTCGTGATGCGCTGCTACCAGCTGATGGAGAAGCGCCACGGCTTCCGGCCGGCCCATCGCGAGGCCCAGCTGGGGCTGCTGCTGATGATTGCCCACGCCCTGTACCGCACCCGCCGCTTCACCGAATCGGTGGAGTACCTGGAGCGGCTGCGGGTGCTGCTGGAGGCCGGCCCGCGCCTGCTGAGGGCGTCTATGTGGCCGCGCTACACCTTTTTGCTGGCCGCCAACTACGCCTTTCTGCGCCGCAACTCCGAGAGCATCTGCCTGCTCGAACAGGTATTACGCCTGCCGCTTAGCCCCCGTGAAGAGCTGACGGCCCGCCTGGGCCTGGGCTTCCATTACTTTGCCGAAGGCCTGTTTCAGAAAGCCAACCAGACGCTGCAGGCCATCGGGCGCACCGACCACTACTGCGAGCAGGAAATGGGCGTCGAATGGGTTATCAACCGCGGTATGGGCGAAATGCTGATTCAGTTCGAGCTGGGCAACCCCGACCTGGCCCACAACCGCCTGCGGGCCATCGAGCGGCTGCTGAAGGAGCGGTTCGGGGCTGGTGGCGGCGGCTACGCGGCTGTACTGCACTACCTGCAGCTGGTAGGCGAGCTTATCGACGACCCGGCCACCGCCCGCTGCCCCGCCTTCGCCGAGCGCCTGCTCCACATTCCCTCGTTCGTGTCGGTAGAGCAGGAAGATTTGCAGGCCCTGAGCTTCTTTAGCTGGCTTCGCTCGCAGGCCACGGGCCAGCCCTACTACAGCGTGCTGCTGGAGCTGGCCAACGCCCCCGAACCAGAAGTCCGGGCATAGGCACCGGCCATACTGCGCCAAGCAAAAGGACCTTGTTTAGCTGAAACGGCCGTAAAACGACTCGTCTCAGCTAAACAAGGTCCTTAGTTTTGCACAAACCGGGCAGGCAGATTGCCCTGCACTGCCGGCCAGGCGGTGCGCGCGCTACTAGTTGGTGCGGGTAGCGGCGTTGATTTCGGCTTTGGCGTCGCCGGCGGCGGCATCTATTTTGTTGTCGGCTTTTTCGGCAGCAGCTTTGGTTTCGGCAGCGGCTTTTTCGGCGGCGGCTTCGGTGTTAGCGGCAGCATTCTCGGCCGTGGCTTCCACTACCTGACCAGCGTTTTCGAGAGCGTCGTCGGTTGCTACGGCGGCGTTTTCTGCGGCAGCTTCGGTGTTGGCTTCGGCATTCTCCTGGCTCTGCTCGGTGCAGGAAGCAGCGGAGAACGTAACGGCAGCGGCAACGAAGAGGGTTTTGAACAGGGTTTTCATCGGAATAGAAATCAAAAGAGAAGAAATGGATACCGACAGCCTGTCGGACAGGGATTTATAAGCGCAACCGGAAAAAGTAACCCGTTTCTAAAAGAATTTTGTCGGACTCGCTGTGTTGCGCTGTCTGGGTCGTTGCGTCGGGGCCGCTTCGCCCCGCCCCTTTCAACTCCGGCCCGGCCCTGCCGTATGGTAGTGCCCCGGCCCTTCATCGTTCCATTACCAGTTTATGCGTTTCTGCCTGCTCCTGCTCGCCTGCTTTCTACTCCTGACTAACCAGGCGGCCGCACAAGCCAACGACGGTTTCCAGCGACGCGACGGCACCATGTTCGTCGTGCGCAACGGCGAAGTCAGGCCCATGCCCCGCGACGTGCAGCTGCCCAACGGCCGCCGCATTACGCGCGACGGTTGGGTGGTGGAGCGCGACGGCCGCCGTACCGAGCTGGGCGACGGCCAGGGTTGCACCATGCTCGGCGAGGCCGCCCGCACCGAATCTGATAGCCGCGGCCGCCTGGTGCTGCACAGCCCCGCCACCATGCAGGCCGGGCAGGCGCGCACCCGCTCCGGGTTCTGGCAGGATAAAAAGCGGAAAGGCAAAGGCAAGCAAAAGCGCAAGCGCGACGACGACTAGCCCGGCCCTACGCCGGCCCTACTTATCTACTTCCTGCCCTTTGCGGTCGATAAAAAAGGTGCGGCCGTTCTGTCGCACCTGCGCCCGGCCCTGGTCGTCGAAGTCGGTGGCGCTGGCGTAGCGGCCGAACGGGGCGCTGCCGGCGGTGGTGTCGGCCAGGTAGTCGGGGCCGATGAAGGTGAAGTAGCCGCCCGTTTTCACGCGGGCCAGCTGCTGGTCGAAGGTGTAGGCTTCCTGAAAGATGACGGGCGCGGCGGGCTCCTCGGGACCCTGAATGTAGTGCCAGCCCTGGGCGGTGAGCACGGCCGCGTAACCCTCCGAGAAGTCGCGGGCGGCGTAGTAAAATGCACTGAGCTCCTCGCCGTCTTCGTTCAGGAACGTGTACAGCCCGCCGGCCCGGGCGCGGGCGTAGCCGTCGGCGTAGGGGTACAGGGCATCGTAGGCGGGCTTGATGACTTCCGTTCCGTCGGCGGCCACAAACCCGGATACGCCTTCCTGCTCCACCACCGCCCGCCCCTCCCGAAACTCGCCGATGCGGGCGTAGCGGGCGGGCAGCAGCGTGTCGCCGTTTGGCAGCAGCAGCCCGTACTGCCCGTACTGCTCGAATGGCACCGGCTCTTCGGGGCCGCAGCGGGTTACGCCCAGGGCCAGAAGGAGGGCCGCGCCACCGGCCAGCGCCACGTAGCCGGTGCGGGGTGGCAGGTCCGCCAGCCGCTCCCCAATAGTAGCCCGGCCCTGCGCCAGCAACTGTTTCCAGTCGACGGCCTGTGCCCGGGCCCAATAGCCGGCCCAGGTACCCGATTGGCCGGGTGGGGGCGGCGTTGTGGCAACGGGTGGCGGCAGGTGCGTCGTGGGGGCATGTGCCCCGCCAGCCGTTGTTGGCCAGGGCGCCCCCAGGGCAGGGCTGGCAGCCGTAGCTCCGGCCGGGGCCGGGGCCAGCTGGCTGATGAGTTGTTCGAGCTGCCCGATTTTCTGGCCCAGCTCTTGGTTGCGGGCTTCCAGGTCGGAGCGGTGGCGGTCAATGGAGGCTTCCAGCGCCTGTTTCTCCTGCCGTTCGGCGCTCAGGCGGGCGGCCAGTTGTGGCGCGTCGGGGGCAACCGGGGCCGCCTGCTGCTGCTGCTGCAACTCTGTCATGCGTTGCTCGCGGGCAGTTTCGCGCGCTTCTAGGGCGCTTAGCTGCTGCTGCACGTCCTGCTGCATCTGCTGGCGCAGGGCCTCCAGCTCCTGTTTTTCCTGGTAGTGCGCGTCGATGTCGATTTCGTAGCCGGTTGAGGTGCGGTCGAGTTCGGCCACATCTTCGGCCCCCAGCCAGCGCCACAGCTGCCCGGCCCACTTGCCCAGCTGCTCGCTGGGGCCAGCCGGCTCCGTTTCCGATACTCCGTAAGCCACCGGCGGCCCGGTCTGCTCAGTTCCTTCGGCTGGCACGGCGCCGCCAGCCAGCCCTTCCACGCCTGTAAGCAGGGCGGCTATCTGCTCGAAATCGGTGGGTGTGAGGTCGATTTCGGGCGAGGCCAGCTGGGTCAGGCGGCGCGTAAACCGGCTTGGGTCGGGCAGCAGATGAAAAGTGGAGGCGGCCGGCACGGCCCCCATACGGGCCTCTACGGTGGGCCCGAACTGCACGGGCGCGCTGAACAGTACCAGCCCGGTGATGAAATGCAGGTTGGCTGCTTCGGCTGGCAGATGCGGCCCCAGCAGCGCCGCCAGCGCGCTTCGCTGCCGCTCGAAACGGGCAAAAGGGTTATCGGCCTCGTCGGTTTCGGGAGCCGGCAGCTCCAGCAGCGTGCCGTCGAGGTACCAGGGCCCGGTGCGCAGGTCGGGCAGCTCCAGCTCGCCGCCAGCAGGCAGCAGCTGCACAATAGTAAGGCTGCGGGGGCGCAGTAGCAGCGCATCAATAGGCGCTTCGCCGGCCGGCAGCGGTACTTGGCCCAGTAGCAGCGAGGGGGGCGCTCCGGCTTCGGCTGCCAGGGCGGCGGCTATGGCCTCGAACTGCTGCTGACGAATAGACGAGAAAAACGGGGAGGATTGGTACTGATGCAGCATGAACGGGCGGTGTGGCCGCAACTTTCCGACCCAGATAGGCCGGCGCAAAGGTAGGGTACGCACGCCGCCGCCGGCCAGATGCGCCAACTTTTCGGGCTGCGGGCAAGTATAGCCGGGTAGTTGACCTGTCTCGATTTCTTCCGCTTTTCTGTCTTCTCCTATGGATTCCACCGCCTCCACTCCTGCCAACCAGCCCGTTCCTTCCGTACCGCTCACCGTTACCGACGAACAGAACTCGGCCCTGCTCACCGATACACTTAGCCTGCTCGGCACGAAGTCGCCCGATCCTAAGCAGGCGCTGGCCGAAATTGAACGCTGGGTTGAAGTGCTGAAAGCAACTGAGCGCACCGGCCTGGCCAAAGTAACGCAAGAGCTGCAACTGGTGCATAAGCAGCTGTCTTCGTCAGATACCGACACCCACGACCTGGCCGAAACCCTGGCTTCGCTGGGCATCGAAACCAGCAAAGTGGCCGAAGAAACCTCCAACGACTATGCCACGCCGCTTGCTCAACTCGGCAAGACCCTGATGAAGCTCGGCTCGCAGCTGTCAAAATAAAAACTCCTTCGCCTTCTGGCAAACTGTGCCCGAGGATGAAGGAGTTCGAGCAGCAGCCGACGTAACTTTGCGTCTCTGCTTGCTGCTTATCCATGTCCGAATCTGCTCCTTCCGCCGCCGACCTCACGCTCTACGACCCCTTCGATGGCATGCGCTTCGGGCCGGGGGCATGCTTTCTGTGCGGAACCCCCACCACGCCGCCTCAGGATACGGTTCCGGTTTTCGCCGACTGGCTCATGGACCGCTACCAGCTGCGCGAGCGGCCCATCAAGCTGCTCGACCTGCGCATTGTTACCTATCAGGAGCTGCGCATTGCGTGCTGTGCCCGTTGCCGCACGCGGCACGTCGAGCCGCTGGAGGCGCATGTGGAGGCCGTAAGCCGGCAGGGTGTGCGTGGGTTTCGCGAACTCGATGAGCAGACGCTGTTTCTGTGGCTGGGCAAGATGTTCTACGGCATTCTGGTAACCGAGCTCATCAACCAGCAAAACCCGCTGGCCATGCCGCAGTACCCGCTGGCCGAAAATGCCCAGATGCTGCGCCGTTTCCAGGCGTTCTTCCAGCCGCTGCAGGCCCTGCGCGTGCCCATGAGCTACGACGATTTCGTGCCGGCTTCCCTGTTCGTGCTCGAAACCGAGGCCACCCACGACGAGCTGCCCTTCGAGTACGACGACGACCTGAGTACGCTGACGTTCAGCATCAAGCTAGATGAAGCCGTGCTGATAGCCTGTCTGGTCGATAACGGCATCATCGGGCAGGCCATGCGGCGCGTAGATGCCGATGCGCGTCGGCCGTTACACCCGGTGCAGGTGGCCGAGTTCAAGGCCCGCGTATACTACGCCGCCTACCTGCTCAATGTGGTGCCCGATTATTTCGCCCGCGCCCTGAAGCCGGGCGACCGGGAGGTGATAATAGATTCGTTTATCGACGACGTGACCGGGACCATTTTCAACCCCTGGGACAACAGCGCCTACGCCCAGTCGTTGCTGGAAATGTGGAAGCGCTGGCAGATTCCGCTGGAGCGTATTGTGGCCGACCCCAGCCGCCCGCTAAGCTACCTCTACGACGCGCATGATCAACCCCGGCAGCTGCCAGCGTATCCGGTAGCGGACGAGTAGTAAGCGAGAAGGGAAGGAGAACGTCGTTTGGCCGAAGCCATCGGCAACGGCTTCGAAGGCCCGAAACCAAGTGTCGTTGAGTGCTGACGGCTAACCCGCCTGCCAGGCCGACTCGGGGGCATATTTGCGGAGCTGGATGCCAGTCCAGCGGCCTTCGAGGCCGTTTTTACACTCTTTTTCGTTCACCAGCACATCCACGCAGTGGCGGTAGCGGCGGTTCATGGTGTCATGGATGATGTAGACGCCGTCGAGGCCATTGGCAAGGCCGGTAACGCGCACTTTTTCGCCGAACTTAAATGGCCCGCCCCACTTGCTCAGCAGGTCGCGGGACACGGCCAGCCAGCGCGTTTTGCTGGAGTGGCGCTCGGGGATGATGGAGCCATCGGCGGTTTCCATCGGGTGGTCGTCGGTCTGGCCCACTTCGGGCCAGTAGGTGGTAGCCGTAACTTTGTACGACAGCATTTCGGGAGCCTTTTTAACAGGCAGCACCGGTAGCGACACGGCTACCGGACGGGGGGTCAGGGTGGCAACGGTGGAGGGCAGGGCCAACGCCGTTGAGGAAACAGTACGGGGGGGGAAGAGGAAAGTCAGCAGCAGTAACGCAATAGACATGGCAATTGGGTCAGTGAACTCTCGCTTAGCCTGGAGAGGGTAGGCAGCCGGCCCGACTCGGCAAAAGGGCAAAAACGCTTTTTTTGAAAAAATTAGCGTTTTCTTTTTCTATGGTCACGGTCGAAAGACCGAATGCAGTCAATAGAAGGTGAAAACCGATGTAAATTGATATAATTCGATGATTGAATTGTATTAAGTACACCGTTTCTATTTGGAGGGGCCAAAGGTAAGGCATTTTTTCAATATGGCCATAAACAGGCGTTTCTGGCCCGTCCGCAGGCATATGGCGTGCGGAGCTTCATCCAACGGGCGGGAGCCTGACCTCGGATAATGGAACGCGCATACGGCGCGCATGGCATCAGGGTTGCCCCAGGCCACCGAACCCGGTGTGGCAGGCCGCGTATGGTATGCAGCCGACCACTGTTGTTGTAGCCGGTGCCCTTTCCGGCCAACCCGCGTTTTTATGCTCTCCAACTCGTTTTTTGCACCTGCCCGCGCCACCGCCTTCCTGGCGTTGGGTTGCCTGAGCGCCTGCTCCACACCTTCCTCCGACCCTACGGCAGGCACTAGCTCCGCCCGCGCTGCCGACTCGCTGGGCACAGCCGCGCCAACAGCTCCGACCGATTCGCCGCTGCAGATAGTGGCGCAGTTCCGGGAGCCGCAAATTGTAGGCGTAGCCGTGCTACCCGATGGTCGGGTGTTCGGCGACTTCCCGCGCTGGGACAACAACCCGGTGGCCCCGGTGGCCGAAATCGGACCCGGCAATACGCTGACGCCCTACCCCGATGCTGAGTGGTGCAAGTGGGACGAAACGGTGCGCAACGAACCCCAGAAACACTGGATCTGCCCCCAAAGCGTGTACGCCGACCCCAGCGGTATGCTGTGGGTGCTCGACCCGGCCTCGCCCGGCATCAAGGGCACGGTGGCCGGCGGCCCCAAGCTGGTTAAAATCGACCCGGCCACCGATAAAGTGGTGCAGAACATTGCCATCCCCGCCAACGTGGCCCCCGGCAACTCCTACCTCAACGATGTGCGCGTCGACCCCGCGGCCCAGTACGCCTACATCACCGAGTCGGGTATTGGCAGCTTAGTGGTTATCGACCTGAAAACCGGGAAGTCGCGGCAACTGCTGGCGCGCCATAAATCCATGCTCGGCGACACCACACTCAATATCAAGGCCGATGGCAAGCTGCTCGTGGACCCCAGCGGCAGGCAGGGCCAGTTCAACGCCGATGGCATTGCCCTGAGCCATGACCGCCAATACCTGTACTGGAAGCCCCTGACCAGCTACGCGCTCTACCGAATCAAAACCGAAGCCCTGCGCAACCCGGCCCTCACGGAGGCGCAGCTAATCGCCCAAATCGAAGACCTGGGCAAAGTGCCCGCCTCCGACGGTATGACTCTCGATGCCCAGAACAACCTTTACCTCACGGCTTTCGAAGACCACTCTATTAAGCGGCGCACGCCCGCCGGCAAAATCGAAACCGTGGTGCAGGACCCGCGCCTGGAGTGGCCCGATACCTTCGCCTTTTCCGCCGACGGCCGCACGCTCTACGTCGCCAATTCGGCCATCCACAAAACGGCCACCTGGAATAAGGGCGTCGGCCAGCAGGACCAGCCTTACCATATTTTTAAAATGGCAATCGGGAAGTAAACCGCATCGGCGGTTGAGAGAAACAGAACGGCGTAGGGGCCGGGCTTGTCCCCGCCCGCCATTGAACAGAGACGCTGAACGGCCGATTTAGCCGGAGTATCCGCTCTATTGGCGGGCGGGAACAAGCCCCGCCCCTACGCCGTTCTGCGCAACCTGAGGTACTCGTTCAGGCCGCCTAATCCATCATATCGGCTGCCTTGGGCGGGTTGTGGGCCTCGGGCCGCCAACTGAGCGGGTAGCCTTCGTCCTCGTAGGCCAGAGCAACTTCAGTTAAATAAAGCGGCCGGAAGGTGTCGAGCATAACAGCCAGCTCATGGGTTTCTTTTTTGCCGATGCTGGCCTCCACGGTACCGGGGTGCGGCCCGTGCGGGATGCCGCTGGGATGCCAGGTGAACGAGGCCAGATCCACCCCGCGGCGCGACATGAAATTGCCGGCCACGTAGTACAGCACCTCGTCGGAATCGACGTTGGAGTGGTTGTAGGGGGCCGGAATGGCCAGCGGGTGGTAGTCGAACAGCCGCGGCACGAAGGAGCAGATGACGTAGTTGTTGCCCTCGAACTGCTGGTGCACCGGTGGCGGCTGATGAATGCGGCCGGTAATGGGCTCGAAATCGTGGATACTGGTGGCGTAGGGGTAGAAATAGCCGTCCCAGCCCACCACATCAAACGGCGAGTTGCCGTAGAAAAGCGAGTGCAGCAATCCGTCCTTCTGCACCCGCACCTCGTACTCGCCCGACTCACGCACGTCGTCTTCAATCAACTCCGAAGGCCCTCGGAAGTCCCGCTCGCAATAAGGCGCGTGCTCCAGCAGCTGCCCGAAGTGGTTGCGGTAGCGCCGGCAGGTCTCCACCGGGCTGAACGACTCGATGATGAGCAGGCGCACCGGCCCCTCTTCGAAGTGCATCTGATGGATGATGGTACGCGGAATCACGATGTAGTCGCCGGGCTCGAAGGCGAGCTTGCCTAGCTGGCTCCACAGCTCGCCCCGGCCCTCATGCACGAAAATTACCTCGTCGGCCAGCGCGTTTTTGTAGTAGTAATCCATGCGCTTCTCCGTCGGATTGCAGACGCTC
This sequence comes from Hymenobacter lapidiphilus, assembly GCF_013377885.1. Classification (GTDB taxonomy): domain Bacteria; phylum Bacteroidota; class Bacteroidia; order Cytophagales; family Hymenobacteraceae; genus Hymenobacter; species Hymenobacter lapidiphilus. The sequence continues at coordinate 96,863 of NZ_JABKAU010000015.1, forward strand.
ATGGTCACGTCGGAGTTGCCGAGCAGGGTCTGGCGGGCTTCGAGGTAGTCGCCGCCGGTGCTGGTTTGGGCCAGCGTGCGCAGGTGGGCCGGGGCCAGCGGCCGGTCTTTGAGCAGCTTGGGTGCAAACGGACGGGCCGCCCCTACCCGCCGGATTTCGGTGGGCGCGTGGCGGTGGTAGAGCAGCGACGACACGCCGTGGAACCCCAGCGTACCCACCAGCTGCTCGTGGTAGAGCGAGCCGTCGGGTTGCCGGAACTGGGTGTGTCGCTTGCGCGGAATCTGGCCTAAACGCTGATAAAAGGGCATAACAAACGAACCTTTCGGGTGGGAAATACCGGTCGGTGAAGGTACAAAGTTTATCAGTTGCTAGGCCTGGGCTGCCAGTTGCGAAGCTGAACGTCATGCAGAGCGAAGCGAACAATGACGTTCAGCTTCGCAACTGGCAACCAAATACCTTTGTCGGCGCTTTACCACTTATATGCTCTCATTCTTGCTGCCGCTGCTGCCGCTGCTGGCCCTGCTTGCCCCCGCTGATTCGGCATCGGCGCCTCGTAGCCGCACCTTTCGCTTCGACTATACGGCTACCGTGCCTGCTGCCCCGGCTGGTACCAAGGCCGTGGAGCTATGGCTGCCCGTGCCCCACGATGATGCTTCGCAGCAGGTGCGCCAGCTGCGCATAACGGCGCCGGTTGCCTACGATATCCAGACCGGCGAATATGGCAACCGCATCCTGCACCTGCGGGCCACGGGGGCCGAACTCAAGGGGTTTGAGGTGAAAATGAGCCTGGAAGCCACCCGCCAGGAGCACCTAAGCCTGAGCCAGGCCGCCGGCCCGCGCCCCACTTCCGAAGCACCCGACCCCAACCTGGCCCGCTGGCTGGCTCCCGACAACCTGGTACCGCTCGACCCCAAAATCCGCCTCTGGGCTACGGAAGTTGTAGCGAAAGCCGGCGCGAAAACCGACCTCGAAAAGGCCCGCGCCATTTACGAGCACGTCGTTAGCACCGTTAGCTACGATAAAACCGGCCAGGGCTGGGGCCGGGGCGACATCTACTACGCCTGCGATGCCCGCCGCGGCAACTGCACCGACTTCCACGCCGTGTTCATTGGCTACTGCCGGGCGCTGGGTATCCCGGCCCGCTTCAGCATTGGTTTTCCGCTGCCGGCCGAGCGCGGTGCGGCCGAAATAAAGGGCTACCACTGCTGGGCCGAGTTCTTCACAGCCGAAACCGGCTGGGTGCCCATCGATGCTTCCGAAGCCGCCAAAAACCCTGCCCGCCGCAACTACTTCTTTGGCGCCCACGACGAAAACCGCCTCGAATTTAGCCGGGGCCGCGACTTGGTCCTGACTCCGCGCCAGAAGGATCAGGCGCTCAATTACTTCATCTACCCCTACGCCGAAGCCGATGGACAGCCATTAGCTGGCGTAAGCCACCGCTTCCGCTTTCAGGATAAGTAAGGTCTGCAGTTGTCAGCACCAACCACTAAAATCCTACTGCCCGGCCAGCCCGAGCAGGGCTGTGTTGCCGGGCTCACGAATGGCGTTCAGGGCCTGCCGCATCTCGGTGTCGTCTTGGTTGAGGACGCGGAAGTAGGCGGGCTTGCCGTAGGCGTTGCGGGCAATGTAGGCCTTGAGCTGGGTGCGCAACAGCGGGGCGCAGCGGCGCAGTCCAGCCGCGTCGGCGGGGAGGCCATTTTGCATGGCGCGCGTAGCCAGCAGCTGCAGCTGCACGTCGCTGATGCGGAATTGCTCGCCGAACTGCTCGAAGCGCAGCGCCTCCAGCTCAGCTTTATGGTCTTGGTAGTAGCTGAGGGCGAATTCGCGCACCAGGTTCAGGCTTTGCAGCTTTAGGTAGTAGCCCGATTGCGCCGAGGTATCACGCGACACGAACAGGTCGGGCATGATACCGCCGCCGCCGTACACCATCCGGCCCCGGGCCGTGCGGTAGCGCAGCGAATCGGCGAAGTGGATGCTGTCGGCGTGGAAATACTCGCCGTTGCGGGCTCGCTTCTGCAGTTCCTGTTCGTACTCGGCCAGCCCGCGGCCGTACGATTTCTGAATGCTGCGGCCCGATGGCGTGTAGTAGCGGGCAATGGTCAGGCGCAGCTCCGAACCATCGTTGAGGGTGATGGGCTGCTGCACCAGGCCTTTGCCGAACGTGCGGCGGCCCACCAGCAGGGCCCGGTCGTGGTCCTGCAGGGCACCGGCCAGCACTTCGGAGGCCGAGGCGCTGCCTTCATCTACCAGCACTACCAGCGCACCATCTTCAAACTCGCCGGCCACCCGCGAATAGGTCTGGGTGTCGTACTGGTCGCCCTTGCCTTCGGTATACACAATTTTCTTGGTGCCCCCGATGAACTCATCGGCAATTTTGGTGGCCCGGTCGAGGTAGCCGCCGGGGTTGCCGCGCAAATCGAGCACGAGCCGCGTAAGGCCCTGGCGGCGCAAATCGCCCAAAGCAGCTTTAAACTCGTCGTAAGTACCGCTGGCGAAGCGGCTGATTTTCAGGTAGCCCGTCTCGTTGTCCACCATGTAAGCCACATCGACCGACGAATTGGGGATGCGGTTGCGCATAACGGCCACGGTGATGGCGCGGGGCAGGCCCCGGCGTAGCAGCCGCAGCTGCACCCGGCTGCCACGCGGGCCGCGCAGCTTGTCGAACAAATCCTGGGTGGTGAAGTGCACCCCTGATACGGCCTGCCCGTCTACGGCCAGAATCCGGTCGCCGGGCTGCAGACCGGCCTGTTCGGCGGGGCCTTCGCTCAGCGGCGCCACAACCGTTACCGTGTCGCGGAACAGGTTAAACTCGACACCGATACCATCGTAATCGCTCTGCAGAAAAGAAGAAGCCTGCTGCTGCTGCTTGGCCGGAATGAACACTGAATGCGGGTCGAGGCGCTCCAGCATGCGGGTAATGGCGTAATCCGACAGCTCTTCGGCATTCACCGAGTCCACGTAGTCGCGGTCGATGTAGCTGAGGATTTCCTTGAACTTGAGGTAGCCGCGGGCCGTCAGGTCGGGGTTCTGGCTGGAAGGTCGGAAGGGGTTGGCCCCAATCAGCACGCCACAGGCCAGTACCAGGCCCAGCAGCCAGGGCTGGCGCACTTGCCACCGCCAATTGCGGGTTCCGGGCTCCGAATTGGGCCGAGGTAGCTGCTTTGGCTGAAAGGTCATAAAGCGCTAAGCGAGTATAAGTTCAGTCAATAAACGGGCAATAGGTATGGAACGGTTCTTCAAACATATTGAAACTTTTCAAAGAATCCGGCGCATTACATAGTGGTATATCAATTTTCGAATAAGTGTCCAATATTTTATAATATTAAGTCAATAAACAGGGCTTTTTAGTTGTTTTATCCTAACAAAGAGCTATGCCAATCCCTATTCAATACAAAGGTTTTTCTATAATTATAGAACGATTCAATTTTTCGCTCAACTGCAGCTTTTGCTCGTCCGACGGCGGCGTGGAGGCCGTGGCCAACAACCAACTTCGGCCGGATGATTCGGGCGGACTGTCGTACCTTTGCGGAGCGGTGGCCGCTGGTTGGCGGCCCCGCGCTACACTCTTTTTTTGATGCAATGGGGCGCGTGATGGCCATTGATTACGGGCACAAACGCGTGGGACTGGCCGTTACCGACCCGCTCCAGCTGATTGCCACGCCCCTGACCACCATCCATAGCCAGGAGCTGCTGGTCTACCTGAAAGCCTACCACGAGCGTGAGCCGCTGGCGGCGCTGGTGGTTGGAATGCCCCGCACCCTCGGCAACGAGCCCACCGATGCCACCAGTGCCGTAGTGGGCCTGATCCGGCGGCTTCGCAAGGAGTTCCCGCAGGTGCCGGTGCACGAAATCGACGAGCGGTTTACCTCGCGCATGGCCCACGCGGCCATGCTGGCCGGCGGGCTGGGTAAAAAGGACCGCCGCGACAAGGCCACCGTCGATAAGGTGGCGGCCACCATTATCCTTCAATCTTACCTCGAATCCCGATGATTTTCCCCATTGTTGCCTTCGGCGACCCGGTACTGAAAACCCTCGCCAAACCCCTGCCCGCCAACTTTCCGGCGGCCGAACTCGACCTGCTGATTGCCAACATGTACGAAACCATGTACCACGCCCACGGCGTGGGCCTGGCGGCCCCGCAGGTGGGCAAAGGCATCCGCCTGTTCGTTATCGACTCGGCGCCCATGCTCGACGAGGACGAGGAAGGCAACCCGATTGTGGACGAGCCCACAGCGGCTCCCGTCAAGCGCGTCTTCATCAACCCCGAAATGCTGAGCGAAACCGGCGAGCCGTGGGGTTTCGAAGAGGGCTGCCTGAGCATTCCCGGCATCCGCGAGCGGGTGATGCGCTGCCCGGTTATCCGGATGCGCTACGAGGACGAGCAGCGCCAGGTACACGAAGAAACCTTCTCGGGCCTCACTGCCCGCGTTATTCAGCACGAGTACGACCACCTGGAGGGGGTGCTGTTCACCGATTACACCAAGGGCCTGCGCAAGCAGCTACTCAAGGGAAAGCTCGCCCGCATCAGCAAGGGCGACGTGGATGCCGACTACCGGATGCGCTTCGCCGCCCCGGCCGGTAGCCGGCGGTAGTTGGGTGTGAAGTATAACCGCCTGTCATCCTGAGCGCAGCGAAGGACCTGGAAAGAAGCTGACTTCCTAAGAACAATAGCTTCTTTCCAGGTCCTTCGCTGCGCTCAGGATGACAAGAAATTGTACCGACTAGCTACTTCCCCAGCCGGTATACACCTTTGGTGTTGGTGGGCTGGTAGCGGCCGAACAGGTGCGGGAGCTTGTAGCGGAGCTCGGGTAGCAGGTTGCGCTGGTCGATGAGATACTGGGGCGGGTTGGGGCCGAGGCTGCGGGCGAGCCGGAACACGGCCGCGTACTCATCGAGGTGGCCAAAATCGACCTGCGCCAGCCGCCAGTCGAGGTAGGGCGAAGCGAGGCGGTTGTGCACGTAAGGTCGCAGGCTGGGGCCGAGCACCAATAGGCGCTGGCCCTGCAGGAAGTTGGTGCGCGGGTCGGGCTGCACGGCGTAGCGGGCTTCGAGCGGCAGCTGCAGGGCGTCGTCGAGGAAGAAAACCGCCCGGTAGCGCACCAGCAGCACGGCGCCTACCAGCACCAGCAGCCCCACCTCGGGCACCCAGGCCCGTGCGGTTTTCTGCCACAGATACAGGCTGAAATAGGCCACCGGCGGCAGCAGCAGCGCCGCCGTGCCGGGCGCCACGCCGCGGCCGGCTAAGGCCATGGCGGCTGCCACCAGTACCCACACCAGCATCAACTGCCGAAATTTTACCTGAAACACGAGGCCCGGCGGCCCCAGCAGGCTGCGCACCAGCCCCAGCGCCAGCACCACTCCCGGCAGCGCCAGCAGCCGCAACTGCACGGGCAGCGGCAGCCCATCGGTGCCGGCCACCAGGCCGCTAACGGTGGGCTGCAGATGAAACTGTATAAAACCTGGCAGTGAGCCGGTATAGAGAAAGAACGAGGCCACTACCGCGTACGGGAACAGGAAACCGCACACGAGCAGCAGAAAGCTGCGGAACGAGTTGGCCGCGAAAATGATAACGGCAAATAGGCCCAGCAGCAGAAATAGCGCCAGCGGCAGATAGCACAGTGCCGCCGCGCCAATAAGGAAGCCGGCCCGGAACAGGCGGCGGTTATCGTAGCCCTCGCGCGAGGTGGGCAGCAGGGCGCTGAAGCCGGCAATGAGAAACGTATGGCCCAGCAGCAGGGGCGAGAAAATGTCGAGGTCGGTAGTTGCCGAACCCACCAGCAGGTACACCAGCGCCGCCAGGTAGCCGCGCTCGGGCAGCACATCGGCGCGGTTGAGCACGAAATTGAAGCGGATGGCCTGAAACGTGAGCAGCGCCAGTGCCAGCAACCGGTACAGCCACAGCGTCCGGCTGCTCAGCAACTCCAGCAGCCCGGCCAGCGCAGCAGCCAGCGGTGCAGTGCTGTCGTACAGGTCGCGGTAGAGGCGCACGCCTTCGCCCAGCCGCTCGCCCACCAGCATGGCGCGCAGCTCGATGGGCATCAGGGGCAGGCCCCACCAGAGCAGCGGCAGCCGCAGTGCCAGAGCAAGCAGCAGCAACAGCAGCAGGCGGGTAAGCAGGGTGCTTTTAAAAAACGTAAGCAAAGGTCAGGGAGGTGAAGATCCAGGGAACTACGGGACTGGGGCTGGGTAGTGGGCAAAGATACTGTCATCCTGAGCGCAGCGAAGGACCTTATCAGGGAAGCAATATCATGATGACAACTCTATCCAGCGTTACAAGGTCCTTCGCTGCGCTCAGGATGACAGTATCTTTGCCCGTTGCCCCCCTCAACCTTTTAGCCGCCCGGGTCTCCAATCCTCTAGGCCCCAATTCGTACCTTTGCCTATTCTTATGGAAAGCAAACGACAACAAAAAGTAGCCAGCCTGCTTCAGCAGGAGCTGGCGGCCGTATTTCAGCGCGACCTGCCCCACCTGTTTCCAGGCCTGCCGCCGGGCATCAACCTGGTGCGCGTATCGCCCGACTTGGGCGTGGCCCGGGTATACCTGAGCGTGCTCAGCATTGGTAGCGCGGCCGACAAGGCCAACCAGGGCGAGGCGCAGATGGTGCTGGTGAAGGACAACGGCAAGCCCATCCGGCAGGCGCTGGCCAAGCGCATCCGGCGCCAGCTGCGCATTGTGCCCGAGCTGGTATTTTTCCTCGACGACTCGGCCGCTTATGCTGCCCAGATGGACCGCGTGTTCGGCGACCTGGAAATTCCGGCTGCCCCCACCGAGCCCACCCCCGCCGAAAGCACCGATGCGGCTACCAGCATTGGTAAGCGCCCGCGCCTGTTTGGGGGCGAGTAACCGAACAAAATACCGCCTGTCGTCCTGAGCAGCGCGAAGAACCCATGCAGAACGAGTCGATCGACATTCGCATCTGTACAGGTTCTTCGCGCTGCTCAGGATGACCATCTTTGGCCTTCACCCACTCACCGGCTCACCCCTTGCATTACGACCCGATTAAAAAGTCGCTCGGCGACGTGTTCAACCGCACTCCCTGGCTGCGGCGGCTCTTTTATCATCTGCTCGATTTGCTGCTGCTGCGTACCTGGCACGTGCACCGCGAGCTGCGCGCCTGGAGCAAGGGCCGCACCCAGGAGCAGCTCACGATTCTGGACGCCGGTTCGGGCTACGGGCAGTATACCTACTGGCTGGCGGGCCAGAGCCCGAAGTGGGAAATTCTGGCCGTCGATGTGAAGGAGGAGCAGGTAGCCGATTCCAACCGCTTTTTCCGCGAGATTGGTCGCGTGAATGCCCAGTTTGCCGTGCAGGACCTGGTGCTTTACCAGCAGCCCAACACCTTCGATCTGGCCTTGTCGGTTGACGTGATGGAGCATATTCTGGAAGACGTGGAGGTGTTCAAAAACATCCATGCCTCGCTCAAAGACGGTGGCATGCTGCTCATCTCCACCCCCAGCGACCAAGGCGGCTCCGACGTGCATTCCGACGGCGAAACCAGCTTTATCGAGGAGCACGTGCGCGACGGCTACAACATCCACGAAATTCAGCAGAAGCTGCGCACGGCCGGTTTCGAGCGTATTGAGGCCCAGTACAGCTACGGCGAGCCGGGCCAGATTTCGTGGCGCCTGAGCATGAAGTACCCGATTCAGCTGCTGGGCGCGTCGAAGTGGTTTTTTCTGCTGCTGCCTTTCTACTACCTGGTTACCTTCCCCTTCTGCCTGCTGCTGAACTGGCTTGATGCCAGCACCAAGCACGAATCGGGCACCGGCCTCATCGTGAAGGCCTGGAAATAGACCTTTCCGGCTCAACGGCGTATCTTGGCTGCGGAACCCGCCGCTTTTTTACTCTCACACTCCGCCCAGCTTCGGCCCGCCCCGCACGTGAACGTACCCTTGCTCATTGCCCGGCGTTATTTTCTCTCCAAGAAGAAGCGCAACATTATCAGCATCATCTCCAACATTTCAATGGTGGGGGTAGCGGTGGGCACCACGGCGCTGATTATCGTGCTCTCCGTTTTCAACGGCCTCGAAGATTTGGTGCGCAGCCTCTACGGCAAGTCCGACCCCGATTTGGTGGTGACGGCCGTGCAGGGCAAGTCGTTCGAGCTGACGGCTCCGCTGCTGGTGCGCGTGCAGCGCACGCCCGGCGTGCGCATGGTAACCGAGGTGATTGAGGACAACGCCCTGCTGCAGTACCGCGACCGGCAGATGGTGGTGAAGATGAAGGGCGTTTCGGATAACTACCAGCACCAAAGTAACATCGACTCGGCTATTGTCGACGGCAGTTCGGGCCTGCAGCGCGAGGGCCGCGACTACGCCCTGCTGGGGGCCGGCGTGCAGCACGAGCTCAGCATCGCCCTCGACAACCGTTTCGCGCCCATGCGCCTGCTGTACCCCAAGGCCGGTAAGTTCAAGGTTTCCATGGACCCCGACGCCTACTTCACCCAGAAAAATATTCTGGCTGGGGGCGTTTTCCTAATCGAGCAGCGCATCGACGACAGCTATGTTTTTGTGCCGCTCGATTTCGCCCGCGACCTGCTCAACTATGGCACCCGCCGCACGGGGCTGGAGGTGAAGGTGAAGGACGGCCAGGACATCGAAAGCGTGCAGAAAACGTTGCGCGAGCGGCTTGGCCCGACTTTCAAGGTGCTCAACTCCGACGAGCAGCACGTGTCGTTGCTCAAGGCCATTAAGGTGGAGAAGATGTTTGTGTTCATCACTTTCGCTTTCATTCTGCTCATTGCCAGCATCAACATCTTCTTCTCGCTCTCGATGCTGGTGATTGACAAGAAGAAGGATATGGCCGTGCTGATGGCCATGGGGGCCGACCAGCGGACGATTCGCAACATTTTCCTGTTCGAGGGGGCCATTGTGGCCCAGGTGGGCGCCATTGTCGGGCTGGTGCTGGGCGTGGGTATCTGCTGGATTCAGCAAACGTTTCATGTGGTGAGCATGGGCATGGCCACGAGCGTGGTGGACGCGTACCCGGTGAAGATGCAGCTCTCCGATATTGTGCTCACCGGCATTGCCATCGTCTTTATCACCATCAGCGTCTCTATCCAGCCGGCCCTGAACGCCTCGCGCCTCGACGTGCGCGACAACCTGTAGGCCATCCGCCTGCGCCCCCTGCACCGCGTTTTTGATACACTCCGTGGGCAGTTGACGGAATGCTGCTGGCCGAATTTGCGCGCTAAAACGAAAGGATACCCGCTTTTAGTATGTTTATTCAGCGGACGAACTTTCTTATTGATTAAAATTACGCTATTTAGCGGGCTGTCTTTGTTTTATTGCCCCTATTAAGCCCGACCATGAAGGTCTCGACTACTGAGCCGTTTCAGATTGTTTATTCGCTGCTGGAGCATGAATATCTGGGGTATTTATTCGAGTCGTATGTGGTGCAGCGCAACGAGCGGGGGCAGCTGACGCTGCTGCACCAAACTGTATCGGCCAAGAATGCGGCCGAGTTTGGGGCCGGCCTCGACGCCACCGACTTCGAGCTGGTGGCCCTCACCGACCAGATAAGCCAGGACGCGGTTATCAAGGAATTCGGGCCCAAGAAAAAAACAACACCAGCCGATTTCTTCCTGAAAACCTATGACCCCGAAAAAGGCGATAAGGTGCTGCAGGATGCCATCTGCCGCTACGTGCAGGAGCGTATGGGCCAGATTCTGGCGCGACTGGCGGGCAAGTGCGTGTTTATTATGGGCCGCGACGGTGAGCCTACCTGGCGCGAGATTTCCCTGGCTCCCGAGCCAGCCTCGGTGCTGTTTCACTTCCGGCGCAACGAGGAAAATACCCACTACTTCCCTACCATTCAGTACCAGGGCCAGAAGCTCGATTTCCAGTACAAAAACACGGTAATTGTGTGCGAGCAGCCGGCCTGGCTGCTGGTGGGCGACGTGCTGCATAACTTCCGCAACGAAGTCGACGGCAAGAAGATCAAGCCCTTCCTCAACAAGAAGTTCATCGTTATTCCGCGTCAGGTCGAGGACAGTTACTTCCATAAGTTCGTGGCTCCGCTGGTCGAGTCGTTCGATGTGCACGCCCGCGGCTTCGACATCCGCTCGGAGCGTTACGTGGCCCGGCCCCAGCTTACGTTCTCCGACGCGCCGGCCCCCGCTGCGGCCCTTGCCACCCCAGCCGCTGCCCCGCGCCCAGGGCGGCGGGCGGCCGGAGCCGTTGCGGCCGTGGCATCGGCACCGCCTGCCAACCATATCCACTTCGACCTGAGCTTCCGCTACGGCCCCCACACGGTGCCCTCCGACCACGACAAGCGCGTGTGTGTGAAGCTGGAAAAGCAGGCCGATAACTACGTCTTCCACCGCCTCATCCGGAACCTCGACCAGGAACAGGAAATTGTGCGCGAGCTGCAGGCCCGCGCCCTGCAGGTGCAGGATGGTCGCGCCATGCTCGAAAAGGCCACCGCCTTCCGCTGGCTCCACGACCACACCGACGAGCTGACCCAGCGCGGCTTTACAGTGAAGCAGGGCCGCTCTTCGGGCAAAGACTATTTCATCGGTTCCGTATCGGTAGAGGTGGGCATCACCGAAACCAACGACTGGTTCGACGTGCATGGTGTGGTGCGCTTCGGCGAGTTTGAGATTCCGTTTATCAAGCTGCGGCCCTACATTCTCAACAAGCGGCCCGAGTTCCGGCTGCCCAACGGTCAGATTGCCATCATTCCGGAAGAGTGGTTTGCGCAGTACCTGGAGCTATTTGCCTTCGCCGAGGAGCACAACCAGGGCCTGAGCCTGCGCAAGCACCACGTGTCGCTGGTGGCCGACCTGCAGAGCGGCAACCTGGCCACCGTGCTTATGTCGCGTAAGCTGGAGCAGCTGCGCGAGTTCGAAGCTGTGGCTGAGCAGCCCATGCCAACCACCTTCCGGGGTGAGTTGCGCCCCTACCAGAAGGCCGGCTACGACTGGCTCCATTTCGTGCAGAACTACCAGTTTGGTGGCTGCCTGGCCGACGATATGGGGCTCGGCAAAACGGTTCAAACGCTTGCGCTGCTGCTGCAGCGCAAGGAAATGGCTACAGCCCGCGGGGCGGCCTCGCTGCTGGTGATGCCTACCTCGCTGGTATACAACTGGATGACCGAGGCCTTTAAGTTTGCGCCCGGCCTGCGTCTGCTCATCTATACCGGCACCTACCGCGAGAAAAACGTGGCGCAGTTCGCCGACTACGATGTGGTGCTGACCAGCTACGGCATTGTGCGGCTGGATATTGAGCTGCTCAAAACCTACCAGTTCGACTACGTGATTCTCGACGAGTCGCAGGCCATTAAGAATCCCGGATCGACCACCTCGCAGGCCGTGCGCCAGCTGCCGGCCCGCCACCGCCTGATTCTGACCGGCACGCCGGTCGAAAACAGCACGATGGATTTGTGGTCGCAGATGTCGTTCATCAACCCCGGGCTGCTGGGAACCCAGGCGTTTTTCCGCAAGGAGTTTCTCAAGCCTATTGAAAAGCACCAGGACGAGGACAAGCGCCGCCGGCTGCATGCACTCATCAAGCCCTTTATTCTGCGCCGCCACAAGGCCCAAGTAGCCACCGAGCTGCCCGCCAAGGTGGAGAACCTGAACTACTGCGCCATGACCGATGAGCAGCAGCAGTTCTACGAGGAAACCAAAAGCCACTACCGCAACCTGATTCTGCAGAACCTGGAGGAAACCGGCTCGGCCAACACCCAGTTCGTGCTGCTGCAGGGCCTCACCAAGCTGCGCCTGATTGCCAATCACCCCCGCCTCGCCGACCCGGAGTACGCCCACGAGTCGGGCAAGCTGCGCGAGGTGGTGCGGATGATAAAGAACGTGGCAGCCGAAGGTCATAAGGTTCTGGTGTTCAGCCAGTTTGTAAAGCACCTGGATTTGGTGCGTACGGCCCTCGATGAGCGGCAGCTCGCTTACGCCTACCTCGACGGCAACACCCGCGACCGGCACAAGGAGGTCACCCGCTTCCAGGAAACGCCCGAACTGCGCGTGTTCCTTATCAGCCTGAAAGCCGGTGGCGTGGGCCTCAATCTCACGGCCGCCGACTACGTGTTCCTGCTCGACCCCTGGTGGAACCCCGCCGTGGAGGCCCAGGCCGTCGACCGCGCCCACCGCATCGGCCAGGAGCGCACGGTGTTCACCTACAAGTTCATCACCCGCGGCACCGTTGAGGAGAAAATCCTGGCCCTGCAGCGCAAGAAAATTCAGCTCGTGACGGACCTGATTTCCACCGACGAAGCCGTCATCAAGAACCTCACGAAGGAAGATATTGAGGAACTGCTGGGGTGAGAGCGGGATGGCAAGTCCAAAAGTATGAATGGGCTATAAAATTATTTTTAGTGCAGGGTATCAAACAATAAAAACTCCCTATACATTCGTGCATCATTCATCCTTCCTTTTTCCTTTTATGTTTAAGCAATTTACCCCCCCCCCCGCAGCCTTAGAAAGCTGCTAGTTGTTACTTTTGCCGTTACGAGCGGAGTATTCGCATCCTGCGAAGAGCAGAGTGCAGATCAACCGCAACCGCAAGAAATTATTCAAAAGCGTCAGCTCTCACAGGAGGAAAAGCAGCGTGTTGAGAATTTCAAGCAAGCAGCAGGTGTGCTTAGCGAAATGATTAAAACGGACAAGGACTTAGCCGCATCTCTTCGTTCAAATATATCGCTTAGTCGTCCGGGTCAACAAAACGTATCTTTTAAAGAATTAGTAGCAGAGGATAACGCTATTAAATCGAGAGGTACTGAGTCTTTTACGAACAAGTTTGTGGCCGCCGTTGCGAATCAGAATGCGCACCGAACTACTAGTTCCGTAGTTACTACTACGGGTAATGAGCTACTTAATACTCTGGTAGAAGATGGGGCACAAATTTATTTTCCTTATGAGGAGCTGTATCCCTCCTATTCTGAAGAAATTACAGTAGCGTACGACCCAATTGACAACGCAGATGTTTCTACGGGTTTTCAGTACAATGCTAACGGAGAACTAGTAGAAGTTACTGTTAACGATTTGTATGCTCAACAGCATCCTACACTTATTGTGATGGAAGATGCTGCTGCGTATGTGCTGCCGGATACCCAATTACAGGTTATGCGCCCTACCGCAATCGGTGACACGGTAAACGAAGTATACGTAGGAGCTGTGCGGCTTACCAAAAATATGGACGGCCTGTTCGATGGTAACAACGAAGTGGTTTTCGTACGCTCTGACACATTCATAAGGCTTAACGCAACTGGTCAGGTCGAGTCGGGTTCAAAAGGATATATAACTAAGAACGCAGACGTCAGAAGGTATGACGCGTCAAATAAGAGATGGGTGGATAAAAATATTTTTTTCGATTCCGATTGGGACCGAACAGAGCAATCATAACATTTCGCTGTTTACGAACACGATCCGCATCAGACTAAAACCCAGAAAACAACTACTAGCGTAGCCCTTACTATTTCTACAGGTAACACTGTCAATAACTCACTAGAAAATACGTTGACTTATTCCACGGACCACAGATTGTGGGGAAATCAGACTTATGGGCGAAAAGCATTTTTTAATACAAATACTATCCCACTCTTGGGCGGCTCATTAAGAAATGGATTTAGGGTATACCAGGAGATTGTTCATAAAAATGACGTCATACAGTATACTCACCCGACTGTAACAATGATTTTTAAATAATAAAAATTGATCCCGCCAAGTATATAAATTACTTGACGGGATCAATTTTGCTGTCATCATGAAAAAACAATTTCTGTTACTGGCGCTGCTACTTGGCAGCCTCCCGTCGCTGGCGCAACTCAAGTTCCGTAACGCCGGGCCTATTGTTGGATACACGAAATTATACGCCAATGAATTGACCCAGATGGTTGGCCGCTACCCCGTCAATATGGGGCAGACTGATATGGATCATCTGCGGCTGGGTGCCTATGCCAGCTTCGCGCTGCCGCGCACCCGCTTGCTGCTGCGACCCGAACTCAGTTACGTCAATCACAGTCTCTGGACGGGCGCGCAGAACCCGTTTCACGATTCGGAAAAGGAAGCGGAAACCTGGATATCCTCGGGCAGTGGACACCCCTACAATCGCCTGGAAGCAACCATGCTAATGGTTTCACAGCACCGCTTCTGGCATGTGCACGCGGGATTGGCCGGGTGGCACGTATTTGATGCTTCAACAGGCAGAAAGGCCTATGCCTATAGTCCCAGCCGTCAGGCTATCTTCCTAGCCCTGGACCGGTCCTTCAACCCATATGTTGGGGCCGTGAAAATTGGCGCGGGGCTGAGCCTGGGGCGGCTTCATCTCGAAGCCAACTACGTGCGCAACGCTACCCGGGTACTTCGTTCCGAACTCGCGGCCGATGGCCAAACCACCCGCCTGGGGCGGCTCGATGTAGCGTCAGTGACGTACGACATCCGCTTCGATGTGTTTCGGAAACTAGAGCAGTAGGCAATATTCTCAACGTTCTGCATCGACATTCCTTAAACTGATATATAACACTATATCCGCTTCGAATCGAAAA
>NZ_JABKAU010000016.1 GCF_013377885.1 Hymenobacter lapidiphilus
ATAAAAAGGCCCCATACTCAGTTGAGTACGGGGCCTTCTTTCTGTTAAGACGTATTGTGATTTCTAAAGCGTCAGCTTGCTGCTTGTAGCTGGTGGCTTGCAGCTCACTCCTTAACTCAGTCGGGTTTCGTCGCGGTTGGGTTTGGTACCACTGTTAGAGGCGCCGGGGTTGGCAATCGAGTCGCGCATGTCAGTGTCCGACTGGATGTTGCGCATCTTGTAGTAGTCCATGATGCCGAGGTTGCCATTGCGGAACGCTTCGGCCATGGCCTTCGGAATCTCGGCTTCGGCTTCGACTACGCGGGCCTTGGCTTCCTGGGTTTTAGCGCGGTTTTCCTGCTCTACGGCTACGGCCATGGCGCGGCGCTCCTCCGCCTTGGCCTCGGCTACCTTCAGGTCGGCGGTGGCCTGGTCAATCTGCAGCTTGGCGCCAATGTTCTCTCCTATGTCAATGTCGGCAATGTCGATAGACAGGATTTCGAAGGCCGTACCCGCATCGAGACCCTTGCTGAGCACAAGCTTGGAGATTTTGTCGGGGTTTTCGAGCACTTCCTTGTGCGAGCGGGAGGAGCCGATGCTGGTTACGATGCCTTCGCCCACGCGGGCCAGAATGGTTTCCTCGCCGGCACCGCCCACGAGCTGGGCAATGTTGGCGCGCACCGTTACGCGGGCCTTGGCAATCAGCTGAATGCCATCCTGCGCCACGGCGGCCACATTGGGCGTGTTAATCACCTTGGGGTTCACGCTGGTGGTCACGGCCGCAAATACGTCGCGGCCAGCCAGGTCGATGGCAGTAGCCTGCTTGAAGGTGAGCGGAATGTTGGCCTTGTCGGCCGAAATGAGGGCTTTGATGACGCTGGGCACGTTGCCACCCGCCAGGTAGTGGGTCTCCAGGTCGTTGGCCGTGAGGGCCAGGCCAGCCTTGGTGGAGGTAATCATCGAGTTGACAATCAGGGACGGTGGCACCTTGCGTACCCGCATGAACGCCAGCTGTAGCAGGCTCACCCGCACCCCCGAGAACAGCGCCGTAATCCAGAGGCTGACCGGGAAAAAGTACAGGAACACCAACAGGATGATGCCGCCCACAATGAGCGGAATAAGAGGAAATTCATTCATAGGGAATAGGGAGTTGGTGAGGACGAAGTTGAGTGAGGGGTTGGTGTTCTGTTAGCCTGAGCAGAGCATCAACCGAAAATCAGGCTGTTTGGCGAACCACGATGCGGTTGTGCTCGATGCCAATGACCAGCACCTCAGAGTCTGCATCCACAAACTCGCCGCGGGTGGTTACCTCCCGACGGTCGTCGGCGAAGAGGGCGGTGCCAGCGGGGCGCAGGGCCGACAGGGTGCGGCCTACCGCCCCGGGCGCAACGTCGGCCTGGCGCACATCGAGCACGTGGCCGTGGTTTTGCTGCATTAGGGCCATTTTGTCGAGGTTGCGGGGCCGTAGCCCGATATACACCAGCGCCCCCACCAACACAGCCGAAGCCGAGAGCAGAATGTGGCCGGTGGCGCTGCCATAGTCGCGGTAGCTGAACCAGATGCCCACCGCCAGCAGTCCGAAGCCAACCAGGCCCACCACTGTAGTACCAGGGATGAAAATAATTTCGACCACCAGAAAGGCAAGGCCAAAAAGCAACAGCAGCGCAATTGTAAGCCAATCCATAGTGAGAAGGGGAAGATAGTTTGGTTGGGAAAAGATACGCAGAAACCCAACAGTAACTGCCGTAGTCGGCTCCGGCAACCCCGGCTGCGGGGCCGCGTTAAGCCAAGTATGAGTCGCGCATTTACCAAAGAGGACGATTCCCTCGAAGCCCCCATCATTCCGCCCCGGCCGGCCCTGCCGCCGGGCTCGGTCAATTATGTAACGCCTACCGGCCTCGAACAGCTGCGCCAGGAACTCACGGAGCTGGAAGCTGCCCGTACCGCCGCCGAGGCCAACCACGACAACGACGCCGACCGTACCCGCCGCCTTACACTGCTCAACGGCCAGCTCGCCGCCCTCTCCAACCGCCTGGCCAGCGCTAGGCTTGTTGACCCCGCCACCCAGCCCGCCGGCGAAGTCCGCTTCGGGGCCTGCGTAACGCTGCGCCCCACCGTTGGCAAAGCACCCGACCGCCGCTTCACCATCGTAGGGGTCGATGAGGCCAATGTAGCCGAGGGCAAAATTGCCTTCGTAGCCCCCATTGCCCGCGCTGTGCAGGGTGCCCGGCTCGGCCAGCGCATAACGCTGCAGCTGGGCCCCAAAAAGGAAGAAGTCGAGGTTATCAATATCGAGTACTGATTTCAATCTTGAGAAGATATTGAATGAAGCCCAAGTTGCGGAGGGCGCTGTATGGGCGGAGCTTGTCCCCGCCGTGCGCGCAGTTGCACCGACAATCGTTATAACGGCAGGCGGGGACAAGCCCCGCCCCTACGTCGTTCTGGCAACTTGGCTTTGTTACTTGGCAATAAACCAGAACAGGCCCACCAATTGGTGGGCCTGTTCTGGTTTCATCGTATTCAATCGACTACAAAATCCGTGGTCTAGTAAGCCCGGGCGAAATACGCGCGGCGCACCGATGGCTTGCCCGTTAGCATGCAGACACCGTCCTCGTCGGGCTCGTTGAGGGCCAGGCAGCGGATGGTGGCTTTGGTTTCCTCTTTGATGCGCTCCTCGGTTTCGGAAGTGCCATCGTAGTGGGCCAGCACGAAGCCGGCGGTAGTATCGAGCACCTGCTTGAACTCCTCGTAGCTCTCGACGCGGGTGGTGTGGGTTTCGCGGAAGCGCAGGGCCCGCTGGTAGATGTTCTGCTGAATATCGGCCAGCAGCTGGTCGACGCTGTTCACGATGTCGGCCAGCGGCAGGGTCATCTTCTCCTTGGTGTCGCGGCGGGCTACCTCTACGGTGCCGGCCTCCAGGTCGCGCAGGCCCACGGCAATGCGCACGGGCACGCCTTTCAGCTCCCACTCGGCAAATTTGAAGCCGGGGCGCTCGGTGTCGCGGTCGTCCACTTTCACCGAGATGCCGCGCGCAATCAGGCCCATCTGCATGGGCCGGATGCGCTCCATTACTTCCTCCAGCTGGCCGGATTTGTAAATGGGCACGATGACCACCTGAATGGGGGCCAGCTTAGGCGGCAGCACGAGGCCTTCGTCGTCGGAGTGCGCCATTACCAGTGCGCCCATCAGGCGGGTGCTCACGCCCCAGCTCGTGCCCCATACGTGTTCCAGGCCGCCTTCTTTGGTTTGGAACTGCACATCAAACGCCTTGGCGAAATTCTGGCCCAGGAAGTGCGAAGTGCCGGCCTGCAGAGCCTTACCGTCCTGCATCAGGCCCTCGATACAATACGTGTCCACGGCCCCGGCAAACCGCTCGTTTTCGGTTTTCACGCCTTTTACTACAGGTAGTGCCATCCACTCTTCGGCAAACTGGGCGTAAACATCCAGCATCTGGCGGGTTTCGGCTACGGCCTCGCCCTCGGTGGCGTGGGCCGTGTGGCCTTCCTGCCACAAAAACTCGGCGGTGCGCAGAAACAGGCGGGTGCGCATCTCCCAGCGCACCACGTTGGCCCACTGGTTGATGAGCAGCGGCAGGTCGCGGTAGCTCTGAATCCAGCCTTTATAGGTGCTCCAGATGATGGCCTCCGAGGTGGGGCGAACAATCAGTTCCTCTTCGAGTTTGGCGTTAGGGTCGACGCGCAGCTTACCGGGCCGGTCGGGGTCGTTCTGGAGGCGGTAGTGGGTTACCACGGCGCACTCTTTGGCGAAGCCCTCTGCGTTTTTCTCTTCTGCCTCGAACAGGCTTTTGGGCACGAAAAGCGGGAAATACGCGTTTTCATGGCCCGTGCGCTTGAACATATCGTCGAGCGTGCGCTGCATCTTCTCCCAGATGGCGTAGCCGTAGGGCTTGATAACCATGCAGCCGCGCACGGCCGAGTTCTCGGCCAACCCGGCCCGCTTTACCAGTTCGTTGTACCAGAGCGAATAGTCTTCGCTACGCTTGGGTAAACTTTTGCTCATATTTGGAAGTATCTTGAGAATAGGATGAAAAGTTCCAGTTTCTGGTACAAGATTTGTCCTAAGAAAAGGGCACCGTTTCGGGGCGAAATTACGTTATAAAATCCGGAGGAACTGGGCTTTGGCGGTCCTTCCGCCTCTGGCATTCAGTTTTCCTTCCTTGGCCAATCCATCTTTACGCGCAGGCATCATGAAAAAGCACCTCCCTTCTATCCTACCCGCCCTGGCCCTGCTTACGCTGGGAGGGTGTGCCGTATCTTCTAATCTGGCTACCACCGAAAACGACGGCATGTACTATTCGGCCTCGGACGATAAGGTAACGGCTTTGGCAGTGCCGGTAGCCCAAGCTGCTCCTGTTGGCGACCCCAACGATGTGGTTAACCCCGACTACAACGGCAGCGTTGCCAGAAGCGGCAGCGATGAGTATTACGATGAGGAGCGGTATGCTAATGTGCCGCAGCGCCAGAACAACTACCGCGGTGGCAGCCTAGGCTACTACAGCTTCCCCTACGCCGATCCTTACTATTATGGTGCATCGGCGTTCGGTTACTCGCCCTACTCGGCATTTGGCCACTCGCCTTATGCCTTTTACGACCCCTTCTACCGGCCTTTTTATGGTTACGGCGGGCTGACCATCAACATCGGCTTTGGCTTTGGCCAGCCCTATTACCGGCCCTTTGGCTATTCGCCCTATGGTTTCTACGACCCTTACTTTGCCTACGGCGGCTTCGGTGGGCTCTGGGGGAACCAGTTCGGATACGGCAATGGCTTCTATGGTAACGGCTTTTATAATAACGGCTTCTACAACAATGGCTACTGCGGCGTGGGCGTGGGCAATGACCGCCCGGTACGCAACGTAACTTACGGGCCACGCCGCTCGCGCACCGGTACCGGTGCTGGCCTGGCCAGTGGCTCTACCAGCACGGCCAGCAACGCTAGCCCCGGCCGCAGCCGGGTAGTACAGGAGGGCCGGTTTGCCACGCCGGGCAATAGCGGTACCACCGTGCCGGCTGGCCAATATAACGGCCGCAGCCGCGTGCGCGATGTAACGGCCGGTAATGGCAACAGCTCGGCAAGCGGGCAGCCCGCCACCACGTCGCAAACTGCCACGCGTAGTAGCCGCTACCGCGAAACCCAGCCAGTACAGGGCGCACCGACGATGGCAGGCCAGCCGGCGGGCACTACCCGTCGCTGGCGCGTGCTCGATAACTCGGCCCCCAATGGCGCACCGGCTTCGGGCAATGAGCGCACGACGCAAGGATCGGTCAGCCAGCCGGAGCGTGCGCGCCGCGCAACCTATTACAGCGGCGACAATGGCAGCAATTCGAGCTCGGGTACGGCGCAGCCCCAGCGCCAGCGCACCTACGAGCGTAGCTCGTCTCCCAGCCGCGCCTCCGAGCCTTCGCGCTCCTACTCGGAGCCCAGCCGCGCTTCTGAGCCCTCGCGCTCTTACTCAGAGCCTAGCCGCGCTTCCGAGCCTTCGCGCTCCTACTCAGAGCCTAGCCGTTCCTCCTCACCTGCGCAGAGCAGCGGGGGTGGTGATGGCGGCGGCCGCGGCCGGGTGCGCTAAGCCAGCCACTGACTCCGCTACCAGCCTGCATTATTTATCTGCCTGTTAGAAGCGGCCCGAACTTGTTTCGGGTCGCACTGGGCCATCATCTTCCTTTCTCCTATGAAAACCCTGAAATATGGGCTTGCTGTTGCCTTAATGGGCACAGCTAGCCACGCCTTTGCTCAGTATCAGCCCGATGCTTTGCGCTTTTCTCAGTCGCAGCCCGTGGGCACGGCCCGCACGTTGGGCATTGGCGGCGCCAGTGCCGCCGTAGGTGGAGACTTTGGCTCGGTGAGCGTGAACCCGGCCGGTTTGGGCATGTTTCAGCGCTCTGAGTTCAGCATTTCGCCGGGTTTCAGCTTACTCAGCAGTGATGCCAGCGCTTTTGGCACCACCAGCAACAACTCGCGTAGCAACCTGAACATAGCCAGCGCCGGACTAGTGCTAGCCCGCCGCCGGCCCGATGGCGACGGCAGCGCGTGGCGGGCCGGCTCGTTTGGTCTGGGCATTACGCGCACAGCCAGCTACAACCAGCTGTTTCGCTACAGTGGCCGCCCCGAGTTCAACCAAGACATTTTCCAGCGCCTGAGCCAGGACCAGCGAGCTGGGCTTGACGACCTGGCTTTCGATACGTACCTGACCGAGCGCGACGCGGATGGCACGTTTATTCCGGCAGACTTCTTTTTCACCGGCCGGCTCAACCAAGACGAAACGGTTCGTACCAGCGGTTCCACCACGCAGTTCGATTTGGCTTACGGGGCCAGCTACCTCGATAAGTTTTATGTCGGGGCCGGAATCGGCATTACCAGCGTACGCTACAACTCCGAGAACATTCTGACGGCTGATGCCGTGAATCCGAACGACCCGGAAAGTGCCTTCCAGTCGCTGACGCTGCGCGACGACATCCGGACGACCGGAGGGGGTATTAACTTCCGGCTGGGTGTTATTTACCGGCCCGTTGATATTCTGCGCATCGGGGCCTCGGTACAGACGCCAACCTATATGCAGCTAAGCGAAACGTACAATAGCTCGCTACAGGCCCAGTTCAACCGGCCCATCGTGATTGATGGTCAGTCGTACACGTCGGCCCGCTCGGCCCTCGACCCTAACTTGGCCGAATACGCGCTTGCCACACCTTTTAAGGCAACCGGTGGCGTGGCCGTAGTGCTTGGCAAGTATGGCTTCATCAGCGGCGACGTGGAATACCTGGACTACTCCTCGGCCCGGCTGCGCAACTACAATAACAACCAGTACAATTTCAGCGCCGACAACGACGACATCCAGAACCTGCAGCAAAGCGCCGTAAACCTGCGGGTGGGAGGCGAAGCCCGGTTTGATGTGCTGCGGGCCCGGCTGGGGGTGGCTTATTACGGCGACCCGTACCGGAACAGCGGCACCGACCAGAGCCGCATCTACGTGACCGGGGGCCTGGGACTGCGCCAGAACAACTTCTTCGTGGATGTGGCCGGCGTGTACGGCAAGGGCAACTCGCGCTACACTCCCTACACCCTACTCGACACTGACGGCCGCCCTTCAGCAGACGACACCCCGGTAGTGAAAGTAATTGACAAGCAGTTTACTACCACAGTTACGGCGGGTTTCCTGTTTTAACCAGACAGCACTACACGTATTGCTTTGGCCATCAACTAAAAAGCCCGGTTTCCCTTTGTGTGGAGGCCGGGCTTTTGCGTGGCTGGACGTGCCACGAATCGGGGTTATTTCCCTACCCGTACCTGCACCGTCAGCTGGCGCCGGTTGGTAGTGCCGATGCGCTGCACCCGCAGCAAGCCGGGCTTGCCTTCGGGCGTGAGGAAGGCCAACACCTGCCCCCGGCGCAACGGGCCGGTGGTAGTGGAACGGGCGAAACCTGTCCCGCTGTCGTAGGCAGAGCGGAGCAGCTGGGCCGTACCGGCATTCTGGAAGGCAGTGCTATCGAGGGAGGTGCTGCGGATTTGGGTGGCCCGGGGCTGGGGCCAGGTCAGTTTCAGCGACTCTTCGGTGGGCAGCGAGAGTACGGGGGCACTGATGGTATTATCGAACTGGTAGATGAGGTCGATGCGCTGCTGATTGGCGGGCAGGTTGCGCACCGAGAAGCCGGGCAGGGCTAGCCCCTCGCGCAGCGCCAGAAACCGGCGCGTATCGGGCACTCCCGCGCGCGGGGCGTCGAGCGTTAC
Source organism: Hymenobacter lapidiphilus (assembly GCF_013377885.1). Taxonomy (GTDB): domain Bacteria; phylum Bacteroidota; class Bacteroidia; order Cytophagales; family Hymenobacteraceae; genus Hymenobacter; species Hymenobacter lapidiphilus. The sequence goes on from NZ_JABKAU010000016.1 coordinate 7,723, forward strand.
GGTGTAGCTATGGAACACTGCCAGCGAGTCGGCGCGGGGCAAATACAGGCGCAGGCTGCGGGCCCCTTTGTTTTCGGCATCGAAGACCTCGTAGCGCCAGGTTTCGGCGCCGGCGGTGCTACGGGTGGGCTGGGTACTCTGGAAAACCAGTTCCTTCAGCGAGGAAACCGTCGAATCGAGGTACACGATAGTTTCCGGATCCTCTTCTTCCCCAAGCAAGGAGTACGTGATTGGCTCGGGCTTGGGCTCGTAGGTTACCGTGATGAGCAGGCGTTGCAGGAGGTTGTTGCCCTCGGCCCGGGCATAGATGCGGGTGGTCACGGTATCGGCGGGCGTGGTGAGGCGGCGGGCGGTGGCGGTGAGGCGCGAGTCGGCCACGAACTGCACCCGGGGCCCCGAGCCGAGCCCTGGTTCGCAGGCGGCAAGCAGCCCCGGCAGCACCAGCAGAAGTATCGAGCGGAAGCGCATAGTTATTTGGAGCTTTTAGCTGACGACTGCTAACGGTCAGCTGTCAGAATAAGGGGTTGGACGCCGGCAGCTGCTACCTGCCGGCTGAAAGCCCGGAGGCCAACGGCCCACAAAGATACGCTGGGTGCAACCTTGCGGGTCGCATTGGCTACCTTAACGCCGGAAACTGACCGACATTTCATTTTACCTGCATGAACTTACGATTTCTGGGCCTCGCCCTGCTGCTGAACGCCGCCAGCCCCGTGCTGCTGCCCGCCACTGCCCCAACGGCCTACGCCCAGCAGAAGCAGAATATCACCCTCGAAGACATCTGGCAGAAAGGCACCTTCGCCGCCAAGTCGGTGGCCGGCTTCAACTGGATGAAGGACGGCCGCTACTACTCCTCGCTCAGCAAAGGCGACGTAGTACAGCACGACGTAACGACCGGCCTGCCCGTGCAGACGCTGGTAACAGGTGCCGACCTGAAGCTGCCCGGCCAGACCCAGGCGCTGCCCGTGGATGGCTACAGCTTCAATGCCGACGAGACCAAAATCATGCTCAGCACCGCCACTGAGCCGATTTACCGGCGCAGCAGCAAGTCATATTTTTTCGTGTACGACCGGGCCACCAAGCAGCTCGTGCCGCTGAGCGCGGGCGAAGGCAAGCAGCTGTACGCCACGTTTTCGCCCGATGGTAAGCGCGTGGCCTTCGTGCGCGACAACAACCTGTTTGTAACCGAGCTGGCCACGATGCGCGAAACCGCCGTGACGACGGACGGGGAGATGAACAAAATCATCAATGGCGGCACCGACTGGGTGTACGAGGAAGAGTTCGAGTTTGCCCAGGGCTTCCAATGGTCGCCCGACTCGCGGCAGGTGGCGTTTTACCGCTTCGATGAAACCGCGGTGCCCGAGTACAACATGCAGGCCTGGGGCCCGCTGTATCCGCAGGACAACAAGTTTAAGTACCCCAAGGCCGGCGAGAAGAATTCGACCGTGGGGGTGAGCGTGTACGATGTAGCCGGTGCCCAGACCGTGAAGATGGACGTGGGCCCGGAAACCGACCAGTACATTCCGCGCATCAACTGGACCAAGGTGCCCAACCTGCTCAGCATCCGGCGCATGAACCGGCTGCAGAACAAGCTGGAAATTTTGCACGCCGATGCCAAAACCGGCCAGTCGGCGGTGGTGCTGACCGACACCGACGCGGCCTACGTGGAAGTGAACGATGATTTGCGCTACCTCGAAGGTGGTAAGCAGTTCCTGTTCACGAGCGAGAAGGATGGCTACCGTCACCTCTACCTGTATGATATGAACGGCAAGCTGGCGCGCCAGCTGACCAAGGGCAACTGGGAAATTGCCAGCATTGAGGGCTTCAATGAGAAAAAGGGCGAGGTGTATTTCACGAGCACCGAGGAGTCGCCGCTGCAGCGCCACCTGTACCGCATCAACCTGAAGGGCAAGGGCAAAACCCGCCTGGGCGAGGCCGGCAACGGTGTGGATGCCGTGAATATCAGCCCCGACACCAAGTACTACCTCAACTACCACTCGCAGGCCGGCGACCCGACCGTGGTGAGCCTGCGCGACGGCCAGGACGGCAAGCTGGTGAAGGTGCTGGAAGACAATGCCGCCCTGCGCCAGAAGCTCACCGGCTACAACCTGGGCAAGCTGGAGTTCATGAACTTCAAGACGGCCGAGGGCGTGGAGCTGAACGCCTCGGTTATCAAGCCAGCCAACTTCGACCCGGCCAAAAAGTACCCCGTGCTGATGTACGTGTACGGCGGGCCCGGCTCGCAGACGGTGAAAGATGACGTGGGCGGAGGCATTGCCTTCACCAACTACCTCTGGCACCAACTGCTGGCCGAAAAGGGCTACATCATCGTGAGCGTGGACAACCGGGGCACGGGAGCCCGTGGTTCGGCGTTCAAGAAGAGCACCTACGCCAACCTGGGCAAGCTCGAAACCCAGGACCAGGCCGCCGCGGCCCGCTACTTCGCCACCCTGCCCTACGTGGACAAAACGCGCATGGGCATCTGGGGCTGGAGCTTCGGGGGCTACATGACGGCCCTGGCCCTGACCAAAAACGCCGACGTGTTCAAGATGGGTATTTCGGTGGCCCCGGTTACCAACTGGCGCTACTACGACACCGTGTACACCGAGCGGTTCCTGAAAACGCCCCAGGAAAACCCCGGCGGCTACGACGAAAACTCGCCCGTGAAGTTTGCCGATCAGCTGAAAGGCAAGCTGCTGCTGGTACACGGCACCGGCGACGACAACGTGCATTTCCAGAATTCGGTGGCCTTCGTGGATGCCATGGTACGGGCCGATAAGGACTTCCAGAGCCTGTATTACCCCAACCGCAACCACGGTATTTACGGCGGCAACACCCGCCTGCACCTGTACCGGCAGATGACCAACTTCGTGCTTCAGAACCTGTAGTAGCGCTGAATAGCTACCCCGAGGAGGTCGATGCAGGGGCGGGGCTTGTCCCCGCCCGCCGTCGGTGTCGTTGAACTGACTCGTTGAAACGGGGCGAACGGCGGGCGGGGACAAGCCCCGCCCCTACATCGACCTCCGCAACGTGGGTTTAGAAACTACCCCGGCACCAACTGCCGGGGTAGTGCGTTTAGGAGCCGGTGGACAGCACGACGGCGATAAACTAAATCGGGTTTGACTGCAAAAAATGGCGGAAAAATGCGAATTTCGGGCACCTTCCCTCCTCTTCCGCGTATTGCTGCCCATGTCCTTCCGCATACTACGCTGCCTTTTACTGCCGCTACTGGGTACCAGCCTGCTGGCCTGCCAGCCCGATACGCCTGCCGAAAAGCCCGCCACACCCGCTACCGCCCCCGCCCTGACCGACTCGCTGGACTACGATTCGCTCGATACGCCGCTGGCCGCCACACCTGTAAAGCGCGACTGGCACCGGGTAACGCAGCCTACCTCCAGGCGGGCCCCGCTGGTGGTATACCGCAGCTCGCGCCCCCCCCAGGACGAAACCCCGCCCCCACCCTCCGAGCCCCGCGTACAGGACCTGACCCTGCGACCCAGCGAGTATTTCCAGATTGACCCCACCAAGGCCGCCGAAGTGCGCGGCCGCGAAGGCACGGTGGTGCGGTTTCCGGCCGGGGCGCTGGTTGACGGCCGCCAGCACCCGGTTACCGGCACCGTGTGGGTAGAATTAAAAGAGTGTTACTCGGGTCCCTCGATGCTGCTATCGAACCTGCTGACCGAAACGGAATCGGGACGGGCGCTGGAACTGAGCGGAGCCGTGCTAGTGCGGGCCTCGGTCCAGGGCCGGCCGCTGGCACTGGCTACGGGGCGCAATTTTCAGCTGGAACTGAAGGGCCGGACCCACGACAGTCCCCTGTTTTATGGTCAGGGCGGCTCCGATGGCGTAGTGCGCTGGGCCGCCGGCGAGGCCACTGCTACCGCCCCCAGCCAAGTGCTGACAACAGCCCAGCGCATGCCGCGCTACGGCAACGACATTGCCGATTTCAACAAGCTGATTCGCTACCCGCGCCAGGCCCAGGAAAAACAGACCGAAGGCGTAGTTTTCGCCTCGTTTGTGGTAGATGAAAGCGGCCGGATACAGCAGCCGCGCATTTTGCGGGGCGTAGGCGACGGCTGCGACGAGGAAGTGCTGCGGGTGCTGCGCCAAACCTCGGGCCGCTGGACCCCGGGCCAGCAGGATGGCCGCTTCGTGAAGGTGAAAATGATGCTGCCCATCCGCTTCAAATTCCAGCCTGGCCAAGCCGTTCCTACCGACGTGGAACCGCCTACCACGTCCGACATAGCAGAGACTACCGACGAGCCGGCCGAAGAAGATACCGGACTGGCCGCTGCTCCCAACGCTCTACAGCCCAGCCGGCTGGGCTGGCTGGCGGCCGGCCGCGCCTGGGTTGGCAAGGCGGCCCCGCTATTCGTGCCGGCCTTCGCAGTAAATGATCAAACCGCTGTGCGCCTGCTGGTACCGGGCCGCCGGCTGGTGCTGGCGGCCACCCCACAACAGGGCGGCTACCAGTTCATGGCGGCCCCCACCGGGGCGACCGTAGTGGGTTTGCGCTACGAGAACGGGGCGCCCTTCCTGGCCCGCCAACCGACCCCGGCCGGGGCCCCGCCTGATACGTTGCGCTTTCAGGAGACTACCCTGGCCGAGCTGGAAACCATGCTGGCCAAGCTGAACTAGCTTCATCCAAGCTACGGAGGGCGGTGTAGGGGGGGCAAGCCCCGCCCGCAGTCAGAACGAAGCCTATTGAACATAATTAGCGCAAATCCTGGGTTGGTGTTCAACGCTGAGACGCGATGGGTCGCGTCGCTACCTACCGCATAGTGAGTGGAAAAAAGCGCTGGACGAAACTGTTCAACGGCGGGCGAGGACAACCGCAGGATAGCGAAGCTAAGCCCCGCTCCTACACCGCCCTCCGCAACCTGGGTAGGCTCCCTTTTTCGATTCCCGGAAAACTGGGTAGCCAGCCGCTGGCGAGCTTAGCGGCGCGGGCCGAGGCGCAGCGACAGGCAGGAGTCGGACTGTACCAGCACGGTTGTCTGGAAGCTTTGCTGCCAAGCCTGGGCGGCCTTCTGGCCACACACGGCTACTGTCTCGCCGGGTTGGGCCTCGTTGCGCTGCCAGGGGGCCAGCCGCCGTACGCGGTGGCCGTGCTGGTACTCGGCTGCCAGCCGATAGAACTCCGGTGCATCATTGAACGAGCCGTCGGTTCCGATGAGGTAGTCGCGGAGCTCGGGTAGCTGCTGCCACTGCTGCCGCAGGTGGTGGCCGTAGACCAGTTGGTGATTTTCGAACCGGACTTTGGAGAGCTGGCGCAGGTACTGCACTTGGTTCAGGTAGGGAAAAGCCACCAGGGCCAGCACTCCACCCAACCGGGCCGCGTAGCCTAACCGCCGGCTAGTAGCAGCCTGCACCAACCTGAAAACTTCGGTGAGGCCCGCCGCCGCCAGCAGGGCCAGCAGCGGGTACGCCGGCGCATCGTACCACGCCAGCTTGGTTTGCGAGAGCGAAAGCACCAGATAGAACGAGCCGGCCACTGCCGCCAGCACCCGGCTCAGCCACCACGCCCGGCTACCGCGCGGCAGCCACCACCCCAGCCCCACGCCGACCAGGGCCGGCAGCAGCCAGAGCGCAAACTTGCCACCGGCCAGCAGATCGAAGTAATAGCTGAACGGCTCGTAATGGCCCTCCAGCTGCTGGCCAGCCGGCCCGCCCACCTCGTACTGCCACACAGCCGCCAGATACCCCGGAGCCGCCGCTTCGCGCACAGTGTACCAGATGGCGGCCACCATAAGCACCAGCGCGGCCGCGAGCCAAGGCGCGGGGCGCCGCAACCGGTGGCCACTGCCCGTGAGGGCCAGGGCCAGCAGCAGCCCGGGGCCGAACATGGCCCCGGCAATGCCTTTGGTTAGTACCGCTGCCGCGAAGCTGCCGCCTGTAGCCCAGGCCCAGCGTGCCCGGCCCGTGCGCAGGTAAGCCAGCCAGCTTACCACTCCCACGGTCGTGGTCAGGGTCAGCAGCGCATCGAAATCGGCGGTGCGGGCCACATGGAAAGTTACGTAGCCAGGGCTGGTGAGCAGTACCAAGCCGGCCAGCAGACCCGCCAGATGGCTGCGCAGCCAGTGGGTAGCCGTGGCGTACACCACGCCAACGGTGGCCAGCGCCGCCAGGGCAGCGGGTAACCGCAGGCCCAGTTCGGTGGGCCCCAGCAGCCGGATACTGGTAGCCAGCAGCCAGGTCCAGAGCGGAGGCTTGCTGTTCCAGAGGTCGGGCTCACCCATATAGCGCACTATCAGCCAGTCGTGGTGAACAAGGATACCCAGCCCATCGAGGGCCGTGCGCGCCTCATCCCACTGCTGCACCGGAAAGGAGGTGAGCTGCCAGAACAAAGGGAAATAGGCCAGCAGCAAAAGAAACAGGAGCGGGGCGTAGCGCTGCCAGGGACGAAGCGAGGAAGAAGCAGGAGAAAGCACCGGGAAATATAAGCGTAAATACCACCCGAATTCACCAGGCCACCCAGGAAAACTGGGCTTTTATGCTTCCTCTGACACGATGTAGAGGGGCCGCTGGCGCACATTGGCCGAGAGTCGCGAAATATATTCTCCGATAATACCTACGGAAATCAACTGGACGCCGCCCAAAAACAGGATGCTCACCATCAGCGAGGCCCAGCCCGGCTGATAATCGTGGCTGAACAAGCGGGCGTAGAGTGTGTAGAGCATCACCACAAAGGCCAGGCCCGATACCACGAAACCGCTGACGGTGGCCATTTTCAGGGGCACGTCGGAGAAGGCCGTGATGCCGTCAAGGGCCAGGCGCAGCATTTTGCGGTAGGTATAGCCAGTGGCCCCGCCGGCCCGCTCAGCCCGGTCGTACTCTAGGTAGGTCTGGCGGTAACCGATCCACGAAATCTGGCCCCGGATAAACTTGTTCTGCTCCGGCATCTGACGCAGCGCCTCCACCACCTTGCGCGATACCACCCGGAAGTCGCCGGTATCGACGGGGATAGAGATGTTAGTGATGCTGGCCAGCAGCCGGTAGAACAGCCGGGCCGTGAGCTTTTTGGCGGCACTTTCGCCCTGGCGGGAGCGGCGGCGGGCGTATACCACCTCGTATCCCTCAGTCAGTTTCTGGTACAGGGCCGGAATCAGCTCGGGCGGATCCTGCAGGTCGGCATCAATGATAACCACGGCCTCCCCGGTAGTCCGGTCGAGGCCGGCCGTCACGGCAATCTGGTGGCCGAAGTTGCGGCTGAAATCTACGTAGCGCACCCGCTCGTCGCGGGCCGCCAAGTTCTGAATCAGGATCAGAGACTTATCGCGCGAGCCGTCGTTGATGAAGATAAACTCATAGCTGCCGGGCAGCGCCATCGGGTCTAGCACTCCGCACAGCCGCTCGTAGAGGGCCGGAATGTTGGCCTCCTCGTTGTATATGGGGATGATGACGGATAAATCCACGGCGAAAAGAAGCGGGAGGCAAACGAAAAGACGAAGCAGCTAGGGGCCGGGCTTGCAAGCCAGCGCGAACACACTCACCCCAACCGGCAGATTGAGGTGGCGCAACAGACGGTTTTCGAATTTCACCCAGTTAGTGAGCAGCGCGTTGAGGGGCCGGGGCAGATAGTGCAGGTCGCCGGTACCTTCAGGCAGGCTGGCCGCTCCAACCGTCCCGGCAGCCGTTAGCCGCCGGCCCAGGCGCAGGGCGGCTGTAGGAAAATACAGGGCCGCGTTCCAGAACGAGCTGCGCTGCACCTGGAAGCCGGCGTGCTTCATGGCGGCCACCAGGCCCTGCCGCGAATAACGCCTGAAATGATGATTGACCACATCGTGCTGGCTCCAGAGGTAGGCGTGTGCCGGCACAAAGACAATCAGCCGCCCTTCGGGCTTGAGCACCCGGCTCCATTCGTGCAGGGCAGTACCTTCGCTTTCGATGTGCTCCAGCACGTCGGAGGCAACCACCAGGTCGAAGCGGGCATCAGCAAACGTGAGGGCGGCCCCGTCCATCACGCTGGTATGTGGAATGCCACGCGTTTGGGCCAGCGCCACGGCCACTTCGCTCACGTCGATGCCCGTAACGTCGGTGTAGCCGGCCGCCCGCAGACGCTGCATGAGCGGGCCGCCCGAGCAGCCGATTTCCAAAATAGCCGCCGTAGAGGGAAGTTGCAAGCTCTTTATGAGGTCATATACCGCGTCGCGCCGGCTGGCAAACCACCAGTGCTGTTCTTCTAATTGATGGTATTTATCCTCGTATCGCAGATCCATAGTGCACAAAACTACTATAAATAACGGTAACCTTAATGGCTAAACCAGGGCTGGCTAATAGCCCGCAATCGGGGCTGCAGGCTGTTGTTTAGGGCCGGGATGGGAGTAACAGCACGGTCTGGCCATACTCGCCCTCGTGCAGCAGCGTGGTCTGGAACGCGGAATCCAGGCGGGCCCTGTACAGCGGGTCCGAGAAAACAACTACCGTTTCGGGGACCAGGCTCCGGACGGCCGCAATAGGCCGCGACTCCAGGCGCACGTTGCGCTGCCCATAGGCGTAGCGGTACCAGTTGAGCGAGGCATTGTAGCCACCTTCGTAGAGCAACATTAATTGCTGATACTGCGGTTGGTCGCGATATAGCTCGTGCAGGTAGGCTCCCAGCCGGGCATCGGGGGTTAGCCGGGCCGCGTTGTGGCGCTCGGCAATCAGGCCCTCCAGCGTGGCCTTATACGGTAGAGCACCCAGCAGCAGCACGGCCCCGGTAGCCAGCAACCCGGCTGGCCCGGACCCGAGCGGCAGGTACCGGATGGCCATTCGCAGGCCCAACACCAGCCCAAGACCCACCAGCAGGGCCAGCGCCGGGTAAATGGGGGCATCGTACCATTCCAGTTTGGCAGTAGAAAAACTGATGATCGTAAGCCAGATAATGGCAAAAAGCGTGAGCAGCAGCCCTACCCAGCGCAGGGCTGCTTGCCGGCTCAGCCCGATGAGTAGCAGGGCGGGTGGCAACAGGTAAATCCAGGGCTGAAAATTAGCCTTCCACATACTTGTCAGGTAGGCATCCCAGGGAGCCTGCAGGTTGATAAAGTCGTTGTAAGTGGCTGGGTCGGCGGGAGCGGCCCCCAGGAACCGGCCGGCCAAATCGTTGAACAGCACGGCTTGCCAGTAGCCGGGGGCCGCCTGTTCGCGCAGCAATACGAAGCCCGCGATGCTGGCCACCGCCAGCAGGGCCAGCCCGTACAGCAGCGGCTGGCGCAGCAGCCACCCCAGACGGCCCCGCAGCAGGGCATAGAGCAGTAGCGACGGTAGCCCCAGCAGGCCCGCCACACTTTTCGTGAACACGCCGGCCGTGATGGCCAGTGCCACCCAGTACAGCTGCCGGACTTGCCGGCGCTCAAGGCAGCGGTAGAATGAGGTCAGCAGCAGTACTTGCCAGAACACCAGCAGCGCGTCGTAGTCGCCGGTACGGGCCACGTGTAGGCGCAGGTAACCCGCGCTGGTTGCCAGTACCAGGGCCGCCACTAGGCCCGCTAGGGGCTGCCGGAGCGTGCGGGCCGCAAACCAGTACACCAGCGCCACCGTGCCCAGGGTAGCCAGAGCGGTAGGCAACCGAATAGCCCACTCAGAATAGCCCAGCAGCCGCAGACTAAGCACTTGCAGCCAAATCAGCAGCGGGGGCTTGGTGTTCCAGGAGTCAGGCTTGCCCTCGAACCGCGTTACCAGCCAGTTACCCGACTGATCCATTTCGGCCGAATTAACGGCCACCCGTGACTCATCCCAGAGCTGAATGGGGTTGCGACCTAACTCAAAAAGCAGCAGCAGGCCCGCCAGGCCCATCGCCAGCAGAAACAATGCATTTTCGGGTTGCCGGACCCAAGCCCAAACTGTCCGACGCACCCCAGCCAGCAAATGGCCGGTGCCCTGGGCTTGTGGGGACACGCCAGTCGGGGAGGTGGAAAGAGTTGATTTCATGCGATAGAAACTGGGTAGAGTAAAATAAAGCAGCGGGTCGGGCCGCTACCGGAGCGGATAGCCGTTAAGAACCGTCGTTTTATCGGGCAACTGCCAGTACACGTCGGTGTCGGCCGGGCGGATGAGCAGGTCGTCGGCCAACAGGTCTTTGCTGTCGTAGAGCACTTCGAGCCGCGTAACGCCGGGCCCCACCCGAATGGGCGCTACCAGCCGGGCCCATTCGCCTTGCACTTCTTTCACTGCCCGGCCATCAGCCACCTGGTGGTCGACCTGGTTCGTGCCCGCGTACTGCTTCACCTGCAGGTTGCCCATACCGTAAGCGGTTTGCGCGTTTATCCACACACTGACTTCGTAGCGACCCGTATCGGCCGGAGCAGGCAAAGGGCCGTCGTAGAGGATACTGAACACGGCGCGGGGCTCGTGGAAAGCGCCCGGAGCCAGGCGCCCCCGGCCGTCGGTGGCCTGGCTGAATGGCTGGTACAGCACGCCCTTGGCAGTGGTAGCCCGCAACCCGTTGGGGCGGGGAGCAAGCGTAGGCCAGAGGCGGGTAAAGCGTTGCTTTTCCGCTGCTACAGTAGTCCGTTCCAGGCTGTCGAGCGACAACTCGTAGAGCCGGCCCTCGGGCGCATCGACCAGCAGATGGCTTAGCTGCACCAGGCGCTGCTCGGCCGACGAAAGCCAGGGCGACGTAACGACCAGCAAAATGGGTTTGCGCGAAGGAAATGACTGGATGAGCGGCTTGCGAATGAGTGGGCTGCTGAGCAGCTGCACGTGGCGCAGCACCTGCGTGATGGAGGGCCGCGACACGTAGCTCGACAGCTCGGGCAGGCCGGTGGTTACGGCCAGCCGGTGGGCCTGAAACATGGCGTCACCCGAGCCATCGAGATCAATTCGGTCGCTTCCCTTATTGAAGTAGGGCAGCGGCAGAATGGCCTGGAAGTCGCCAGGATGGCGGTTGGCCCAACTCAGGCGGCCCGTCAGCCCCTCATTCTCATTGAAAAAATCTTCGGCCCCCTTGCCTTGCAGCACCTGCGCGGCTTTGGTGCCCACGTTGGTCCAAGCTTCGGCGGCCCAGAACAGCAGCGCCAGTGGCAGCCACAGGCGCTGCAGCACCGATTGGCCCCGTTGCCGCTGCCCCTCCCAGAGCTGCCACAGACACCAAGCCGCGAAGGTCGTAGCCGTGTAATAGAACGGCCAGGCAAAGCGGCCCAGGGCCCTAAACTGCTTCAAAGGTCCCAGGTAATCCACCATCCACTCCATGCCTGGAAAAACCATGGGCCAGCCAAATGAGACGAGTAGCAGCAGCGTACCGGCCCCCAGCCCCACCGCCAGTGGGGCCGGCATACCCGTTGGCAACAGCCCTCCCGAAGAGCGCCGCAGCAGCCGGACCAGCACCAGCACACCCACGCTCAATAGCACCAGCCCGGTTATCAGACCCACGTAGGCCATAGCCTCGTAGGCCGGAGCGTCGTAGCCGGTGAGCTGCTGCACGAACTGCTGGCCCGGCCCTATGCCCGGTGTAAACACGCCTTGCAGGTTCGAAACGTATATCAGCAGGCCGTAGGGGTTGGGGGGACGGTCGGTTGCCGGGTCGGTGAGCCAGAGCCAGCCGCGGGTAAGCACCAGTGGCACCAGGGCCGCCACCGCCATGCGCCAGATGAGGCCCCAGTCGCGGGGGCGGCGCAAAGCCAGCACCAGCGCGTGCAACAGCAGCAAAATGCAGCCGCAGGCCAAAAAGTACAGCATGATAAGGCCCATGAGCGTGGCCAGCGTACCAAACAGCACATACCAGCGGGCCCGCCGGGGCTGCTCCTGCATTCGGATGATGCAGTACCAGAGCAGAGGCACGAAACAGGCATAGCTTAGCGACATATGGTCGCCGAGGCGCTGTACCTGGGGGGCCAGAAACCCGATGAGCAGGCCCATGAGCACGGCGTAGCCCACCGGCAGCCCGAAACGGCGCAGAATGGCGTATATGATGGGAGGCGTGAGGGCCAGCCCGGCCAGCGCCGCTATGTTGGTAATGGTAATAGTATTAACGCCCGCCGGCAAGCCCAGGCGCTCGGCCAGATGGATGCCCCAGGCAATGAGCGGCTGCAGGTTGGGGTAGTTGAAGTTTTCGCCCACCGGATAGTTCATACCCGAGAAGTGCTGCCCGCCGTTGTAAAGCGCGTAGTAGGCCGTAGCGAAATAGCTCTGAATACCGTCGCCGCCAGGCTGGAAGAAGTAGTTTCCTGGATGCAGCATAGCCGGCCCAAAAGCCAGGGCCATTGCAGCCAGCGTCAGCAGCAGCACGCAGATACCACCCCAGGCAGAGCGCGTTAGTAGATTGAAAAGCATAGACGAGGATAGCTGTGAAAACCGGAGTCTGGTAGGCCGGCTCAACGCTGAAAAGCAAGATGGAAGCGGGTAAAATTAGCGGGTCTGGGCCAGACCCCGGCCAGACCCGCGCCGCCATTGCGGCCGTACTCAGCAGGGGCTGGCCGAGGCAGCAAACTGAGAAGATCTGCTTAGGACCGGCAATTTACCTTTTCTATCTTCGCGGCGCTTTCTTCTCACCTCCATTTTTTGGCCTGCCATGCGCCTATTGCCCTTCTTCACTCTCCTCTTGACTGCCGCCGCCACGAGCCTGCTGGCTGGCTGCTCGAACTCAGACACCACGACATACGGGGAGAACGTTATCGCGCGCAATGATTTTGAGGCGCTGGAAGGTTGGATTCCTGCCGCGCCTTCGTTAACGACGGTCAAGGCCCATTCTGGCCGCTATTCGATCAAAGTTGATAACGGCGTAGAATACGCGTTGGGCTACATTTCCCCATTGGCCAAGGTCAGCGCGACCCGTCTGAAAAAGCTGGATGTAAGTGCTTGGGCCATGATTATGGACAAAGACGCAACTGCCAGCCTGGTAGTGGAAGTGCGTAACCCGGCCGACGATACGCAACGCATTTTTTGGGAGGCGCTCGACATCGGCAAGGAGGTAAAGGCCGTTAATAAGTGGGTAGAAGTGAAGAGGACCTTCATTCTGCCCGAAACTATTGAGCCCACCTATGAGCTGCGCGTATATATGTGGCGGGGTGGAGCCTCGGCTCCGGTTTTCCTAGACGACATCATAATCGCCCGCGGCGAGTAAGGGGTGGGGTGAGCCATTGGCTGGCGGCTTTTCTCAACGCTAATCGGCTACTGCGGATTTAGCCAGCCTTATCGTCCTCCATTTCTTATTCCCCCTACTCATGCCCGTCGCCCGCCCGTTCAATTTTCAGCAGTGGATCGACGACCACCGCCACCTGCTGAAGCCGCCCGTAGGCAATCAGCAGGTGTTCAAGGACAACAAAGACTTTATTGTGATGGTAGTGGGCGGCCCCAACGCCCGCAAAGACTACCACGTGGACGAGGGCGAAGAGCTGTTTCTGCAGTTGGAAGGCGATATGGTGGTGAAGATTATCGAAGACGGCCAGCCGGTGGACATCGAGATAAAAGCCGGCAGCATGTTCCTGCTGCCCGGCGGCGTGCCCCACTCGCCCCGGCGGCCGGCTGGCTCGGTGGGCCTGGTGCTGGAGCGCTACCGCACGGCCGGAGAGCTCGACGGCTTCCAGTGGCACTGCGAAAACTGCGGCCACAAGCTCCACGAAGAGTACGTCGAAATCACCGACATCGTGGCCCAGCTGCCGCCCATCATGGACCGTTTCTGGGCCTCCAATGCCCTGCGTACCTGCACCGTGTGCGGAACCTATATGGAAGCGCCGGCTACCGCGCCGTAGTCCGTACGCCCTGGCCGGCTTGCCGCACCCGCGTAAAACCGGTAGCCGCAGTATGCCATAATCCTGCGGGCGGGCGGCTAGGCGGGCGGGGCGAAAGGGTGGTATCTTTGCCTTGATGACGACGTTTGAACCCACCCTCGCTTTCGCCCGCCAACTCGACGCCCAGGACCCGTTGCGCGACTTCCGCCAACAATTCCTGATTCCGCCCGGCCCCGACGGGCAGGGCGAGTGCCTGTATTTCTGCGGCAACTCGCTGGGCCTGCAGCCGCGCACGGCTCGTGCCGCCGCCGAAGTGCAGTTTGAAAACTGGCAGAACCTGGCCGTAGAAGGTCACTTCAAGGGCGATTCGCCTTGGCTGCCCTTCCACGAGCGGCTACAGGGCCCCTCGGCCCGCATTGTGGGTGCCAAGCCCCAGGAGGTAGTGGTGATGAACAACCTGAGCACCAACCTGCACCTGCTGCTCATCAGCTTCTACCAGCCCACCGCCACCCGCTACAAGGTGCTTATGGAGGGCGGCGCCTTCCCCTCCGATCAGTACGCGCTGGAAACCCAGGTGAAGCTGCGCGGCTTCGCGCCCGACGATGCCATTGTGGAGCTGCAACCCCGCGCCGGCGAGCACACGCTGCGCACCGAAGACATTGAGGCCAAGATTGCGGAGCTGGGCGATTCGCTCTGCACCATCATCATGGGTGGCATCAACTACTACACCGGCCAGGTGTTCGACATGGAAGCCATTACCCGCGCCGGGCACGCCGTGGGGGCCATGGTGGGCTTCGACCTGGCCCACGCGGCCGGCAACGTGCCCCTGCAACTGCACGACTGGGACGTGGACTTTGCCTGCTGGTGCTCCTACAAATACCTCAACTCGGGCCCTGGCGGGGTAGCCGGGGCCTACGTACACGAGCGGTTTGCCGACCAGCCCGAGCTGCTGCGCCTGGCCGGCTGGTGGGGCCACGATGAGAAGGAGCGCTTCCAGATGAAAAAGGGCTTCAAGCCCATGCATGGCGCGGCCGGCTGGCAGCTGTCCAACGGTACCATTCTGTCGCTGGCCGTGCACGAGGCCGCCCTCAAAATCCACGACGAGGCGGGTGGCATGACCGCGCTGCGCCGCAAAAGCGAGCTGCTGACGGGCTACCTGGAGTTTTTCATCCGGCGCCTGGGTCTGGGTGCCGACCGGCTCGAAATTATCACGCCCCAGGACCCCGCCCAGCGCGGCTGCCAGCTTTCGTTGCTGGTACACCAGGGCGGGCGCGACCTGTTTGAGCACCTGATGGCCGTGGGCGTTATCGGCGACTGGCGCGAGCCCAACGTCATCCGGCTGGCTCCTACTCCGCTCTACAACACCTTCGAGGATGTTTTCCGGGTAGGCGAGGTGCTTACCGAATGGGCGAAATAAGCTGTTAGTACTCAGTTGTTGGTTGTCATTTTAGTTAGGTATATACCAGACTGCGCACCATCAACACCTGACAACCAACAACCGACAACTAACAACTAGGTACTACAACATGGCAGAGGATTTCCTGGCGAAAATGGGTCGTAAAACGGTGGCCGAGCTGCACGAGTACGTGGAGCAGCGCTACCAGTACCGCGAGGAGGCCGTGCTGGCCGCCCTGGCGGAGCTGGAGCGGCGCGGCCAGCCCGCGCCCAACGCCGAGGCCCTGACGACCGAACTACGCGCTGGCCAGGAACACACGGAGCGCCGCGAAGCTGAGGTACGCGCCGAGGCCGCCGAACAGGCCCAGGCCCGCCGCATATCGCGGGGCGAAGCCCCGCCCGAGGCCGCCGAAGCCACCGGGCCCAAGCTGTTTTCGTTGGGTGCTATTACCATTTTCTCGGTGCTGTTCAGCATGATTGCCGGGGGCGTGATGCTGGTACTGAACCTGCGGGCCCTGCAGCGCAAGCGCGCAGCCCTGCTCGTAATTGCTTTTGTAGTGGCCTATGTGTTTGGCGGCGGCTACCTGGTGCTATGGCTGAAAAGCCTGTACGGCGAGCAAGTAAACTGGATGGGCTCGTTCTTTAACCTGCCGGCTATTCTGGTGTACAACCTGTTTTTTTGGCCCCGCTACATCGGGCGGCAGCCTTACCGTAGCCGTTCCTGGGTGGCTCCGCTGCTTGTCTGCGGACTGTTGCTGCTGGTGCTGTACTACCTGTTTGCCCAGATGCAGGGCGCTATACCCGCCGGAATGCCCGGCACGCTATAGACTCGACCCCAACATGGCCCTGACGCTGCTGCCCCTGCCCGCTGCCGAAGTGCTGCTCGACCCCGCTTTTCTGGACCCGGCCGAGGCAGCAGCTCTGCTGGCCGGGCTAACGGCCACCGTAGCCTGGCAGCAGCAGCCCATCCGGCTGTTTGGCAAAGATGTGATGCAGCCCCGCCTGACGGCCTGGTACGGTACCCCCGAGGCCACCTACACCTATTCGGGCCTGCGCCTGGAGCCGCTGCCGTGGCTGCCGACCCTGCAGCGGCTGCGGGCGCGGGTAGAGGAAGCGGCCGGAACCCGCTTCAATAGTGTGCTGCTCAACCTCTACCGCTCGGGCCAGGATAGCATGGGGTACCACGCCGACAACGAGCCTGAGCTGGGACCCGCGCCCGTTATTGCCTCCCTCACGCTGGGCGCCACCCGCACCTTCCGCCTAAAGCCCCGCCCCGGCGTACCGGCTCAAGCGCTTAGCCTGCCCCTTACTGCCGGTACCCTGCTGTTGATGCGCGGCACCACCCAGCAAAACTGGCTGCACGCACTGCCCAAAACAGCCCGCCCCGTTGGCCCGCGCCTAAATCTCACGTTCCGGCTGGTAATGGGCCGCTAACGGGCAGTGGCCGGGCAATGCGGTAATCCGTCTCTTCTCACAATAAAAAACGCCCCCGCAACAATTGTTGCGGGGGCGTTTACATAGCGGTTGCCTGCTTCTTACTTCACGTCCAGCTGCAGTCCCAGGTACAGCAGGCGGCCAATCTGCGGGCCGCCATACACCTGAATGTTATTGGCATTGAAGATATTGGAACCACCACCCTGGAGCGTGAGCCCCATTTTGGCGAAGTTGTAGCCCAGGTAGGCATCGGTTACGCTGTAGTCGGCGAGCTGGCCCACTGCGAAGGGGGTGCCGTACTCGTGGCCCTGCGCCCAGCGGTAGTTGAGGGCGTAGCTCAGGTTGCTGATGACGGTGCCGCTGGCGCCTACATTGTACTTATGCTTGGGCGTATTGAAATAGGTCTGGAAGTCAGCGTCCTGTCCGTCGGTACCGTCCTGCACGTTCAGCGTGTAGTTGGCGGCCAGCTTCAGGGCGGGCGCGAAAGCGTAGGTCAGGCCCAGGGCTGCGCCCTGGGTGTTCACTTCCTGGTTGGCATTGGTCCACACCTGCAGGATGCGGCTGCCTGCTGCCCCAAACGAGGCCGGGCGGCTGCCATCGGGGTTGCCGTTGAAGCGCTGGGCCCCGATGAAGTCGTTGTAGGAGTTGCGGTAGTAGTTCACGTCTACGGCCAGCTTGTCGCTAATGGCTCCTTTGTAGCCTACTTCGTAGGTGCTCAGGCGCTCGAGCTTCAGCGAGGCAACGTCAATAGCCAATGGTCCGGCAGCGCCCACTCGGGTCAGGCTGTAGCCCTGGAAACCATTGTCCACGTTGCCCAACAGCAGCAGCTGCCCCACATCGAGCCGAATGTACTGGTCGAGCTGCGTGGGCGAGCGGAAGGCGCGGCCGAAGCTGGCCCGGAAGTTATGCTGGCGCGTAGCCCCTGCCGAATATACCACCGAAGCCCGGGGCGAGAAAGCCGGATCGAAGTTCTTGAAAGCATCGACCCGACCAGCCAACGCCACATTCAACCGCTCGTCGAGCAGCTTCTTGGTAAACTGGGCGTAGCCACCAAATTCGCTGTTTTGAATCCGGTCTTCAATGTCGCTGAACAGGTTGCCGTTGGAGCCCAGACGGAATTTGCGGTAGGCTGCGCCCACAATCAGGTCGGCCGTTTCGGCCAGCCGGAAGTTGTACTGTGCGTTGCCTTCGTTGAGCAGCGAGCTGGGATTGAGCCGCGCTCCGCGGCCGGGCGTTGCGTCGCTGATGATCTGGCTGCGCAGGTTGCGGAATTCGGCCGAGTTAGGGTCGAGCTGGAAAGCGCCCCCGTTCACCAGCGAAAAAGCCGTCTGCTGGGCCTGCTCATTGGTCTGGCCCTTGCCACGCGAAGTAGCATACTCGTTCAGATAGGCACCAAAATAGCGCTGGGCATACGTGGTACCACTGCCGGTAGCAATGGGCGAGTTCTGGATAAACGAACCCAGCAGGTTCAGATCGTAGGAGTTGCCCCCGAAATCCTGCACCGACTGACCGCGCACGAACCAGCGGCTACCCTTTATTTCGCCGTGGTACTGGTTGGTACCGAAGTCCTTGAACCGGTAACGGCTGGAGCTCTGGTAGCTGGCCGTGCCGCGGCTGTAGCTGCCGCCTACGGTTACTTTAATGGTATTGGTAAGCAGGTACGAAAACGACGGCTGCACTTTCAGTGACTTGGCCCGCTCGTCGGTTCCTACCAGGGTTTGCTCGGCAAAACCAGGCATGAACAGCGTTTTACCGCGCAAATCGGCAATCGGATAGCTATCCGGCACCCGGAAGGCCACGTCGCCGTAGTTGTTCACCGCATCGTACCCCAGCGTCGAGCCTTGGTCATTGTTGCGGTTTTCTACCCGCCGGTCGGTAGCCGAGTAGTTATTGGCCAGCCAGTCGTCGGCCGTCAGATAGGCGCCCGTAACCTTGAAGGCGAACTTCTGGCCGATACGCTTGGCGTAGCGCAGCTGGCCATCGAAAAGCTCACGCCCGCCGCCGCGTACCCGCAGCGTCAGGCCTTCAGTTACGAAGGGGTCTTTCGAGTTCTGGATCAGTACGCCGTTGAAGGCGTTGGCACCGTACAGGGCCGAAGCCGGACCGTGGATGATTTCGATGCTTTCCGTGTCGATTTCGGGCATGCCCTGGAGGTTGCCCGAGTTGATGTTGAGCGACGGCGACTGGGTGTCGAAATAGTCAGTCAGCTGAATCAGGCGCTCCGATTTGGGCGAGTTGAAGCCCCGGGTGCTGAGCGAGTTCATCAGCATGCTCGTGCCGTTCACGTCAATGCCTTTGAACTGGTTCAGGCCTACCTGTACATCGGGCGGAGGCAGGCGCAATACCTGCTCCGAGGTCACCTTTTCCACCGTTACGGGAGCCTGCAGAATGTTTTCCTCTTTCCGCGAAGCCGAAGCAATTACTTCCGCCGCCTGAATGGGGTTGGGCTTGAGCGTCACCTTGATACCGTTGTCGGGCTTGCTCAGCGTCAACTCCTGGGTTACGTAGCCCACAAACGACACACTCAGCACTACCGGACCGTTGCTAAAATCGGTACGCAGCTCAAAGCCACCGTCGCGGCTGGTACTCGTACCGATAAAGGTACCCTTGATAAAGATAGTTGCTCCGGGCAGCGGCTGTCCGGCATCCGTTAACACCGACCCGGTTACGGGTACTGCTTCCTGGGCCCAGCTGGTCAGGCTTTGCCCCATCAGGAGTAGCAACAAAAGCAGTAAATAGTAAGGTTTTTGCATATAAAAAGAGAAAGTGAAAAGACACAAAAAAGCCCCTTCTGCCAGAAGGGGCTGCAAATATATAGTAGGCGTGCCGAATAACCTACCTATAAGTAATTGATTGCGACAAGGTTGAGCTCTGCGAATTGGTATTTATATGCGTTTTTTTTATGCGGAAAGAATATGACAGGCCCAAAGCTAGTAGCACACATCGGTTGGCCCGTACAGCCACAGGCAATCCTCGGCTCCCACTACGTAATAGCCGATACGTACCGTCTTACCAATGTCTTTCGGGGCAGCCAGCAGCCGCTCCCGAGCCGGCTGCCGCGTCAGATTGCAGACAAACGCGAGCCGCACTAAACGCTGCCGCTGCCGGGCCCGACGATGACGAGCGTATTTCGGCTGAATTTCGCATAAAACTAAAGTGGGAGCAGGTATCATCGGAGTGCAGTGTGTATTCAACTACTTCTATTTATAATGCAAAGTACGGTGGGTATCAGGTGAGCGGATTTAGAAAAAAGCCCCGCCGGGGAACTTTGTCGCTCAACACTCAAAATTACTCGACCAACGTCCCGAGTATTTAGTGCTTTGCGCCCCTATACCAGCGCAATAGAGTACCTTCGGGGCCTTGTTCCGCTTTTCCTGCCTACCCTTTTGCTCATGCTTCCTTCTTCCCCTGCCAACCCGCAACTACCGGCCGAAACCCTCACTGTAATGGGCGCGGGGCTGGTGGGCTGTTTGCTGGCACTGTATCTGGCCCGGCATGGCCACTCGGTAGAAGTATTTGAGCGCCGGCCCGACATCCGGGGCGAGGCCAAAGTAGAGGCCCGCTCCATCAACCTGGCCCTCTCCGACCGGGGCTGGCGGGCCCTGGAGGGCGTTGGCATTGCCGAGGAGGTGCGCGAAGTGGCCATTGCCATGCGCGGCCGCATGATGCACGGCGTAGATGGACAGCTCACGTTTCAGAAGTACGGGCAGGATGGACAGGCCATCTACTCGGTGTCGCGGGCGGGCCTGAACCGGCGGATGCTGGACCTGGTAGAACAACAGCCGGGTATTCGGGTGCAGTTTGAGCAGCATTGCCAGCGGGTAGACCTACGCCGGAGCCAACTGGAAATGCGCGACGAAACCACCGGCCAGACCCGCACCCAGCCCTATCAGCGCCTGTTCGGATCTGATGGGGCTTACTCGGCCGTGCGCGGGGCCATGCAGCGCACCGACCGGTTCAACTACTCGCAGCAGTACCTCGATTACGGCTACAAGGAGCTCAGCATTGCGGCGGGGCCCGACGGCAGCTGGCCCATCGAGAAGCACGCGCTGCATATCTGGCCCCGGGGCCAGTACATGATGATTGCGCTGCCCAACCTCGACGGCTCGTTCAACTGCACCCTGTTTTTCCCTTACGAGGGGGCCAACTCGTTTGCGGCCCTGCAGACCCCGGCCCAGGTACGCACCTTTTTTGCCGAGCATTTCGCCGACGCGCTGCCGCTGATGCCGGACCTGGAAACGGAGTTCTTCGCCAACCCCACCAGCTCGCTTGTTACCGTACGCTGCTTTCCGTGGAGCTACAACGACGACGTGCTACTGCTCGGTGATGCCTCGCACGCCATTGTGCCCTTCTACGGTCAGGGCATGAACTCGGGCTTCGAAGACTGCGCCGTGCTGGCTGAGCTGCTGGAGGAACACGGCTCCGACTGGACAAACATTATGCGCCGGTTTGAAGCCATGCGCAAGCCCAATACCGATGCCATGGCCGACCTGGCCGTGTACAATTTCTATGAAATGCGCGACCGGGTGGCCGACCCGCGCTTCCTGCTCCAGAAAAAGATTGAGGGCAAATTAGCTGCTCAGTACCCGGCGCAATGGCAGCCCCTCTACTCGCAGGTTACGTTTTCGCAGCTGCCCTATGCCGAGGCCTTGGCCAACGGGCAGGCACAGGAACAGGTAATGCAGCGACTGATGCCGCACATCCAGTCCGAGGCCGATTATGAGCGGCCCGAGGTGCAGGCATTGGTAGCCGCCGAAATGGCCCGCCGTAGCTAACGCCACTGGCATGGTCTGGCTTGGCCGATTAATCCAAAAAGGTTAGCTTAGCCAGCTCACTACTACGCTGCGCCCCCAGATAAGTCGCTCCCTCTAAGGAGCAGCTCCGATGGCGCGAATTGGCGGCGGCAGTCCGGCTTTCTTCACCCTTATTCCTACGCTACCATGCCTACTATCCTCACCTGTGCGATTATCGATGATGAAGAAATAAACCGGCTGACGCTGGAACACTATATTTCGCTCACCAGCTCCCTGCAACTGGTTGAGTCGATGGACGACGCGCTGCAGGGCCTGAACTACTTCCGGGCCGGCAACCGCGTAGATGTGCTGTTTCTGGATGTGCAGATGCCCCAGCTCAACGGCCTCGACCTGCTGCGCATTCTGCCCGACCCGCCCATCGTCATTCTCACTACGGCCCACGAAGACTTTGCCGTTGATGCCTTCGATCTGCGCGTAACCGATTACCTGGTAAAGCCCTTCGATTATGCCCGCTTCAGCCGGGCGGTGCAACGGGCCCTGCTGCAACACGAAACGCCGGCCGCCGCTGCGGTACCGGCCCCACCCTTAGCCGCTCCCGATAACGACCTGTTCGTGAAAGTGAACAGTAAAATGGTGCGCATCAACTTCGACGACGTGCTGTACATTGAGGCCCTGTCGGATTATGTGGTCATCGTTACCGAGAAGCAGAAGTACATTGTGTACACCACCATGAAGTCGCTGGATGCGCGCCTGCCCTTCGAGCATTTCGTACGCGTACACCGCTCCTACATTCTCAACCTAAAGCGCATCGAGGCTATCGAAGATGGTGCGGCCGTGGTACCAGGTGGCCAGCACGTACCCATCGGCAAATCCTACCAGGAGGCCTTTTTCGGCAAGCTGAACCGGATATAAATTGAGCAAAGTACATGGGGCGTAGGGAGTGGGCCGGTATGATCGGCCCACTCCCTACGCCCCACTCTTATTCAACCCGCACCGCACCGAGCTGCTCGACGGCACTGGTGAGCGTTTCGGCCAGCGCAAAAGTGGCGTTCAGCAGCGTCTCGGAGTCGGGCAGCGCATTGTCGGTGGGCCGCGAGAGAGGTTCGAGCAGGGCAATGGCCTCCTCGGTGCTACTGATGCCCAGCAGCTGCAACGAGGGGCGCAGCTTATGAGCCAGTGCGCCCACACTAGGCCAGTCGGCGGCGGCAGCGGCTTCGCGCAGTTGGCTTACCACCAGCGGTGTGTGCGTGCGGAACGAGCCGATGATTTTCTGCATAAAAATGCTGCTGCCGTGGGCCGTATGGCGCAGCCGGGTGAGGTCGAACAGAGGTGAAGCGGCCCCGGGCAGTACCGCTGCCTCCGGCTCGGCTGCGGCTACAGGTAGGGGCAGCGCCGGCTGCATTTCCAGAACGGCAACTGCCACGGGCCGCAGGTTGGCTTCAAGCTTATGAAACAGATCTTCTTCTTCGAACGGTTTCGACAGATAATCGAGGCCGGCGGTGCGATATACAGCAGCGTCGGAACGCATAACGTTGGCCGTAAGGGCAATAATTGGTGTTTCGGCGCGGGCCGGGTCGGGGTTTCGGCGCAGCTCCTGGGTTACATCCAGGCCACTCATACCAGGCATCTGAATGTCCATCAGCACCACATCGTACAAGCGGGCTTCGAGCTGCTGCAGAGCCTCGGGGCCGTCGGAGGCTACGTGTGCTTCCACGGCCCAGTCCTCCAGCATCAGCAGGGCCAGTTGCTGGTTCACGGGGTGGTCTTCGACGAGTAGTACCCGCCGGCCCCGGAGCCGACTATAGTCGGGCAAGGGCCGGGGCGCGGGGGCTGAGGCCAGCCTGGCCGCCTTGGGCAGTGTGAGCGTGAAATAGAATGTGCTGCCCTGCCCTTCGGCGCTTTCCACCCACATGCGGCCACCCAGCTGTTCTACCAACCGCCGGCTGATGGTGAGGCCAAGGCCCGTGCCCCCAAAGCGCCGTGAAATGTCGGCGTAGGCCTGGGCAAAGTTTTCGAAGATGCTTTGCTGCTTGTCGGCCGCAATGCCGATGCCGGTGTCGCGGACGCAGAACTCCAGGGCCAGCTCCTTATCGGTTTCGTGCAGCAGGCGCCCCCCCAGCTCCACGCTGCCCTGGTGCGTGAACTTGAGGGCGTTGCTGAGCAGGTTGAGCAGGATCTGATTGAGCCGGCCGGGGTCGCCTATTACCAGCGAATGGACCAGGTCAAGGGGCTGTATCCGGAAGTCAAGCCCCTTTTCCTCGGCCCGGTACGCCAGGGTCTGCACGGCCTCCTTTACCGACTGGCAGATATCGAACGGCACCCGCTCCAACTCCAGCTGGCCGGCCTCCATCTTGGCCACATCGAGCACGTCGTTGATGACGGTGAGCAGGTGACGACCCGAGCTGCGCAGAATCCGGAGATGCTCCTGTTGGGTTTCGTTGAGCGGCGTTTTGGCCAGCAGCCCGGCCATGCCCAGAATGCCGTTGATGGGCGTACGGATTTCGTGGCTCATGTTGGCCAGAAAGTTCTCCTTGGCCTGGGCCGTGTTTTCGGCCTCTTCCTTGGCCCTGATCAACTCCTTTTCGGCCAGCAGGCGCTCGGTTATTTCCTGGCCGTAGGCAATTACATAGGGCTCCTCCCCGGGCTCTTCCACCCGGTAGTTGTCGTAAATGAGGTGGTGGAGCCGGCCGTCGGGGCCACTGAGGGTAAGCAGGCCCGTCAGCTGCTGCTGCTCGTGGGCCAGCAGCAGGTACTTTCCCAGTTCCTCATGGAAGCCTTGGTCGAGAATTTCGCGCAGCGAGCGGCCTACCAGCCGTTCGGGCGCGGCGCCTACCAGTTGAGCCGCGGCCGGGTTCACCGACAGAATCCGGCCCGACAGGTCGTGGGTGCAGATCAGGGCCTGGGAGTACTGCATCAGGTCGCGGTACTGCTTGGTGCTTTTCTCCAGGGTCTGGCGGGCATTTTTCATCTCCGTGATGTCGGTGCTCACCCCCAGCACGTTCACGCTGCCATCGGCCCGCACCAGCGGACGCTTCACGGTTTGCAGCCACATGGTTTTGCCGTTGCGCAGCGTAAAGGTGTTTTCCTGCACCACCTCCTCTCCCGTGCGCAGCACAAACTCATCGGAGGCAACAAACTCCTCCAGCTCCCGGGCAGCCATACTGCCGGGCTCCGGGTCGCGGCGGTGGCTGCTGAGTTCGAGCAGTTCATTGAAGGTGCGGTTGCTGAACAGCACATTGGCCCCGCCATCGGTGGCCCAGATAGCGCTGGGCGTGGTATCGACCACGGCCCGGATGAACGCCTGGTTTTCGCGTAGCTCGGCTTCGCGCTGGCGCAGCAGCTCTTCGGCGTTGTAGCGGTCGGTTATATCAATGCCATAGCCAATTACCATGCGCAGTTCGCCGGCCGGCGTAAATACCGGGGCCATGTGGCGCAGGGCCAGCCGCGGGCCGTCGGGACCGGTCAGGTGCTCTTCCCAGGCCAACGTAGTGCGCTGGCTCACTACCTGCTCGAACTGCTGGCGGCGGTGCCGGGCCTGTTTGTCGGAGCGCTGGCGGTAGGTGGCGTACTCAAAATCGTCGTGCCCGATAATCCAGCGGCGCAGCTCGTTGTTGCGGATGGCGGCCGGGTTAACGAACTGGTAGCGGTGACGGGCGTCAAACACGGCCACATCGGCGGGCAGCTGGTTGAGCACGGTTTCGTAGAACTCCTGCTGCTCGGCCAGGCGCTTTTCGGCTTCCTTAAGCGGAGTGATGTCGGTCAGGTAGAGGTTGGCGTACTGGTCTTCGGGGAAGGGCGTGATGGCCAGCTGAAAGCAGCGCGGTCCGAAGTTCACTTCCAGCTGCACCAGTTCCTGCGTGCCGAGGGCCCGGCAGGCGGCCGCGTACAGCTGCCCGGCCAGCGCCGGCTCGGCCTCAGGCTGCAGGTATTCGAGGCGTAGCGCCTCGGCCGCCGGGTTGCTGTACAGCAGCCGGCCATCGGCGTGCAGCCGCAAAATCAGGTTGGGGTCCTGGCCCGGAATGCGCGAGAGCGAGTGCAGGTACTGCTCGGCCCGGCGCGCCTGCGTTACGTCGCGAAACGAGAGCAGGTAGCCGGCTGCCACCAGCTCGTCGGGGCCGCTGAGGGGCACAAAATCCATTTCGAGCACCGTGCCGTCGGCCAGCTCCAAATCCTGGCCCAGCACCCGTTGGTTGGCCTGGCGCAGGGTATCGAGGCGCTGGCGGGCCAGCTCGGGCCGAGCAGCGTGGGCCTGCAGCGACTCCAGCAGCGGCTCTACCGGGCAGTCGAGCTGGCCCAGCGGCAGGGCTTCGCTGATGCCAAACAGGTCGCAGAATTCCTGGTTAAGCAACGCAACTGTCCCGTTCTGGTGGGCCACCAATACGGCCACGCGCAGGTTTTGGGTCAGGCGCGTAATGCTGTCGGTGAGCCGGCCAACGGTGCGCTGCGTGGAGGCCAGGTGGCGGCGCAGGCCGGCTACCTGGCCTTCGGCTACCTGTCGGAGCCGGCGTTCCTGGGCCAGTTCGGCGGCCAGGCTTTCGGGGGTAGGAGCAGAAACAGGAGTAGCAGCCATGGCACGGATAATCAGCCCCCGAAGATACATTGGATTTGCAACCGGCCCCGGGGCCGGGCCGCCAAAGCAGCCGACCGGTGGCTGCTGCTGCTGCTACCGCTTACCGAAACAGGTACGGTACATGTAGCCCGACTCGGTTTTTCCGGCCGCCGTTACGCGCACTTTCACAAAGTAGGCACTCACTGTATCCATCACCTGCACTTCGCTGCCGGCCGCTAGGGTCGTTAGCTGCTTGGAGGTCTTGGTCATGCCGTCGTAGAGAATGCACTCGACTACCGATGTATGGGCTACCGGGGCGGCATCGGGGCGGCGCGAGCGGGAGTCGTCGCGCGAGGAGCTGCAGGAGGCAGAAAGCAGGGCCAGAGCGCCCAGATAGAGTACAGTTTTCTTCATGGGTAGTAAATCAGGAAACGACATTTTCGACAAAAGATAACCACAATTATGGTCGCCGGGCAACTTCGGGCGTTTATAATCTTACTGCCCTACCCCGCACGGCCGCACTGCCTGGCGGGAACGTCTGGGTGGCTGGGGCTGTTGTTTACCTGTACCGGTGCGCGGCCTTAATAGCGCCCGCAGATGGTTTTTTCATCGCCTTCTTCTCTTCTATGAATCGTATATCCCGCTTTCTGCTCCGCCCATTGGCCTACTCTGTACTGGGCCTGAGCTTGCTGCTGGGCGCCACCAGCTGCACCACGGCCGCCCGCGTGGGCGTCACCTCCGACTACGACCACTCCGTCAACTTCCGGGCCTACCGCACCTGGGCCTGGTATCCGCAGCAGCGCACCGACACAGAAGGTGGCCCGGCACAGGGCTACGAGTCGTTTCTGGACAAGCGCATTCGCTCGGCCGTGGAGCAGCAGCTCGGCGCCAAAGGCATGACAATGGTAGAGGCCACGGCCACGCCCGATGTGTACGTAGCCTACAGTGCCCGCGTCGAGGACAAGCAGCGAGCCGTTGGTTCGCCGTATGCCCCCTATGGCAACCCCTATTACGGGTATGGCTACGGCTATGGCAGCCTCTACAACCGGGGCTACGTAACCGAATATAAAGCCGGCACGCTCATTCTGGATTTCGTGGATGCCAGCCGCAAAGAGCTGGCGTGGCGCGGCCAGGGCCAGGCCCAGGTCGATAACCAGACTATTTCAGAGGTCGAGGTTCAGCGCATCGTCACCAGCATTCTGGGCAACTATCCGCCCCAGGATGGCCGGCCTACCAGCTCGCAGGCCTACCGCGAGTAAGCGGCCTAATTCAAACGCAAAAATCCCCGTCAGCGAATCTGACGGGGATTTTTGCGTTTGAATAGCGGTGCCACAGTGCTTTTGGGGGGAAAATCAGACGACCTTTTCGGACAGTAGTGGCGGCGCTGCCGCCGGGCCGGCAACCGCAACGGGGCGCAGACCCAGCACGGTTGCCGCCTGCGCGTGGTCGAGGGCACCTTCATGGTGGGCCAGAAAGATGGTGGCCACGCCGTTGCCGATGAAGTTGGTAATGGAGCGGGCCTCCGACATAAACCTGTCTACGCCCAGCAGCAGCGCCAGGCCCTCGACCGGAATAACCTTAAGCGCGGTGAGCGTGCTGGCCAGCACCACAAAGCCGCTGCCCGTTACGCCGGCCGCGCCCTTGCTTGTCACCATCAGAATGCCCACCATCGTCAGCAGCTGCATTACCGATAGCTCGACGTGGAATACCTGAGCCAGGAAAATAGTAGCCAGCGAGAGGTAAATAGTCGTGCCATCGAGATTGAAGGAGTAGCCGGTGGGCACTACCAGCCCCACCACCGGCCGGGCGCAGCCCATGCCCACCAACTTCTCCATGAGCCCCGGCAAACCGGCCTCCGATGAGGACGTGCCCAACACAATAAGCAGCTCGGCCCGGATATAACGCAGAAAGGCCCACAGGCTTATCCCGCAGTAGCGCATAATGGACCCCAGCACGACAAAAATGAACAGGGCCATGGTCAGATATACCGTTATCATCAGCTTGCCCAGCGGCAGCAGCGTACTCAGGCCATATTTGCCAATGGTAAAGGCCATGCCCCCAAATGCGCCGACCGGGGCCAGCAGCATCACCCAGTGCAGCCCCCTAAACACATAAGTTGAGGCCATTTTCAGCCGGTCGATGAGGGGCTGACGGCCCGCGTACCGGCTTAGCAGTATGCCCAGCACAATAGCAATCAGCAGTACCTGCAGCGTGAGGTTGTCGGCCAGAAAGTGGCTCCACGAGAAGTCGGCAGCCCGTTCGGTGTACTCGCCTACTTTGGCCGCCGCCGGGCTGCCAGCCATGGCCACGCCGTCGCCGGGACGTACCAGGGCCGCCACGCCCACACCAATAAGCAGGGCCAGCGTGGTTATTACCTCAAAATACAGCAGGGCCTTGCCCCCAATGCGCCCCACCTTTTTAAGGTCGCCCATGGAGCTGATGCCCACCGTAATGGTGAGGAAGATGATGGGATTGATAAACAGCTTGACCACATCAATGAAGTGCCGGCCCAGCGGCTCCATCTGCACGGCCACGGCGGGCCGGAAGTGGCCAAGCAGCACTCCGGCCACAATGGAAAACAGTACCCAGAACGTGAGGTTGCGGGAGAGTCTACGAATGGTCATAGCAGAAGTCAGTGGCCGTATAGAAGGAGTTCAAAGTTGTCCGATTCTGCTTTATGACCATTCCGACCGGCCACTCTCTTGGCGCGTGTGGACGCTTAACGAAAAAGGCAGTATGCTGAGCTTGCCGAAGCATCTCTACCGCTTCATCGTGGCACAAGGCTCGGTAGAGATGCTTCGACAAGCTCAGCCTGACTGTTCTGATAGCTTCAAAGCACCTTCCGTCAGTTGCCCATATACCCTAGCAGCTACCGCCGAAATCACCTTCCTTACCAGCTCTCAAAAAAAAGACCTTTCCGCAATCCGGAAAGGTCTTTTTTTTGAAATAAGCCTTTTGACAGCTCTGAAGCGGGTCACGTGGCCATTGCCGCCGCCTAGATAGGCACGTTCACGTGGCGCTCGGCGTGGTAGCTGGAGCGCACCAGCGGGCCGCTTTCTACATACTTAAGGCCCCGACGCAGGCCCTCCTCGCGGTAGTGAGCAAACAGGTCGGGGTGGATAAACTCGGCCACCTCGATATGGCGCTTGGTGGGCTGCAGGTACTGGCCCAGCGTGAGGATATCGAGGCCGTGGGCCACGAGGTCGTCCATGGCCTTGTACATCTCGTCCTTGGTTTCGCCCAGGCCCAGCATAATGCCCGACTTGGTGCGCTTGCCGGCCTGCTTGGTCCGCTGAATTTGCTCCAGGCTCCGGTCGTACTTGCCCTGGGGGCGCACGAGGCGGTAGAGGCTGCCCACGGTTTCCATGTTGTGCGACACCACTTCCTGGCCGCCGGCAATCATGGTATCGAGGGCGGCCCAGTTGGCCTTCACGTCCGGAATGAGGGTTTCGATGGTGGTAGTGGGGCTGAGCTGCTTGGTTTGCACCACAGTTTCGTACCACACGCTGGCCCCGCGGTCCTTCAGCTCGTCGCGGTTCACGCTGGTAAGCACGGCGTGCTTCACGCCCATCAGCTGAATGGCCTCGGCCACGCGGCGGGGCTCGTCCAGATCAAGTTCGGAAGGCCGGCCGGTAGCCACGGCGCAGAACGAGCACGAGCGGGTGCAGATGTTGCCCAGAATCATAAACGTGGCCGTACCCGCGCCCCAGCACTCGCCCATGTTGGGGCAGTTGCCGCTTTCGCAGATGGTGTGCAGCTTGTGCTCGTCGACGAGGCGGCGCACGTTGGCATAAGCCGGTCCTACCGGCAGCTTCACGCGCAGCCAGTCGGGCTTGCGGGCCTTGGCAGGGGCGGCCGCTTCGGGCTGAATAATGGGCAGAGTCAGCAACAAATCATCCATGGCACAAAGGTACGAGGAATGGGGATGAGGATAAGGCTTGAATGATAAAAGCATAAGGGATAAAAGACCGGGTTGTTTTGGCCTTTCTCCCTTATGCTTTTGTCATAACCCGCTAAGCGGGGCGTTTAGTGCCGGCTGCCTATGTAAACCGTCAGGTACACCGAAGGCAGAAAACGGTCGTTGATGGCGCTGTCTTCCGTGAGCTGGTTGCGGATAATGACCGGGGTTTTGGCATACGCCTCCGCCAGCACGCCCACCTCAACGCCGGTTACCGCGTCGCGGTAACGGCCGAATTCAAAACTGAGCGCCCCGCGTATGTGGGCTCCCACCAGGGGCTTGGTTTCGCCAATGCCGGCGAACAGCGGGGCACGGTCCAGAATAGCGCCACCCGGGCCCGTGTGCCTAGCCGGGTCGTACTGCTCGGCCCGCACATCGAGCGGACCGCCGTTGGGGTCCTGGTAGTTGTAGTTGATGTAATAAGGCATCAGCAGGCCAATAGATGGCCCGCCGCCCAGCAGGCCGTTTACCTGCACGCCTGCGTCGGGCGCTTTGCGGAACAGCACGCGCTGCAGGCCTACGCTGGGCCGGGCCACAAAAAAGTAGTTGCTTTTGCCCGGCACAATGGTTCCCGTTATGCCAACTGTCCGGTTCGATATAGTTGCCTTCTCCTCCTTCGGGTGCTTCACCTCTACCAGCTCCAGGCTCCAGAATCGGGCCCAGTCCTGGTTGATCAGGCGGGTGGAGCGCACGGCCACACCGCCCAGCAGGCCGCCGCGGGTGTTGAAGTTTACGCCGTACGTGAATTCTTTGCTGTAGGAAGCCTGGTCGTTGCTGATGCTGGGCTTGGCCGCATTACCGGCTTTCGGCTTACGCTGCGCCTGCGCCTGTGGAGCAGCCAGCAGGGCCAGCAGCAACGTGCTGCCCAAGCAGGCAACTGTGCGTACGGGTCGGGAATACATAGAGAGTCGGTTGAAAAACGACGGGGCCGGCTGCCGCTGGCTGCCAACCCCTCCGAAAGTACGTAAATTAGCCCGCATACTTCGTCTGTTTACCTGTTTCTTATGAGCACTATTTCTGCCCGCTACGCCGGCCAGCTGCGCACCGAAGCCACGCACACCGCCTCGGGCAACACTATTCTGACCGATGCCCCCACTGATAACCAGGGAAGAGGCGAAGCGTTTTCGCCTACCGACCTGGTATGCTCGGCCCTCGGCTCGTGCATGATGACCATTATGGGCATCGTAGCCGAGCGGCATAGCCTCGACCTAAGCAGTGCCAGCTGGGACACCACCAAGCACATGCTCAGCGACCCACGCCGCATCGGGCAGATTGACCTGACGTTCCGGCTGCCGGCGTCGCTGCCCGAAAAGGAGCGTACCCTGCTGGAGCGGGCCGCCAAAACCTGCCCGGTAGCCCTCAGCCTGAACCCCGAGATAAAGCAGCAGGTTCAGTTCGAGTATAGCGCTTAATAGTCACCTTGTTTCGGAACGGATTGCTAAGAACGCTGTAGGGGCGGGGCTTGTCCCCGCCCGCCGTTGAACCGTGAATTGAACAGCGGACATATGCCCGCAGTATATTATTCTGGCGGCGGGCGGGGACAAGCCTCGCCCCTACAGCATGCTGCGCAGCTACTAAATGGCCTGCTTCACGTCGCTCAGGCGGATGCCGTTGTGCGAGGCGTGGTAGGTGCATGCGCCGTCCTGGATCAGCAGCAGCTGCGGCGACTCGTGCTGCACCTTAAACTGCTGAGCCAGTTCCTGCGAAATGGGGCGGTAGTTAAGCAGATCGAGGTAGTATAGCTTGGCGTTTTCGAGGCCGGCATCAGCCCACTGCCGCTCAATCTTGCTCTTGGCCATGGCGCTGATGGAGCAGGTGGTGCTGTGCTTGAACACGATAACCGGCTGTTCAGCTGATTCGCGGACGATTTCGGAGAGTTGCTCGGCTTGGGTAAGGGGTTGCCAGGGAGTCATAGGGGATGGTGAAGGAGAACTGGGAAAGAATGGGTACTACTGTACCGGAGCCGCGTTGGGCTTCTTACGACGAAGACGCAAATGCATCTTCGATGGTTCGCTTACGCGGGGTGTGCCGTCGCGGCTGAACTTGTAGTCGGGCTGCCCGGTCGGGGGCGGCAGCGTGGCCAGGCGGCCGGCAGCCTGCATCCGCAGCTCCTTTTTGCTCACGGCCAGGTGCGACTCTTTGTAGCGCGCCTCTACTTTGCGGGCATCGCGCAGCGCCTTCCGGCTGGCCGCCCGCTGGCTGGCCGGGCTGCTCGACTCCAGCTGTGCCTGCGCCCCGGTGGCCGACAAAGCCAGCAGCAAGGCACCAATAAACAGATAACGCATAGTTTTCAGATGATAAGAAGTAAGCAGATAATCCAGACTGCAGGGCGGTAAGTACTACGGAAAGCTACACATTATGTAGTACTTACCGCAGCCAGGAGGCGTACATGTACGGGTGGGCAGCCGGCGGAATCACTCAGAAAGGCATGGTAATGCCCAGGAACCGGCGGCGCTCATGTCGGGGCTTTAGCCGCCGGTTTTCGTGCTTGGGCTTTTTCACCAGTCCCTGTTTGTCGAGGCGGTTTTTCGGCATTTTCACGGCCTCGCGCTCTACATCCAGCACCCGCCCGTCGGCCGACTCGTTGCCGGGGGTGCGGTTGCGTTTGACCTTGGCCTGCGGCGGGCCTTTAGGGTCGGGAATACGGTAGGGGTGGCGCTGGCAGGCCGGGGCGGCCAGCAGCAGCGCGGCCACTAGCATCATACTCAGCCACCGGCCGCTGTTACAGATACACTTCATGCTGTCAGTAAATCAGTAGCTGCGCATTTTCTCTACCGCTTCGCGCAGGCGCTGGCGGGGCAGGAAATCTTGCTCCAGCGTGGGCGCGAAGGGCACGGCCGTATCGAGCGAGGCCACCCGCATAATGGGCGCATCGAGGCTACGGAAGCAATTTTCAGCCACCCAGGCGCCAATTTCACCGCCCAAACCGCCAATCAGCGTGTCTTCGTGCAGCAAAATGAGGCGGCCGGTTTTCTCCACGGTGCGGCGCACGGCCTGCTCGTCCCAGGGCAGCAGGGTACGCAGGTCCAGCACGTCGCAGTCGAGGTTCAGTTCCTCGGCCAGCGCCAGGGCCCAGTGCACGCCGGCCCCGTAGGTTACAATGCTCAGCTCGTGGCCTTCGCGGGCCAGCGCGGCCTTGCCAATGGGCGTGGTATAATATGCATCGGGCACTGGGGCCGAGATGCTGCGGTACAACAGCTTGTGCTCGAAAAACAGCACCGGGTTGGGGTCGGCCAGCGCGGCGCAGAGCAGGCCCTTGGCATCGTAGGGGTTGCTCGGGAACACCACTTTCAGGCCCGGCGTGTGGGTAAACCAGGCCTCGTTGCTCTGGCTGTGGAATGGCCCGGCGGCCGAGCCGGCCCCCGTGGGCATGCGCACTACCACGTCGGCGTTTTGGCCCCAGCGGTAATGGCTTTTTGCCAGGTTGTTGATGATCTGGTTGAAGCCGCAGGTCACGAAATCGGCGAACTGCATCTCCACCATGGCCTTTTTGCCCCGGATGCTCAGCCCCAGGCCCGCGCCCACAATGGCCGACTCGCAGAGCGGCGTGTTGCGCACCCGGCCCTTGCCGAACTGCTTCACGAAGCCGTCGGTAATCTTGAACACGCCGCCATATTCGGCAATGTCCTGGCCCATTAGCACCAGCTCCGGATACCGCTCCATGCTCTGCCGCAGCCCGTCGGAAATGGCATCGATGTAGCGTTTCTCCGAAGAAGCTAGAAGTGAGGAGCTAGAAGCTAGAATATTGTCATCTTGACCTTCGCTTCCTTGCGGCCGCTCGTCTGAGCTATCTGCCATTCTAGCTTCTAGCTCCTCGCTCCTATCTTCCGCCAAAGGCGCGTACATATCGGCCAGCTCGCGGGCGGCGTCGGGGGTCGGGGCGGGGGCGGCATCGGCTTCCTTGAGGCCTTCCTCGATTTCGCGCTTGATGGTTTCGCGGTAGCGCATGCGGGCCTCCTCGTCGAGGATGCCTTCCTGGAGCAGCCACTTTTCGTAGTTCTCTACCGGGTCTTTGGCGGCCCATTCGGTGAACAGCTCCTGGGGCACGTACTTGGTGCCGCTGGCCTCCTCGTGGCCGCGCATCCGGAACGTAAGGGCCTCCAGCAGCACCGGGCGCGGGTTTTGGCGCAGGTCTTCGGCGAGGCGCTTCACCGTGTCGTACACTTCGAGCACGTTGTTGCCATCCACCTGCACGGCTTCCATGCCGTAAGCCGGGCCTTTATCCACGAAGTAGCGGAAGCGGAACTGCTCGTTGGAAGGCGTACTGAGGCCGTAGCCGTTGTTTTCGATGATGAAGATGACCGGCAGCTGCCACACGGCGGCCACGTTCAGGGCCTCGTGGAAGTCACCCTCCGAGGCGCCACCGTCGCCGCTGTAGGTTACAGTTACACGGGGTTTCTCGTCGAGCACATCGGCCAGGGCAATGCCGCCGGCCACGGCCAGCTGGGGCCCGAGGTGCGAAATCATGCCCACAATGTGGTGCTCGTTGGTGCCGAAATGAAAGCTTCGGTCGCGGCCCTTGGTAAAGCCGGTGGTCTTGCCCTGCCACTGCCCAAACAGGCGGCCCAGCGGTACATCACGGCCCGTAAACACGCCCAGGTTGCGGTGCAGGGGCAGAATGTACTCATCGGGTTCCAGCGCCAGCGTGCTGCCCACCGAAATAGCCTCCTGCCCGATGCCCGAAAACCACTTGCTGACCTTGCCCTGGCGCAGCAGAATCAGCATTTTCTCCTCAATCAGCCGGGGCTTGAGCAGGTGATGATATAAGTGCAGCAGGGTATCGTTGGAGTAATCCTTGCGGTCGAATTGCATAGCGTAGAGGCCAGTGACGGGTGGGGGAAGCCAAAAGTACGGGTTTGGGTTGGAAGGAAAATAGTTAGAGCTGGTTTGTGCAATCTGCCTGCCTTCCGCATCTACCTTTGGGGTCGTATTTCCCGCCCTCACTATTTATATGGTTCGACTATTACCTCTCGGATTTCTGTTCTCAATCCCAATTACCGCCCTGGCTCAGCAGCCCGATACGGTAAGGCTGTCGAATGTAGGTGTTAATGATTCAGTCTTACGAGTTAAGATCTACTGCCCCCTTGAGATTATAATCACCGCCTACACTAACACCCTCTCTCCCTTCCTCCCCCTCCAGGAGCAGCTCCGGCAGGTGGCCGGGGTGCAGGCCACGCCCTACTCGGGCGCGCCGGGGGCCCAAGTGGCAGTCCGGATTCGGGGGGCGGCCAGCCTCTCGGGCAACGCGCAGCCACTGTACGTGGTGGATGAGGTGCCCGTATTTCAGCACACAATGGAGCTGGACTCGAACCCGCTGCTCAGCATCCCTACGCAGGACATTGAAAGCGTGCAGGTGCTCAAGGGGGCCTACGAAACCGCACTGTACGGCTCGCAGGCAGTTAATGGGGTTATCCGCATTACCACCCGCCGGGGTCAGGCGGGCAAGCCGCGCCTGAGCTACGAAGGCTACGGCGGCGTGCAGCGCACCCGCTACCGCTACGACCTGCTGAATGCCCAGGAGTTTGCCACCCTCGCCAACGAAGTAACCCAGCGCTACGGTCAGCCCGCGCGCTTTTCACCCGCCCAGGTGGCCGCTTTCGGCCAGGGCACCGACTGGCAGGCCGAGCTGTTGCGTACGGCCGCCGTGCAGCAGCATCACCTGGGTTTGCAGGGCGGCACGGCCCGCACCCGCTACTATGCCGGGGCCGATTACCTGGGCCAGAACGGGGTGCTGCTGAACTCGCGCCTGCAACGTTACGCCCTACGGGCGGCCATCAACCAGCGGGTGGGCCAGCATCTGCACCTCGATGCTACGGCCAGCCTCAGCCAGACCAATGAGCGCCGGCCCTCGCCCGCTACGATGCAGATTGGCCTGCTGGCCCCGCCCACCCAGTCGCCAACCGACCCGCCGGGCTCGCCGCTGGAATTCGCGCCCATACGGGTGGCCCAGGAAAATTACCAGACGCCGACACAACGCCGATTGCTGGCCCAAACCGGCCTCCGCTACGAGTTCAGCAACGGCCTGACCCTGGGCCTGCGCGGCGGCTTGGAACGCGCCACGTTGCGCAGCAGTTCGTTTCGGCAAGCTGCTGGCAGCTACCAAGGGGGCCTGGCTAACGACTTGACTGCCACCCACCGCCGTGGGTGCTCACACCATCGGTACGTTACGCCCGCAGTTTCGGCGACCAGCGGCACGTGGTGGCGGCCGGGCTGGAATACCAGCATCAGGCGCGCTCCACAACCGAGGAAATTCGTTCATATGTGCTCATCCAGCCACAGTTTTCGGGCAATACCAGCAACAGCGCCAGCGGTGCGGTTGCTTTCTATCAACTGACCACTGACTATACCTTCGCCCGGCGCTACCAGCTGCGCGGCACGCTCCGGCGCGATGCATCGAGCAGCTTTGCAGAAACCGACCGCCAGCAGTGGTTGCCGGGCGCGCAGGCGGTGTGGCAGATATCAGAAGAGGACTTCTGGACGCCTACCAACCACTCGCTGAAGGTGTGGGCAGGGTGGGGCCGTACGTCGGGCCGCGGGCTGATTGGCCGTAATTTCGCGGAGCTTATAGCCCCCTCAAGTACCAATTTAACGCAGCGCATCAACGTGCTCACGCCCGATGTCACTACGCAAACTGATGCGGGAATAGAAGCTGGTTTGTTCGACCAGAAACTGACTGTAACGCTGCAGGGCTACGCCCGCGACACCCGCCATCAGCAGTATTTCTCGTCCGGCAGCAAAGAGTTGGCTCGCATCCGCAACAAAGGGCTGGAGCTTTCGGTGGGCATCAACTGGCAGGCAGGGGCTGTGCAGGGCAGCAGCCGGCTGGCAGCGGCTGTCAACCGCAACCGTTACCAGTCGGAGTTTCCGGCCGTTTATCCCAGCGCCTACCAGCGGGCAAGCGACGGGCAGCCCGTAAGCACGTTTTACGGGCTGCGCTATTTGGGCACCGATGCGGCCACCGGCCAGCCCCGGTTTGAGGATGCGAACGGCGACGGAAGAGTTGATTATTTCGACCAGCAGCCCCTCGGCAGCGGTTTGCCCCGGCAGCTACTCAGCTTCGGCCAGCAGCTTGCGCTGGGCCGTTTCGCGTTGCAGCTGCAGGCCGATGGCATGTTTGGCTACTCGGTGCTGAACACCGTGGGGCTGACGCTGGACGCCCCCAACGGCGGGCGCAGCAACGCATCGGGCCGGGTGCGCAACCGCTGGACGCCCGCTAACCCCAACACCAACGTTCCCGCCGCCGGCGCACCCGGCTTCTACGGCGCGGCTAATCTGTTAGATTATTTGCTGCAATCGGGCAACCACGTGCGCCTCTCGGCCCTCAGCCTCAGCTACAAAGTATGGGAAAGGGATGCCCGGAGCGTGAGCCTGTGGCTGGGTGGCCACAACCTACTGGTGCTGAGCGGCTACCGGGGCTTCGACCCCAACATCAGCTCCGCCGGCTCCGACAACCGGCAGGCCGGCATCGATGCCAGCACCTACCCTATCGCCCAAACCCTGCTGCTGGGCCTCCGGGCCACGTTATAGCCGCGGTGCACCCGAAACTTCTGTTTCGGGCGGCCGGTTAGTAGCACAAGCAGGGCCTTACCTTGTGCGCTGTTGAACGGTTGTAGCGCGAAGCTCCAGCTTCGCAGCGCGTTGGATTACCAATGGCGCGCCGTCAGCAACGACCCGCGAAGCTGGAGCTTCGCGCTACTTTTCTCCCTATGATTCAGTTCGAAGAATTTACCCTCGATAACGGCCTGCGCTGCATCGTGCACGAAGACCACACCACGCCGCTGGCCGTGCTTAATGTGCTGTACAACGTGGGCTCACGCGACGAAACGCCCGACCAGACCGGCTTCGCTCACCTGTTCGAGCACCTGATGTTCTCGGGCTCCGTCAACATCCCCAGCTACGACGAGCCGCTGCAGCTGGTGGGCGGCGAGAATAACGCCTTCACCTCGCCCGACATCACCAACTACTACCTCACGCTGCCCGCCGCCAACCTCGAAACCGGCTTCTGGCTCGAATCGGACCGGATGCTGAACCTGGCCTTTTCGGATAATGGGCTGGAGGTGCAGCGCAAGGTGGTGGTCGAGGAATTCAAACAGAACTACCTCAACCAACCCTACGGCGACGTGTGGCTGAAGCTGCGGCCTTTGGCTTACCAGCATCACCCCTACCAGTGGGCCACCATCGGCAAGGAAATCAGCCACATCGAAGAAGCCACGATGGCGCAGGTGCGGGCCTTTTTTGCCAAGCAC
This sequence comes from Hymenobacter lapidiphilus, assembly GCF_013377885.1. GTDB lineage: Bacteria > Bacteroidota > Bacteroidia > Cytophagales > Hymenobacteraceae > Hymenobacter > Hymenobacter lapidiphilus. Next base: position 45,705 of record NZ_JABKAU010000016.1, read on the forward strand.
TACGCCCCCGCCAACGCCATTTTGGTCGTGGCCGGCGACGTAACCGTGGCCGAAGCCCGGCGGCTGGCCGAGAAGTGGTTCGGCCCCATTGCCGGCGGCGCCCCCTACGAGCGGCAGCTGCCCGCCGAGCCCCGGCAGGAGGAAGCCCGCTTCCTCGAAATAAAGGCCGAAGTACCGCTGTCGGCGCTTTACAAGGTGTACCATATGCCCGGCCGGGGCGAAGACGGGTACTACCCCGCCGATTTGCTGTCCGACGTGCTGGGCCGGGGCAAATCGAGCCGACTGTACCAACGGCTGGTGAAGGAGCAGGAGCTGTTCAACTCGCTTTCGGCTTCCGTGATGGGCTCGATGGAGCCAGGTCTGCTCGTCATCAGCGGCAAACTCAACGCCGATATCACGCTGGAGCAGGCCGACATGGCCGTGGAGGCCGTAGTGGCCGAGCTCCTGACCACCCAGGTACCAACCGAAGAGCTGGAAAAGGTAAAAAACCAGGCCGAAGTAAGTATTGTGTTCAGCGAAATTGAACTACTGAACCGGGCCATGAGCCTGGCCTTTAGCAAGCTGCTGGGCGATGCCAACCTGGTAAACGAGGAAAGCGCCAAAATACAGGCCGTAACGCCCGCCCAGGTGCAGGACGCCGCCCGCGAGGTACTGCGCCCCGAAAACTGCAGCACGTTGTACTACCGCGCCACGCCCATTGCCGAGCCGGTGCTGGTAGAAGTGGCGAACAGCGTGAATTAGGCCTGTCTGACTCAGGAGCTGTTCAACAAGTGAAAAACGTCCTGCTTCGCCTGCACAAACGGCAGATGAAGCAGGACGTGCTGATTTATTGCGGGAGCTTGCCAAACAGGTTATCACTTAGAAAGCCCGCTCGGCAGCTGCTGAGCGGGCTTTCTAAGTGAATTATAGAGGCTTGGCAGAACCGGTGTTACCAGCCGCTACCACCGCCACCCCAGCCGTCATCGGCTTTCTTGGCGGGCGCCTTTTTAGCGGGCGCGGCTTTCTTGGTAGTTGTAGCGGCAGCAGCGCCACCGCTCTTAGTACTTGCCGAGGTAGCAGCTTTAGCGGCAGTCTTGGCAGCCGGCATGGGTGCCGGGGCGGCAGCTATTGGCTCAGGCTCGGGCACCAGAATAGGCGCAGGAGCAGCCATAACGGGCGGTGCAATGTCGGCCGAGCGCACCGAACGGCGTATGTAAGGTGCCAGCGGGCGGCCCCGGTAGTCGGTGGTTACGCGGCGCGAAGGGGCAGCCGTAAAGCCCGGCGCAATGCTGGCTCCAATTGGCTGCTCTTCGTACACGGGGCCGGCAGCAGCGCCAGCAGTGGCACCAGCAGCAGCACCACCCCACTCGCTACCAGCCGAGGCGGCTGCCTCGGTAGGGGCAGGAGTAGTAGCGGCCGGTGCAGCCATAGCTGGAGCAGCCTTCGTCGTTTTGGCCGGCGCGGCTTTGGCAGCAGCTTTTTTCGGAGCCGAAGAGCCCCAGCCGCCACCGGAGTCACCCCAGCCATCCGACGATTTTTTTTGCGCTACGGCCGGTGCGGCCAAGAATATGCCGCCGAGCAGCAACAGCGGAACTAGTTGACGATTCGTCATGAAACAGATGCTAAACAGATTGTTATCGCAAAGATACAGTGCCTTGCGCGGGTCCGAAATACTCTACTCACATTTCGGTGGCCAAAATAGTGTCGGCTACCGAATCCGGCGGTCAGGTTTCCGGATAACGCGCACGTTGTCCGGATGTTGCCTAACGGCAGAGTCCCGTTTATCGTTCCACTTTTCTTTGTCGCAAAGGGGTAGTTCGGCCATTACGGTTGCTGGACGGCCGATTTCACTGCCAAAAGCGCGGCTGTTTACCAGCCAGCGTCAATTGCCGGGGCATCGGTGGCTGGGGCATCGGTCACTAGGGCAGTGGTGGCCAAGGTAGTCGGGGCCGGCTGCAGCTGGTGCAGCGGGCGGCCGTGGTAGTCGGTGCTGGCGGCCCGATGCGGTGCCGTGTTCATGCCCGGAGCCAGCATCACGCCTGAGGAAGCCATCAACGGATCGGTGGAAGTGGTGCGTACTGAGCGCGGCCGAAACGACTTACGACGGGCTACCGGACGGCCATTGTAGTCGGTGCTGGTGCCGCGGTAGGGCGAGGAACTCATGCCGGGGGCTACAAGCACGCCCGAGGAGCGCATCATGGCGGCATCAGCATCATCGGCGACAGCGGGAGTAGTAGCGTCTGCCGCCGCAGCGGGAGCGGGCCAGTCCCAGCCGTCGGTGGCAGGGGCCATGCTCGTACTTTCCAGGGGATAAGCGGTTGTGGTTTGGGCCTGGGCCAGGGGCGCACTCAGGAAGGCAACAGCCGCAGCGGCCGCGAAAAGCAACTTTTTCATCGGGAAGAAATCAGGAGTGAAAACGAGCGGCCGGCGTGGCGGCGCAGCAGAGCCGGCAGGAGCCGGTGGGTTGTATGGTGGTTTTGCAGCAACCGTACCAACTACACTTCCATCGACAATCAGCCACCCCTACAACAGGTTTATGTAGCTGATTATCAACGCAAAAATTTTATCGTTCAGGCAAGTCCAAACACACAATCGGCAATCAGGCTACCTTTGCCCCATGCTACAGGAAACCATTGCCCGGGTGCGGGCGGAAATTGAGGCCGCCGACCTTTCCACGGCCGAACAACTCGACCAGTTCCGCATTGCCTACACCGGCCGCAAAGGCCAGCTGGCCGACCTGTTCGACCAGCTTAAAAGCGTGGAACCCGCCGACCGCCGGGCCGTGGGCCAGGAGCTCAACCAGCTCAAGCAGTTGGCCCAGGCCCGCTTCGATGAGCGGCGCGAGCAGCTGGAAGCCGGCGCGGCCAACTCCCCCTCCGACCCCACCTTCGACTACACGCTGCCGCCCGTGCCCCAGGCTCTGGGCACCCGCCACCCGCTGAGCCTAGTGCGCGAAGAAATCGTGCGTATTCTGGCCCGCATCGGCTTCAACGTGGCCGAGGGGCCCGAAATTGAGGACGACTGGCACAACTTCACCGCCCTCAACTTCCCCGAAAACCACCCCGCCCGCGACATGCAGGACACGTTTTTCGTGAAGAGTGCCGGGGCAGGTTCGGGAGATTCGGATACGGAAGCAAAAGCCTCCGCCAGCTACCTGCTGCGCACCCATACCAGCCCGGTGCAAGTGCGGGTGATGCAGGCGCAAAAGCCGCCCATCCGCAGCATTATGCCGGGCCGGGTGTACCGCAACGAGGCCATTTCGGCACGCGCCCACATGATGTTTCATCAGGTAGAGGCGCTTTTCATTGACGAAAACGTGAGCTTCGCCGACCTCAAGCAGACGGTGTACTACTTCGTGCAGGAGCTGTTCGGCGACGACGTGCAGGTACGTTTCAGGCCCTCGTTCTTCCCCTTCACCGAGCCTTCGGCTGAGATTGACATCACCTGCCTGATTTGCAAAGGCACGGGCTGCAACATCTGTAAGGGCACCGGGTGGGTGGAAATCGGGGGGGCGGGTATGGTCGATCCGGCGGTACTGGAGCAGTCGGGCATTGATGCCGAGCGCTACTCGGGCTACGCCTGGGGCATGGGCATCGAGCGCATCACGATGCTAAAATACCAGATCAAGGACCTGCGCCTGTTCACCGAAAACGATATGCGCTTTCTGCGGCAGTTCGAATCCCTGCTGTAAACTGTTTGGCCTGATTACGCTGATTTTCTACTGCGTTTATTCGCCCTCCTACACTCGCCACCTATGACCTCCCCCACCCATCCCGCCGCCGCCAGCCAGCCTATTTCCATAGAAACTGTGGCCATTGTGGGCGCGGGCACCATGGGGCTGGGCATTGCGCAGGTGTGCGTGCAGCACGGGCTACCCACCATTCTGTTCGATATAAATGCCGACATGCTGCCCAAGGCCCGGCAGGCCATTGCGGCAGGATTGGGTAAGCTGGTGGAAAAGCAGAAGCTGAGCCCCGAGGAGCGCGATGCCGCGCTGGCCCGCCTCACCCTCACCGATAAGCTGCCCGAGGTACGCGCCGACCTGATTGTAGAGGCCGTGGTGGAGCGGCTCGACGTGAAGCAACAGCTGTTCCGGCAGTTGGCCGAGCAGAACCCGGCGGCGAGCATCTTCGCCTCCAATACCTCGTCGCTACCCATTACGCGGCTGGCAGCGGGCATCCCGCACCCCGAGCGAGTGGTGGGCATGCACTTCTTCAACCCGGCGCCCATCATGAAGCTGGTGGAAGTTATCAGCGGCGTGGCTACCGCGCCGGACGTGGCCGATGCGGTGTTTGCGCTGGCCGGGCGGCTGGGCAAGCGCCCTGTGCGGGCCGCCGACGCGCCGGGCTTCATTGTGAACCGGGTGGCGCGGCACTACTACGTAGAAGGCCTGAAGCTGGCCGAGGAACAGGTAGCGCCAGTGGAGGTGATTGATGAGCTATTGGAGTCGGCCGGGTTCCGCATGGGCCCGTTCCGCCTCATGGACCTGATTGGCGTGGATAGCAACTACCTGGTTACGTCGGCCATGTACGAGGCCTTCCACTTCGACGCCAAGTTCCGGCCCAGCCGCCTGCAGCAGCAGAAGGTGGATGCCGGCCACCACGGCCGCAAGTCGGGTCGGGGCTTCTACGAATATCCTGCCAGCGGGCCAGGAAAGGGTTGAGGTACGGCCAACGCACTATTCACTCCCTAGGTACGTTGCCGATATAAAGGCTCACCTATTTGCTTTGCCGCATGCGTATCGTTCCAACCTCCTCCCGTTTCCTCGGCCTGTGCGTGCTGGCCACTACTGCGCTGGGCATTGCCGCCTGTAACTCGGGTAGCAACGCACAGCCCCAGATTCCGCTGGCCATCGTGAACGAGGTACTATTCCTGACCGACCAGCAGAACAGCGCCCTGCGCTTCGATAACGGGGCCGTGTACACAAAGGGCGGTCTGCGGGGCCTGATTGTGGTGCGCCAGAACGTCGGCACCTACTTGGCTTTCGACCGCACCTGCCCCTACCAACCCCAGGACACCTGTGCCCGGGTACGCATCGAGCCCCTTTTTCGGCTCTTCGACCCCTGCTGCCAGTCGCAATTCAGCTTCACGGGCCAGCCGCAGGGTGGCCCGGCCACGCTACCGATGCGCCGCTACAGCACAGCCCTCTCAGGCAATGTCCTGACAATCACGAACTAGAAAAATAACCTGTTATTTTTTGAAAGGCGGGTTTGGTGCTTCCCGATCTTTACCTTAATATTGCACCAGCAACGGCAAAAACCGCCGCCATAACCGCTTCCTTAGCTCAGCCGGTTAGAGCATCTGACTGTTAATCAGAGGGTCCCTGGTTCGAGCCCAGGAGGGAGCGCAACGCCTAAAAACACCCGCCCATAACCGGCGGGTGTTTTTGCGTTTATACCCTTTTGGTTGCCGTCAGGGCACATTTGGTTGCGGAATTAGCTTGACTCTCCGATAATTCCAGACTACCTTAGGAAGAAAACCAGGGCGGAAACCGAGGCGAAAGCCAGGGCGACATCCTACATTTCTCCCGACCAATGGACCAGTCAAAGCAGTTCAAAAGGAAGATAAGTGTCCGGCTGCATCCGCGGCTGGCCGAAGCCGATAAGCAGGGCTATTGCCCGCTGCGGCTTACGGCACGCTGGCACGGGCAGGAAATCCAGGAGAATACCGGCGAGCGGGTACTACCCCAGCGGACGGATAGGCACGGACAGCCGGAGGAGTTGTGGAGCGCCGGCTCAGGCCGGGCACTACGGGGCCATGATGACTTCGTAGCCATTAACGGCCGGCTGAGCGACTGGGAGCGGGATATTCTGGGGGCCTTCAACCGGCTTTTCGATGCGGCTCCGTTTCAGAAGGTAGAAAAGAAGGCGCTGCTGGCCGAGCTATTCCCGAAGGCCCGGGTTAAGGCAGCGACACCGGTGACGCAAAAGGCGGACGACAGCCGCACGTTCCGGCAGGTGCTGGAGGAGTGGAAGGAGCAGAACCGTAACCTGGGCAAGGACTCGCTGCGCAAGTATGACCAGCTGGCCACGATGATGGAAAGCTGGCAGCCGGACCTGCGTCCGGAGCAGGTAACGCAGAAGGTGGCCAAGGAATACCAGCAGCACCTGCTGGACCTGCAGAAGTCGGACGCAACCATCAAGGTACATTTCACTGGCCTGCGCAAGTGCCTTGAGCAGCTGGGCCTGAAGGCAGACATGCCCTGGCTGCAGTATTCGGCCAAGAACGCGCCGCAGCTGGACCTGGAGATAGAAGAGGTGCGGCGGCTTATTGCGTGGCGGCCAACGGAAGAGCATCTGGCCGAGGAGCGGGACCGGTGGCTGTTTCAGCTGTTCAGCGGGCGGCGGTACGAGGACCTGGAGAAGTTCGACAAGCGCGAGCGAATTACCCTGCCCCTGGCCGATGGCACTTCGGTGCCGGCGCTGCTGCACGCGCAGGGCAAGACGGGCAACGATGCGGCGGTGCCCCTCCCTCCTATTGCCGTGCGTATCGGGGAGCGGTGGGGCTGGAAGTTTCCGGCCCGTACCTGGCAGCAGCGCGGCGAATGGATTAAGGAGGTGGCCCAGCAAGCGGGCCTGACGCGGGAGTGGGACGACCGGTTGATTACGGGCGGTAAGGTGGTGCATAACTGGCGGCCGGTTCATCAGGTCATCGGGACGCACACGGCCCGGCATACGGCCGGCACGCTGCTTAAGCAGGCGGGCAACGGCAACAAGGCCTTGGCCAAGCTGGTGCTCGGGCACGCGGAGGAGGACGTGACGGACCGCTACGCCAAGGACAAGGCCCGATTGCTGGCCCCGGCGGTGCTGGAGGCCTGGCGGAGTATCCTAGGCGAGTGGTACGATAAGGAGCCGGCGACATAGCGTATATTCGGCCTGTGTAACGGGAACGAACAAAACTTTGTAGCAGACGCCGGAGCCTTATGCTTGTGCATGTGAGCCTGTGGGTGGTTTTCCAGGTCTTCTGCCTTGTGCAGGGGCTGACAACCGGCTTGTACCTGCTAACCCGGCGCGGGCAGCCGGCCGCGGCCCGGTGGCTGGGGTGGTTGGTGCTGGCCCTGACGCTACAGGTGCTGGACTATTGCCTGGCCAGCTCGGGCGTGTACTTCCGGCACAAATGGCTGTATTTCACGCCGCTGTTTTTCTCCTGGTGCTACGGCCCACTGCTGTGGGGGGCGGCACGGGCCTGGTATGGCGCCGAGCGGCCGTTATCGGGCTGGCACTTTGTGCCGGGCGGGGTGCAGCTAGTCTTCTACCTGCTCGTATCGGCCCAGGATTTTAAGACAAAAACGTGGTTCTGGCTGCAGGTCCACAAGCCCTACACGCGCTACCTGGAATACTACGGGGCAATAGCTTCGGTTTGGATTTACCTGTGGCTGGCCGCCCGGCTGGTGCGGGCACACCAGCGTCGGCCGCGCTGGCTCTGGTGGGGGCTGCTGGGATTAGCGGTCTTCTACGCCCTAGCCGCCCTCGACCCGCTCGTGAATGAGGGGTATTTGCCGGCTGGGGCCCCGAAGTTTTATCTGACCAGCCTGCTGTTGCCGGTGCTGGCCTACGCGGCGGCCCTGCTGGGCTGGCTGAAAGGCGGCGCAACCACTCCGGGGCTACCAGTAGGGACGACGGTAGCACCACCCGTTGAAGCAACTGCCGGCCTACCCGCCAAGGCCCCCGCCCCGCCCGACTCGGTGCAGCTGGCCCGGCTGGTGCAGGCGATGCAAACCGAGGCCCTGTACCGCGACCCTGACCTGTCGCTCGGCTCGCTGGCCCGGCATCTGGACTTGCCTCCCAACACCGTATCACACCTCATCAACGCGGGAATAGGCGAAACCTTCACCGAGTGGGTGAACAGCTGCCGGCTGGCTGAGGTAGAGCGCCGGATGCGCACGGCCGATGCCCAGCGCTATACGCTGCTCGCCCTGGCCCTGGAAGCGGGCTTCAACTCCAAAACCACCTTCAACCGGGCATTCAAAGAGCGTAATGAACTGACGCCCAGTGCGTATAAAAAGAAGTACCAGGCTACACTTCGGGACGATACTACGGCGGCCGGGGGCTAGGTTTACGGCCTCATTCAACCCTTCCATCTATGCGTTGGCTTATCCTGCTCTGCTGTTTCGGCTGGCCCCTGCTGTTGCGGGCCCAGCCCACGCCGGTTCTACCGGCCACCACTGCCGCCCGCATGGCGGCCGTCGAGCAGGGACTACTGCCCTACGTGCCGGTGCGGGGCCTGCCGGGCTGGAGTTTGCGCGAGCGGATGCGCTACTACCGGGTGCCGGGCCTGAGCATTGCCGTTATTCACAATTACCGGGTGGAATGGGCCAAAGGCTACGGCTGGGCCGATACGACCACCCACGCACCGGTTACGCCCGCCACGCTGTTCTCGGCGGGTTCCATCTCGAAGCTGGCAACGGCGGTGGCGGCCCTGCAGCTGGTGCAGGCGGGGAAACTGAGCTTGGACGCGCCAATCAACTCCTACCTGACGTCGTGGAAGCTGGCGGAAAACGACTGGACCCGCCAGCGGCCCGTAACGCTCCGCCTGCTGCTGAGCCACCAGGGCGGCACCAGCCAGTCGGCCTACTTCGGCTTCGTGCCGGGCCAGGGGCCGCTGCCTTCCGTAGTGGATATCCTGAGCGGGCAGCCGGCGGCCGAAACCCGGCCGGTGGTTGTGAACCGGGAGCCGGGCACGGGCTTCAACTACTCGGGCGGGGGCTACCTGGTGGCCCAGCTGGCCATGACGGACGCGACCAGGCAGGACTTCACGGCGCTGACTGAGCGGCTACTGTTTCGGCCCCTGGGGATGCGCAACACGACTTTCGCCCAGCCCCTGCCAGCCGCCTGGCAGCCAAGGGCCGCCTGGGCCTACTCGGAAAACGCCTGGTTCCAAGGCATGCCTTACGTGTACCCGCAACAAGCCCCGGCTGGCTTATACGCCACGCCTACCGACCTGGCCCGGCTGCTTATTGAAGTGCAGCAGGCGTGCCGGGGCCGGGGTAAGCTGCTGAGCCAGGCAACTGCCCGCGAACTACTCAGCCCCCAAGCAGAGGTATCGGCGGGCACCTACCACGAGCAGATGGGCTTGGGCGCGTTCCTGCTCCAACGGGCCGACCAGCAGGGGGATGAAAGCCGGTATTTCGAGCACACAGGCGTAAACGCTGGGTTTCTGGCCTATGCTATCGGCAGCGTGACGGGGGGCGAGGGCGTGGTGATTATGATGAACCAGGATGGCGGGGCCGGCGAGCTGGGCAAAGAGCTCCGGCGGGCGGTGGCCCGGGTGTACGGCTGGCCCGCCTTTTTGCCCCCCACCATCGAGCCGGCGGCCTGCCCGCCCGCCGTGCTGGCTGGCTACGCCGGGCGCTACCGGCGCGGCCCCGACGAGGTGCTGGCCCTGCGAGCCGAAGACAACCACCTGGTGGAGCGCATTAATGGGGGCAACGACATTCTGTGCTACCCCGTGGGCGGCGACACGCTGGCCTTCACCGATTTCCCGTTGCGCGGGGTATTCGAGCGGTCGGCGGCCGGAAGCATCACCGGCTTTCGAATGCTGGGAGCCGATAAGACCATGCCCCGTCTGCCTGAGGAGGAGTTCCTCCCGAATGAGCTGCTGCGCCGGGGTCGGGTGGCGGAAGCAGTAGCCGGCTACCGCACCCTGAAACTGGGCGAGTATCAGATTACCTACCTCGTTTACGAGCTGCTGAATCCGCGCCAGCCCGGAGGCGCGGACCTGGCCGGGGCGAAAGGGCTGCTTGAACTGGCCCGTGAGCAGTATCCCCAATCCGGCATTGTAGCGGCCCGCTGGGGCGACTGGTACGCGCTGGCGGGAGACAAGCAGCAAGCCCAGAACGCTTACCGCCTGGCCCTGCGCGACAACCCAAACGACAAAGATTTGCTGGCAAGACTGGCGGCCGTATCGAAGTAAAGTGTGCTACCAAGTGGAATTGGGTACCGGGTAGCTGACGGCAGGTTCCGGGCGAGATGTTCAGTAGGAAGCCGGGGCGGCAGTGGGGGCCAGCTGGGCTGTAAGCTGATAGATAATCCACTAACTGCCTATTCTTTTGCCATCACTTCGTACCTCATGCTCAAGCTATCCGTGGTCTTATTGGTGATTTTGGCATCAAACTCCGCCTGACGGGTGCCAAGGTTCCGCACCAAGGCAGCCGAGCCAGCGCTGAAACCAAGCGTAGCTTTCTGGTTTGATTCGAGGCGGCCACGTTCCAGCACGGCGCCACCAGTTTGGCGCTCGGCAATACTCAAGGGCACTGGACCGCTGTTACGAATGCTTACCTGGAATGCGCCCCGCTGCTGACTGCCCAGCACGAATTGCTTGCCCGCCTCGATAAGAGTGTGCGACCAGATTGGGCCGAAGGAAGAGCCGCCAATAAGTACGGCAAGCAGCATAATAGATAGTAAGCGCATGGTTGTTAGTTGGTTAAAACGATGTATGAGATGACCGGGCCTCCGGTTGCGCTGAGTCTGAGTGGGTGCTTGCCTCACTTGGCGGTGGGGACGGGTGGCCCCGCCGGGTGCTGCCGGATGTAGCGAAGCGTAAAGTTCATTTCCGCGTCCTCGCCCTGGGCAAGCTGCCGGCCGGTGGGCTGCACGTAGAAATCGGGTAAGCGCCGGACCGGGGGCGTCCGGTCCAGCTGCCCGCCGCATAGTAGCGGCAGGTCCAGCAGGATGTGCGAGCTGGGTAGCTCGACCTTGTAGCTCTGGCCGGCGCACAGCACGTTGCTGTACACGTCGCCGCCGTTCTCTTCACCGATAAACAAGACCTGGCCGCTGGCGCAGCGCTGCCGGTAAAGGTAGTTGACCAGGTAGCTGCTGGCGGAAAACGTGCCGCCGTTGGTCAGCACGTACAAGTTGCCGGTAAAGGCCTCCACGGCGGGAGCAATCGGGCGGGTGTCGGCAAATTTCGGCTTCATTATCAGGGAAGTGTCGTTCAACAGGAACTGGCCGGGGTCGGACGCAAAAGCCTTGAATTCGTCGGATAAGTCGCGGGCGTAGGCCTGGGTGGTAAAGCGGCGGCCGGGCACCCGGTTGAAGCCCATAGGGGTGAAAGGCTGAGTAGTGAGCCGGGCGAACAGGTATTCCGCGTAGCCGTCGCCGCCGCCTTCGTTGCTCCGCACATCCAGTACCAGGTGCCGGGTGCCCCGCTGGCGCAGGTCGGCGACCACGCTGTCGATGAACGGCTGAAATTGCTGCCCGCGGTTCTCAATAAAGCCTTTGAAGAAGCTGCCTACCTTTAGGTAGGCGACTCCTGGGGCCAGCGTGGACTGGTAGCGTAAAGGTTTGGCGTACTGGCTGATGCTCCGGCCCGTGCGGGCCTGGTAGGTTTGCGCCAGTTGGGCGGGCAGCTGGCCCCGCACTTCTACCTCGCGCCGGGAGCCCGCCAACCGGAGCCGGAAGGCAGTAGCATCGGGGTACAGCAGCTGGTAGAGGAAGTGGAAGTAGTAGTACTCCGACAGCATGTAATACTTGAAGGTTGTATTACGTCCATCGGCCGGCATGTACGGCGCCATCGTGGCCAGCAACTCGGCGACGCGCACGCCATTAATGGCGACGATTTCCACGCCGGCCGGTACGACCTGCTCCGCGCTGCAATCCTGCTGCAAGTAGAGGCGCTGGCTGAGGATGCGCACCTGCAGCGGCAGGTACGGTCGCGTGGGCTGCAGGGCCCGGAGCCGGTAGTCGGCCGCGTGCCCGGGCAGGTCGATACGCGAATGACCGTGACGCAGGAGAGTGAGCAGGTAGCGGAGCTTAAGATAGTAGGCCTCGCGGGTGGCGGCAGGCCGGAATGTGCGGGCCACGCTGTCGCACTGCCGCGCCAACTCGGCCGGCCGGATATAGTAGGTGAGGCCGCCGTGCGCTTCCTGGAGAGCCGTGCGGAAAATAGCAAAGTCGCTTTGCTGCTCGGATACGGACAGTTGGGCCAGGGCCGGGGAAGTGGGCCATAGCCAGCAAAGCAGGTGCAGGCACGGCAGCAGGTAACGGTAGGGCATGGGGTACTGGGGAAGCAAGTGAGGCTGACCACGGTGGCCAGCTATGCCCCAAGGTACCGGCTACCCCTAATTTAATGGCCCTATTCCATACAATGGGCCGTCCCAATTCATGTATTGGGACGGGTAACGTCGCTGGGTGGATATCCAGCCAGCTTTTTAAAGACGCGGTTGAACGTTGACTTTGAATTGAAACCGCAATCAAAGGCGACGCCCACCAGCGAGTAGTGGGCGTAACGGGGGGAGGCTAGCCGCTCGGTAGCGGCCCGCACCCGGTAGCCATTTACAAAGTCGCTGAAATTGCAGCCGCAGCCGGTATTGATAACCCTTGACAGTATTCCCGGCGTCACGTGCAGGGCCTGGGCCAACTCGGCCAGCGTCAACTCCGCCCGCAGCCAGGGCTGCTCAGTCTCCATAAAATGCACTAGATGGTCACGGTGTGCCAGTAGTTCTGAGGGCAACGATGCCAGGCCAGCCGAGGCCTGTTCGGCTCCTTCCTCGACTGCCGAGACAGAGGCAGTAGTCACCGCAAGTGGCTGCTTCAGGCTAGTCGCTGGGGGGAGAGTTAGCGGTGCGGGGCTGGTAAGCGGGAGTGGGCTGCTGGCCGCGGCGTAGTTGGCTTGTAGTCCTACCACGATGAGGCCATATACCAGACAACCCTGCACGACGTAAAAGTACCAGGCTGATTGGTAGTTGAGCGACAATGCCTCGTTGAGGCCGGTGAATAGCAGCCCCAGCCCCAGGCTGGCTACCTGTAGCAGCAGAATTTGCCGCAGTCCGGCGAAACGCAGCCGCTCCGGGTTGGAGAAATTATCGTTGAGGTAGCGGTAGTAGCGGCGGTAGTCCGCCAGCACGCGCAGGGTGTAGACCAGCAGGAGTGCGTAGCCAGCTAAGGCTAACGGCAGTTCCAGGTAGCCAAGCAGGGTGGCGCCGTAGCCTTTGGTTCCGAAGAAGTCAGGCAGCGGCCGCTGGCGCACGCCGCGCCACCACCCCAAATCGTAAGCAGCAACAGCAGCGAATAAAGTTATTTGCGCAAGGCCCGGCAGCAGGTGCCGCAGTGCCGGGCGCTGGTAAAAGGCCGGTCGGGTCAGGCTACGGAAATAGAGGTAGTAGACCGGCCCCATCAGTAGCCCTAGCTGCCACGGCATGTAGAACATGAAGGTGGAGTAGCTGTCGTGGCTATCGTACCAACCTGCGAAGCCCAGCATCCACTGCGCTACGCTGAGGGTGGGAAGCAGGATAAGCACAGCTAGCCAGACGTCAGACCCGACAGCGTGGCGGACAGCCCTAATCAGAAGCCAAGCCACTGCTGCCAGGCCGGTTACTACAAAAGGGAGGAGTAGGGAGCTATAAAGTCCAAATCGGAAAAACATCGGGCCGCAAGTAAATACATCAGCCGCAAATGGAGTTACTACGGGCTAACCCTGGCGACAGGATAGCTTAACTGTATTATCCGAATAAGTGCTGGCAAATAGCTTGAGCGCCTGGTTTTGAACTGCCTGCCTACTGCCTGCAGACTGCCTCCGTCCTGCCTGCAGCCCCGGTTGGATGCCGCCTACTTTCCATTGAGGGCAGCGGCGACTTCGGCCTCCGGCAGGCGGGTGTAGGCGCAGAACTCAGCTATCGAAACGTAGGCCCGGGCGGGCTTGCGCAGCTGGGTGCGGATGCGCTGCAACAGGCGCTTGCCGGCGTCGTAGCCGGTGCCGGTAAGTTGGGCAACGTCTTTGGGGTAGAGGCAAACCTGGGGCATGTTGGGGCGAATTGGGACTAGTTGGGCAGACGAATATACAACGGTAAAAAGCCGGTTGTAGGTTCGCGATATGAAAGTTAAAGCACTGTATATCAGCCGGTGGTTGCTCCTGGTTGCCGCCGGTTTCGGGTTAAATGAAGCGGATGCTCAAATGGTGACTACTGTGCGGCCGACTCTCATCCTGCCCAAGGAGGAAGTCGGGCGGGTGGTGCGGGTGGTGGATGCCGATACCTACGACGTGCTGGCCGGGAGCGTGGTGTACCGGGTGCGGCTGCTGGGCGTGGACGCGCCGGAACGGGACCAACCCTTCGGGCAGCAGGCGGGCGAATCGGTGGCGCGGCTGCTCACGCCTGCACGGCAGGTACTACTCGGGCGGCGCGGTGTGGACCTGTACGGGCGGACGCTGGCCACGCTACGACTGCCGGTAACCGGTGGGCCGGCCCTAGCGCTGGACTCGCTGCTGGTGGTAAGGGGCTGGGGCTGGGCCTGGGACCCCAGGCACCGGATACCCGGGCGGGCTGCGCAACAGGCCTCCGCCTTGGCCGCCCGGCGCGGGCTCTGGAAGTGTGGGGCAGTGGGCGTGCTCACGCCGCGGCAGTGGCGGCAATTCAACTACAAAAACAAGCGGCGCTACGGGGTGGGCTGCACCTGGTAGCAAGGTCGCGCAAGCGCAAGCAGCCACAGCACAACGGATTTTTCAACCCTTAACAACTTACTACTATGGCACGTCAGACGGGCATTATTGGCATCCAGGGCACCGTAGGGGGCCTGGTGTTCAGCAAAAACGGGAATATCTCCCAGAAGCCGGCAAGCGACAAGGCGGCCTTCGCTAACGCGCCGAGCCGGGCACGGACCCGCGAAAACGCGGCCGAGTTTGGCCTGGCCGCCAAGTACAGCAAGCTGCTGCGCGACTCACTGCGGGTGGCCATTGCTTCGGCCAGTGACAGTCAACTGGCGGCCCGCCTCACGAAAGTGATGCGCGAGGTTATCGGCCTCGACGACACGAACGACCGAGGCCAGCGCGTGTTCGACTCGGGCAACTCGGCGCCCCTGCTTGGCTTCAACTTCAACGCCGGGGCCGGCATCGGGCAGACCATGTACTTCCCCTACGAGCTAACCGGCAACGGGGCGGATGTGACCATGAGCATCCCGGCGCTGAACCCGGCCTCGGACATTGCTGCGCCGCAGGGCGCGACGCACTTCGAGGTGGTGTTTGCGGCCGCCGACCTGGACATGGAGATGCTGACGTTCACGGGGGCCGTGGTGGCCGCTCCGCTGGGCATTCTGCCCATCAACAGCGCGGCCCTAGTGAACCAGGCGGTGGTGGCCACTTTCCCAGCGGCTCCGGCGGCGGCTAACCTGGTGGTGGGCGTGGTGGGCATCAACTTCTACCAGCAGATTAACGGCAAGTTCTACGCCCTCAACAACAACAGCACCAACCCGCTGGCTATTGAGTACGTGGCCTAATGACAGAAGTGAGAGGTGAGAAGCAAGAAGTGAGAGCCGGTCAACGGTCTACTTCTGCTCCTCACCTCTTCTGCTCAATTGCCCAGCTCTTCTCTCACTTCTCATCTCTCCTACCTAACTTTTACCTCATGGCACTTACTGCATATCAAGTCCAATTCAAGCGGCGCATGAAGCGCGCAATCCGCCAGCGGGCCAAGTCGGACCAAAAAGCCCGGCGCTACACCCAGCTGCTGGCCGACGCACTACGCCTGTCTCAGGACGCGGCCGCGCAGATGAATGCGCTCAACCAACTCTACAACGTGGACGTGAGCACCCAGACTATTCTGGTACACGACCTGCTGGACGCGCTGCAACCCGACCAGTTGACGGGCTTGCTGGGCCAGAGCACGCCGGGCGAGGAAGAGCAGCTCTTCAATCCGATTCCCGACGGCAACGGTGGGCAGCCGTTGCCGGCCGACCCGTTGTTCGGGGATGTGGTTACGGGCCCGCCGATTGTACCACCGGCGCCGACGGCAAGGGCTGCGACTCCGGAGAAGGATGTGGTGTCAGCAGTGGCACGGGAAGTGGAAACCCAGGATTAGCGCTTTCCTGTCCATAACTAACCGGCAGGGCCGGCTCCTGCTTGCAGGGGCCGGCCTTTTGCATGAGGAGCAATAGTTTCGGAGCGCGCTCGACCCCTAAACTTTTTCTAGTCAGAATCTGTACTATATTTGCACACCTTCTGCAATTGCAAGGGGTAGAAAGAAGCCTCTGTACCCACCGAAGCCTTGCGTTGCACGCGAGAGACGTTGTAGGTGGTATGGGGGCTTTCTTTATGCAGTTTACTCTGGTACGGGTTCGATAGGAGGCTGCCGCTGGAAATTCCAATGGCGATAGGCGTGTTCCCAGCTTACCTCTGGGGTAGGGCGACCAGTGCTAGCCCCAATGTTAAAGCGGGGGTACAGAGCCACGATACGCCGGTGAATATGCTTGTAAAGCTTCTCTTTGGCGACAGTACGTTTGCCGCGTAAGCGCTGGCCTGGTGGTTTTTCCAGATGCTGCTTATTGAGGCGGAAGGCCATTGCCCCCAATACTACGTCGAGACACTGGAGCAGTGGGTGGTGAGCAGAATCTACTTCGCCAATAGCATCGGGGGCTAACTGAATACCAGCTTTCTTGAACTCGGGCTGTTGCGGCAGCCGGAGTAAATAGTTTTTGAAAAGTTGATTTTTTGCTTCCTTATCCGGCAGCTTATCGAAAAATAGCTCCAGATGATTGGCACCGTCGGCGGGCACAGGTAGGTATTGCAGGCCGAAAGCATGTTTGAGGAATTGGTAGTACAGTAAATGGTACTGGTGCTGCCGCTGATAGGTGGTGAGGCTAGAGCCAGGTGCATGCAGATTCTGCGTGAACATGATACGCACTCTGACGTGGCCGGCGGCCACAAAGTCAAAGAAGAAGTCCATCAACTCTTGATAAACAGGCAGCAGGAATTCATTGGTTTTCGTCCATTTCACTTCCCCAGTCAGTCCCAGTTCCTGAAATTTGTCCCGCAACAGCGGAATAAGTAATCCCGCTATCCGACTGTCAACAATGAGTCCTCCATAAAAATCTGAAAAAAGCCGGCCCCGCAAAACGGACTCGTCACAGTAGATATAATAGCGCATCAGCAAAAATGAGTATGCCGGGCAGCGTACGAACACAGCCCGGCATTCAAAAATAGTAGATTCCGACTGCTAAATGGCCTTTACGCATAATTGATTGGGAATAAAGGTTAGCCGTTAGCTGCACGACGACGCAACAATGCCGCGTACTTCTTGCGTCCCTGCTCAATGAAGCCAGGCGAAGCAGTGGCGTCGAATACCCAGACTGCGTGCGGGGCCTTCTTCTGCACGCCGATAATCAGGAAGCGGTCAGCGGCAAGCGCGTCGAGGTACAGAGCGGCCTGGCGGTCGTAGTCATACTGCCCGGCGCAAGCCAGGAAGTGTGGGAGGTCCTGGCAGCTGGTGGTTTTGAAGTCTATCAGCGTGGTGCGGCGGCCGGCTGGGCTGCGCACGAGCAGGTCGGGGCGCACTTTTACCAGCAGGCCGGTTTCGGTATGCACCGCGGTATGCGTGAGCTCGGGGGTGCCACGGTAAAGCAGGTCGCGGCAGTAGCGCTGGCGGCGTACCTGGCGGGCTAGCGCTTCGAGCTGGCCCCAGGGGCATTTATCGTCGGTACGGGCGTAGGTGGCCGGCTCTAGGGTGGCAGCGTGGAAGGCCGTGCCGTAGGCCAAGGCCTGCGGATTGGGGGCGCGGAGCTGGCCCAGCACCTGCGCCTTCAGATTGGAGAGGTCGGTATTGCTGATGGCGGGCAGGGCGCGGTGCTGCTCCTGGGTGAGGCCGGGGTAGGCTTGCAGATTATGGAACATGGTGGTAGGTGAAATGGGGTTAGCGGATGATAGCCAGGCGCTGGGAATCGGCGGTGCGGTGCAGCCAGACGTGGGCGCCGCCACAGCCGACCAGGTAGGCGGGCCCGGGGAAGAGCTGGCGTACATCGGGGGCCAGGTCGCGCAGGTCGGGCCGGGGTTCGGCAGTGGCTAGCGTCTCGGTGAGCCTGGCCAATAAGGCAGCCTCGGCTTCGTCGTGGGGTGGCTGCTCAATGAGCAGCCGGGGCGGGTCGGTGGTGGTATCCATGATGGCAGTGAGCAAGTGAACGGATAGCCGGATGGCCCCCACGGCGGATACCGCGGGGGCCGGGCACTAGGCGGCCTGGGGCAGGGCGGCGGGCTCCGGGCTGCCGGGGGTGCTGTCGTCTGCCGCCGACGTATCCCCGCCGGGCACGGTGTAGCCGTGCACGGTGTAGCCGTGCTGGATGCGCATGTCGGCTGCGCCGGTGTAGGTTTCAGCCCGCCAGATAGGGAAGTCGTGGGCGAAGTCGCGGCGGGCTACTACCTCGGATAGCTCGGCGGGCTCGTAGCTGAACTGGGCCAGGTAGTAGGTGGCCTTCTTGCCCTCCTTGGTCGTTTCCTTCTTCACGGCGCGCACATGGACAACTACATCGGCCAGCGTGAGCTCATCGTAGAACAGCGGCTCAATGAGGCGGTACAGGTTCTCGACGCTGTAGCCGTGGAAGAGCACGGCGCATACGGCGCCCTTGTCGTCGGCGTAGAATAGCTCGGCCCAGAGCTTGCGGCCCATGTTAAGGATGTCGTCGGAGAAGATGCGCCAGGCCAGCGGAATGAAGCTGAGCGTGGGGCCCAGCTGGGTCTGGCCGTTGATGTTGAACTGGCCGGCCTTGGCATCGAAGCGAATCTGCCGGGGGTGGCCGGGCAGGTACCGGAAGCGGCTGGTTTCGGTCAGCTCGCCGGTGGCCTCGTCGAGCGTGGCCGTCAGGTAGGCGCGGCTCGGGGCCGGCGTGGTGGTGAGGGCGGCTACGGCGGTGGACGTAACGGCGGGGGCTTTGGAGGTTTTGGTGGCGGTTGCCATAATGCAAAGGGTTAAGAGGGTGAAAAAAGCGGGGCCCGTTGGCGGCCGGCCCCGTCGCCGGGTGGTGTCTTATTTGAATTGCTTATCGTGGCAGAGCAGGGCGCGGCCGACGATAGAATCCTGCCCGCGGGCGGCGGGCTGGTACTTGTACCAGAGGTAGGTAGCCAGCAGGTTGAGGTAGGCCGGGTTGCGGAACTTGCCCTCTTCATCGATGATGAGGATGAGCTCATCCGAGAGGCGCACGACTTCGACGGTCCGGCAGTCGAGCAGCTGGTATAGCTCGGCCAGCCGGAAGCTGCGGCCGTTGGCGGGGCTGGTGGGCTGCGGCGCGGCGCTGTGCGGGTCGAGCAGCTGGGGCTGGTAAGTGGTAGCGGTGGCAGGCATAATAATGGGGAGTTAGGGGCCCGCGCCGCCGAGGGGGCGCGGGCCGGTGGCTACTGATTGAGAGTTGAGGCGGCGGCCAGCGCGGCACAGGCGGCGAACAGCGGCTGCATAAAGGGCTCGGCGAATAGTGGGCGGGCGTACAGGGCCTCGGCGCGGGCCTGCAAGGCCGCCAGCTTGTTGAGGAACTGCGCCTGCTGGTGGGCAGCCTCGCCGGTATGGTAGCGGGCCACGGCGGTTTGCTGGTAGCTGCTGCTGCCCGGCTCGCGCTGCTCGCACACCACGGCCCAGCCGGGGGCCACGGCGTACAGGGCCACGGCCCGGTAGTAGCAGCCCGCCCCCACCGGGGCGGGCGCTACGGGAGTAGGCAGGCTACGCACGGCGCAAACCGGAAATGACGGGCCGGCGGCGGCGGGCGCGGGCGGCAAAACCCGGGCGGGGCAGCGGGGCCCCGGAAAAGGCAGCGGCGGCCCGGCGCAACGCCTGGGCAGCGTGGGCAACCACCAGCGCGGCCGTGAGACTGGGATGGGGCTGGACTGCAGCGAAGGTGCGCACGGCGGCGGCTACGGCCTCGAAGGGGCACAGCGCCTGCCCCAGGTGGCAAAGCCCGGCTACGTGATAGGAAACGGAATACTGGGTACGGGCGAAGCCATCCGGAGCGTGGTAGTGGCTGATGGTGGCGAAGTGCGAGGCGGCGGGGCCGGACCAGGCGGCAGCGGCAAGCTGCGAGAGTTGCAAAGCAGTGAACATGGCTGTAGGTGTTAGCCGTGGGTGCCCCGCGCCGTAGGCCTCCGGATAGGGCGGGCAGCCGGGCCTTTCCCGACTTACTACTCTAATATACTAACTAAATGATTATAAATCTAACAAAGTGTAACATATGATTGTGCAAAATACGGGCATATAAAGAACCGGGGCGACTGATTAAAGTGCAATTTATTGCAGGACACGACCGAGTGCGGCCAACTGAACAAGACCTTAATGCCTTTTCAGCCGGGGTTTGGGGGCGGCCAGCCCCCGATGGACACTCGGCGGAGCCGGCCTTATGAGGGGGTAGCGGCCGACCAGCGGGAGGTGGCGGAGCCCGAGGTTGATGACCGGGCGTTAGCCGGGGCATGATGGCGGGGGTTTGGGGTACTCCCCAATGAGCCTATCCGCGAAGCGGGCCTTATCATTTGGCCTGCGTGGCCTGAACGCATATACTACTTGCAGGAGGCAGGCTTTTTCGGCCTGTGGCCTGCGGCCGAACCAGGGGGTGCGGACGGGTGGCGCGGGGCCTTTTGGGGGACCCGGGCGGCCCGGTAGCGGTGCGGTAGGTGGGCGGTGGGGTGTATCAGGGGGTGCTGGCGGGGCTGGAGAATCGGTGCGGTGGGGAGAGGGGCGTGCCGGCGCGGCAATGACCGGAGCGACCAGAGCAGAGCAAGCGGCGGGCGTGAGGAGCGGAGCGACGAATGGCCGTAGCGCCGCGTTGCGGCGGGAGAGCAGGGAATGAAAGCGGCGGCCGGGCCCGGGGCGGCGGGCTGGGGTGGGGCCGGCGCGCTGCCTGGCGTGGGTGGGGTTTGCGGGGGGCTGGCCGGGCTGCGCGCCAGCGGTGCGGTGGGCTGGCGTCAGGGGCTGGAATGGGGATGCTTCACTGAGTAAAGACCGAATCCGGGTAGCGGGGGCCGCAACAGGGATAGTAGCCAAGCCGACCAACGGGAGGCTGCCCGCAGGGCCGAAGCGAAGCGGAGTGGCGGATAGCCCGGCCCGAAGGGGTTGCCCAAAATAATTCAATCAGACTGCATTGTTGGGCAATTGGAATATGTTGCAAATTGTAACGTAAATTAGCATTTGAGCTAACCGTTGTAACAAAGCACTACTACCATGACCAGCATCAGCCACATCGTAACACCCGACCATCTTTTAGCCCCGGCTGCACCCAGTGTAGTGGCCGGGCGGCAGCGGATGATACCGGTACTGAGTGCGGCGCAGGAGCAGCGGCAGACGGTCAGGCTGAGGCAGGCAGTACCGAGCCTGGCCGGGGCCTACTCGCAGGCGTTGCGCCGGTGGCTGGGCGACCCGGTGCTGCGGCTGGCGGGGCGGCCCATCATCACCGAGTGCTACCGGAGTCCGGAGCGGCAGGAGGAGCTGTACCGGCAGGGGCGCGGCCGGCCGGGGCCCATCGTGACCTACAAGCGGGGCGGGGAGTCGAAGCACAACTATTCCCCTACCCCGGCGCTGGACGTGGCGTTTCAGCTGGCCGATGGCTCGGTGTCGTGGTCGGGGCTGCTGTTGAGCAAGTTTGCCCGGCTGATGAAGTACGCCGATGCCCGGGTGGTGTGGGGCGGCGACTGGCCCTCGTTTAAGGACCGGCCGCACTTTGAGGTGCTGACGGGGTGGAAAGGAGGTGATGAACGTGGGTAATCTACTCGACAACTGGGGCGTGGTGACGTCGGTGGTGGCCGGGGCGGTGGCGGTGCTGCTATACTTCGTGAAGAACTGGCGGGCAGTGGAGGAGCTAAAGGTGGCTTACCAGAAGCACGAGCAGCAGGCGGCGGCGCTGGCGGTGAAGGTGGACGACTACCACATTTCGGCGGTGGCGCGGGAAGGCAAGCTGCGGGAGGAAATGAAGCTGCAGGCCGAGCAGGTGCGCAATGAGGGGTTGCAGCAGCGGGCCGAGCTGCGCAAGGAAATGACCGACCTGGTGCTCAAGCTGACCGAGCGGCTGGCCCACATAGACAAGACCATGGCCCTGGTGGAGGAACGCACGAAAGTACTGACCGAGGCCAGCAAGGAACAGGATTCGCGCAACAAGTGGGCGGACCGGATTCTGGCCCGGCTGGGTAATGATTAAGCTACCGGCTTGTAGCTATCAGCGAGGAATGACGGATGATAAAGACCGAAAACCAATCACTAAAACCCAACTACGATGAACCAGAAACTGACAGTGCTCGACCGGGTGACGTTGCCGACGCCCCGGTTCTTTCGGAAGGTGCGCACGATTGGGGCCGCGCTGGCGGCCATCGGCGGTATTATCGCCACGGCCCCGGTGGCGTTGCCGGCGGCGCTGGTGACGCTGGGCGGCTACCTGCTGCTGGCGGGGAGCGTGGCCGCGGCCGTGTCATCGGCGGCAGTGGACCCGAACGGGGAATTGCTGCGGGTGGCGGATGAGCCGGCGGCGGCTGACCGGCAGCGGGTGGTGGAGCGCGGGGACGCGGCTTCGCTTTGATGTTCTACACTTACACTTTTACTCAAATGGCAACTAACCCTCCTACCGGCGACAACGCCCGCAAAGGGGCCGTGCGCAAACGGTCCCAGACGTTCAACCCGGTTACGAAGCAGTACGTGAAGCGTGATGCGGAGACGGGGCGCTTTATGGATGTGAAGGAAGATGGCAAGCCCTTCAAGGGCGTGCGGCGCGAGAAGAAGCACAAGCCACCGGAGCCGGGCGCGTGAACCCGACGACTGGAAACGACAGCGGCCACCCAAGCGGGTGGCCGTTCTGTGTTCAGGTGAGCACAGAAGCTAATGGGTGAGTAGCAGGCGGGTTTGCAGCGGCTTGCTTTTGCTCACGCACAACAGATGTTGACGGGTAATCGGACTGCTTCGTTCCGATAGGCTCCGCTTACCGGGTGTAGGTCATGCGGTGGGCGACGTTGCCTTGTTTATCGTAGTAGACCCACTCGCCAATGGGCCGTTTCCAGTGGCGGTATTGCCCTTTGGACTTCACGCGGCCATTCTCATAGAAAAACGTAACCGGACCTTCCACCCGGTTTTCCCGGTAAGTGCCCTGGCACTCCTTGTTGCCTTCGGGGTCGAAGTCTATCCAGTAGCCATTGCCCAGACCGTCTTTGTACTGCTGGATGGTTTGGTACTTGCCATTCGCGTAGCGGCCGTAGAGCAGACCGGTGTAAGGCTGGGTGCTGCCCCGCTCAAAGTACCGGTTGCCTTCCGGCGCGGGGCGCTGATAGGTCCGGCTCATGGGCACCCGCTTCTGCCGGGTGGTATCGGCGGGTGCCTGTTGGGGGGCGGGGCCCGGTAGCATGAGGAGGCCACCGCTGATGAGGACAAGGTATTTCATGGTTGCAGAAGTAGGTAGGCGGTTTCCAGGTAGTAGATGCTGTACACCCGTTCCCCCGTCGGGTCCAGCTCGGGTGCCCGGTCGCTGCTGAAGAAGAAGTGCTTGCCGTCGGGTGAGAAGCGCGGGCAGATGTCGTTACGACCGGAGTTGATGGCTGGCCCCAGGTTGCGGGCGCTGCTCCACTGCCCGTTCACTTTACGGCAGTAGTAGATATCCTCCTGCCCCAGGCCGTCGGCCCGGTCGTAGGAGGCAAAGAACAGCAGATTGCCATCGGGCGACAGGCAGGGGCCGCTGTCGGCCCCGCGGCTGTTCGGGGGGGTGGGCAACTCCTGCGGCGGGCCAAAGCGCCCGTCCGGCTGCCGCGGGGCCTGGTACAGATTAGCATCGGAGCCCGTGCGGCTACCCGACCAATAGTAGAGGTTGCCAACTGCATCGGTTGTCGGGCCGGCCTCGTAGTGCGTGGGCCAGACCTCGCCGGGCTGCTGCACAAAATTGATGGGGGCCGACAGGGGTCGTGGGGTGCTCCAGCGGCCCGCCTTCTTGTCCATCACCCACAGGTTCATGTCGGTAGAGCCCGGCCGCCTGGCCCGGCCCGGTAGCGGGCGCAGGGAAGCGAAGTAGAACCGCTGGCCGTCCGGGGTAATGAACGCCCCCTCGTCGGGGCCAGTGGAAAAGGCGGCGGGCCGGGGCTCACTCCAGCCAGTGGGCGTGCGTTCGGCCCGGTAGATTTGCTGGGCCGTGGTGCCCGCCCGCTTTCGGGTGAAATAGAGCGTGTTGCCGTCCGGCTCGAAGGTGATGTCCCACTCCTGGTTGGCCTCGGTAGCAATGCGCCCGGGCTCGAACAGCACCGGCACGTTGAGCACCCGCTTGTCATCCTGATAGAGGAGGGCCGCAAGCGGGGTTCCGTCCGGGGCGAAGGTGCGCACGTAACCGTGGCGCTGCCCCCGCAGATAGGAGCCCTCGGTGGCCAACTGCCCGTTGGGATGGTAGCGGGAAGCCAGACCGACCAGCAAGTCCTGCTCGTATACTTCCGCCGACTCCCGTAGGCCCGTCGGGTAGAAGTACTCCCAGGTACCATGGCCCTTGCCCTGCCACCAGGCAGCCCGGTAGCGGATGGCACCGCTGGGGTACCACTCCAGCCACGTGCCGGAGGCCTCCCCGTTGAGCAGCTCTTTCCAGACGTGGGGCTTGCCATCCGGATAAAGCGTTTGAACGATGCCCGTGAAGGTGCTTAGCGAGTCCTGGCCGGGGACGTAGATACGAGGCGGTGGCCGCAGCTGCGCGCTGGCCCGCGGGCCGCAGCCCAGCAGGGCGGCGCTGAGTACAAGGGCCAATGTCGTCGTGGTTGTCGTCGGCATGGGAGCAGCATAGATGGCAACCTAATACTAGGGAGTGCCGGCAGCTATTCCCGGTAAAATCTGACGAAGCGGGCTAATAGCCGACGAAATGGTTGGGCGGGCTCATCTACCAGCCTTACGCGGCTCCGCTAGCCGGTGCTACAGACCCAACTGCCGCAGCTGGCCCTGGTAGGAGCTGCTTACCCTCACCCGGGCCTGATTGTCGAGCACCACGTAGCGGCGGCGGCCCTCCTGCACCACTTCCTGCGCGTGGGCCAGGTTGACCAGGTACGAGCGGTGCACCCGGCAGAACAGGGCAGGGTCGAGTTTCTGGGCCAACTCCGAAATACCGTTGAGGGCCAGTAGCTGCTCGGTATGCAGGTACACTTTACAATAGTCGCCGTAGGCCTCGACGTAGCGGATGCTCCGGGCTTCGACAATTAGGCGCCGGGTGCCCTTGTGCAGAATCACGCGCGGCGCATACGGCCCACCAGCCTGCAGCAGGCGCTGGGCCAGCGCCTCCACCCGGGCATCATCGTAGGCTACGCGGGCCAGCGCCTGCTGAAAGCGGGTGCGGCCGTAAGGCTTGAGCAGGTAATCGAGGGCGTGAAACTCAAAGGCCTGCAGGGCGTGCGCGTCGTAGGCCGTGGAGAAAATTACCTGTGGCAGCTGCTCTAGCCGGGCCAGCACCTCAAAGCCCGAGCAGCCTGGCAGCTGAATATCGAGAAAGACCAGGTCGGGCTGCAGCGTGTGGATGAGTTGGACGGCTTCCGGGCCGTCGCGGGCCTCTCCCACGAGTTCGTAGCCGGGCTCCTGGCCCAGATACTGACGCAGTAGCTGCCGGGCGTCCGGCTCATCATCAACCAGTAACACGCGTTTCATAGGCTGAACTCGACCCGGACTCCACGGGGCTCATTGGAGGTGATGTGCAGCGCGGAGTTGCACAGTTTTTCCAGCCGCAGCTGCGTGTTACGCAGGCCCAGCCCCGGCCGCATCCCCTGCGCCGGCAACCCGGCGCCCGTGTCGGCAACGGTAAACAGCAGCCGGTCGGCCGCCCCCAACTGCACCGACAAATGAATGGCGCAGGCCCCAATAGTAGGCGTTATGCCGTGCTGCACGGCGTTTTCAACCAGCGGCTGCAGCAGCATGGGGGGCATGCGGCGCGTCAGGGCGGCCTGTTCCACGGCAAACGACACATGCAGCCGGTCCTGAAACCGGCGCTGGACCAGCCCCAGGTACTTGGTTAGAAATTCAATTTCCTCGGCCACGGTGACAAGCTCCTGTTGGGCCCCGGCATGCTGGTAGCGAAACAGGTCGGATAAATCGATAATCAGCTCCCGGGCCCGCTCGTTGGCCGGCTCGATGGCCGCGTTGATGCTGTTGAAGGTGTTGTGGATAAAGTGCGGGTTGAGCTGTGCCTTCAGGGCGGCCAGCTGGCTGCGCGTGAGGGCGTCGCGCAGCTGTGCCTGCTCGTGCACGGCGCGCTTGTACTTGCGCACATGCACCAGCAGCAGAATCAGGCCCAGCTGCAGGCAGTAGAACAGGGCCGTTACATAGTAGGCATAGATTCCCAGCCGGCCCCCGAACAACTCTTCCCACCCAAACCAGGCCTTGAGCTGGGCACTTAGCTGACCAGCCAGCACCACGAATACCATCCCCAGCATGCTATAAGCCAGCAGCTGCCGACCCAGGCTTAGTTGGTGCAGCCGGGTAGCTACCAGGTAGCTGATAGGGAGTGAGAGCAGAAACCGCAGCAGAAAGTCGAGGCCGGAGCTGGCCATCAACTCACTGGGGTCGAGGTAGGCTGGCTGGCCGGTCCCCGATGTCTGCCAGCCCCCCCACAGGAGCCAGACCGTCGTGCGGTCGAGCAGGGCCGCCACCAGATAAAACAGGGCCAGCCACCCCACATCCCGGCGGGTAAAGAAAACGGCGGTATCCGGGTCTGGGCGGCGCATGGCTACTGGGTTGGGCCTTTGTTGGCTTGGGCTTCGAGCACCTGCTGCACCGCAACGGGCACGGCGGAAAGCAGGGCGAGGTAGTTGGCAGTGGAGCAGGCGGCGGTGGCGAGGCCCTGGGCGGCAAAGCGGGAACGGACGGCGAGGCAACTCGTTTCTGAAAGTTGTTAAAAATAACATCTTTTGGAAACGAAGCGCCTCCCCCGCCCTGGCTACGGGTATGGTAGCCGGCTAGTGGAACCGGCCGCGCTGCATCCGGCTGATGACGTGGGTGACGACGCCCCAGACCTGGAACCGGTCGCCCAGCAGGCTGGTGTTGATGGGGCTGTAGGCGGGGTTGTCGGGAACGAGCCAGTAGCCGCCGGCCCGCTTTTCGAGCCGCTTGACGGTAAACTCCTCATCGATGGCCGCCACTACGATGTCGCCCGACTCGGGGGTGAGCGAGCAGTCGACGGCCATTAGTGCGCCGTCGGGAATGTGTGACGGGGCCCCGTCCATGCTGGTGCCTTGTACCCGGACCAGATAGGTGCAGTCGGGACGGGGTATGAGCAGGTGGTTGAGGTCGATTTTGGTGTTGGGGGAGTTTTCGGCCAGGCTGGGGTAGCCGGCCGGAACGGGCGTCTCGCATTGGGTGAGCCACAGGGGCTCGCTAATAACCTGTAGGATTTCAACGGTCGTCATAATGCTATCAGTGGGAATGAATGGGCATTTATAACGGCAATAATACTAATAATTTTAGTTGCTTTGAAGCCAAAGCCATTAGCAGTCAATCTTCTGAGAAGCTGATACTGGCCTGGGCCATGAATAGCGGGCATTTTTAGCCATTTAACAGTTGGCAAGCGGGATACTTGCTATCTGGTAGTAGTATTGCAGACTACTCCTGGAGTCTGCCAGTTGCCTGATTCTATATCCTCCTCTATTTACTGTCAGCTTGAGCACCCTACCCCATTATCTGGCCCGGCTTACGAAGCTGAAGGTGTATGTACACCCAGGAACAAAGCTGGAGGCGCCCTACAAGCCGGCGCTGTTGCTGGCGGTGATGGAGGGCATAGAGGAGGGTACGATTCGCGACAATTGCATTGCCATTACGCCGGAGTTGATTACGGGCTTCAAAGCTTACTGCCAACTGCTGAGTCCAGGGCCGGGATTTGGCGCCAGTCCGTTCCAGCTGCCGTTTTTCCACTTGCGGAGTGAGAAGTTCTGGCACCTGCATGCCCGGCCGGGTCAGGAGCTGGTCCTGACCTCCTCCAAGTCGGTGCGCAGCTTCGGGCACCTGCGCGACGTACTAGCGCATGCCTCACTCGACCCGGCGCTGTGGGAGCTGCTGTTGCAGCCGGTGGCCCGTGAGGAAATCAGGCAGGCGCTGCTGATGCGCTACTTCCCGCTGACGCGCCACTACTTCCGGCCGCGGGCGGGCCTGGAACGGCTCGATGAGCTGGGCCGACAGATGCTGGAGGAGCCAGCGGCCGTGTACAACCGGGCGGTGGACGTGGCCGATGAAACGGCCCTGGCCGAGCGTAGCGGCGTGTTCGTGCGGGAAGTGCTGCGAGCCTACCAGTCGACCTGTGCCGTGTCGGGGCTGCAACTGGTGAGCACCACCGGAACCGCGCCCCTGCTGGACGCCTGCCACATCGTGCCATGGTCGGTGAGCCGGGATGATACCATTGGGAATGGGCTGGCGCTATGCCCCAATCTGCACCGCGCTTTCGACCAGCACCTGTTCTGGATTGATGTGGATTACCGAGTGCGGATGGCCGAAGGGTTTGGGGAGTTGGGTGGACACGACTACGGCGTGCAGCGCTTCAACGGGCAGCAACTGCGGCTACCGAAGGTGCGGGCGTGGTGGCCGCGGGTGGAGAACCTGGCGGCGCAACGGGGCTGAGATTTATTGGGAAGTAAATGCGGTCTTTCCGATAACCTCAATCTAACTGGATAATGATAACACTGCCCGCAGTCGGTCTGCCAGGGTCGATTCCTGAGCAAATATGGCCTCACTGATACCGGATGTAGTGTCAAAAGCATCAACGGACGTGACCGGCAACCGGTGGGCTGATACAGATATTGAGGCATCTGCGCCGCTCAGTTTGTCCTTCACCAAGTAGTCCAACCGGTTAGCTGGTGCATCGTGGGCAGAGTGGCGAAGGGAATCAGGGTAGAAAAGGTGGGTGTGCGGCGTACCACGGCGTAGGGCGTAACTCACGAGCTGGTACATATCGGCTTGAGCTACGCTTCCTGGAATAATGGTACCAGCGGCGTTGACAGGCAGAATCTTGTATTTGGAATCGATAACCAAGGGCTTTCCCTTGGTTTTTTGCTCGGACTTGCGCTCCAGCAGCAGGTCGTGGCGGAGTTGGAAATACCGTTGTGTTTTAGCGCCGGTTGGGGTTGCAGTGGCAAGGTAGCAGTCTCTTGCTTGGGCACGGACGTGAAATTGATTATCCAAGTGGGTGCGAACGAAACCCTCGATGAATTCTTCGAAAATGACTTCGGTGGGCAATAGAATGGCGAAGACCCTTACCTCTTCGGTGTGGGCAGCAAGGGGGCCGCTGTCGGCCAGGAAGAGACGGCAGTAGTCGAGCACTACGCGGAAGTCGTCGAACAGCGGGGAAAGCTGGACCTGGTCGCAGTCGGTGAGGGTGGCTGGTTGGTCGGCTACTTCGTCGAGCTGGAAATGAATTTCCTGGAGCAGCTGCTGGGTATGGGTTTGCTTGGTGTGATTGAGCAGCTGGTAGGTGACGTACTTGAGAATGCGGTTGAAACGGTTGTCGGGCTGGAACGAATCGAAGGTGCAGGGCAGGCGGTGGCCCTGACCGGTGGCGTAGTAGGTGGCGTAGGTGCCGAAATTGAGGTGGCCACGCAGGGTGCCAAGGTTTTCGCTTACTTCCTGATAGTGCTGGTAGTGCGTGCGGCTCAGCAATTCGTGGGTGTACTGCGCAAAGAGCAGGATGAGAACTTCGAGCAGGTTGGTCGGTAGGGCTGAGAAGGTGGCCAGCGAGCGGGGAAAGCGCAGCTTGTGGGCGTAGCTCAGCCACCAGAACAGATGCGCGTGCATGGCCTGCAAGCGCGGGTCATCTTCGGGGGTGGCGTCGGGCAGGTCCTCGCCGGGGTAAAACACCTTGGGCAGCAGGTGCAGCATATGGTCCTCAAAATAAATCTGGCCCACGTAGTTGCGGGCACTCACGGTACCGTCTTCGCCGTGGAAACGCAGGAAGCGCTGGGCGGTGGAGCTGTCGTCATCGGGGGCACGCCAGAAGGATGGGGTGCGCGGCCGATTATCCCACAGCTGCTGTAGGTGCTCGTTCAGCGCAGCCGCGTCGATGCCCAATTCGGCCAAATGAAGGTGGGTGCGGTATTCGTAGAGGTAGTGGTGCTGCATGGCATTTATACCACCGGACTACAGCGCAGCAGGCCCGTAGCTTGGTCTTCCTGTACCTCCAGGCCGGTATCCTTGAAGACGGCTTTTACCTTCTTGGCATCATTCAAGAAGTACTCGTAAAGCAATGGAATCACCTTTTTATTGAGAATGTCAGCAAGTGGCTCGGCAGGCTTATCAGGGCGGTCCATGAAATAGGCATGACCAATTTGAAAGTCGCGTGACTTTTGCTCGCTGATGTTTATGTTGAGCTGCCGGAATGCCGTAGCATGTTGAAAGGGCGTACCGTCGGCTTGGGCATAAATCGGATAGAGGGCCTGAAACTCGAACCGGCGACGCAAGGCAATATCAAGCAGGGCAATGCTCTTATCGGCGGTGTTCATAGTGCCGATGAGGTAGAGATTGGCGGGCACATTGAACTTGGCCTCGCCAGAGGGCAGCGTGACGGAGAGTGGGTTATCGCCACCGAGACGCTTATCTTTTTCTAATAGGGTAATCAGCTCGCCGAATACCTTGGAGATGTTGGCGCGGTTGATTTCATCTATGATAAGGACATAGTTGCGGGGCGGGGCGACCTCGCCGGTACCAACCTGGAGATGGGCACTATACTCCTCGCGCTTTATTTCGTCCGCTAGTTCTTTGAGGCGATTAACAACATACTGGTAGTAGAGTTGCAAGCCGCCCTGCTTGTAGCCAATGGTACCTTCGTAGAGGCTTCGCAGCGTATCGAGCTTCAGATTACTTTCGGTTTTATTCTCATGTCGACGGAACCGCAGGTAGGTATCGGTGAGAGCTATGAGCTGGAAAGTGTACTTATCGGTTTTCATCTTCACGACTACCTCTTCACCGTTTACTTCCAGCGGCTGCACCAGTCGGTCGAACACAATATCAAATGGTAGTCGGCCAGGACGGTCGGGCTGCTCCTGCTGGTTGAACTCATCGCGGGCCCGGCGGGCTATTTCGTAAAAGATGCCGTTTTTAGGCTTGAAAACTAGTTGGTCTTTGTCATTGACCTCCGGCTTGATGCCCTGCACGAAATCTTCGTAGCCGAAACTTTGGTGAAAGGTTACAAACTCGACCCGCTTGCCTAGCTCCTGCTGGAAAAGCTCTTGTGCAAGAGCATAAGAAGCAGGCGGCTCGCCCATCAGCAGCTCGTAGGCTAACTCGAGGGTGTGGTGTGTTTTGCCAGTACCCGGCGGGCCGTAAAGGATGATGTTGGGGTTGGGAAATTTGGCAGCGAAAGCAGCATGAGCATCTTCCTTTGCTTTTTTTGTAGCGACCATGTGAGCGTTGAGTAGCGTGTGCAGACGCCGGTATAGGGGTTCATATTGCTTAATGAAACTGACTGTTTCATCGACTAGGCGGGACCAATCATACTGTAAAAGACTCTCCGGATAAATAGATTGGTCAGTGATACCTGACTGTTTCAATGCACTATCAATTCGCTGGGTTTCCTCATATAAAAGTGGGTTTTTAGCTCCCCATCGATAATCAATGTTATAGGTCAGCTTGCTACCCTTTCCATCAACACCAAGCCGGAAATAAATACCTTCATCACCAAACTCACTTAGGTAAAGACGAACCCACGAATACTGCTTTAGTTGGCCAAACCCACTCTGCACTCGGTTATCTTGAATGACTTCGTAGGCAGGCAAAGCCTCGATGACGAGCCGTGCCCACTCATTACTAGGAGAAATGATGTGTGCCCTTATCTGCTCTTTGTCTGCCTCGTCCTGTAGATTATCTCTGACAGCGATAGGCTTTTCCGTTATACGTTTTCGAAAGAATTCTAATCCTTTTGCAGTAAAAAAGGGCTTCGGCATCATGCAATTTTTGAAGGCTGTAGTTTAGGCTGGCCCAATTGCGCGTACATGGCCTCGGCCATACTCGTGGTCAGCGTGCCGGCTTCGGGTTGGGTGGTGAGGTTGTGAAAGTGGATTTCGTGCTGGCTCAGGGGCCAGTGGCCGGTGGCGGCGCGCACGGCGTAGACCAGCTCGGCTTCTATTCGTTCGGCAAGGATGGAGTGACTTATTTGGCTGGCCGTGGCCAGCGCCAGCAACTCCTGGGGCAGCGTGAAAACGTATAGCTGCAGACCAGGTTGGGTTAGCCATTTATAACCGTGGTAACCATTCTTGGGTGTTTTGCTGCGCATGTGCCCCATGCGGATGCGGCTACCCATACCGGTGCGAGTACAGCCCACGTACTGCACTCCGGCCGTGTTTACAAGCACGTAAATTTTGTAGCCAACTTTAGCAGCAATGGCACCTTTCAGACCGGGCTGGGAAGCTGTGACACAGGGCTTATCCTGGGAATCGTATTGAAGCTGGAATACTTCGGGACTGTAGGCAGGGTAAGCGGTACTCATCACAGTATCAAGCCTAAATAGGTGGTAAAGGCCATTATTCATTAGATAATAGCAGCCAACCGTAATCCCTTATCTGTTAAAAAATCGTTTTCCCAATCCACAACAACAGTTTCGTTGTGTGCTTTCAAAAATTCTTGGATTTTTATCGCGCCGTTTTCTAAACTAAATTCGCCCTTGTTTACAGTAGAGTTTATTTTATTCAATTCGAAGCTTAGCATTTTAAACTTACAGGGTAACCATTTAGAAAAACGTCCAGCTTTATCAATACAATAAAGGTCTTCAGTTAGGGCAAAAGTGGTTTTATACTCAGTGGGCGTTATAGGGTTAACATATTCATAAGTTACCAATGAACCGCGGGCAAGGACAATACGGATAGATAACTTAGGAGTACTTATTAATTCATCCATCAATTCAAAAGCCTGCTCCAACTCGTTTTTATACAAAGCACTACGAGGGTCAAAATGGGATGCTGGATTAAATACAAGCCGTTTTAATACACTTGCGCTAGTGTTGAATTTAGTAGGCAATGGTTCCTTTGCCTGCTCATAAAATTTCTTCATCCCGTTTAGCATGCCTTCCAGATTATTAAAGACATGTTCACTTTCGCTTGAAATACGATAAGCAAGCGGCAAGTGTGATTGCAGCCACTCTTCTATTGATTTACGCAGATAGTTACCAGCAGCAGGATAATCCTTGGCGCGAAAATAATTTTGCGCTTTAATCAAATTATTCTCGTTAGAAATTAGAACTGGTCTAACCGTAGGCAAAATACTAAGCTGTCCGAGTACCCGCTCAACTTTTTCCTCATACATTTCTAATTGCTGCCAGTGATACGGTGCAATTTGCGCGGCAAACCAATTATTAGCAAGTTCAAACCATTCACGGTCGTAAGTTGTGAGAATGATTTGGTAACCATCCAATACAAATTCTTTATGCAGCAATTCAAGCAGAGGCAAACGATTACTAGTATCAAGTCCAATAAAAACATCATCCAGGAAAAGCAACCTAAACTCATTAGGTTTTGGATTGGATTTAATAGCAGCAAGATAAAGACAGATTGACAAAGCCGACAGTCGGGCTTCATTCAAAAAGTCTGCGAAATGACGAGAAATTTGATGTCCATTAAACCTTGCTTCTAAACTTAATTCTCCCCATGCTTCTTTATAATCACGTTTAATACTGAGTTGATATCCTAGCTCGACACCATGATTGAAATATGTGCTTAAAAATCCATTCAGCTGCTGAAATATATCTTGTAGCAACAGATTTAAGTTCTGTTTGAAATTAGGAACATTTCCTGTTGGCACCGAAGCTAATTTTTGCTCCGCCTCACGAAACTCCGTGGAATTACCGTGCATACTGAGGTCCGCTCTTAGCTTATTCCAGCACTCATCTACTGTTTCATTTACAGATTTAAGCACGTGATGTGAAAGCAATGTTTCGACAAGTACTTGAAATAGTTTGTTAGCCTCAGCTTGCTCAGACAAATAAGTGCGAACAATTTCTTTGTAGCTAAGAAAAGCGCGAGCCATGTTCGCGTCTTTCAAAAATTGAGCAGTCTGTGCAGTACGTTGACTAGTCAAGTCAGGACCAAAGACAAATGTACTATCCCTGACGTATGGCTCTTTTTCGCGAAAAGTAACAGATACATGACCAGGTGCTTCTTCAGGCAAGTAAACGTTGGGCGTATAATCCAAACCGGGATTTACTGATGAATCCAGCAAGTCACGCAAAGCAGCATAAATCGTACTTTTTCCGCTTCCATTCTCCCCATATATCAAGAGATTTTCACCATATTTAAGGGTAATAATTTCTTCTCGGTCACCGAATGCTCGGAAATTACGCAGACGAATTTCAGTAATGCGTTGCATATATTATTTGCGTTTGCTTTCAACGATAACAACTTCCTCAACTGTTTTCATAAAGAAAATTGCTTTACGTAGGGGGTGGTCTTTATGCTCAATAATGGAATACAAATTATTTAACTGTTTATCTGCTAATGCATGTTCGGCATGAAGAGCCGGAAGTAAAGGCAAGTATTTGGACACATTACAGCCTGCCGCTTGCATCGCTATAGGGAAATACAATTCATAAACCATTCCGTCTATAACCTGCTCAAAAAAAGGCGTCCTTAAATCATTTGGCTCTTGTTCTTTTAACCAGATGATATATTCAACCAACCGGATAAAATGAATTTGCTCCTCTTCAGATACACTCTTAATTGGAAATTTTTTTATAAGACCAGAAGTTATACTTGGAAATAACTTATTGCCTCCTCTAGGGGATTTTTCCAGAATATAGAAAGTAAAGAGAGATGAATTGACCAGGGCCAGTAGAAACTTAAGGCTGTGTTTCTTGTCCTTCTCGACAATAACAGCCATAGTATTTTTAGCAACAGCAGGCTCTTCAACATAGCATGCATAAACGCGGGGATTCACTACTTCCCTTATAAGGATTTTAGGAGGGGCAAAATACCGGAGTTCTCTGGGCTCTGCTAGCCACTTACCGTAATTAATGAACTTAACATCTTGCTCCAGAAAGTACCTCTTGACGCCAGAATCAATAAACTTAAGCCAGTTTGCACCTTGCTTTTTTGTTGAAACGAAAATATCATTCTCAATCTCATGATTCGTTTGTTTAGGAAGGCCCTTACCAACTTGATAAATTTTAACACCCATAACTTGGTCGTACAATTCAATCAATGGACGTGTACCGCTTTCATCAATCAAATTCGATTTTGAACCGAATAGGAAATTTGCACTGTCCTTCCATTCAACTCGGCGCAAATATGAGTCAGCCAGGGGCATATAAACTTCAATTGACAAATCCGATAAGTCTGACACATATAATTTCGCAGTTTCTTTATTATGACGAACGGCAAAAAGAATGGATGTGGGCAACCCTACATTTTCAAAAATACCTAGCCCAAGTTTATGGTTTTTAACAGAGGAACTGTTTTTTAGAATGAATTTTCTTAAGTCAACGAAGCTCTCCTTCTCAAGGTATGAGTCAGATGTTATATATGACAAGATGCCAGATATCTTTGTCAACCTTAAACCCCTGTCTATAAAATATTTATAAGATTCTATCCCACCATAGCTAGTCTCTGGATACAAGCTTTTATAGTACTTCTCTAACTTGGCTCCATATGGAGGGTTACCAATTACTATATCAAAACCATCATTGATGTAGAACATAGTTTCAGGGTCGAAATAGCCTGCAGCATGCATTACGTCAAGCGGGCTCCAATCAGCAGCTTGTGAAGCAGCTTTTTCACCGAATCCACTCAATATTAACGCTTCACGCAATTGTTGGCGTTTATCCTTTTCCCGTACACGCAGACGTTTCTTGTCAGGGAAGCGCCGAACAAAAAACAACTCTCGGCGCAAATTCTGTAACTCGCTCTCGCGTTGTTTTACAAGCGG
This sequence comes from Hymenobacter lapidiphilus, assembly GCF_013377885.1. Taxonomy (GTDB): domain Bacteria; phylum Bacteroidota; class Bacteroidia; order Cytophagales; family Hymenobacteraceae; genus Hymenobacter; species Hymenobacter lapidiphilus. Next base: position 81,229 of record NZ_JABKAU010000016.1, read on the forward strand.
GTGTTCAAAAGTGCCCTTTCCTTTTTCCAGTTCAATAAGTGTATTAGCAGCCACGAACTTGGTTTCCAAGTTTGGCATGGCCAATATGTTGCGATTCTCCTGGCTATCATCCACACGCTGCTCGGCCACGAGTGAAATAAAGAATCTCAGCTTAGCAATCTGTACTGCAATCTGCTGGATATCTACCCCGTAGATGCAGTTTTCAATCAGGAACAGCTTGCGAGCGTAGTTCTGGCGGCGCTGAGCCTCGGTTAGGTGGGTATTAGTTAACTCGGCAGCTTCGGCGTCCTTTTGAAAGGAATCGAGCACCACCGTCATATGCTGATTAGCGGCAACCACCGCATTCTTACGAATTTCAGGGTCCTTTTCGGCTTTGGCTTCAGCTAGTTTGGCCTCAGCCAAGGCCAATTGAGTTTGCCGCCACCGCTGGTTATCGGGGTCGAGACGACGCAACAGCATCACCATGCGGTGCAGGATGCCCATTGGGAAAGCCCCTGAGCCACAGGCAGGGTCCAGGATGCGACAGCGCGAAAGGGCATCCACAAGGAGCACCGAGTCGGGACTATTGGCACCGAAGGGGTTTTCGGTGTCGGGACGGGCGTCGTCAAACAGCTGGGTTAGACGGTCGTCGGGTGCAATGGTGGGCGGCAGCGCCTGGGCCAGGTAGGCTTTCAAACTTTCATCCACCATGTAGTTCACAATCTCACGCGGAGTGTAAAATGAACCGGTTTGCTTACGGGCCGTGGTTTGCGTTTCGGGGTTGTAGGTGGCCAGCAGATTCTCAAACACTTTGCCGAGCAGCTCAGGGTCGAGAGCTACCTCTTCCTCCAGGGGCGTATTTTCGGCAATGGTGAACTTGTATTTTTCCAGAATGCGCACCAGACCCAATGCATTCACCTGGCGCTGCTTTTTGTCGCCACCAAATGCCTGCACTAGGTCGAGGCCCTTCTTTTCGCCAAAGAACAGCACATTAGGTACCGTGGCCCGCTTTTTTGGGTTACTGGAGAAGCCATCGAAGCGTACTTCTTTGCCTTCGTCAACCGTGTCAAGGCACTCAAACAGCCCGCCGTTGAGGAAAGGTACGGTTTCGAACAGGCCTAATGCTGCGTTGGAATCATTAAACAGCTCTTCGCCTCGGTACTTGGTCTGGTCGGTGTAGGCATTATAGTCGCCTACAGTCAGGAAGCGGCGAAGCTCGTCGGCAGCTGCTGGGTCCTTTTTCATTCGGGCCTCTACATCACGTTTCATAGGCGTGTTGAGGGTGGCGAAGAAAAGGTTTTGCAAGATGCCCTGGTAGAAGGCGCTGCTATTGGGGTCGGTAGCGTTGAATTTCTTGAGGTAGTCGGGCAAGGTATTTTTTGCATCGAACAAGTCGGCGGGCACCAACTTCTTTTCGCGCAGGAACCACACGAAAATCAAGCGCGTGAGTAGCCGGATGAGGCTGAGACGGCGGTAAGCGTCTTCTGATTTTTGCAGCTCTTCGCCGGACAGGCCAGCGGTTTCGCTGGCTGGGCGCGGAAAACGCACGCCACTTTCGGGGTGGGCGGCCCACTCGTACCAGGTGTATAGCTCGCGGTAGAATTTCTTGTTGAGCAGGGCAATATCCAGTGTTTCCTGCCAGGCACGGTGAAGGGCTACAAAGGAATCGAAGCGGTGACGCTGGTACAGCTCACCGAAGCTGAGGTCCTGAAGGATGGCGATGTGGCCGGGGTGCGGGTGTTCGAGGTTGATGCTTTTGACTAGCGTCACTTTCTCAAGCACGTCGCGGCCTTCGTCTTTCTTATTTAGTCGGCGATTGATAGCTGCTAGCGTGAGGCAGTCACCGTAGCGAAAAAGCACGAGGCAAGGCATGGGAAACAGCCGATTGAGCTCGCGCGTCATTTGGGCTAAATCGGTGCGGGTATAGCCGTCGCCGCTCAGCTCGATAGCCCAAAACAGGTAGGTTTCGATACGGGTACGGTCGACCTGCCGTGTATCAAAGAGGGACACCTGGTTGATGACCTCCGCCTGGGTTAGCTGAAACAACAGCTCAATGCGCTTCCACTCTTTCGTCCGAGCTCGTTCCTGGCTGAAGTTGTCCGTGGCGGTTACGTAGTCACTGATAAAACCCTGCGCCGTGTTATCAGGCAAGGGCGACTGCCGGCTGGTGTCGTAGCCGAGGGTATTGAATAAGTTGATGCCGGCCGCGAATAAGTTAACTGGCTGATTTATCGCGGTAGGCGCGAAGGCAGCGAGGGCGGCGGCAATTGGGTTTTTGGACGTGGTAAGCATACGCAGGTAAATGTAGGGAATCGCGGCGGGCAGGCACCCTTCGCGCCCTTGCTTCTCTCAGGAAGCTGAAAAAGCAAACTTTTAGTTGAAGAAGCTGGTGGCCTCTGCTATCGAAGGACTACCCACGTAACCAACTCAAATCCCTCTGTTTCCGGAGCAGCCATAAGCGTAGCGGCGCGGTCAGCTTTGAGGTGTAAGTTGGCTCTCTTGCGGAAAGTGGCTTTGATAGCAGCCAGTGCCTTGTTCAGCAACTCATTAGTGACGCTCATGTCATGCCCGTCGCCGGTTTCAGTGCTGAACAGGTCGCAGAGCTGTTCTATAGGCTCAGTCTGGCCCACGCAGAGCAGGCGCAGCATTTCCAGGGTCTGCTTGGCGTTGACGTAGTTGTAGCGCACGGTACCATCCTGGCGCACATACACCAGAAAGTGGGGCTGCAGGGGGTTCACTTTGTCCAACTCCTCGTCGCGGTTGGTGGCAGCAGAGCCGGTTGTACCGTCGAGGCCAGTATTTGGAGCGGGCAGCTGACGTAGGCAGAACACCGTGCCGGGGCGCAGCACCTGGCGCTGGGCGTCGCTGAGTTTGTCGTAGTCGGGGCCGCCGAGATGCGCGTAGTCGCCGCCGGGGGCGGGCACTACAGCGTAGAGGCCGGGAGGGGCATTTTCGAGTTCCTGGCGGTGGGCATCGAGGTAGCGCAGCAGCTCGGCCCGGAAATCATCGAGCGTGAAGTCTGATAACGAAACACTGTCCTGGAGGTCTTCGAGGTCCAGCACCTCGTCTTTGAGGCGTAGCAGCTGGCGGTCGCGGAATTTCAGTTCATCCTCGGCAATTAACTCTTCCAGCTGGCGGTCGTTGCCGAGCAGGTTGTCGTCGCCGGCGGCCGAAATGTCGGCCAGGGCCATGCGGGCCTCGACACGGCTTTTGAGGTTGATGTACTTGTCGAGGTGAGGTGTGGGCCAGAAGTTTACCAGCTGAATCCGCGTGTTGATGGACCCGAGGCGGTCGATGCGGCCGAAGCGCTGGATGATGCGCACGGGGTTCCAGTGAATGTCGTAGTTCACGAGGTAGTCGCCGTCCTGCAAGTTCTGACCTTCCGAAATACAGTCGGTGGCGATGAGCACCGAAATTTCTCCTTGCTGCGGCATTTTGGCCTGCAAATGCCGCTTCTTGGAAACCGGCGAGAAGTTGGTGAGAATGGCGTTGAAGTCGGTTTGACGGGCGAAACCAGCGGGGGTGAACGTTGTTTGGTTGGTGCCAGCGCCGCCCGAAACCAGGGCAGTATGCACGTTATGGGTATCGCGCAGCCAGCCGTGCAGCTGCTGGTAGAGGTAGCTGGCGGTGTCGGCGAAGGCAGTGAAAACTATAATCTTCTTGTTTTGGCCGTTGAGCGGGGCGGCCAGCTTGTCGGTAATCAACTGGCGGAGGTCGGCCAGCTTGGCGTCGCGGGTGCCGTCGATGACGGCCGCGATGCTTTCCAGGGTAGAAAGCCGGTCGAAGTCATCGCGCAGGTCGGTGAGCCAGTCGTCGAGGCGCAAGTGGGCGAGGTTGAACTTGAGGTTTTTGCCCACGAAATTTTCCAGCACGGCAGCCAGGTCGTCGTCGCCTTCGGGGTCGGCCTCGGGCTGAATATCGGCAAAGTCGATGTCAGGATTAGCAGCCTGGTGGGTCTGAAAAGCGTGAATGCGCTTCTGTAGCGCCTGCATTTTTTCCAGCGTCCGGCCCATCGAAATCTGGAACGACTTGACGGAGCTTTCTAGGCGCTTCAGAAATCCGATTTTCATCATGTTGATGAGCGTCATCTCGCGCTTGGCCTGGGTGAAGGTGGCAATGCGCAGCTGCATCTGCTGGCGGGCAACGTCTTCGTAATAGGCTTTGTACTCTTCCCGCACGTAACGAGAGGGGTTGTAAAGCGAAAGCTGGTAGCCCTCAATAAGCTTGTTTACGGCATCATAGCTGGGGAACTTACCTTTCAAATCAATGTCCGGGAATACCGCCAGCGGCTTCAGGCGCTTGGGGAACTCGCCCATCTCCTTCGAGTCGTAGTTGCGCTTAATCTGGTTGCGCGAGCGGGCAATGGTCATCTCATCGAGCAACTTGAAAAACCCGGAGTCCAGCTTTTCAAACAGCTCCTGGGCGTTGCGCTCGTGGCCGGGCTTGCCCTCGGCCCACTGGGTAAACTGGCTTTGGGCCAGCTTTAGGGTCTGGCCTAGGTTGGCTACGCCGGTGGTGGCGGCCAGGGCGTCGTCTTTGCCCTCGGTGATGAGGTAAAGCTGGTTGCGCAAGTCGCGCAGGGTATTGTTGACCGGGGTGGCCGAGAGCAGTAGCACCTTGGTTTTGACTCCAGAGGCAATGACGTCGTTCAGAACCCGCTGGTAGCGGGTGGGGCCGCGTCCGTCTTTCGCCGTCGAGCTGTTGCGGAAGTTGTGCGACTCGTCAATTACTACCAAGTCGTAGGCACCCCAAGTGAAGTTGTCGAGGTTGATGCCATCGGCCGCGGCCACCGCACCTGCCGGCCGGTTCAGGTCGGTGTGGTAGAGCACGGTGTAGGAAAACCGGTCTTTTTTAAAGGGGTTGAGGCTGTCGCCTTTGTGCGCCTGGTAGATGGTCCAGTTCTCACTTAGCTTTTTGGGGCAGATAACCAGTACCCGGCCGTTTAGCAATTCGAAGTAGCGAATCACCGCCAAGGCTTCAAACGTTTTGCCTAAGCCCACGGAATCGGCTATAATGCAGCCTCCGTGCCGTAGCAGCTTATTGATAGCACCGCGTACGCCATCCTTCTGAAAAGAATAAAGCTGATTCCAGACTTCAGATTCGTAAAAACCTGTTTTTTCAGTCAGCAGCCCGCCCTTCACCTGCTCTTCCAAAAACCTACCGAACAGATGATAGAGCGTTTTGTAATAGACTAATTCAGGGGGGGTATCTACATATAGCTGGCGCAGGTATTTAAGCACCTCTTCCCGCACGTCACGGACCAACGTAGGGTCAGTCCAAAGTTCTTCAAACCACTGCTTCAGGTCCTGGACGGTGGCTTTGCTGTCCACCACCATGTTTAACTCTCTGTTAGCACGCTTGGTGAGGCCAAGGCCAGCCACCGTGAAGTTAGAGCTGCCCATGATGGCCTCCTGGATTTTGCCGCCGTGCTGGCTGATGTGGTAGAGCTTGCCGTGGAGGAAGTTTGGCTTCACCATTGAGCGAATTTCCACTTTATCGGAAATCCACTGGGCACAGTCACGGGCTGCCTCGCGCTGCTTTAAGGCGTTGTACAGGCTGAGTTGGTCACCGGCTAGCCGAAATTCTTTAACTGATGTTTTCTCGGGGTCGAGGTTGAGAAAGTTGGGCTCTCCGAATAGGAAGCGCAGCTTTTTAATGCCGTCGAACTGACCTTTCAGCTTTGAGTGATGGTAGGCATTAATGGTGAAGTATGCTGAAACGAAAGCACACTCGGCACCGGGCTCGGCTAAATGGGCAGTTAAGAAATCAGCCACTGCTCCTCGCTCGGCATTGTCACGAATGAGGGAGTGGTCGCTAAGAGACATAAATACAAGGTTTACTAAAAGTACGAATCTAGGTTGAGCATGCTTCTCGTACAACTTTCTTAGACTCGGTATTTGAATTTATTGCTCTATACTAACATGTTACATATCTTTAAATAGACCCCTCCGCAGGTTGCACCCTGCTATTACTTCATCCGTGGCGCCGTTGCGGTGCTTGGCTATGTCGAACAAAATCGTGTCAGCGGTGGCGGTGCCGTCCTCATACTCGGCGATTTTATAGTACTCGCCGCGCCAGAGGAAGATGATGCAATCGGCGTCCTGCTCCAGGCTGCCGGACTCGCGCAGGTCCGAGAGCAGCGGGCGCTTCTCCCCTCCCCTTTTCTCCACGTCGCGGGAGAGTTGGGACAGGGCCAGGACGGGCGCGTTGAGCTCCTTGGCCAGCTCTTTCAGGCTGCGGCTGATGCTGCCTACCTCCTGCTCGCGGTTACCTTTTGTATCGCCGCGCATGAGCTGGATATAGTCGACCAGAACGAGGCTCAGGGGCTGTTGGGCGTGGAGGCGGGCGCACTTGGCGCGCAGTTGCTGGATACTCAGGCCGGGCGTGTCGTCGAGGTGCAGCAGGTGGCCGTGGGTGCGCAGGCGTTGGGCCTGCTCGCGGATGTGGGCCACCTGCCCCAGGCCGCCGGGGAGGTTGCCGCGGCGCAGGTCGGAGTTGGAGTAGCCGGGTACTTCGCTGGCAATCATGCGCTGCATAAGCTGCAGGGTGGGCATTTCGAGGCTGAAGATGGCGGTGTGGTGGCTGTGGTCGAGGGCGGCGGTGCGGGCGAAGTGCAGCAGGGCGGCGGTTTTGCCCATGGCGGGCCGGGCGGCCAGGATGATGAGGTCGGCGGGCTGCCAGCCGCCGGTAAGGCCATCGAGCTGGGTGAGGCCGGTGGGTATGCCGGTCAGGCCGTGCTGGCCGACGGACTGGGCGAGGCGTTCGAACGTGGCGTCGAATGCGGCGGCGGCGGTCTGGCCGGGCTTGGTTTCAAGGGAGCGGTGAAGGCTGGTGAGGTAGGTTTGGGCGGTGGCCAGCAGCTCCAGCGGGTCGCGGGAATCGTCGTAGCCGTGGGCGGCCAGCTCAGTGCCGGCGCGGATGACGACGCGGCGGGCATACTGCTGCTGCAGGATGCGGCAGTGGGTATCGAGGTGGGCGGCGGAGTTAATTTTTTGCGTGAGCTGGGCAATGAAGTGCGGGCCGCCGGTGCGCGCCAGCGTGCCCCGGTGGCGCAGCCGGGCTACGACGGTAAGCAGGTCGGCGTGGTCACCCGCCTGCACCAGGTCGCGGATGGCCAGGTACACCTGCTGGTGGGCGGCGGAGTAGAACACCTCCTCGGTGGGCAGTAGCGCCAGCAGGGTGCGCTGGGCATCGGCTTCGAGCAGGGCCGCGCCGAGGACAGCCGCCTCCAGGTCGAGGGCCTGCGGGGGCAGCTGGCCGGTGGCGGGTGCGGAAACGGCGGGGCGAGCAGGACTGTGCGGGGCCATGGTGGGGGTGCCGGGTTAGCTCCAGCGGGCGGGGTCGGTGGATTTGGGGGCGGTGCGGGCGCGGGTCGGGGCGGGTGGCCCGGTGCCGGTGCGGGCGGCCGCCGCGGCCTGGAACTGCGGGCGGCGGCGCATCCAGTTGCGGAAGGAGGCGCGCCAGTCCACCATCAGGGTTTTGCCGCTGACGCGCCAGCCGTTGCTTTCGTAGTGGTCGTGGAAGGTGGCGGCTTCCGTTTGGGCGTCGGCGCTGCCGGGGTGCTGCTCGTTGGCGTATTCCCGGACTTCAGCCAGTGCGGGCGGCGGGCCTCCTTTGGAACGCTTGCCGGCTGGCTTTTCAACTTTCTTCTCAGCAGTGCGGGCGGGCGGGGCGGCGTCAGCCGCCTCACTCTCTTTTACTGAAGTTGTAATTGAAGATGAAAATGAAGGGGTTGGAATTTGCTTAACCCGGGTGGTTGGCTTTTGCTTAGATGCTTGGTTAAGCAAATTGGGGTTACCGCCCTTTTTACCCGCTTCCGTGCGTATCCGGCGCAGCCGCTCATCCTTGACCATGCGGCGGCAGAACAGCGCGCCGTCGGACTCGCGGCGGCTGGCCACGCCGTAGTCGAGCAGGGTGGTTAGCATTTGGTTGGCCGTTTGGTTATCCAAACCGAGGCGGCGGGCAATAACGGCATCGGGCATGGGCTGGCCGTTGACGAGCAGCACGCCGCGTTCGTCGCTGTCGTGCATCATTAGCAGCAGCTCGAACCAGGCCCCACGCTGCGCGAGGTCGAGGGCTTGGACGCCCTGGTCCTTGTGCCAGTCGCCGGGGTAGAACTGGATGGCCGGAAGCTTCATGTTTTGAGCTTTTAGCTGACAGCTGCTAGCTGTTAGCTTATGTTCAGGAGGAATACCCGCTTGGCTTTCGGGCCGTGAAGGCGGAAAAGCTATCAGCTAAAAGCCAGAGCCAACTGGCGGTAGTCGGTGCATTTGCCGCGCAGGGCCGCTTCCACTTCCACCAAGGCAGTCTGTAGCGTGGTTTCGAGCAGGCCGGTGTAGGAGTAGCTGGCCTGCTCGTCGTCGAAGGACTGGTAGGGCGTGGTCAGGTTGAGCACCCGGCCGCCGGTTAGCTCGCGCTGGCCGATGAGCGTGACGCCGCCCTGGTAGCGACCTATCGAGAAGCCGGTGAAGGTGAAGGCCTCGAACAGGGCCGGTAGCTCTTCGGAATCGTCGGGCCAGAAGTCGGGCGTTTCGGCCAGTTGCTCGGTGAGCAGGCACAGGTGGGGCACCAGGCGGCTGAGGGCGTGGGGCAAGTCGGCGTGGACCTGCTCGGCACAGGTCAGGGCGAAGGTGCGGGGTGGGGCCTCCGGGGTACGCTGCTCGGTGAATTCGCAGGTCAGGTGCTGGTCTTTGACCTTGGCCTTCTGAATGGTGATGATGGACGTAGTGGCCTCCGGACTATCCGGCCCGACAGTTGGCAGTAGCTGGGACATGGGGGAATGAGGAGTTGGGCCGCCTTTAGCGGCGGCGGATGAGTCTACCGTTGCCGGGTAGCGAATCAGGATGGCCGGCTGGCGCGGCGGCCCCGGACGCGGGGCGGCGGGGCGGTTACCGGCTCGGCATCGGTGCGGTTGCGGTGCTGCCAGTCGTTGATTTGGGACAGCAGCACCCGGTCGCCGCGGCTGGACTCGCCGGTGACATAGTGCAGGCGGCGCGGGTGGTGGCCGGGCAGGCGCATGTAATCACGCAGGGTTTCGGGGTGCAGGCCCAGCAGCTCGGCCGTGCGGGGCACCGAGTAGGCCGGGTCGGGGGCGGGCGAGGCTTCGAGCTGGCGGCGGGCCTCGGCGGCGCAGGCCCGCTCCAGTGACTCGCGCACCCATTCGTGGTTGTCGGGCATCCGCACAGTGATGTGCAGGCCGTCGGCAGTGATAGTGGTTAGCTCAGTCATGGCTGGGGCGGGTTTTGCGGGGCCGGCCCCGGCGGGCGGGTGGCGCGACGACGGGAGTGGGAGTTGGATTGGCCGCTGGGGCGGGCGCGGCGGCCTCGGGCCAGAACCAGCCGCCATTCTGGGGACGCGGGGCGCCGCCGGATAGCTGGCGGTGGCGCAGCATGCGCTGCACCGGCGGCAGCACGGCGGCCATGGTGTTGGCGTCGAACTCGTACTGCCAGATTTCCAGCCACACGGCCTCGCGGTGGGTCAGGTAGCCGCTTTCCAGCGCCTCGGCCAGCTCCTGGCAATGGGCGGGCGTGGGGCGGGCATGGTCGCCGGTGAGGCGGGTTTTGGGGCAGGCACGCACGGCGGCCTCCAGGGCAGTAGTGGCCTCGCGGGGCTCCTCGGTCAGGTAGGGCGCGGGCGGCAGCGGGCGTTGGGGGTAGGGCTGGTTGGCGGGGAAGAACAGCATCATGGCGGGGCTATTTTGTAAGCTGGTTAAGGTCGTGCTGGACGTTTTGGGAGCCGGCCTCTTTGATGAGGCGCACGGCCTCGGCCACGGCGGGGTGGGACGGCCGGGCCTTCTGCAAAGCCTTGGACACGGCCGCGTGCGACATTTTGAGGGAGCGGGCAATGCTGGATATTGCGCCGTGCGGCAACAACATTCGCAGGTCGGCCGGCGTAGTCACGGTTTCAAATGGTTGCATTTTAGTTTTGTTATGTTACCTTTGATTGAGATACATCGCTCCAATGTAGGTAAAACTTACCAAATGTTACATAATGAATACGGTGGAACGCAAAAAAATAAGCTCAGTTAGCCCGTTACCGGAACTGAGCATGGCGGAGCGGCTGAAAGTTGTTAGGCAGGCCCGCGGCCTGACCCAGCAGCAGATGGCCGACCTGCTGAATGTTTCGCGGCCCACCATCGCGCAGCTGGAGGGTGGCCGGCACCAGCCCAGTACGGAAGTGCTGGAGGCTATTGTCTCGGACCTGGAGATTAGCCGCAACTGGCTGTGGTTCGGCGGCGGGCCCATGGAGAGCACCGGCACCAATGGCGGCGACGTAGTCGTGTTCGGTAAGTTTGCGGATGAGGAGTACATCGACTGCCCGTTCGTCACGGTGCCGGTGCGGGCTGGCTTCGTGGAGCTAATTGCCACGGAGGGCGACTACGGGCAGTACGAGACGATGCGGATTTACAACCCCAGCCCCGAGCTGCGCAAGCCAGGTACGCTGGTGTTCGAGATTAACGGTGACTCAATGGAGCCGCAGCTACGCGCCGGCATGCTGGTAGCTGTAACGCCGGTTCCGCTGGCGGATATCAAGTACACGGTGAGCGGGGTATACGTGGCCACGTTCGGCAACCAGCTGACGATAAAGCGAATCAAGGATAATGACCTGCTGACCAAGCAGCAGCTGGTGCTACATTCCGACAACCCCCAGGCCGGCATGCTGACCGTGGCGGGCGAGGATATTCGTGGGTTGTGGAAGGTGGTGGATATTATTCGGGGCCGGGTGGAGTAGGCTTCGCTCCCTGCAGGGACCCTCAACCGGGACCTGAGTGCCTTAATTTTAGCAGGGCGAAAACCAGGGCGAAATGGCGTTTTAAGCCCTTTTTGAGGCGTATATGCGTATTATTAGCACCCAGGAGGGAGCGCCAAGTATGAGGGTCGCCTATCTACGGATAGACGACCCTCTTTTTTTATGGGTTAATTCGCGTCAATCAACCTTTTACCGGCAGGAACAGTACACGCAGGGAAGATCCGAATACTCGGGAACTGACTATTTACTCTCCCCTTCCTGCCATGAACACTCTGCGCTTCCCCCTCACTGCGGCCTTACTGGTACTGCTCACTTTCTCGCTCAGCAGCTGCGACGCCATTGGCACCATCTTTAAGGCCGGGGCCTGGACGGGCCTAATTGGCGTCTTTCTGCTAGTGCTACTGCTCTGGTTTATCGTACGTAAGATGCGCGGCTAGTCATCTGCTACACGACGTAAAGCAGAAGGGCCACTCCTTGCGGAGTGGCCCTTCTGCTTTCGC
>NZ_JABKAU010000017.1 GCF_013377885.1 Hymenobacter lapidiphilus
GGGGGGGGGGGCTTGCCCCCGCCCGCCGTTGAACGGCTCAGGTCTGAATCGTTCAACGGCGGGCGGGGACAAGCCCCGCACCCTACATCGTTCGAATAGCAGTTCTACCTTCCCCAATCACAGCCGCAGCTCGCCTTGCACCACTACCACACCCTGGCCGCTGATGTGGACAGCCTCGATGGCTTCGGGAGGGCCCTGCACCGCTACATGGACTGTGCCGGGGCGGCCCATCCAGTGGCCCTGTTCGGCAATGAAATCGGGAGTGGAAAGCAGGCCGTAGTGCCAGAGGTAGGCGGCCATGCCGCCGGTAGCCGAGCCGGTTACCGGGTCTTCGGGCAGGTCGGGGGGTGTGCAGAAGTGGCGGGCGAAGGTGGTGCCGCCGGGCGTGGCCCCTTCGAGGCAAAACAGGTGGGAGCTGAAAAAGCCGCTGGCCCGGCGGTAAGCATCCAGCGCCATCGGGTCGGGTAGGTGGGCCCGCCGCAACGTGGCCGCGTCGCGCAGCGGCACCATAAGCTGGGGCGTACCGGTGCTCACCGTCTGCACCACGGCGCCGGGCAGCAGGTCGGCGGGCATTAGGCCGAACAGCGGCAGCACCTCGGCCGGCTCGTGCAGCGGCCCGAATTCGGGGCGGCGCTGGGTCATACGGATGAAGTGGGGCAGGCCGGCTTCGGCAGGCGAAACCCGGATGGCTACCGGGCCGTGCAGTAACTCCAGCTGTAGGTCGTGGGGGCGGCCATCGGTGGGGCGGGGCAGGCGGCCGGTGTGCAGCAGGGCCGTAATGGTAGCAATGGTGGGGTGGCCGGCCAACGGAATTTCCTCGCCCGGCGTGAAGTAGCGTACCCCGAACTCGGCCACCGCCGAGCGGCGTACAAAGGCCGTTTCCGACTGGTTGAACTCCTGGGCCAGGCGCTGCATTTGGGCGTGACTGAGGTCGTCGGCATCGAGCACCACGGCGCAGGGGTTGCCGCCCAACGCCGTATCAGTAAAGGCATCAACCAGCAAAAACGGGTAAACGGGCATGGTGTTAAAGCGAAAATGAGGCTTAAAGATAAACGGCCAGCTCTCCTTGCAGAAAGCCGGCCGACTTATGGAAACAGAACGTCATGCTGAGCGGAGTCGAAGCATCTCTCCCGCTTCGTTGAATTAGCACTGCAACCAAGCGGGAGAGATGCTTCGGCTGCGCTCAGCATGACGTTCCTTTTCTCACTTCTCACTTCTCACTTCTCACCTACGACGGGTCCGTCAACATGGCTACTTGGCGGCCGTTGGGGTCGTAGATTTCGCCCATCCGGCTGATGTAGAGGCGGCGTTGCTGGCCGTCGATAAGCACATAAGGGTAGCTGAGGCTTTCGGAGCGGGTGAGGCGGCCGACCACTTCGGCAGCCTGGCCGGCGCGGTCGAGGCGCACTACGCTTAGGCGGTCGGTCACGTAGAAATCGACCTCAGGCTTGGCCTGAAATGTTATTTTACCCAACACACTTACCGGCGCGGCGCGGCGGGCTACTACCTGCCGCACCGGCGCGGGCTGGGTAGTCATCATAGCAGGCTCGGCCGAAGGAGCAACTCCGCGAGTGCTGGCCGTAATTTGCTGGCTGGCCCGCTGCCAGCCCTGGCCGATAGCCGTCAGGCGGGTCCGACGGCCGGGGTGAGTGGGGGAGGCCTGCTCATCGGACACTACGGCCATGCCGGCCTGCGCCTGGGCGAGGCTGGCGCCCATCTTGCGCAGCACGAAGCCCGAAAACTCGTCGGCTTCCAACTCGTCGGTGGGGTTGGAGCCGCCGGCGCGCAAGGTGTGGCCGTTGAGGTGGTGGCCCATTTCGTGAGCCAGAATGCTGATGCCTGCCCAGTCGGTGCGGCCGGCCCGGTTCACGGCCGACACGAACTGCGGATTGTAGAGCAGATAGCGCTGACCACCATACACTACGGCCGCCGCGTTTTGCACCTCGCTGGTGGCACGCAGCTGGAAGCGGGGCTTCAGGCCCACCACATCGGTGATTTCGCGTAGCACATCGCGCTGGCCGCTGCCGCTGCTCTGGGCCGAAACGGTGCCGCCCAGCAGCAGGCCGGTAGCCAGCAGGCCGGCAAAGCGCCGGAAAAATCGAAGGTTGATAGTCATGGATAGGTGGAGTAGAGTGCGTTTGCAGGAAGGCAACTACCTTGCCGGAACGGCGCTAATAAGAGAGTATGGCAGTACCGGAAGGTTGTCAGTAGAACGACAACGGCGCCGAATTTATTCCGCCTCAGGCTGAAAAGATAGGTATGCAGAACGGGTAGGGTGCGGGGCTTGTCCCCGCCCGCCGCTAAACGAAACCACGCGTTACCGTTCAACGGCGGGGCGGAGACAAGCCCCGCACCCTACCCGTTTTGGCTCAGGTGGCCTCGCCGGCGGTGCTGGCAATCAGGCGGGTGCTGCCGGGCGGCATGGGCGTCTGGCCAGCTACCGGGTGGTAATGCTGGGCTAGCAGGTGCGACACGTGCGGCCGCCCGGGCCCCTCGTGCAGCTGGCGCAGACTCACTTTCAGCTTGGCCTCCTCGCGGCCCACCCCGCGCTGGTGCTGGCGCAAATACTCCTCCCACGACTCCGAGAGAAAGTATTCCATGAGCCGGTCGGGGTCGGCCAAATCAGCGTACAAGCCCCAGCCGATGGCTCCCTCGCGGCGGCGGATGCGCCCCAACTGCTCCATGTAGTAGGTGAAGGCCGCCCGGTTTTCTGGGGCCACGCGGTAGGTTGTAGTCGTGATGACCGGGCCCTCGGTGGGGTCGGGCTGCTCGGCCAGCACAGGCGCAGGGCGCTGGCGAGTGGGGGTATGGTCGAGGGCTTCGGGAGCCGTTTGCAGCGAGTAGCGACGGGCCAGCAGCAAGCTCAGCAGCAACCAGCCGGCCGAACCCGCCAACGCCACCGGCAGGCCCGCCCGCTCGGCAACCGCGCCCCACACCACGCTGCCCACCGCCATACCGCCCTGAATAACGAGCAGGTAAATACTGATGGTGCGCGCCTGCACCCAGCGCGGCACCACCGTTTGTACGCCCACACTGAACGAGTTGAGCACCAGCATCCAGGCCATGCCTACCAGCACCAGCGCCCCGTATAGTAGCCACGGCGCATCCACATAGCCCAGGCCCAGCAATCCGCCGGCAAACACGGTCGTGGCCAGCGCCACCCGACTATCAATGCTCAGGCGGCGGTTGAGGCGCGGCAGCAGCACGGCCGCCAGCACCGCGCCCAGGCCCATGCAGGTGAGCAGCAGTGAGTAGAACGACGTAGGTCGGAGCAGCCGCTGGGCTACCACGGCCGGCATCAGGGCAAACAGCGCACTACCCCCGAACGTGAAAGCGGCTCCGCGCAGCAAAATTCGCTGGACCGGGGGCGCGAAACGGGCGTAGCGCAGCCCGCCGCGCATGGCCATAACCAGCCGCTCGGTGGCCAGCGTGCTCACTGGCTGGGGCTGACGCTGCCAGCTGTACACCATGTAAATAGTGCCCAGAAACGACAGCCCGTTGAGCAGAAACGCCGCCCCGGCCGAGAAGTAGCCGATAACCAGGCCACCCAGCGCCGGCCCTATTGCCCGGGCCAGATTGAAACTGACGCTGTTGAGGGCAATGGCCTGGGGCAAATCGGCGGGCGGCACCACCTCGGGCGTTACCGACTGCCACACCGGGTTGTTGAGCGCCCCGCCCAGCCCCAGCAGAAACGTGAGGCTCAGCAGCAGCCAGGGCGAGGCAAATCCGCCGAAAGCCATGCCCGCCAGCAGCAAAGCCACCAAGGCCATCCAAGTTTGGGTGAGGATGAGCAGCTTGCGCCGGTCGAGCAAATCGGCCAGGGCACCGGCGGGTAAACTTAGCAGAAACACGGGCAGCGCCGAGGCCGTCTGGAGCAGGGCCACCAGCACGGGCGAATCCGTCAGCTCGGTCATCAGCCCCACGGCCCCCACGTTCTGCATCCAGGTGCCCACGTTCGACACGAACGAGGCAATCCAGAGCATCCGAAAAATCGGAGTTTTCAGTGGCGTAAACGGCGACGAAGAAGCCAAACGGTGAGTAGTAGGGTGATGAGGTGGTAAGTTTCTATTCAGGCGATGCCATAAGCTATGCGCACAACGCCGGCAGCTTCTAATACTTCCAAGCCCCACTCATACGGCTGTCAGCTCCTTTCGAACAATCCGCAACCACATCCACCGCAAAAAGGCCACCGTTACCCTTGCTGTAACACATGGCCCCTATCACCTCACCGCCTCACTGCTTAAGCAAAGTTGCACAGCTCGCCAGCACGACGTAGGGGCGGGGCTTGTCCCCGCCCGCCGTTCGCACCGCTACAACGGTAATCTTTCAACGGCGGGCGGGGACAAGCCCCGCCCCTACATCGTGCTGGCTACCGCGCAAAGTTATTCACCGGCCCACCGCTGCCAAGGGCCGCTCGCCGATTTGCTGGCGCCACATGGCGTAGTAGAGGCCGCGCTGTTCGAGCAGCTCGGCGTGGCGGCCGGCTTCCGCTACGTGGCCGCGTTCGAGCACAAAAATGCGGTCGGCGTGCAGCACGGTGCTCAGGCGGTGGGCTATGAGGATGGTGATGTGCTGGCGCGAGCCCGACAGTTCGCGCACCGTCTGGCTGATTTCTTCTTCCGTAAGTGAGTCGAGGGCCGAGGTAGCCTCGTCGAACACCAGCAGCGTGGGGTGGCGCAGCAGCGCCCGGGCGATGCTCAGGCGCTGCTTCTCGCCGCCCGAAACCTTCACGCCGCCCTCGCCAATCACCGTGTCGAGGCCCAGCGGGGCGCGGGCCAGCAACGACTCGGCTGCCGCCTGGTGTAGGGCTTCAATGCACTGCTCGTCGGTAGCGTTGGGGGCCACAAAGCGCAGGTTCTCGCGGATGGTGCCGGCAAACAGTTGCGTATCCTGAGTTACGAAACCGATCTGCTCGCGCAGGGTGTCAAGGTCGAGCTCGGGACCCGGGATGCCGTTGTAGAGAATCTGGCCCTCGGCGGGCGGATACAGGCCCACCAGCAGTTTCACGAGGGTAGTCTTGCCCGAGCCGGAAGGGCCCACGAAGGCAATGGTTTCGCCCAGCTTGGTGCGGAAGCTGATGCCGTCGAGGGCCGGCGCGCTGGCCGTGAGGTGCTGGAAACGCACATCGTCGAACTCCAGCGTTTCGATCTGGTCGATGACTTTGGGGTGGGTCGGCTTCACTTCCTTGGGCGTGTCAAGAATCTGCTGGTAATTGGCCAGCGAGGCCTCGGTTTCGCGGTATATATTGATGATGGTGCCCATCTCCTGGAGCGGCCCAAAAATGGCGAACGAGTAGATAAAGAACGAGAAAAACTCGCCCACCGAAATCGTCTGCTGTACCACCAGAAACAGCAGCATAAGCAGAATCAGGTTGCGCATCAGGTTCACGAACGTGCCCTGCACAAACGACAAGGAGCGCAGGTACCGCACTTTGCGCAGCTCCAGCTTCAGGATTTTCTCAGTCGTGGCATTCAGGCGCAGCGTCTCCTGCTGGGCCAGCCCCAGGCTTTTAATCAGCTCGATATTGCGCAGGCTTTCGGTGGTAGAACCCGCCAGCGCCGTGGTTTCGGCCACAATCGTTTTCTGAATCACCTTGATGCGCTTGCTCAGAAACAAACTCAAAGAGCCCAGCAGCGGAATGGTGAGGAAGTACACCGCCGCAATGGGCCAGTACACGCTCAGGGCATACCACGTTACGAAAACAATGCCCACCAGCGAGATAAACAGGATGTTGACGAAGCTCAGGATGATCTTCTCCACGTCGGTGCGTACCTTCTGGAGCTTGCCCAGCGTTTCGCCGCTCCGCTGGTCTTCGAACACCTGGTAGGGCAGCTCCAGGGAGTGGCGCAGGCCATCGGAGTACAGCTGGGCCCCGAGGCGCTGGGTGATGACGTTGGTATAATAGTCCTGGAAATTCTTGGCGATGCGACTCACCATCGCCACGCCCATCGCCTGCAGAATCAGCAGGCCCGCTCCACCGGTCAGGAAGGTCCAGAACCCGTTTTCGAGCACGTTGGTCCCGCCTTTCACCACATGCCGGTCAATAATCTGCCGGAAAATATAGGGGTCAAGGAGAGAAAAGACTTGGTTTATGGCGGCCAACAGCAGCGCCAAAGCCAATAGTCCCCGGTAGTGCCGGAGGTAGGAAAAAAGAATTTTCATGCAGAAGAGAGAGGAAGAATCGGAGAAAAAGCAGTAGGTCTGGCGGAAGGTTTTGCTATAGCTGTTCTGCTTTCACCCCAGCCGCAGACAATATCCGGCCGGCACGGCGAGGCTTCTGGTGGCAGCAAAGCTGTTTACAAAGTAGAAAGAACGTCATGCTTCGACTGCGCGGACGCCAGATGAAGCATGACGTTTCATAGGTGTCACTGAGTTTCTAAACAGTTTCAGCTTTAAACCGAAGATTTACTATATCCGTACCGTTGAGTAGCTGCGCACAAGTAATCGTACTGAATTCCGAACGTCATGCTCTGTCTGGCGGTCACTCAGTACCACGTTGCTGCCAGGCTGTGTTAAACGCTGTTGTTTCTATGAATGGGTGCTCAGGGTACCACCCAAACAACTTCTGCCGGATGCGCAGAGTGCTTTTCAATACTAATTTTGAAGCATTAAAGGTACCATCCGAATAGCTTCTACTTTCTCCCTTCATTGTTTGCTTCATGTTATTGAAAACCAAAATTCCCCTGCTTTATATATTTGGTGGAATAAAAACGGAATTGTTTTTTGTCTTTTTCTATGCCGGCCTTATTGCCCTCGAGGATAAATACATTCACCTGGTCACAATCTCCATTCCGCTGAGCGTGCCCATGGTTCTGGGCACGGTTCTGTCGTTGCTGCTGGCTTTCAAGTCCAACCAAGCCTACGACCGGTGGTGGGAAGCGCGCATTGTCTGGGGGGCCATCGTCAACGATTCCCGAACCCTGGTGCGGCAGATCCTGTGCTTCGCGGAAACCCCCTACGACTCCGATGAAATGCTGGAATGGCAGGCGCGGCTGACCAACCGGCAGATTGCCTGGCCTTACGCGCTGGGCATGACGTTGCGCAAGCAGATGGAGCTGGACAAAATCAGCCCCTATTTGTCGCCGGAGGAGTTGAAGTTCGTCGCCACGCACGAGAACATTCCTAATGCCCTGTTGCAGCTCCACGCCCAGGATCTGCGCCACGGCCTGCAACAGGGTTGGATCAACCGCTATCAGCAGATGGAAATAGACGGTACGCTGACCAAGCTGACCGACTCAATGGGGCGGTGCGAACGAATCAAGAATACGGTGTTCCCGGTAACATACTCTTTGTACACGCACTTTTGCCTGTTCTTTTTCGTAATGCTCCTGCCCTTCGCGCTCCTCGAAGTATTTGGCATACTGGAGGTATTCATCGTGCTGGCCATCTCGACGGCCTTTTTTCTGATTGAGAAAATGGCCATCCACCTGCAGGACCCCTTTGAAAATAAGCCCACCGATACGCCCGTAACGGCCATTGCCCAAACCATCGAGCGAAACCTGAAACAGATGGTTGGCGACCATCAGTCCGTGCATCAGGTGAAAGCACCCGATTCGCACTTTTATATGCTATAAACCGGCACTACCTAAAGCCTTACCCCGATGCCGGGGCCGAACAGGAAGAACATCTGGCCCTTGTTTACCAGATAGCCGGCCCCCAGGTACAGCGGAAATGTGAGTTTGGCGTCGGAGCGGGTGGGGTACACCGAGCCCAGCACCACGAGGCCCAGGTCGCGGGAGGCGTTGGCGTTGGAGCTGAGGTTGAAGGCGTTGAGGGCCACGAAGCCCGCGCCCACCTTGTAGGGCCGCAGCTTATTTATTTTGTTGGGGTTATAAAAGCTCAGCTGGGCCAGCGTGGCCAGGCTGATGCCGCTGAAGGCCGTGTAGTTGTTGGCTTCGCCACCGCCGAGCTGCTTGGTGAGCAAACCGGCCGGGAAACTGATGTCGATATCGAACTTCACGCGCCGCTGTAGTACCAGTTCCAGCCGCTGCGTAAAGCCGGGTTCCTGGTACTGGGCCTGCGTGTGCTTCACGGTAATAATAATCTTGCTCCAATCGTCGAGGTCGTAGCTTTTGCGGGCGCTCAGCAGGTTGTTGAGGCTGATGTTGCCCACCTGGCACTGCTTGTCCTGGTAGAACGGCGCGCGCACCGATTTGCCGTCGGGGCAGATGACCACATTATCAATAGTGCGCATCTCAATCAGGTCGCCCTTGGCGTTCTGGGTCCTGATTTCAAACGTCAGGTACTGCTTGCCATACAGCTGCTCGGGCGAGTCGATGGCCCCGGTATTGAAGCTGAACACCACGTCGCGGATGGTACGGTCGTAGAGGATAGGGCCGTTGAGGCGCGTAACGGGCCGAACGGCCTCCCCGAAGGTAACGCCCACAAAATCGAGCGGGTGGGGCTTCTGGAACTCACGCACCGCCAGCGCAAAACCGGTGTTCTGGCCGGCGTTATCAATGGCAATGCGCTTCTTGTCGATGCCCACCGGTACCTGCACCCGGTACACCACTGCCGCATCCGAGCGCACGCTGGAGTCGGAGGGCACTACGCGCACGTCTTCAAAATGAAAGCGGCCCCGCAGCAGGGCCACGCCTTCGAGGCGCACGTCCACGGTTTCGCCGGGGTTCACGGTGTTGGTGCTGGTCCAGTCGCCGCCGCGGTGGCGCACGCTCAGGCCCGTAACAGCCGTGGGGGGCGAAATATTGAAGTTGGTGATGTACTTGGCCTGGTCGTTTTCCTTGATGTAGAGGTAGCTGTCGGCCTGGCGGTGGGTGTTGTACACGCGCAACCAGCACAGCACCCGGTCGTTGGTCAAGTACTGGCGCGTAAACAGCTCGGCAATCAGCGTGCCGCCGGCCTCCTCCTGATCTTCGATGCGGTAGGTACGCTTAAGGTTGAAGCTGCGGCCGTTATCCAGAATCAGCTCCACGCCCTTGCGGCGCGACTCTTCATCGAGCGTAATCTCCTTTTTATCGACGCTCAGAAAGCGCAGGCGCGAGCTTTTTACGGTGAACTCCTGGCGCAGCGGGGGCAGGGCGTAGGTAACGCGGCGGTTACGGTCGGTGAGGAAGGGCTGCTCGGTTTGGGGCTGCAGCGTGAGCACCCGGCTGCCGGTGTTGTTGGGTAGCACGTGCAAGCGCAGGATGCCTTTCTCGCGGTCGAGGCGGTAGTCGATGTCTTGGCCACGGGTCCATTCGGGGCTCAGGCGAATGTTTTTGGAGTTGTTGCTGGTCAGCTCGAACACCTTTTCCTCACCCACAAACAGCTCCGTATCGGCGGGCCGCAGCTCCAGGGTGGTACTCGTTACGGGCAGCAGCTTCACTACCTGGGTGCGCGGGGCAAAGCCACCCGCCACGGCCGGCTGCTGAAATGTGAGGCTCAGGAAGCGGGCGTCGCCGAGACTGCGGAAGCGCAGCTTGGCCCGGTAATACTGCCCGCCGTCTACGGGTGTCAGCGAGTCGAGCAGCGTGAAATCGGCCGAGCGTTGCAGCTGCAAGGGGCCGGCGGCCGGGTCGGTGGGGGCCACCCGCAGCTCGGCCGCGTCGTCGCCGGGGCGGTAGCTGAAGTAGAGGTGGGGCTCCTCCTGCACTGTAGCCATATTGCGGCTCAGGTAGAAGGTGGTAGTATCGAGGCGCAGGCTCAGCTCGCGTAGCAGTGGGGCAGGGGCCTGCTGGGCGCGGGCGTTCAGGCACAGGCCAAGCACTAACAGCAGGGCGGGCAGCAGCTGGCCCGCCCGGAATCCGGACAAATAAAACACGGCAACAAGAGTAAAA
The DNA here is from genome assembly GCF_013377885.1 of Hymenobacter lapidiphilus. Taxonomy (GTDB): domain Bacteria; phylum Bacteroidota; class Bacteroidia; order Cytophagales; family Hymenobacteraceae; genus Hymenobacter; species Hymenobacter lapidiphilus. The sequence goes on from NZ_JABKAU010000017.1 coordinate 9,777, forward strand.
ACGGCTCCCGACCCACCGGTAGCCCGTGCAAAGGTAGGCGGCTGCGCCAAGCCGTTGCACAACAGGGCTCCTTTTCAACAGAAATCCCGTACCACAGGGCCGGAAAAGCAAAAAGGCTTTCCGCGTAGTGCGAAAAGCCTTTTTTGTAGTCCGTAGGGGAATCGAACCCCTGTTGGTAGAATGAAAATCTACTGTCCTAACCCCTAGACGAACGGACCGGTTAGAAAACGAAAGCGTTTTTCCGTTTTGGTGGTGCAAAGATACAGGCCAAATAATGCGGGGCAAGGGCAAGGCGTAAAAAAACCAGTAAAAGCCGATAAGTGATACAGAATCAGCGGAATTGTTTTGTCCGAACCAGCCCCGACAGCGCCCATCCGGGCAGGTGGGCGGAACTCGCACCGGCCCGAAACGGTACAAGTAGGGGGAAAGGCCACTTGGCCGGTGGGACATTACACCCTTTACCCCGACCTTTTTTGCACCTACTTATGATGAAACACACCTATGATATGGGCCTGATTGGCAACTGCGCCTTTCTGGGCCTGATTGGCACCGACACGGCCGTGCGCTGGCTCTGCTGGCCCCGCTTCGACAGTAGTTTCGTATTCGGCTCGCTGCTCGATGAGCAGAAGGGCGGCGAGTACAGCATCCGGCCCGTAACCGAGGGCGGCTTCGAGAGCCGGCAGTACTATGCGGCCAACACCAACGTGCTCGTAACCGAAATAACCACCGACGAGGGCCGCTACCGGGTTACCGACTTCGCTCCACGCTTCTCGCAGTACGAGCGTTATTATAAGCCGCTGATGTTTATCCGGAAGGTGGAGCCGCTGGAGGGCACGCCCCGCGTGCGGGTAACCTGCCGGCCAGTGGCCGAGTACGGCGAGCAGCAGCTCAGCCGCCGCCGCAGCTCCAACCACATTGCGTTTCTGGGCATGGAGGAGGAAATCCGCCTCACTACCAACCTGCCCCTGACTTACGTGCTCGACGAGGAAGCTTTCGGCCTCAACGAAACCAAATATCTGGTGCTCACCTACGGCGCGCCGCTCGAAGCCCCATTGGAAAGCACCTGTGAAACCTTTCTGCAGAACACGCTCGGCTACTGGCGGCAATGGGTGAAGAGCACCAGCATCAGCAACTTCCACCAGCCGGCCGTTATCCGCTCGGCGCTGGCCCTCAAAATGCACCAGTACGAGGACACCGGAGCTATTATTGCGGCCAGCACCACCAGCCTGCCCGAGGCCCCCGGCAGCACCCGTAACTGGGACTACCGCTACTGCTGGATGCGCGACACGTTCTACACGCTCACGGCCTTCAACAACATCGGCCACTTCGAGGAGCTGGAGCGCTACTTCCATTACATCGCCAACATTTCGAGCAGCATTACGGGTAAATACCAGCCGCTGTACGGCATCAGCGGCGCTTCGCAGCTCACAGAGCAGGAGCTGCCGCTGGCCGGTTACTTAGGCAACCAGCCCGTGCGCATCGGCAACGACGCTTACACCCACATCCAGAACGACGTGTATGGGCAGGTGCTGGTGGCTCTGCTGCCGCTGTACGTGGATGCGCGCTTCGTGAACCCCGAGCACCGCAACCCCGAAAAGCTGGTGTACGAGGCCCTGCATCAGATTGAAGCTACCATGGACCAGCCCGACGCCGGCCTGTGGGAGTTCCGCAATCTGGCCCAGCGCCACTGCTACACCTACCTGTTCCATTGGGCCGGCAGCCACGCCGCCTGCCACGTAGCCCGCTCGCTGGGCGATACTGAGATGGAGGCGCTGGCCTCCCGCCTCATGCAGGCCGCCGCCGACCGTATCGAGCAGTGTTTCAGCGAAGAGCAGCAAGCCTACACCAATGCCATCGGCTCGCCCCACCTCGACGCCAGCACCATTCAGCTGATCATGATGGGCTACCTCGACCCGGCCTCCGAGCGGGCCGCCCGCCACCTCGAAGCCCTGGAGCGCGCCTTGAAAACGCCCGAAGGCCTGTTCTACCGCTACCGCCACCCCGACGATTTCGGCACACCCGAAACCACCTTCCTCATCTGTTCCTTCTGGTACGTGGAGGCGCTGGCCTGCGTGGGCCGGGTAGATGAAGCTATTACCGAGTTCGAGCACCTGCTCACCTACACCAACCATCTGGGCCTGCTCTCGGAAGATGTGGACGCCAAAACCGGTTCGCAGTGGGGCAACTTTCCCCAGGCCTACAGCCACGTGGGCCTCGTCAACGCCGCCTTCCGCATCGCCAAAAAGCTGGATAGCCCAAGTTTCCTGTAGAACCCAGAACTGAGAAAAAAAGGTGTCATTCTGAGCTCCGCTCAGAATGACACCTTTTTTTCTCAGTTCTGGGTTCTACACCCTACATCAACATCTCCCGCAGCAGCTGGCGCACTTCGGTAGGCGAGTCTACGTGGTAGCGGGCCAGCGAGCGTGGGGCGGGGCCGACCTTGATGGTGTAGGCCTCGGGCGGCATCACGCGGAACGTGTCCTCGTCGGTGCGGTCGTCGCCGATGGCCAGCACGAAATCGGCGGGGTAGGTGGCCATCCAGCGGGCGGCGGCGGTGCCTTTGTTAATACCGGCCGTCTTGATTTCAATCACCTTGTTGCCTTCCATTACCTGTAAATCGGCATTGGCGGTGATAAAGGTGAGGTGGTTCATCAGCTCACGGGCCCGCATGTCGCCCAGCTCGGCATCGGCCCGGCGGAAATGCCAGACCAGTGAAAAGTCTTTTTCCTCGACGAACGAGCCGGCCGTGCGGGCCACGTACAGGTCGAGGATGGTGCGGATTTCGTCCTTCCAGTCGTTGTTGAGGGCCTGAAACAGCTGCCAGTCTTCGCCCACCGGCCGCAGCCACACACCGTGCTCACAAATAAAATCGACCGGTAGATGGCCCAGCCAGCCCTCCAGCGTGGCCCGGTCGCGGCCGCTGATGATGACAACGCGGTTTTGCGGAATTTCGGTGAGGGCGCGCAGCAACAGGCGCAGCTCCTCGTCGGGGCCCGCCTGCTGCGGGTCGTTATGGAAGGGGCTGAGCGTGCCGTCGTAGTCGAGCAGCAGCAGGCGGGCGGGGGCGGCGTGGTAGTCGCGCAGTAGTTGGGCAGTCAGGTCGGGGGAGAGCATGTCGGTATCGAGGGAAAGTTGCTGTTGTTTGGCGTAAGCCAGCCGGCTCATAAACAGGTTGGTCCAGGCAAATACGTCGTACTGGCGCACCAGCCGGCGCATGGCCCGCATGCGGCGCGCCTGCTCGTCGGCGGGCATCACCAGGGCCTCGTGCAGGGCGGCGGTCAGCTGGTCGAGGTCGGTGGGGTTGATGATGAGCGCGTCGGACAGCTCGCGGGCCGCGCCGGCCCGCTCGCTCAGAATCAGTACCCCGTGGTCGTTGGCCTTGGTGGCCACGAATTCCTTGGCTACCAGGTTCATGCCGTCACGCATGGGCGTTACCAGCCCCACTTCGGCCAGGCGGTAGAGCGAGGCCAGCTCATCGAGCGGGAACGAGCGGTAGAAGTAGTGGATGGGCGTCCAGCGCATGGTGCGGTAGGCGGCGTTGATGCGGCCCACCAGCTCGTCGATTTCCTCCTTCAGGGCCGCGTACTGGGCCACTTGGTCGCGCGAGGGCACCACCACCATAATCAGGCTTACCTGCCCGCGCCATTCGGGGTGGCGCACCAGCAACTGCTCGAAGGCTCGGAGCCGCTCGGCAATGCCCTTGGAGTAGTCGAGCCGGTCGATAGACAGAATCACCCGCATGTCGCCCAGCACCTGCCGGTAGCTGGCCTCGTGCTGCCGGGCCGATTCGGACGCGGCGGCCCCGGCGTATCGGTCGTAGTCGATGCCCATCGGAAAGGTATCGACCAGTACCGTGCGCTGCCCGACTTCAAGGCGACCATTATGGGCCGTAAAGCCCAGCAGGTGCGACACGGAGCTGAGGAAGTGGCGCATAAACCCGAAGGTGTGGAAGCCAATTAAATCGGCACCGAGCACGCCGGCCACCAGCTCGCGGGCCCAGGGCAGCACCCGGATCAGCTCGTAAGAGGGAAACGGAATGTGCAGAAAGAAGCCGATGGTGGCCCGGGGCCGGGCGGCCCGCAGCATGGCCGGCAGCAGCAGCAACTGGTAGTCGTGTACCCAAATGGTGTCGTCGGGGCCGGCCATGGCCAGCACGGCCTGGCAGAATTTCTCGTTCACGGCCACATAGGCAGCCCAGTGGGCGGGCTCGTAGGTGGCGTACTGCGGGAAGTAGTGAAAGGTAGGCCAGAGCGTGGAGTTGCTGAAGCCCTCGTAATAGTCGCGGATTTCGTCTTCGGTCAGAAACACGGGCTCCATGCTGTCCTGGCGCAGTTGCTCACGCACGTAGCCCTCCTCGGTGGCATCTTCCACAAACAGGCCCGGCCAGCCCACCCACACGTTGCCGGCCTGCTGGTAAATTGAACCGAGGCCCGTTGCCAGGCCGCCTTCGCTGGCCTGAAACGTGAGCGAATCATCGGTGCGAAGTACTTTGGTGGGCAGGCGGTTGGAAACGATAATAGTGCGGGACATCGGGCGGCGGTAAAGTAGTCGAATCCTTATGTTACGACACAAACCGGCGGGAGGTCATCAATTATCTTGCTTGTAGCCGCTACCTGGCCCGGCCAAAACGCTTGGTTCGGTACGGCCAACCATACCTAAGTGCGTGTGCCGGAAGCCGGTGGCGTATTTGAGGCCGTAGCCCAGCAGCCGGTCAAAGGCGGAGTGGAAAAGTAGCACCGTACCGGCCAGCAGCAGCAGAGGCTGGCCCAGCGCCCAGCCGGCCGTGCCCACTACCAGGGCCAGGGCTTTGTGATGGAGCAGATTGTAGGTAAAGGCCCCCAGGCGTGGGCCGGCCAGGTAGCCCACCATGCCCAAATCGGGCAGCAGGAACAGGGCTGGCAGCTGCCACCAGGGGTAGGGGAGGTGGGCGAAAACCAGGGTGGCCACCAGCAGTTCGGCCAGTTCTTCGAGTTTGAGCAGCGTTTTCATGGAGCGGCTAACCGGGGGTGAAACAACACCCCAAAGGTCCGGCCCGCACGGTACCTGAATCGTTAACAAACGCTAAGAAATACTGCCGTCGTGGCCCTGCACCCGCGCCCGGATGCGGCTCAGCGACACCGGCGTAACGCCCAGGTACGAGGCAATATAGTGCTGCGGAATACGCTCCAGAATTTTGGTTTTGTGGCTGGCCAGCAGGGCTTGGTAGCGCTGCTCGGGGCTCAGCAGCAGCAACTCGGCCAGGCGGGCATCGGTACCCAACAGGTGGTATTCAGCCAGCCGCCGCCCAAACCGCTCGTACACCGGAAATTCGTCGTAAAGCCCGCGCAGCACGGCGTACGGAAATATCAGCAGCTCGGTCGGGCCCAGGGCTTCGATGCCAAACGCGCTGGGCTGGCCGGTCAGGCAGCTGTGGTAGTCGCCCAGTAAATGATTTTCAAAGAAGAAGTAAGTGGTGCGCTCCTCGCCACTGGGGCGGGTATAAAACAGCCGGCAGCTACCAACCAGCACCAGGGCCAACTCCGCTGAGGGCGCGCCCTGCCTCACAAAAAGCTCCTTGCGCCGCAGCTGGCGCGGCCGCAGGGCGGCGGCCAGCGGGGCCCACTCGGCGTCGGTGAGAGGCACAAAACGGTGGATGTAGGCGCGCAGCGGGTGCATCGGGGCAAGGTACGCGGCCAGACCGAAAAAGCGAAAACCCGCTCCGTACTAGTACGGAGCGGGTTTTCAAGCGGTGGCCAAAACGAAGGCGGCGGAGTAGTCCGTAGGGGAATCGAACCCCTGTTGGTAGAATGAAAATCTACTGTCCTAACCCCTAGACGAACGGACCAGATAAGCAGGCCGCGGTGCGTTTTGGTGCTGCAAAGATAGATAGCCAATTGAGCGGCGCAAGGGGTAGGTTTGAAAAAAAGCGGCTCACCGACCTGAATAGACTGATTTTCAACCCGAAAAATTTGTTGTTGAGCGGCGGCTGGGCGTATTAGCCAAGGCCGGCGGTACGGTGGCGGCGGCGCAACCGGCTGCCGATTTGGGTATCCGCGCCCGGCCCATTACCTTCGTTGCGTGTTTTCACCCCGACCTTCGCGGTCGATAACCTTCCCACTTCCCCTACTACTATGGCCAAAATTAAAGTTGCCATCAACGGCTTCGGGCGCATCGGCCGCCTCACGTTCAAGGCGCTGCTCTCGCGCGACAACGTGGAAGTCGTGGCAATCAACGACCTGACCGACAACAAGACCCTGGCCCACCTGCTCAAGTACGACTCCGTACACGGCCGTTTCCCGGGTACGGTTGAGTTCGATAACGACAGCCTGACCGTAAACGGCCAGCGTATTGTGGCCCTGGCCGAGCGCGACCCCAAGCTGCTGCCCTGGGGCGACATGGGCGTGGACATCGTACTCGAATCGACGGGTCGCTTTGTAGATGAGGCCGGCGCAGGCCAGCACATCACTGCCGGTGCCAAGAAAGTTGTGATTTCGGCTCCCGCTAAAGGCAACATCCCCACGGTGGTACTCGGCGTGAACGAGGACATCCTGACCGGCGACGAAACCATCATTTCGAACGCCAGCTGCACGACCAACTGCCTGGCCCCCATGGCCAAGGTGCTCAACGACACGTTCGGCATCGAGAAGGGCTTCATCACCACGGTGCACGCCTACACCTCCGACCAGAGTCTGCAGGATTCGCCCCATTCGGACCTGCGCCGTGCCCGCGCCGCCGCTCTGAGCATCATCCCGACCAGCACTGGTGCTGCCAAGGCCGTTGGCCTAGTACTGCCCGAGCTGAAAGGCAAGCTCGACGGTATTGCCATGCGTGTGCCAGTTCCAGACGGCTCGACCACCGACCTGACCGTGCTGCTGAAGCGCGAGGCTACGGCCGAGGAAATCAACGCGGCCATCAAAAAGGCAGCTGACGGTGATATGAAGGGCATCCTGGAGTATAGCACCGATCCGTTGGTTAGCGCCGACATCGTGGGCAACCCCCACAGCTGCATCTTCGACTCGGAGCTGACTTCGGCCAACGGCACGCTGGTGAAAGTGGTAGGCTGGTACGACAACGAAGCCGGCTACAGCGCCCGCACCGCCGACCTCATTAAGATGCTGGGCGACAAAATGAACGCCTAGGTTTTTCTGAGCTGTTAGCTGAGAGCTTTTAGCTGTTAGCCTGACGTGCTGGATGAACCATACGTAGAACGTCATTCAGCGCGAAGCGAAGAATCTCGCGGACTATCATTGGAATAAGTTTCCAAGTGACGGCCTGCGAGATTCTTCGCTTCGCGCTGCATGACGTTCTTTTGTTGTCAGCTTTCGGCTCTCCAACGAAAAGCTGACAGCTACAAGCTCTCAGCTAACAGCTCCAAATAAAAATGCGTCTCTGCTTTATTCTCAACCCGACTTCGGGCACCAACCGCAGCCAGAACGTGGCGGCCCTGCTCACCGAGCACGCCACGGCGGCCGGGGCCGAGTTCGATATCATGCCCACGCAATATGCCGGCCATGCTGTGCTGCTGGCCCGCGAGGCTGCCGCGGCCGGTTGCCGGGTGGTGGTAGCGGTGGGCGGCGACGGGACGGTGAACGAGGTGGCCCGGGGCCTGCTGGGCACTGGCGCGGCGTTGGGCATCGTGCCCCGCGGCTCGGGCAACGGCCTGGCCCGCCACCTGCACGTACCCCTCGATTTGCCCGCCGCCGTGCGTCGGGTTTGCAACCCCACGTTTCAGCGCATCGACGCGGGCCAGATCAACGGGCACTGGTTTTTCTGCACCGCCGGGCTGGGGTTCGATGCCCACGTGAGCCGCCTGTTTGCCCAGGCCGGTACCCGCGGGCTGGCCACCTACGTGAAAGTGGCCCTGTGCGAATACCGCCATTACCGCCCTACGGCGGTGCAATTGACGCTGGAAAACGAAGCCGTGCGCGACACCCACTGCTACGTGCTGGCCTTCGCCAACGCTTCGCAATACGGCAACAATGCCTACATCGCGCCCCGCGCCAACATTCAGGACGGCCTGCTGGATCTGTGCCTGATTGATGCACTACCGCTCTGGCGGGCCGTGCGCGTAGGAGTGGGGCTGGCGCTGGGCACGCTGCCCAGCTCGGGCGGAGCGCAGTTCCACCGCAGCCGCCACATCCGGGTGCAGGCCGCCACTCCGCTAGGCTTCCACGTCGATGGCGACTACGTGGCCGACGCCACCGACTTCGAGGTGTTGCTGGAGCCACTGGTGCTGGAAGTGGCGGTGTAGGGAAGGTTGGTATAGGAGTGACCGAATGGATTGTTGAGCGACATTATAAAGCGTCTCTCATGCTGAGCGGAGCCAGAGGCGCAGTCGAAGCATCTCTACCGCTTCGTTGCCATCAACAGGAGTTACCATTGCAGTAGAGATGCTTCGGCTGCGCTCAGCATGAGAGGCGTATTATCCCTAATCCCTAATCCCTAACTCATGAAAATTAACCGACAGGGCGTGGTGTACTCCACGAATCCCGAATTCAGCTACGACGAACCCACTGAATCAACGGCTGCCACGCTGCCGCCCCAGCAGCAAAATTTACGTGTGCAGCTCGATAAGAAGGCCCGTGGGGGCAAACAGGTGACGCTGATAACCGGCTTTGTGGGCCAGGAAACCGATTTACAGGAGCTGGGCAAGCTGCTCAAAAGCCGCTGCGGCGTTGGGGGCAGCGCCAAGGATGGCGAAATCCTCATCCAGGGCGACTTTCGAGATAAAATGCTGGCCCTGCTGCTGGAAAAGGGCTACAAGGCCAAGAAAGCTGGCGGTTGAGGAAACTGACCGGTTGGCCGCAGATATGCTGTAACCGTACAATCACACCAACTTATCCCGCAATAGATGCCTGACGTTACGCTCCCGCCTGTTTCCAGTGCCTACACGCAGGTTGAGGAAGCCGTGGTGCATGTGGTGCTGTGGCTGAAGCTGGGGGCCGAGACGGTGGGAGCGGGCATTATTGTGCTGGGCATCGTGGTGGGAGGCTATCTGTTCGTCAAGGCGTTGGCCTCGCGCCGAACGGCCGATTTTACGGCCATCCGCCTCACCCTGGCCCGGTATCTGGCGCTGGCGCTCGAATTTCAGCTTGGGGCCGACATTCTTTCTACGACCATTGCGCCGAGCTGGGAGCAGATTGGCAAGCTTGGGGCCATTGCCGTCATCCGCACGGCTCTCAACTTTTTCCTCTCCCGCGAAATGAAGGATGAACACCGCGCTGCAGCCGAGCACCACGTGCAGCGCCAGGCTCGTCAGCACGACCAGCCAGAGTAGAGCTACTCATCGCCTAACTGGTCAATGGGGCGCGAAGAACGGGTAACGCACTGGTAGTCCGGGCAGCGGCGTCGGCCGAACTTGCGGCGGCAAAGGGCTACTTTGCCGATTACTGCTACTTCACCCCCTTCTTATGCCTACATCATCCTTTGTTTCCTGGCGCTTCGGCCGCGGCCTGTTGTTGCTGCTCACGTTTCTGTGGACCACTGCCACGCTGGCCCGCGCCGAAGAGCAGCTCCAGTCGCCCGATAAGCAGCTGACGCTGCTGGTGAACCTCACCGCCGACGGCACGCCCACGTACAGCCTCACGTACAAGGGCCGCGCGGTGCTCAAGCCCGGCCAGCTGGGCCTGGAGCTGAAGGGCACGCCCAGCCTCACCAGCGGCTTCACCCAAACCAGCGCCACTCGCAAGTCCATTGATGAAAGCTGGAATCCGGTGTGGGGCGAGGTGAAAACCATTCGCAACCACTACAACGAGCTGGCCCTCACGCTCACGCAGCCTGCCACCAAGCGCACGATGCTGGTGCGGTTCCGGCTGTTTGATGATGGCCTAGGCTTCCGCTACGAGTTTCCGCGCCAGCCCGAACTGGGCTACTTCGTGGTGAAGGAGGAGAAAACCCAGTTTGCCTTGGCCGGCGACCACAAGGCCTTCTGGCTGCCCGGCGACTACGACACCCAGGAGTACAGCACCGTCACCTCCAAGCTTTCGGAAGTGCGCGGGCTAATGAAGGCGGCCGTAACGCCCAACGCCTCGCAGCACACGTTTTCGCCCACCGGCCTGCAAACGCCGCTCATGCTGAAAAGCCAGGATGGGCTTTACATCAATATCCACGAGGCCGCGCTGGTCGACTACTCCACGATGTCGCTCGACCTCGACGACAAGACGTTCACGCTTAACGCTCACCTCACGCCCGATGCGCAGGGCAACAAGGGCAACCTGCAAACGCCCAACACCTCGCCTTGGCGCACGGTTATCGTCAGCGACCGGGCCGCCGGCATTCTCGAATCCAAGCTCGTGCTCAACCTCAACGAGCCCTCCAAAATCAAGGACACCAGCTGGATCAAGCCCATTAAGTACGTAGGCGTGTGGTGGGAGATGATTACGGGCAAAAGCTCGTGGTCGTACACCGACATGGAGAACATCAAGCTCGATTCCATCGACTACTCCAAGGTGAAGCCCAACGGCACGCACGCCGCCAATACGGCCCACGTGAAGGAGTACATCGATTTCGCTGCCAAGCATAAGATTGGGGGCGTACTGGTAGAGGGCTGGAATATCGGCTGGGAAGACTGGTTCGGCAAGCACAAGGAGTACGTGTTCGACTTTGTGACGCCGTACCCCGATTTTGATGTTGCCGAGCTCAGTAACTACGCCAAGGGCAAGGGCGTAAAGCTGATTATGCACCACGAAACCAGTGGCGCGGCTCGCAATTACGAGCGGCACCTGGACTCGGCCTTCCAGTTCATGAATAAGTACGGCTACGATGCCGTGAAGACCGGCTACGTGGGCGACGTGCTGCCGCTGGGCGAGTACCACTACAGCCAGTGGCTGATAAACCATTACAACTACGTACTGGAAAAGGCGGCCAAATACCGCATCATGGTTAATGGCCACGAGGCCGTGCGCCCCACCGGCCTATCGCGCACCTACCCCAACCTTATTGGCAACGAGGCGGCCCGCGGCACCGAGTACGAGGCTTTTGGCGGCAACAACGCCGACCACACCACCATTCTGCCCTTCACCCGCCTCGTGGGCGGCCCCATGGACTACACGCCGGGCATCTTCCAGACCAAGGTGAGTGCCTACAACCCGAAGAATAACTCCTTCGTGCACAGTACGCTGGCCCGGCAGCTGGCCCTGTATGTAACCATGTACAGCCCGCTGCAAATGGCCGCCGACCTGCCCGAAACCTACAACAAGTTCCTCGACGCGTTCCAGTTCATCGAAGACGTGCCCGTAGACTGGGATGACACCCGCATCCTCGAAGCCGAGCCCGGCGACTACATCACCATCGCCCGCCTGCAGAAGGGCGGCAGCAGCTGGTTTGTGGGCAGTACCTGCGACGAGCAGGGCCGCACCAGCACCGTTGACTTCAGCTTCCTGAAACCAGGCAAAAAATACGAGGCCACCATTTACGCCGATGGCAAGGGCGCCCACTACGAAACCAACCCGCAGGCCTACGCCATCCGCAAAATCACCGTCACCAGCAAGTCCAAACTCAAGCAGTACTGCGCCCCCGGCGGCGGCTACGCCATCAGTGTGGTGGAGAAGTAAGGATTCCAAGTTGTGGAGGTCGCTGTAGGGGCGGGGCTCGTCCCCGCCCGCCTTTGAACGACTGTTCGCATTCCCCGCACGTGTCGTTCAACGGCGGGCGGGGACAAGCCCCGGCCCCTACAGCGTACTGGCAAACTCACTCCGCAGCTTAAAATATCAAAGTAAAAATGGCCGTTGAGCGACTCCTAAAACGGAGCGTTCAACGGCCATTTTTAATGCCTGATTCAACTTCTGAGGAAACGAAGCGCCCGTTCCACGTCTTCCGGTGTGTCAATTCCTATAGTTTCCAGCGCTGTTTCGGCGGTTTGGATGGAGTAACCAGCTTCGAGCCAGCGGAGCTGTTCGAGGCTTTCGGCTAGTTCCAGGGGCGAGGGTGGGAGTTGGGTGAGGGCGCGTAGCACGGCGGGGCGGTAGGCGTAAAGGCCGATGTGGCGCAGGTAGCGGTGCTGGGCCAGCCACTCGCTTTGGGGGTACTGGCGCTGGTAGGGCAGGGGGTGGCGGCTGAAATACAGTGCCCGGCCCTGGCCATCGAGCACCACTTTAGGTAGGTGCGGGCTCAGCAGCTCATCCTCGCTGACAACTGGCTTCACCAGCGTCCCGATTTGGGTGGCGGGGTTGGTGAACAGGTCCAGCAGCGCGTTTATCTGGTCGGGATGAATGAACGGCTCGTCGCCTTGGATATTCACCACGCAATCGGCCGCTATGCCCAGCTGCTCGTAGGCGTCGCGCACGCGGTCGGTGCCGCTGGGGTGGTCGGGACTCGTGAGCACGGCCTCGCCGCCGAAGCCGCGCACGTGGTCGAGGATACGCTCGTCGTCGGTGGCCACTACTACCCGCTGCAGGTTGGCCTGTTGGGCCTGCCGCACTACGCGTTGTATCATGGTCTGGCCGCCGAGGTCAATCAGCGGCTTGCCGGGCAGACGGGTAGAGGCGTAGCGAGCGGGAATGATGCCGATGGCGAGCATAAGGAGAGGGGCAAGTGGATAGAGCGCAAGAAACGGCAAAAGCCGCGAACCGCCGGCCGTATTATGCCGGGCGGCCTCCGGGATAATCAGATTACAGGCCACACAGGTGGTGCTAAGGCCTGAATATGTAACTTTAGGCAAAGTTTATGCAGCTGCGCCGGTTCCGGTTTGCTCGTCTGCTTTGTGTACTGCTCTCCTATGTCCCGTTTTCCGTTGCTGACTGCTGCTCTCGTTTTCTCCGGCCTTTCTGCGTGGGCGGCTCCCGCGCCGGTAGCCCCGCCCGATTCCATCGGCGTCGAGTACCGCAACAACAAGCTGCTGATTCGCCACCGTGTAACGGCGGGCGAAACTATCTACGGCCTTTCGCGCCGCTACAAAGTGCCCGTTGAGGACATCGTAGAGGCCAATTCGGGCCAGAAAGGCCAGCTCAACATGGGCCAGATAGTACTCATTCCGCGCACTAGGGTGGTGCTTACGCCTGCCCCGGCTACCGCTGCCCGGGCTGCCACAACCGTTGCTGCTCCAACTGCGTCGGTGCGCGCGCTGCCCACCGATGCCGACGGCAACCGCTTGTACAAAGTGACGCCCGGCATGACGCTTTACGCCATTGCTCGCCGCTTCCAGACCACCCCCGCCGAGTTGGCTCGCCTCAACGGCTTCAGCGCCGACCATAGCGTGCGCGTTGGCGAAGTGGTGATTATAGCAGCTCCGGCCACCGGTGCGGCTGGCCCGCCCGCGCCCGTAACGGCTGCCGCCCGCCCCACGGCCCGCGAAAAAGCCGTGGCCCGCGACGCCGAGCGCGAGAAAGCTCGCGACGAGGCCAGCTCGCCGGCCGTAACGCCCGAAGCCAAGGACACCTCGGCACCCGCCCCAGCCCGCGTCAATGAGGCCGGCCGTCGCGTTACGGAAAGCGGCCTGGCCATGGTCATTCCCACCGATGCCTCGGACAAGTACCTGGCCCTGCACAAAACGGCTGCCGTGGGCACCATTATGGAGGTGCGCAACATCATGAACGGCCAGGCGGTGTACGTGCGCGTCATCGGCCGCCTGCCCGACACCGGCGAAAACGACAAGGTGCTGCTGCGCCTCTCCAAGCGCGCCGTGCAGCGCCTCGCCACTCCCGACCAGCGCTTCCGTGTAGAAACCAGCTACGTGCCGTAGGCTGGTGCTGAGTAGTGACATTACGCTTATCAGAACGCTGTAGGGGCGGGGCTTGTCCCCGCCCGCCGTTTGCGCCGGTTCAACGGTAATCGTTTAACGGCGGGCGGGGGCAAGCCCCGCCCCTACAGCGTACTATCAAACTCGCTTCACAACTTGGGGTAGCTGCTAGGGATTGGTGCAACCGGCCTTTGCTGATGCTAACGACTTCAAAGCGTTACTCTCATTACTCAATACCGAAACATGAACCACGCCCAGGTGCGGGCGCTGCTCGACGACAAGTACCGCCACTACGACCAGCCCGGCTTTATTGCCCTCGACCCCATCAGCATTCCGCACCAGTTCACGGCCCGGGCCAATGTGGAAATCAGCGGGCTATTTGCGGCCGTGCTTGCCTGGGGGCGCCGGCCCACCATCATCAGCAAGTGCCGGGAGCTGCTGCGGCGCATGGACGACGCGCCCCACCAGTTCATCACCCAGCACCACGACGACGACCTCAAACGCCTGCTGGGCTTCTGCCACCGCACCTTCTGCGACACCGACCTGCTGTACTTTGTACACTGGCTGCGCTGGTATTACGGGCAACACGCGTCGCTGGAAGACGCTTTCCTGCAGGGCACCACTCAGAAACAGCGGCTGGAGAACTTCCATAACCTGTTCTTCAGCCTCGACGATGCGCCCCAGCGCACCCGCAAGCATGTGGCCACGCCCGCCCGCGGCTCGGCCTGCAAGCGCCTGAACATGTACCTGCGCTGGATGGTGCGCCAAGATGAACAGGGTGTGGACTTCGGCCTCTGGACGCGCCTGTCGCCCGCCGACCTCATCTGCCCCTGCGACGTGCACGTGGAGCGCGTGGCCCGCCGCCTGGGTTTGCTGGAGCGCAAACAAGTCGATTGGCTGGCTGCCGAAGACCTGACAGCTCACCTGCGCACCTTCGACCCGCTCGACCCTGTGAAGTACGATTTCGCGCTGTTTGGGCTCGGGGTGGAGGGCGAAATGTAGCGTCGGTCGTATATAATTCTGGCCTACTAAGCACTTAGGCCACCGGCCTGAGTGGCGGACCTGGTTTGTTAAACGAAATCGGGCCGTAAGCGCGCTGTAAGGCTGTTTAAGCTAAACCGTAGCATTTTTATCAGGCGGGCCGTGGTGGGCGGCAAGTTGGTCGGATATGGGTTGAAAGCGGCACACTGAAATGTAACAGATTGATGGTCTGATGCGTACAAAAAAGCCTCAAGTAAATTGTATCACTACTTTAAAGTTTCAATTATGAACTTCAAACACCTAATCTTGGCCCTGGGCACTACGCTGCTTATGGCCGGCTGCAATGAAACCAAGCAAGCTGTAACCGTAGGCGCCGACGAGCGGGGCGGAGCAACCAACATACCGGGCTACGTTAATAATGCTACCGACGGCCCTGATTTCTCTAAGTACAAGAGTTACTCCTGGGCTTCACAATTGCAGGATGAGCAACAAAATACGTATTTCCTTAACGACCTGATTTTTAAAACTATGCTGCGCGATGCAGTATCCAATGAAATGGCTTCGCGGGGCTACAATTACATGCCTACCGGCGGCGATTTAATACTAAATTTCCGGGTATTCGAGGAGCCAGTTACGCTGAAAACTATGGATAACATGGGCACGGGCTACTGGGGGACTACGGAATCGTACGCCTATGATGTTAACCGCTTTGGGGAGGTGCAGCTTGATAAAGGCAGTATTATCGTGCAGATGATTGACCGTCAGAAGGGTCAGGAAGTGTGGCAGGGCTATGCTTCAGGCCTGACAGATGGCAACGTGTTCAACAAAAAAAAGGATAAAGTGTACTCCGCCGTTGGTGCTATCTTCCAAAAGTATGAGTACCGCGGCGACAAGCTGTAAAGCTGCATCAGTCTTGTGAGAGCCATAACGGGCCGGCTTCCGCATTTTGCGGGAGCCGGCCCGTTGGTGGTTAGTAGTGCGCCTTTGCCGAATCTTCTGCCGCGTTAAACTGTTGTATTCAGTCCCGTGAAGCCGCCGGCTCAGGACCGTTGCCGTATCTTCGCAGCGCCATTCAATTACCAGTACTTACTACCTAGCACCCAATTTGATTCTTCCCCAGAATTTCGAGCAGAAAATAGGCTTCTCCCAACTGCGGGACATGCTCAATGAGTTGTGCCTGAGTGGCTTGGGTCGGCACTTTGTAAGCAAGATGAGCTTCCAGACGCAGGCCGAGCAGCTCCAGAAGCTGCTGCTGCAAACCGACGAGTTCCGCCAGCTCCTCAACAGCGGCGTCGACTTCCCCGGCAGCCATTACCACGACGTGAACCCGTACCTGGTGCGGGCCAACCTGCCGGGCTCCTACCTCGATGTGTCGGCGTTTTTCGCCATCAAGATGAGCCTGCGCACCATCCGGGAGGCCCTAACGTTTTTCTCGCGGGCTGAAGATGACCTGTATCCCACGTTGCGCCTGCTGGGCATCGGCGTGCAGGTCGACCGTAACCTGCTGGCCGCCATGGACAAGGTGGTGGACGACGAGGGCCTGGTGCGCGACGACGCTTCGCCGCTACTGCGCCAGCTGCGCCAGGAGTTGATTTCGCGGCAGATGATGCTGCGCAAGCAGATTGGCAGCATTCTGCGCAATGCCCGCCAGCAGGGCTGGGTGCCCGAGGGCGCCGAGCCCACCATCCGGGGTGGGCGGCTGGTGCTGCCGGTGGTGGCCGAGCACAAGCGCCGCGTGAAGGGCCTGATTCATGACGAGTCGGCTACCGGCCAGACGGTGTACATCGAGCCCGAGGCCGTATTCGAGCTCAACAACGACATCAAGGACCTCGACAATGCCTATCAGCGCGAGCTGATGCGGATTCTCACCCAGCTCACGGCCCAGCTGCGTCCCCACATTCCGGATTTGCGCAAGGCTTACCAGTACCTGGGCCTCATCGACTTCATTCGGGCCAAGGCCCAGCTGGCCCGCCGCCTCGAAGCCACGCTGCCCGTGCTGCACCCGCAGCCGATGATGCGCTGGAAGCAAGTGCGCCACCCACTGCTCTACCTCACTTTCCTGGCCCACGCCAAGGACGACCCCCGTGAGGTAGTGCCGCTTGACATTGAGCTGACGACCGAGCAGCGGATTCTGCTGATTTCGGGACCCAACGCCGGCGGTAAGTCGGTGAGCATGAAAACGGTGGGCCTGGTGCAGTACATGCTGCAGTGCGGGCTGCTGATCCCGGCCGGCGAGAAATCGGAAGCCGGCATGTTCGATGATGTGTTCATTGATATTGGCGACGAGCAGAGCCTGGAAAACGACCTGAGCACGTACTCCTCGCACCTGCTCAATATGAAGCAGTTTATCACGCTGGCCAACAAGCGCAGCCTGGTGCTGATTGACGAATTCGGTACCGGCACCGAGCCCAGCCTGGGCGGGGCCATTGCCGAGGCCGTGCTGGAGCAGCTCAACCGCGCCCGGGCATTCGGTGTCATCACCACCCACTACACCAACCTGAAAAACTATGCCGAGCGCACGCCCGGCATCGTGAACGGGGCCATGCGCTACGACCCCGATAAGCTGCAGCCGCTCTACCGCCTCGAAATCGGTAAGCCGGGCTCCTCGTTTGCCATCGAAATTGCCCGCAAAATTGGCCTTCCCCGGCAGCTCGTGGAGCGGGCCAGTCAGCTTGTGGGCAAGGATAAAATCCGCTACGACCAGCTGCTCGAAGGCCTCGAAAAGGAGAAAACCGAGCTGGAGCTGCGCACCGCCGAAGCCGCCAAAGCCGAGCGCCGCCTCAAGAAAGCCGCCCAGGAGTACCAGGACCTCAAGCGCTTCCTCGACGATACCACCCAGGAAACCCTACGCACGGCCAAAGCCCAGGCCAAAACGCTGCTGCGCGACACCAACCAGAGAATCGAGGCCACCATCCAGGAAATCCGCCTGGGCCAGGCCGATAAGGAGCGTACCAAGGAGGCCCGCGGCAAGCTCGACACGTTTGTGCGCGAGAAGCTGCAGATTGAGCCGCCCAAAGCCCGCGCCACCCGCGAGCTGGCCGACGCCGCCACCCTCAAACCCGGCGATAAAGTGGCGTTGCTGGGCCAGGAGGGCCACGGCGAAATCATGGCCGTGAAAGGTAAAACGGCCGAAGTATCGTTCGGGGGCATGAAAACCATCGTCAAGATTGGCCAGCTCGAAAAGCTCACGCGCTCCGAAATTCGGGAGCGGGAGAAGCAAGCGGCCCGTCTGGCTCCGGCTCAGTATGCGGGCTCGGGCTTCAACACTACCGGCCGCATGGCCACCTTCAACCCCACGCTGGATTTGCGCGGCGAGCGGGCCGAGGACGCCGTAACCAAAATCCAGAGCTACGTCGATGAGGCCATCATGCTGGGCATCCCGGAAATCAGAATCCTGCACGGCCGCGGCAACGGCGTACTCCGCCAGATTGCCCGCGATTATCTGCACCGCACCCGCGAAGTGGCCAGCGTAGCCGACGAGCACGCCGACCGCGGCGGCGACGGCGTAACGGTGGCGGTATTGAAATAGGCAAATGATCAGGAAATAAGACCGTCATGCTGAGCGAAGGCGCAGCCGGAGTCGAAGCATCTCTACCGGAATGGTGAACCTAACGACAGGATTACTATTGCGGTAGAGATGCTTCGACTGCGGCTGCGCCTTCGCTCAGCATGACGGTGTTTCCAACAAGCACGACCACTCGCTTCAAACGCCGCCCTACAAAGCCGTAACTTGCCAAAAAGTACCCCAATTCTTCGGGCGCTTTCTCACTTTCAGTATCTAAGCTCTTGCATCCTCGCAACCCCCACAACGGCCGCTACGATTTCGCTCAACTCACGGCCGCCAGCCCCACCCTTGCGCCCTTCGTGGTGTCCAATCCGGCCGGTGACAACAGCATCGATTTCGCCAATCCCGCCGCCGTGAAGGCCCTGAACCAGGCGCTGCTGCGGCAGCACTACGACGTGCAGCACTGGGATGTGCCGGCCGGCTACCTCTGCCCGCCTATCCCCGGCCGCGCCGACTATCTGCATTACGCCGCCGACCTGCTGGCCACTGACAACGCGGGAATAGTGCCCACCGACAAAGCCGTGCACGTGCTCGACATTGGTGTGGGCGCGAACTGCGTGTACCCCATCATCGGCAGTAAGGCCTACGGCTGGCGCTTTGTGGGCTCCGAAACTGATTCGGTAGCCCTGAAAGCAGCCAAAAGCATGGTGGCGGCCAACCCGGCACTGGCAAACCGGGTGGAGCTGCGGGTGCAGAGCCATCAGGCTTTCGTGTTCGAGGACATCGTGAAGCCCCGCGAGGAGTTCGATCTGGTGGTATGCAATCCGCCCTTCCATTCCTCGGCTGAGGAGGCTGCCAGCGGCAGCCGCCGCAAGGGCCGCAACCTGGGCTACCCCAAAACGCCCGGCGGTGCGCCGGTGCTTAACTTTGGGGGGCAGAATACGGAGCTGTGGTGCGAGGGTGGCGAAGAGGGCTTCCTCAAGCGCATGGTGGCCCAAAGCGTGGCCGTGCGCGAGCGGGTGCTGTGGTTTAGCACGCTCATCTCCAAAAAGGAAACGCTGCCCAGCATCTACCACTTCCTCAAACTGGCCGGCTCGCCCGAAACCCGCACCATTGAGATGAAGCAGGGCCAGAAAATCAGCCGCATCGTGGCCTGGACCTTCCAGACGCCCGAGCAGCGCCAGGAGTGGGCCGCGCGGCGCTGGAAATGAAATATCACCGCATTTTTATAGGCTACGACGAACCTAGCTTCGATACATTCAATGCCGTATCTCAGCTTATGGGTGTAGAGCCGGAACCCTGGGAAAAGGACTGGTTTAGTCCGGAGGAACCTAACTCTTGGTCCTATCTAGTTTTCACCGACGATGACGCTCCTTACTTCGACTTTATCAACGTATTCCTGAATCTACTAGAGCCAAAGTTCGCCGCATTATTGCAGTTGGGTATAACAAAGGATCGTATCAGTTTAACCCTCGCCTATTTATATAAGCATCAATGTGCACTTGGGTTCGATGCGCAGGAGATGTTGCGATTGGGTGCAAGTGGTATAGGGTTAGCAATTGACTGTTTTGAAGAAAAAGAGAATATCCAACAATAAAAAAGGCGGCTCCCGATTTCGGGAGCCGCCTTTCATGCGTCAATAGAGCCGGTGAAAAGGTGCACTTCGCACCTCTCAGGACCTGACTTCTCTACTCCACTACTACGCGGCTGATCTGCGTGGCTTCAGGGGTTACAATCTGCACCATGTACAGGCCGGCTTTCAGGGCAGAAGCGTCTACGCTTACGTCCTGGCCGTTGAGAGGCTGGGTTTGGTCGAGTACCACGCGGCCGGTGGCGTCGCGCAGCACTACGCGGGCCGTGCGGGCGGCGCCCGTCTGCACGCGCAGGCGGAACTTGCCGGTGGTGGGGTTGGGGTACACCTGCACGCTGCTGCGCTGGATGCTGGCGTTTTTGGTGGCCAGCACCAGGTTGCACACCTGCACGCCGTTGTTCTGGTCGGCAATGCGCTGGGCAAACTCTTGGTAGTACTGGTTGGCAATGCGCTCATCGTGTACAATCAGCGTGTTCTCGTCGTTTTCGGTGTTGGCCGACAGGCTCCAGTTGTGCGAGCCCACGAACACCTGCGGGTCCGACTGCGGCGCGGTGGCGTCGATGATGGCGTATTTGTGGTGCATGATGCCGGTCGGGTTATCCAGCATGAGGCGCGTGCCGAGCACGGTTTTGATGTTGTCGAAAATGTCCTGGGCGGCGGAGTTGGCCTGAATACTCTCCATAAGCATCTCCGAGCAGCCGGCTATGTTTTTGGTCCGGATCTGATTGGCAATGGCGTTGCCGATATCGGTCTGGGTGAGCAGCATCGTGGCAATGTGCAGGTCCTTGTCGGCCGTCTGGATGGCGTCGATCAGGCGGCCGTTCACGTTGTCGGTGGGCGAGAACCACGATTCTACCTGCTTGCCGGCAATGCTGAAGTAGTGCGGCGTGTTGTCGGTTTTGCGCGAACCGAAC
The DNA here is from genome assembly GCF_013377885.1 of Hymenobacter lapidiphilus. Taxonomy (GTDB): domain Bacteria; phylum Bacteroidota; class Bacteroidia; order Cytophagales; family Hymenobacteraceae; genus Hymenobacter; species Hymenobacter lapidiphilus. Next base: position 30,422 of record NZ_JABKAU010000017.1, read on the forward strand.
AGGGCCGTGGCCTGGGTGCCGCCACCCCACATCTCATTGAACTCGACGGTGTAAGTGCGGGCCAGCGACTGGTCCTGCACGGCAATGGAGTTGTTGCGGTCGGTGCTGAGCTGGGCGGGCGTCCAGTTGGTCGAACCAGTCCACACCCAGGGCTGGTTGGGCTCGGTGCTGTTGGCGTCAATCACCACAAACTTGTTGTGCATGATGTTCTGCAGCGTCTGGCGCTTGATGCGCGGGATGGCGGGGTCGAGGCTGGAGAGGCTGATGTTGGCGTTTTCGCCTTCGTAGATAACGCGCACGGCCACGCCGCGGGTTTTGGCGGCATTCACGGCCGTTACAATTGTGGCGCTGTTCCAGTTATAGATAGCAATATCGAGCGTCTGCTTGGCCAGGCCAATGTAGCGGGCCACTGTGTCGGCCATGGCGCCATTGGGCAGGTACAGGGCAGTGTTACCGGGCAATGCCAAGGCCGCATTTACGGGGTTGGTGAAGTAGGTGCGCATCTTACCCGTCGAGCGCGAAGCCGTAATCATGGGTACTACCCGCGACTCGGATAGGCCCACGGCGTTGGTGCTGCTGGCCTTCACGTAGTAAATGGTGGCCGGCTGCAGGCCCGTGATGGCGAGGCTGTGGCTGGTGGTGCTGGCCGTGTTGTTCACGGCCGTAAACGGGCCGGCAGGGCTGGCGGCGTACTCCAGCTTGCTGCTGCCGGCGTTCTGGGTAACGAAGTTTACCGTGAAGCCGGTGGTGCTGATGTTGGTGGGGTAGGGCGTGGCCAGGAAATTAGGCGTGTTGCCCTGCCGGAAGTCGGCGTAGAGGCGCGGCAGCAGCTGGTAGCCAGCCGCGGCACCGCCGCCCGTTGGGGCCGTTGTGGTGAACTGGCTCATGATGCCAACCACATCGAAAACGCCGGTTGGCGAAGGCTTGCCCACCAGTCCGTCGGGACCATCGGAAGCCCGGTTCACGTACATCACAGTGGCGGCATTGCCACTCACGCGGTAAGAGGTGTTGGCCGAAAAGGCCGATACCGGCGCGCCCGCAACTGTGGTTACAGTGGTGGCATCCACCAGCTTCACCAGCTGGCCCTCGTACTGCTCGGCGTAGGCAGCGGTAGCAGTAGTTACCGAAAACTCGATGGGCTTAGGCAGCGGCCGGTTGCCGGCTACCACTTCGAGCGAGGTGATAGGGTCGATTTCGAGCAGCCCCCGGAAATCCTTGAGCACGCCGGTAACCAGAATGGAGTCGCCGGCTACTACTGAGCCGAGTTGGGTGGCCGAATACACGGCAATGCCGCCGGTGCCGTCCTGCATGTAGCGGATGGCTCCCAGTTCGGCGCCGTTGGTAACGATACCACGGAGCGTAACGGTGGCTCCCGAAGTGTTGAAGGCCGGAGCCTGGGCCCGGGCGGCCCCAATAGTAATGGCGGTTTGCGCCTGCGCCGACTGCCAGCTGGCTAGGCTCAGCAGCAACGCCAGCAAGGGTAATTTTTTCATCAAACGAGAAGCAGAAAAGGGGTGGGGAAAGCAGACTACCCGCAGGCAGGCATGAGACAAAGATCTTGATTTCAACGACAAAAAACGAGGCGGCCGGATGAAGTTTACATGATGCCGGCCTGGGCCCGCCCGCCGCTACATAATGTTCACTTCGGGGTGCAGCTCGATGCCGAATTTCTCGCGCACCGAGGCAATGATTTCGTAGGCCAGGTCGCGGATGTCCTGGCCCTGGGCGCCGCCGTGGTTCACGAGTACCAGCGCCTGCCGGTCGTGCACGCCGTGGGGGCCGCGGCGCAGGCCCTTCCAGCCGCACTGCTCGATAAGCCAGCCGGCGGGCACCTTCACGCCGCCCGGCACGGGGTAGCCTGGCAGGCCTTCAAACTGGCCTTTCAGCTCATCGAACTTGGCCTGCGAGACTTCGGGATTCTTGAAAAAAGAGCCGGCGTTGCCAATCTGGGCCGGGTCGGGCAGCTTGCTGCGGCGGATGCTGCTGACGGCCTCGCTGATGTGCAGCGGCGTAGGCTCGCCCTCGATGCCCATGTCCTGCAGGGTCGTCTGGATGTCGCCGTAGCGCACGTTGGGCCGCGCCTGCCGGTGCAGTCGCAGCAGCACGCTGGTCACGATAAACTGGTTTTTGAGCGGGCCCTTGAACACGCTCTCGCGGTAGCCGAAGCCGCACTCGGCCCCCGAAAACGTGCGCAGCCGGCCGGTAGCCAACTCCAGGGCTTCCAGCTGCTCGAACGTGTCTTTCAGCTCGGCCCCGTAGGCGCCGATGTTCTGGAGCGGCGCGGCACCCACCGTGCCCGGAATCAGCGACAGGTTTTCGATGCCGCTCAGCTCCTGACCCAGCGCGTACTGCACCAGCGCGTGCCAACTTTCGCCGGCTCCTGAACGCACCAAGGCCGTTTCGTCGTCCTGGTCCACCACTTCGAGCCCCCGAATTTCGTTTTTGAGCACTACGCCCTCGAAGTTGCGGGTGAAGAGCAGGTTGGAGCCGCCGCCGAGAATGAGCTTTTCGGCGGCCTGCACCTCGGGCAGGGCCAGCAGCGCCCGCAGTTCCTCAACCGAAGCAAAGCGGGCAAACCAGCGGGCCGTTACCTCCAGGCCAAACGTGTTGTAGGGGCGGAGCGAAACGTGGGCTTCGAGAACAGGAGCGGGGCTCATAGCAGCGGGCAAAATGGTGAGAGCCCAAAGGTACATTAGTTGCCAGATTGGCTAACTGCAGTCAAGCACGGTGTAGGGGCGGGGCTCGTCCCCGCCCGCCGTTCGCACCATTCCAACGGTAACCGTTCAACGGTACTCGTTCAACGGCGGGCGGGGACAAGCCCCGCCCCTACACCGTGCTGTTTCCGACCTGCCAGTAACTCCAGCCCCGATACAGCTGTTCAGGCTGTCTACTCCGTATATGCCAGCCTGGCACCACTAGCCGGGCACTCCACCGAACTTTTCCTTCTGATATGCAGCGTATTTCCCGCTTTACTTCCCGCCTGGCCTTGGGCACTTTGCTGACTGCCGGCGCGCTGGCTTCGGCCGGTTGCGGCTATGTGGGCTACCTGATTCCGCTCAACCCGACCTCGCAAAGCGGCCGCAGCCTCGACCATTCGGCTTGGGACGGGCTGCTGAAAAAGTATGTCGACGAGCAGGGAATGGTGAATTATAAGGGCCTCAAGCAGGATAGCGCTTCGCTGAACGCCTACCTGAAAACGCTCGGCGACAATCTGCCAGCCAAGAATTCGCCCGCCGATGAGAAGTTGGCCTACTGGCTCAACGCCTACAACGCCTTCACGCTGCAGCGCATCATCCGGGCCTATCCGGTGAAAAGCATTAAGGACCTGGGCGGCGACAAAATCTTCGTCAATACCGTCTGGGACCAGGATTTCATCCCGCTTGGCGGCAAGCGCTACACGCTCAACGACATCGAGCACCGCATCATCCGCAAGCAGTTCGACGACAACCGCATTCACTACGCGCTGGTGTGCGCCGCCATGAGTTGCCCGCCGCTGCGGCAGGAGGCGTATGTGGGGGGCAAAGTGCAGGAGCAACTCGCCGACCAGGGCCGCAGCTTCATCAACAACCCCCAGAAAAACGACCTCACGCCCGCCGCTACGCCCAAACTGTCGGCCATCTACAGCTTCTACCCCGGCGACTTCGAAAAGAACGGTAGCACCTCCATCCAGGACGCCGTCAACCGCTACGCCAAGCAGAAAATCGACCCCAACGCGAAGCTGAGCTACAAGGAGTACAACTGGAGCCTGAACGAGCAATAACGAGCTATGCGCTTACTGGAAGTTTAGAGAACGATGTAGGGGCGGGGCTTGTCCCCGCCCCTACATCGTTCTTCATTGCGCGTTGCATGACGTTCTAACTGCTAACCACGCTGCACCCGGTAGCCGTTCAGGGCATAGAAAAGCAGGTAGGCATAGCAGAGGGCCGGTAGCACGAAGGCCACGCGCAAGCCGCCGCCGTGGGTGGCCACCAAGCCCATGAGCGGCGGAATAATAGCCCCGCCCACGATGGCCATAATTAGATACGACGAGCCTTGTTTGGTGAAGCGGCCCAGTCCGGTAATGGCCAGTGGGAACACCACGGGCCAGATGATGGCGTTGCACAAGCCGCAGAGCACCACCAACCACAGAGCAGTTTCGCCCTGGCTGAAAATGGAGAGTACCACCAGCGCCACGCCCGCGGCGCACACGCCGGCCAGCAGCTTGCGGGCATCGAAGCGGCTGAGCAGCGGAATGCCGATGATGCGGCCCACCATTACGCCAAACCAGTAGGAGGCCACCAGCACCGCGCCCACGGCCTTGGTGAAACCGGCCGAAGTGTCGATGGCTTCGGGCGTGTTGCCGAACAGTGCGGCGGCCCAGTTGGTGGCTAAGCTGAGGATGCGCACCAACTCCTGGGTAAAGCCGCTGAGTTGGCGGATGTCCTGGGCCTCGCCGTAGCGGATGATGAACGAGCCGATGCCCACTTCTACGCCCACGTATACGAAAATAGCCACCACGCCCAGTGTGAGGTGGCGGAAGCTGAGGGCCGACGAACGGCCGGTTTCGGCGGCGGCCTGTGCTGCGGCAGCATCATCATCGGCGGGCAGGCTCTCGATTTCGGGCAGGCGCACCACAAAAAACAGCAGCGCCAGCACCGCCAGAAATACAGCCAGGCCGATGTAAAGCGGCTTTACCAGCGCGGCTTCCTCGTTCAGGCGCTGCTCCAGCGGTAGTTGGGCCAGCTGGGCCTTGAGTACCGTGGAGCCTCCGAACAGAATCAGGCCGCCTATTAGCGGCGAAAGGGTGCCGCCTAGCCCGTTGGCTACACCCACGATGCTCACGCGGCTGGCGGCGGTGCGCGCCGGCCCCAACACGCTCACGTAGGGGTTGGCGGCCACCTGCAGCAGCGTAATTCCGGCCCCCAGAAAGCTCAGCGCCAGCAGAAACAGCGAAAACGTGCGCGAGTTGGCCGCCGGTACAAACAGCAGCGCCCCCACGCCCATCACGAGCAGGCCCAGCACAATGCCGCGCTGAAACCCGAGCTTCTCCAGCACCCGTCCCGCCGGCAGCGACATCAGAAAATAGGCCCCAAAAAAAGCCGACTGCACGGCCGTCGACTGGAAATCGGTGAGCTGGCACACGTCCTTGAGGTAGGGCATGAGCACGTCGTTGAAGTTGGTGACGGCCCCGAACAGGAAGAACAGGGTGGTCATGAGCACCATCGGGCCCACGTAGGAGCGGGTGGCGGCCGGTGCGGCGGCAGTAGCGGGGGAGGAGGCGAGGGGAGCGGCCATGCAGGGAATCAGGGGAAATATGCGGCCTTAAAGATAGGCGGTTGCCCTATCTTCCTTTGTAAGCAGTTTGAATCAGTCGGTAAAGACGTTTGAACGATGTAGAGACGCAATATTTTGCGTGTCGTCGTTGCTGATGTTACTTTCGATATCCGGGCCGTTCAACGACGAGACGCAAAATATTGCGCCTCTACACTGTTCTTCCCAACCCGAGCAGCGCCAGCGTCTTGGCGTCAGGCCGACCATCATAGAACCGCTCCAGCACCCGCCCAAACACCGCTGGCGCACCCGGTGCAGCCCCGAACAGCGTCATAGAAGAGCGCAGCTTCAAATCGTCGGGGCTGCCGAAGATGCGGGTGGCGTCGGACGAATCCAGTTGCAGCAGCGCCTCGCAGATTTCGACCAGCCGCGGCCCCAGCACCGGGTGGGCCAGGTAGGCAGCGGCTTCGGCCGCATCTGTTATTCCGTAGAACCGGGCCGTTTCGCTGAAACCCAAGCCCCGCAGTTGCGGGAAAATAAACCACATCCAATGGCTGCGCTTGCGGCCGTTCCTGATTTCCGCCAGGGCGGTGGGGTAAGTGGCCTGCTGGGCGTCGAGGAAGCGTTGGAGGGTGGGCATGCAGTGGGATTGAATATATATTGAATATATGGATGATAACGGTTTGGCGCTTAGCGAAGAAGCGGATTTCGAAGCGCTAAATTGTCTGTCATCGTCAATTTGACACGAAGAACGATGCTTCATTTAAGTACTGAACCCGCTTTTTCCCCAAACGCATGTTAGTAATTATTTATTCTGACGGCGAATAAATAATTGCTAATAAAAATGGGATTGTAATAGCAATCGAGATAAATAAAGATTTCCAAATATTTTTGTATACGTGACTGTTATCGGGAAAATATTTTTTGAAGAAATATTCAGATAAAATTAATCCCCAGCCCATATTCAATAAATATGTCAATAAGCTTGTCGCCTTCTCCATACTATTAACAATAAGTATCGTCAATATAGTAAACAGAATCGAGGTAACTAGGACAATATTTGCTTCTTTTTTCTTGTTGTCGTCAATTAAGTTCTGACGCAATAAAACACCGCCAAAGATTGGAGCAAAAATTATTGAAAAACCCAAAATTGCCTTTTTTGAATAAATTTTAACTGCATTACCTTGATTCAGTTCTGTTGTAGTTGAATTATTTTCTTCTTTCATGATTTTGCATTAAAATATTTGTTTATGTTGTTCATTAAACTTACTGCTGACATTATGGTAAACGCAACTCAGTAGCGATTACCTAACCAACGGTAGCTGTACCCCCACCACCATCCGCCGCGCCAAGATACACGCTTGCCCCAGATTCCCGACCTTTGCGGCTTCACCTGATTCTACCCTATGTCTGCCAACCGCCGCGACCAGCCGTTTTACATGACCGCCACCACCCAGTTCGGGCTCGAAGAAGTGCTGGCCCAGGAGCTGCGCGAGCTGGGCGCAAAAATTGAGAAGGTTGGGCAGCGGGCTATCGAATTCAGCGGCAACCAGCAGCTGCTCTACGAAGCCTGCCTGTGGTGCCGCACGGCCGTCCGCATCCTGCGGCCCTTCGCCGGCTTCTCGGCCCCCGACGAGAAGTCCCTGTACCGCGAAGTAGGCCGCATCGACTGGAGCAAGTACCTGCGCCAGGACCAGACGTTTGCCATTACGGCCGTCGTCAACAAGTCCAACCTGGAGCACTCGTTGTTCGTGGCCCAGCTCACCAAAGACGCCATCGTCGACCAGTTCCGCAACCGCACCGGCGAGCGGCCCAACGTGGATCTGCGCAACCCCGACATCCGGCTGCACCTGCACATGCTGGAGAACGAGGTGGTGCTGAGCCTCGACGCCTCGGGCGAGTCGCTGCACAAGCGCGGCTACCGGCAGCAAACCAACGTGGCCCCGCTGAACGAGGCGTTGGCCGCTGGCCTGCTGCTGCTGTCGGGCTGGGATGGAAAAACGACGCTCGTCGACCCCATGTGCGGCTCGGGCACCATCCTTACCGAAGCCGCCCTCATCGCCCAGCGCATTGCGCCGGGGCTGTACCACCAGGGCAAGTTCGGGTTCGAGCACTGGGCCGATTTCGATGCGACCCTTTGGGAAACCGTGCAAATGGATGCGCGGCAAATGCGGCTCGATGAGCCCCAGTGCTACATCGGCGGCTCCGACCTAAGCCGCGAATTCATCGAGCTGGCCCGCGAAAACGTGGCCGCTGCCGACCTCGAAGACTTCATCCGCCTCGGCGTGCGTGACGTGAAGGACGCAGTTGCCCCACCCCGCGAAGAGCCCGGAATTGTGCTGACGAACCCGCCCTACGGCGAGCGAATCGGCGAGGAAACCGAGATGGACGAGCTTTACAAAACCATCGGCGATACACTCAAAACCGGTTTCCAGGACTACGACGCGTATATCTTCACCGGCAACCTGCAGGCCGCCAAGCGCGTCGGCCTCAAAGCCAGCCGCCGCATCCCGCTCTACAACGGCCCCATTGATTGCCGCCTGTTGAAATATGAGCTCTACCGCGGCACACGGAAAGCGGTGAAGGAAGACGAGGAGGGCGCCGGAGAGTAGCTGAGAATAGAGAAAGCCTGTCATGCTGAGCGGAGCGAAGGACCTTATCCCGTAGGTACGAGTCGTTACCACGATTTTTGTTCTCTTGGGATAAGGTCCTTCGCTCCGCTCAGTATGACAGTTTATTTCCGCATTATCTTGCCTCCTTACAACCTCACCCCGCTCATGAAAAAACTGCTCCTGCTGCTGTTGGTTCTGTTGCCGCTACTGACTATTGCTCAGTCCATCACCCGCGTGAACCCGACCAACTGGTGGGTGGGCATGCAGGAGCCCAAGGTGCAAGTGCTCGTGTACGGCCCGCAGGCCGGCACGCTGGCCTACTCGGTCAATCATCCGGGCGTTACGCTCACCGAAACCCACACCGTCGAGAACCCCAACTATGCGTTTCTCGACCTCACCATTGCTCCCGATGCCAAGCCTGGTACCGTGCGGCTGGTGGGCCGGAGCGGCAACAAGCTCATCACCCATAAATGGGAGCTGAAAGCCCGCGACAACCGTCCCAAGGGCCAGGGTGTAACCGATGCCGACCTGATTTACCTGGCCATGCCCGACCGGTTCGTGAACGGTGACCCGCGCAACGACAAGTACGCTGACCTGGCCGACCCCAACGCCGACCGCGCCAACCCCTTTTACCGCCACGGCGGCGACCTGCAGGGTGCGGCCCAGCGCCTCGATTATCTGCAAGACCTGGGCGTAACGGCCGTGTGGTTAACGCCCGTTATCGAAAACAACCAGCCCCTGACCGATGAGGGCGGCACCATGCGCTCGGCCTACCACGGCTATGGTTTCACCGACCATTACACCGTTGACAAGCGGCTGGGCGGTAATGCGGCCTACCTCAATTTCGTACAGAATGCCCATAGTCTGGGTCTGAAAGTGGTGCAGGATGCCGTGTACAACCATGTGGGCATCAACCACTGGTTTGTGAAGGATTTGCCCTCCAAGGACTGGCTGCACCAGTGGCCCAGCTACACCAATACCAGCTACCGCTATCAGCCCATTACCGACCCGCACGCGGCCAAAATAGATCGGTTGGTAACTACCGACGGCTGGTTCGTGCCCTTCCTGCCCGACCTCAATCAGCAGAACCCCTACGTGGCCAACTTCCTGATTCAGCACGCACTCTGGTCGGTCGAAAACTTCGGGGTGGATGCCTGGCGGATTGACACCTACCTCTACAACGACCAGCCGTTTATGAACCGCTGCAACGCGGCGCTGCTGGCCCAGTACCCCAACATCCACATCTTCGGCGAGTCGTGGGTGAACAACGTGGTGGACCAGGCTTACTATGTGCGCAACAAGATTGATTTCCCCTTCAAATCAAACCAACCCGGCGCCCTCGACTTTGTGCTGGAAGGCGGCATGCTGGCTGCCCTGAAGGAAGTGGGCACCCCCGGCGCTACCGGCTGGGACAACGGCGCCCAGCGTGTATACCAGGCCCTGTCCCAGGATGCCGTGTACCAGGACCCCGGCAAGCTGGTTACCTTCCTCGATAACCACGACCACAACCGCTACCTCTCGGAAGTAGGGGAGGATGTGGCCAAGTATAAAATGGGGCTGACCTGGATGCTGACCACGCGCGGCATTCCGAGCATTTATTACGGCACCGAAATCCTGATGAAGAACTACAAGGACCCCTCGGATGCTGAAGTACGCCGCGACTTTCCCGGTGGCTTCCCCGGCGACAAGGACGATAAGTTCACTGCCGCCGGCCGCACTGCCGCCGAAAACGACGCCTTCAACTTCGTGCGCACCCTGGCTACTTACCGCCGCGACCACCCCACGCTCAGTTCGGGCCAGCTGATGCAGTACCTGCCCGAAAACGGCCTCTACGTGTACTTCCGCTATGATGCCAACGGTACCGTAATGGTCGCCACCAACACCACCGACAAGGAGGCTGCATTGCCCACCGCCCGCTTCTCGGAGCGCATGAGCGGATTCACGAAAGCGAAAAACGTGCTGACGAGCGAGGCCGTAACCGACCTGAACACGCTGACTCTGCCCGCTAAAACGGCCGTAGTGCTGGAATTAGGGAAGTAACACGAAGCTACCAAAACGGAGTAGGGTGGGAGGCTCGTCGCCGCCCGCCGTTGAACGGTCCACCTGGGATTCGTTCAACGGCGGGCGGCGACGAGCTCCCCACCCTACTCCGTTTTGGTAGGAGGTTTTACTGCTTTAAAGCTATTTCTGGTAGCTCTTGCAAGCTTCCACGCAGGCGCGGCAGGCTTCGGCACACTGCTGGCAATGGTCATGCTTATGCTGGCCGCACTCGTCGGCGCACTTCTGGCAGATTTCGATGCACTCCTTGAGCACGTGCTGGGCGTGGTCGGAGCCGCGGGCGATAAAGGCGTGGGTGAGGCGGCAGATGTCGGCGCAGTCGCGGTCGAGGCGGATGCAGGGCACCATCATCTGGATGTTGTCCTCTTGCAGGCAGGCGGTGGCGCACATTTCGCAGGCGGCAATGCAGCGGGCGAGGGCGTCGAGAACCTGCTGGTTCTGGGTGGCGGAAGTGGTGGATTGGCTCATACTGAAATGGGAATAGATTAAATGAATTGTTAGCCTCTTGTACGGGAGCCTACTACGGCCGGACGTGCACGATTTTGCGGAACGTGTGCACGATTCCCGCTTTGCGCAGGTTCTTTTCCTGCTTTCCTCCGCCGCCATTTACCGTATCTTTACGCTATGTTATTCGCCGCCGAACCCCTCGCCCCGACCATCGAATCTGCCCGCCTCGTGCTGAAAAAGTACTACGGCTACGACACGTTCCGGCCGATGCAGGAGGACATTATCCGCAACATTATGGGCGGGCAGGATACGGTGGTGCTCATGCCCACCGGCGGCGGTAAAAGCGTCTGTTTCCAGGTGCCGGCCGTGGTCCAGGAGGGCGTTTGCATCGTGGTTTCGCCGCTGATTGCGCTCATGAAAGACCAGGTGGAGGCCCTGAAAGCCAACGGTATTTCAGCGGCCTACATCAACTCCAGCATCGGCGCAAGCGAGGCCAATAACATTGCCGCCGACTGCCTCAACGGCCACCTCAAGCTCCTCTACGTAAGCCCCGAAAAGCTGCTCTCCGACGGCTTTCTGAGCTTTTTGAAGCGGCTGAAAGTGAGTATGTTCGCTATTGATGAAGCCCACTGCATCAGCTCCTGGGGTCACGATTTCCGGCCCGAGTACACCAAGCTGCGCATCCTGCGCGAGCAGTTTCCCGAAATCCCCATCATCGCCCTCACCGCCACCGCCGACCGCCTCACCCGCCGCGACATTCAGCAGCAGCTGCGCCTGAGCAAGCCCAAGGTGTTCCTGTCGAGCTTCGACCGGCCCAACCTCAATCTCATCGTGCGGCCGGGACAGGACAGGGTGGGGGGCATTCTGGAGTTTCTGGAGCGCCACCAGGGCGAGGCGGGCATCATCTACTGCCTGAGCCGCAAGCAGTGCGAAACGCTGGCCCAGAAAATCCAGGCCAAAGGCATCAAGGCGGGCTACTACCACGCCGGCCTTACGCCCAACCAGCGCAGCGCGGTGCAGGAAGACTTTCTGAAGGACGATTTGCAGGTGATTGTGGCCACCATTGCCTTTGGCATGGGTATCGACAAGAGCAACGTGCGCTGGGTGATTCATTACAACCTGCCCAAAAACATCGAAGGCTATTACCAGGAAATCGGCCGCGCCGGCCGCGACGGGACGCCTGCCACGGCGCTGCTTTTCTACTCCTTCGGCGACGTAATGAGCCTGCGCGACATGCTCACCAAGGAAAACCCGCAGCTCACCCAGCTCAACCTGACCAAGCTGGAGCGCATGCAGCAGTTTGCCGAGGCCGCTGGTTGCCGCCGCCGCGTGCTGCTCAACTACTTCGGCGAAACCCTGGACCACGACTGCGGCAACTGCGACATCTGCCGCAACCCGCCCACCACCTTCGACGGCACCGAAATAGCCCAGAAGGCGCTGTCGGCGCTGGTGCGGGGGCGCGAGCGGCTCAGCATCAGCCTGCTGATCGATGTGTTGCGCGGCATGCGCAACCAGGCCGTGCTCAGCGGGGGCTTCGACCAGATAAAAACCTACGGCGCGGGCCGCGACTTGCCTTACCTCGACTGGTACAGCTACGTGCATCAGATGCTCAACGACGGGCTGGTATACATTGCTTACGAGGAAGGCTACGCGCTGAAAATCACGGACCTGGGCCGCGAAGTGCTGCTGGGCCAGCGTCCGGTGTCGATGAAAAAGTTTCAGCCCGCCGAGAAGGCCGAGAAAAAGCCCCGGGGCCGCAAAGCCGCCGCTGCTTCGGCTGCCGCGCCTGCTTCGCGCGAGGCCCAGCTGTTCGAGGCCCTGCGCGCCCTGCGCAAGCGCATTGCCGACGAGCAGGGCGTGCCGCCCTACGTTATTTTTACGGATGCCACGCTGACCGAAATGGCAGCCGAGCGGCCGGTAAACCGAGTGGCCATGCTGGGTATTTCGGGTGTGGGCATGAAGAAGTTCGACACCTACGGCGAGGCCTTCATCCGCGAGGTGATGGCCCACGGCGGCAACCCCGCCGCCCAGGCCGAGTTCGACGATGCGCTGCCCGCCGGCCTCGACCCCGACGACGCAGCGTCGCCCCGTGCCCCGCGCAAAAAGGAGAAAGTTAAGAAAGAGGCGAACACCGAGGCTGGCTCCACCGTCGAAACTACGTATCAGCTGCACCGCATGGGCCTGAGCCCCGAGGCCATTGCCGAGCGCCGTGGCCTTGCTCTGAGCACCATTCAAAGCCACTTAACCACGCTTTATACCAACGGGTTCGAGCTGCGGATGGAGGATTTTCTCTCGGCCCAGGACCTGGCCAACATCCAGACGGCCGTGGCCCAGCTCGGCGGCCAGCCGCTGCTGCGCGACCTGTTCGACCATCTGCGCGAAGATTACGACTACTTCCGGCTGCGGCTGGCCCAGCAGTATTTCCGGCGCCTGCGCGGAGAGTAGAACAGCGGGTGAGCTATTTGGAACGTCATTCTGAGCGAAGTCGAAGAATCTCGCGTGCAATGGTAACTCCTGACAGCAGTATTACTTTGGCACGCGAGTTTTTTCGATTTTGCCCAGGATGACCGTTCTTTTTTTGGTACCGCATTAGCTGCTATTCAGCTTGCCTGAGCTAGCGGACTTTCAGCCTATCGCAAAAATTTTAGTAAAATTTTCGGCTAATTGAATTAGTATTATCGCAACGGAGTTTCTATCTTCGTGAGCCGGTCCCTATGGGCCTTTTTTGTCCTGTTTTCCCGGCTTCTTCTGCGTTATGATCAATACGAACCTCAAATTCTGGCGACGCGAACTGAGCCTAACCCAGGCGCAGATGGCCGAAAAGCTTGGCATCAAACGCTCGTTGGTAGGTGCTTATGAGGAAGGCCGGGCCGAGCCCAAGCTGGCTACCCTCGTGAACATGGCCCGCCTGTTCGGCATCACGCTCGATGCGCTGGTAACCACCGACTTCAGCAAGAAAAAGAACGCCAAGGCCGCTGCCCAGTTGCAGGCCCAGAACGCCCAGATGGCGGCCACCGACACCAGCGCCGTGTATGCGGGTGGCGGCAAGCTACGTATCCTCGCTCTCACCGTCGACCGGGAGCAGAACGAAAACATCGAGCTGGTGCCCCAGAAGGCGGCTGCCGGCTACCTCAATGGCTACGCCGACCCCGAGTATCTGGAAGAGCTGCCTAAGTTCCGGTTGCCTATGCTGGGCAGCTCGGGCACATTCCGGGCCTTCGAAATTGCCGGCGACTCGATGCTGCCCATTGCCAGCGGCACCGTGATTGTGGGCCGCTACATCGATGACTGGCTGAACCTAAAGGACGGCACGCCCTGTATCATCGTCAGCAGCAAGGAGGGTATCGTGTTCAAGCGGGTCTTCAACCGCCTCAAAGACAACGCCATGCTGGCGCTGCACTCCGACAACCCGCTGTATTCGCCCTACGAAATCGATGTGGAGGACGTGGTGGAAATCTGGGAGGCCAAGGCTTACATCAGCAGCACCTTCCCCATTGCCGACCTTTCGCTGACCCGCCTGGCCAGCATCGTGCTCGACCTGCAGCAGCAGGTTTCCACCATGAAAAAGGTGTAGCGAATTGAGATAATGGCCGCAGGCCGCCCCCGCGGAATGAGGTCGATTTTAACGGACCATAAACAGAAGTGGTTGATCCGTTCTCCCATCCGGCCCCGTTGCCTTTACCGGCAGCGGGGCCGGCTCTTGAGAGGGTTACGCACACCCGGACCTAACTTCCGGGGGCGGGCTGCGTAAAATCGGGACACTACTCACCTGACTTCTCTTTCCCGATGCTGAAGCTGATTCCTGCCACCGACCGTTACCACGCCACCCCGACCAACTGGTTGAGCAGCTATTATCTGCTCAGCTACGCCGACTATAACGACCCCGATAACGAGCATTTCGGCCCGTTGCGGGCGTTCAACGACGCCACCATTCAGGGCAAGGGTGGCTATCCGCAACAGCCGCGCTCCGAGATGGAGATTGTGACGCTGGTACTCGATGGCGAGCTGCAGCACGACGACACGGTAGGCAACCGCGGAACCATCAAGAAAGGCGATGCGCAGCGTATTACGGCCGGTACAGGCCTGGCGCATGCCGAGATGAACGCCACCGATACGCCCACGCACATCTACCAGATATGGCTGCTGCCGAGCCAGAGCGGTCTGGCTCCCTGCTACGAGCAGAAGGATGTGAATCTGTTTGATGCTAGCAACAAGCTGGTTCCGATAGCCTCGGGCCAGAAAGTGCTCGAAGATCTGCTATACATCAACTCCAATAGCACTATTTACTGGTGCAACCTCGACGCCGATGAGACAGTGCGCTTTAAAACCTTTCCCATCCGGAACACCTTCATATATGTGCTTGAGGGGCATATTTTTGTAAACGGCCTCGATGTAGGTACCAGCGACCAGCTACGGGCCACCGATGAGCATGTACTCGAAATACAGGCGACGGCTGATGCCCGCTTTGTGCTGCTCGATCTGCCGGTTTCTCCGGCTAACTACTAAATTCACTGCATGAGCATTTCCTTTCCCGACAGCCTGATTCCAGCCGATGAGGCCGCCCGGCTGCGGGCCCTGCATCTTTATCAGATTGCGAATACACCTCCTGAACCCATCTTTGACGAATACGTTGCCTGGGCAGCGAAATTGTTCAGCACCCCCATTGCTGTAATTTCTCTGGTTGATGAAGAGCACGTTTGGTTTAAAGCGGCGGCCGGAGTCGATGGCGTGCCCCAGCTGCCCCGCAACTCCAGCCTTTGTTCGGCGGCCATTCTGGTCGATGTGCCTATCGTCACCTCCGACTACTCGCCCGACAGCTGCCAGATCATCAAACAAGATGTGGCTTTGCAGATGGGCCTGAACTTCTACGCCGGCGCGGCGTTACGTACGCCCGATGGTTCCCGCATCGGTATGATGGCCGTAATAGGGCAGGAGGAGCGGGTCTTGTCGGAGGCGGAAGAGGAAGTGTTGAAGCACTTGTCAGTACTCGTCAGCCGTACCATTGAACTGCGGTTCCAGTATCTGCAGGCTGAGCATAACGCCGACTGGGAGGCCGCTCAGCGCGAGCTTTCTGCTACCCTCGACGATAACGCGACGCTCACCCGTTACCTGATGGCCCGCAACAATGGCCTCAACCTCAACGACCCCGGAATACATACCCTCGTGGTTGCCCGCATGGCCGGTATGACCAAAGTTCTGGACCGCCGGATAGGCGAAAACGACGTGCAGTAGCAACCAGTTGCTGCGTGCTGCCAAAAAAAGACTGCTCCTCCCGGGCAGTCTTTTTTTTATTACAAATGACCTCGGATAACTTCTTATAATGAAGCTGTTTAGAAAGTCAAAAGAACGTCATGCTGAGTGTAGCCGAAGCATCTCTACCGTTTCGTTACAGTCATTTAGCGAAGCGGTAGAGATGCTTCGGCTGCGCGGACGCCAGATGAAGCATGACGTTCTGATTGATTCCGGGTACTTCCTAAACAGCTTCAATTCATGCAGTGGCACTGTAGCGCGAAGATCCGCTATGCCGCCACCGGGCATGCAAAGTACCGGCAGCACCCAATCGGGTGGGCCCGGGGGCGTGTACACGTTGATGCGCCGGGCTTCGCACAGCACCCGCGTGGCCAGCGTAAACGTCTGGCCAATGGTAAGCGCGGTGGCTGGGGCTGGTTGCTGCTGTGCCGTTGTGGGCAGGATAACGCCCAGCATCACCGTAAGCAGCGGAAGCGCCAGTTGGGCGCGGGCTGGAAAAGGACGGGAGGATTGCATGGCAGAAAGAGGTACGGTCCGGCAAAGCTGCCGGACCGTGGGAATTACATGGTGTACTTGCGGCCTTTGTTCTTCTCTTTGAGGTAGGCCATCAAAGGCTGGAAATACTCGACCATGGCGCGGGCCGAGAGGTCTTCGCCGGTTTTCTCCTTTAATACCGTGCGCCAGTCCTTGCTCGCGCCGGGCCGCATAATGTCGGCCAGGAACGTGCCGACCTCCTTGCTGCCGTAGTAGTTGGTGGCGTGCGGGTCCTGCTTGAGGATGTTTTTGGCAATGTGGTCGTGGAGCTGGAACAGGATGACGTAGCTCAGGGCATAGTCGTAGTACTGGGCCGGGTCGTCGTTGATGTGGGTTTTGGTGGCCGGGTCCAGGTACTGCTCGCCGCGGGTAGTGGGCGGCACGATGCCCTGATATTGCTTGGCCAGCTCCCACCAGCGGGCATTCAGTTGGTCGGCGGGCAAGTTGTCGGCGTAGAAGCTGTTTTCCCACTCGCTCATCACGCCCGAGGCAAACGGAATAAACACCACCGAGCCCAGCGCCTCCTTCAGCAACGACTGCATCTCGTCGGTTTTTACCTTGGGGTCAATCAGCCCCAGCCCGGCCAGAAACGGCTTCTGGCGGGCCGCCAGGCCCATCAGGCTGCCCATGGCCTCGTGGTAGGCGCGGTTGGCCCCGCCGCGCAGCAGCACCGGCACCTCGGGGTTGGTATAGCTGAGGTAGTAGTAGATGTGGCCCAGCTCGTGGTGGGTGGTTTCGTACCACTCGGTGTTGGGCTCCACGCTCATCAGGCTGCGCACGTCCTGCTCCAGGTTCATGTGCCAGGCCGAGGCGTGGTTGTTCTTCTTGTAATCAGCGCCCTTGGGCAGCGGGTACAGGCTGGATTTCTCGTAGAACACCGGCGGCAGCGCCGGGAAGCCCAGGCTCTGGTAGAACCGCTCGGCCTGCTGCACCTGCCACTCGGCCCCTTTCTTGGCCAGCACGGGGTCGAGGTCGAGGCCTTTTACGTCCACCATGCTGCTCCAGTCCTGGCCCCAGCGGTTGGGCAGCCACGAAGCCGGCAGGTAATCGGGTACCTGCTTCACGCCGTACTGTTTGGCCAGCTCGTAGCGGGCGTAGGTGTGCAGCTCGCGGTAGAGCGGGCGCAGCTCGTCGTTGAGCTGGCGTACCAGCGTCATCATCTCCTGCCGGTTCAGGCCGTAATCGGAGGCTTGGTAGGTGAAGTAGTCGGGGTAGCCCAGGGCCTGCACCGTCTGGTTGCGCAGGTCGCGCAGGTTCAGCAGGCCGGGTTTCAGCGTTGGGCCAATTTCCTTGCTGGCTTCCCAGAGCTGCTGGCGCTTGGCTGGGTTCTTCTCCTTCCGCAGCAGCTCGTCGAGGTCGTTGGTGGTTACCGACTTGCCCTGGTATTTGTAGTCGAAGCCGTAGAGCTTTTCGGTCTGTTGGGTTTCGGCCTTGATGCGGGCCTTCACCACGTCGGCAATGGTTTGGGGCGAGTTGGCGGCGTTGTACAGGGCCGTTTCGAGCTGCTTCACTTGCAAACCGGACAGCTCGGCTTTGTGCTCCAGCAGCTGGCGCAGGCGGGTAATGTTCTCTGTCGAGCCGGTGAAGGCAGCCATCCGCTCGTTGGCGCGGGCCGTAGCCCCGGCGTTGGCTGTATCGCCAGGTACGATATGCGTGTTGGAGCGCCATTCGGCTTCGGCCGACGCCGTGTACAGGCGCTGGTATTCACCCGAATAGTAGTTGAGGTAAGTTTCGGCCAGCGCGGGCCAGTGGGGCGCGGCCGGGGCCGGCTGGGTTTCGGGCGGTGCCGTAGCTACCGGAACCTGGGCAGTGGGGGCGCAGGCCGCGAGCAGCGTGGCGGTGGCGAGTACGGGGAAGAAGGACTTTTTCATGGGGGCGGGGCGAGAGGCAGCAGAGGGGGTGTTTTGAATAGCAAAGAAGCTGTTCGCGTCACTTTTTCGGGTTTCTGAACGCGTAGAACCCGGAAAAGGAACGCAAACAGCTTCCAAGTTACACGGCCAGCCGAAATGCCCTACGCTGCTGCCTGCTCCTGGGCCAGGTGGCAATCCTTGTATTTGCGGCCGCTGCCGCAGGGGCAGGGCGAGTTGCGGCCGAATTTGCGGCGGCTCCGCAGCGTTTTAAGCCACTCCCGCGGATCGACGGCGCGGCGCAGGAAACGACTTTTAGGGTTCTGGCGGAAGGCCAGCAGCAATAGGCCGTACAGCTCGGGGTGGTGCTGCTGCAGTTTCTCGGGCTTCTCGAAGAAGTACTCCGTAACCACGGCAAAAAACTCGGCCTCGTTGGTGCCCGCGTAGTCGTTGATTTCGGAGTTGCCGGCCCGGATGGCCTCAATTTCGCGCTTCATTACGGCTTCCCACTCGGGGCGCAGGGCCTCGGGCAGGGCTAGGCCGGGCACGCCGTCAATCACGCCGTCAGCCTCATCAAGCAGGTGGGCAAACTCATGAATGCCCACATTCTGGCGGTCGAGCGAATCCTGGAAACCCCGCTCCAGCGACGTTTTCGACAGGCGCATGTAGTGCGAGGTCTGGAAGCCCTGCACGCTACCGAGTAGGGTGCCTTCGAGGCCCACGTACTCCTTGTTGGGGTCGCGTTGCATCGTCCAGGCGTCGGGCACCACCAGCACCTCGCTCAGGTTGCCGTACTCCCAGTCAGGGAAGCCGAATACCGGAATAATGGCCGAGGCGGCTACCAGCAGCCGGGTGGCATCGTCCAGCTCGGTTTGTACGCCCGTTACGCGGGTCTGGGCCAGAAACAGCTGTACACGTTTCTCGAAGCGTGTTCTGTCGATTTCGGTAAGCGACAGGTAGAAGGCCACCCGCTCGCTGAGCACCAGCCGCCAGGCCGCCGGGAAGTCCTCGGCCAGGGCCGCCTTTTTAAGGCGGGTGTCCTGGGTGAGGTAACGATAGAAAAAGAAGCCCACCAGGGCCATCAGCGCGAAAAAGAACAGGTAAGGCATGAGGCGCTAAACGGCCGGCCGGTGCTCAGGGTTGGGCTTACTGTACAGGGCCGGCTCCCGGTCACGTTCATGCATTAGTAGATGCTTGAGTTAGCCGGCAGGTCGGGATGTTGAATTTCTGAGCAGCGTCGCCGATTTAAGTGTGCTGCCGGTTCGACTGATTGTCATTTTTTGCGTTACCAGTTCACATGCTTTTCCAGGCCGCCAGCTCCCACATATCTGTCGGCCTGCCAATGCTTCTTTCAATTCCCATCAATTCCCACTTTTTATGAAAATTCCCTTACTCGTTGTGGGGCCACCGGCCTTGCGCCGCGTGGCCCCCTGGCCCCTTTTGGGCGCGGTGCTGCTCGGCGGCAGTGGCCAGGCAACTGCTGCAGTCCAGTCGGTGGCCAACCTGAACATTCCCGGCCGGTCCATTGCGGACCCAACGGCCGCACAACCCGATGCACCCATAACGGGCCGGGTAGTGGACGAGAAGGGCGGTGGGCTGCCCGGCGTGAACGTGGTAGTGAAAGGCACCAACAACGGCACCCAGACCGATGCCGACGGCCGCTTCACCCTCACGGTGCCCGATAACGCCACGCTTATCTTCTCTTCCGTGGGCTACACCAGCCAAGAGGTGGCCGTTAACGGCCGCGCTACTCTGGACATCAGCCTGGCACCCGATGCGCAGGCACTGAGCGAGGTGGTGGTAGTGGGCTACGGCACGCAGCAGAAGCGCGACCTGACCGGCTCGGTGGCCCGCATTGAGGCCAAAGAGATTGTGAACCAGCCGGTGCAAACGCCTACCCAGGCGCTGCAGGGCAAAACGGCCGGTGTGCAGATTATCACCGACGGTACGCCCAATGCCCAGCCCACGGTGCGCATCAGGGGTACGGGCACGCTGCTGGCCGGGGCCAACCCGCTTTATGTGGTGGATGGGGTGCAGACCACGGACATCCGGAACCTGAGCAATTCCGACATCGAAACCATCGACGTGCTGAAGGATGCCTCGGCCGCCGCTATTTATGGTGTGCGTGGGGCCAACGGGGTAATTATTGTGACTACCAAGCAGGGTAAGCAGGGCAAGCCCGTGCTGAGCTACAATAATACCGTGGGCTTCAAGCAGGCCACCCGGCTGGTAGACATGGCCGACGCCGGCCAGTACGTGAACTACCTCAAGGATACGGCTCCTAACGTAACGCTGCCCGACTTTACGGGCAGCACCAACTGGTACGACCAGATTCTGCGCACTGCTACTTACCAAAACCACAACCTGGCCGTGTCGGGGGCCAACGAGAACGTGCGCTACTACTTCAGCGGCAACCTGCTGCAGGACGACGGTTTGGCCATTACCAACCGCTTCAAGCGGCTCACGGTGCGCTCGAACACCGAGTTCATCCTTTCTTCCAAGGTCAGCATCAGTTCGCAGGCGTCGTTCAGCCGGGCCGATACGCGTGATGTAAACTTTGCCACCGCTTTCCAGAACGCCTACCGGGCCTCGCCGCTGATTACCGCCAAGCAGGATGGGCGCTACGGCAACACCTCGGCTTTTGGCAACGTGGGCAACCCGCTGCTCGATATTGAGCAGAACAACAACAAGTCGCTTGAAAACCGCTTGCAGGGCAATGTGGGCCTCAACCTGACCCCGATCGAGGGCCTGACGCTGCGTTCGGCCATCAACGTAGACCTGAGCTACAACAACCGCCGGGTGTACAACTACCAGTACGCCAATGATGAGAAAACCTTTCTGAAAGCCGGCGGCAACCAGCGCAACGACCGGAGCGCCCTGTTCGTGACGCAGATAAACAGCACCCGCTACCTGTGGGAAAATACAGCCACCTACCAGCGGCTGCTGGGCGACAAGCACAACCTGACCCTGCTGGTGGGCACCGTGACGGAGGAAGGCCAGACCAATTCGCTGGCCGGCTCGCGCTTCGATGTGCCCGCCGACCCCAACCAGTGGTATCTGGGCACCGGCGACCCTAACACGGCCGTTAACAGCTCGCCAGCTTTGGGCAAAGACCGCCGCCTGTCAGCGCTGGGCCGCATCAACTACGTGTACGACGGCAAATACCTGTTCACGAGCAACCTGCGCTACGACGGAACGTCCAAATTTAACTCGGACCAGCGCTGGGGTCTGTTCCCGTCGGTGGGTTTGGGCTGGGTGCTTACCGAGGAAAGCTTCCTGAAAGACCAGCAGCTGCTGAGCTTTTTAAAGCTGCGGGCCAGCTACGGCCGCCTCGGCAACGACCAGATTGACCCCAACTCCTACATCACGACGGCCGATATTAACATCCCGTACGTGTTCAATTCCCGGCCGGTGCTCGGGGCCGTTATCAGCCAGATAAAGGACCGTAACGTGCGCTGGGAAGTCACCCGCGAGTACGATGCGGCCCTGGAATTCGGCCTGCTCGACAACCGCCTGAGCGGCGAGGTAACCTACTACGACAAGCTGACCACCGACGCGCTGATTCCGGTAAACATCCCGGCCTTGTTCGGCGACCCTGACAATCAGTACATCACCAACGCCGCCGACATCAGCAACCGGGGTCTGGAGGCGGCCCTGAACTGGCGCGCCAACGTGGGGGAGCGGTTTAGCTACAATTTTGGCGTTAATGCCACCTTCAATAAGAACCGCATTGAGAAGCTGAACGGCGGGCAGGCCCTGTTTGGGGGTGCCAACAACGTCACGCGCTCCGGCAACGGTGTGGCGGCCGGTACCTTCTACGTGCTTAAGGCCGTGGGCGTGTTCCAGAACCAGGCCGAAATCGATGCTTATCCTAAGTACACTTTTGAGACGCCGAAGCCCGGCGACCTGAAGTACGCCGATGCTAACGGCGACGGCACCATTGACCTGCGCGACCGGGTGAATGCAGGCTCTTACCAGCCGCCCATGTATTTCGGTATCAACGGCGGGCTCACCTTCAGCGGCGTCGACCTCTCGTTTGTGTTCAGCGGCAACGTGAACAACGACGTGTATAACCGCAAAAAACAGGCAACCGGACAGGTAACCGACAACATCGAGGCCGACTTCGCCGACAACCGCTGGACGCCGACCAACCCTTCGAACACCGATCCGGCCAGCATCCGCAACAACACGCCCAACTCCACTTACTTCATCGAGTCGGGCTCCTACATCCGGCTCAACAACTTGGTGCTGGGCTACACGCTGCCCACCGAGCTGGTTAAGAAGATCCGGATGTCGTCGTTGCGCATCTATGCCACGGCCCAGAACCTGTTCACGGTTACCAACTACTCAGGCTTTACGCCGGAGCTGCCGGGTGGCCCGCTGGATTCGGGTATCGAGGCTACCACATACCCCACCAGCCGCACGCTGGCCCTGGGCCTGAACGTTAACTTTTAATCTGCACCGCGCATGAAAACGATATTTCCTCGCCTGAACCGCCGCTTCCGGCTGGCCGCCCTCGGGCTGGCCCTCACCGTTGGGGCCGTGGGCTGCAAGGACTTCCTCGAGGTGGCCCCCCAAGGCCAGCTTACTGAAGACCAGATTAAAACCGACCCCGCCGCCGCCCAAAAACTAGTGGATGGCGTGTATAACGTGATGTATCTGGGCGGTTTCGGCTCCGATATCCACGGGCTGCAGTACGTGATGCTGACCGATGTGGCTTCCGACGATGCCGACAAGGGCAGCTCGCCCCAGGATTACGGCCCGGCGCTGGAGGTTGATAACCTAACCCTCAACTCCACCAACGACATCGTCAACAACGCCTGGCAGGGCTATTTCCAGGGCATCAACCGGGCCAACCAGGCCCTCGATAAGCTGCCGCTGAGCCCGGCTCCCGAGGCTACCCGCAACCGTCTGATAGGGGAGGTGCGCTTTTTGCGTGGCTACTTCTACTTCAACATGGTGCGCTTGTTCGGGGGCGTGCCCAAGCTTGATCGGGTGCCGCTGGCTTCGGAAATCAACGACCCAAGCCTGCAGAGGCGGGCCACGGCCGAAGAAATCTACCAGCTCATTATCGATGACCTGCAGTTTGGAGTAGATAACCTGCCGCTGAAAGGCGCCACCGAAACCGGCCGCGCTACCAAGGCTGCTGCCCAGGCGCTGCTGGCCAAGGTGTACCTCTACCAGAAAAACTACCAGAAAGCCTACGACCTGACCAGCGAGATTGTACAGGGCAAATCGGGCAACTACGGCCTGCTGCCCAGCTACGAAAACATCTGGCGCGAAGTGGGGGCCAACAGCGAGGAATCGGTGTTTGAAGTGCAGACCGGCATCAACGCGGCCTGCAACAACTCGGCCGTCAACCTGTACGTGGTTAGCCAGGGCCCGCGCTCGGGCGGCAAAGGCGGCTGGGCCGATCTGGGCTTCGGCTTCAACAACCCCAGCCAGCAGCTGGCCGACGCCTACGAGCCCGGCGACAAGCGCCGGGCGGGCAGCATCATCTTCATCACGACGGCCAAAACCGGCACCGTGCTCTGGGATGGGTTCCGCATTCCGAGCCAGGATTCGGTGGAGAACTCGCGCTACAGCTACAAGGCCTACCATAGCCGAACCAAGGAGAAAACCTGCGGCAACAACGACTACCTGCCCAAAAACATCCGCATCATGCGTTACGGCGAGGTGCTGCTGCTGAATGCCGAGGCGGCCTTCCAGCTGGGCAAAACGGCCGAGGCCACTACGGTACTTAACCAGCTGCGCGCTCGTGCTGGCCTGCCCGCCCGCACCAGCCTCACGCTGGCCCAGATCTGGCAGGAACGCCGGGTGGAGCTGGCTCTGGAGCACGACCGATTCTTCGACCTGGTGCGCCAGGAAAGCGTGCAGCCCGGCCGCATTGTGCCGCTGTACGCCGCCCACGGCAAAACCTTCCGCAAAGGCAGAAACGAGCTGTTCCCCATTCCGCAGCAGCAGATTGACCTAAGCGGCGGCGTGCTCACCCAGAACCCCGGCTACTAACCCTGGCCATAACGCGAAGCTCCCCTTCGCGCGTCGTTGCTGACTGCCAAACAACATCGTTCAACGGAGCACGAAGCCGGGGCTTCGTGCTCCGCCCATTCCTCACCTGGCCCGGTATGCGGCCCTGAGCCACGCACCTTGTGTGGCTCAGGGCCCTGCCGTGTCGCATCTCACTGCTATGAAGCTATTCTTTCTGTTTCTGCTGAGCTTTGTGCTGCTGCTGCCCGAACCCGGGCAGGCGCAGCGCAAGCCGGCCGCCAAAAAGGCCGCCCTGGCTACTGCTGCGGTAGGTATCACGCCGGCCGGCAGCGGGGTCAAGCGCCCCCGCAACCTCACCGATGAGCAGCTGCTGGACTTAGTGCAGCGCCAGACGTTCCGCTACTTCTGGGACTTCGGCCACCCCGTGTCGGGCATGGCCCGGGAGCGGAGCAACGTGAGCTTCGACTACGGCGACGAGGTAGTAACTACCGGCGGCACCGGCTTCGGACTGATGGCCATTATCGTGGCCGCTGAGCGCGGCTGGATTACCCGGGAGCAGGCCGCCGAGCGGACGCTTAAAATCGTGAACTTCCTCTGGAAGGCCGATATGTACCACGGCGTGTTTCCGCACTGGCTCAACGGGGCCACTGGCAAAACCATCCGTTTCAGCCCCAAAGACGACGGCGGCGACCTGGTGGAAACTTCCTTTTTGTTCGAAGGCCTGATTTGTGCCCGCCAGTACTACACGCGCGACACGCCCGCCGAAAGTGCGCTGCGCAACAAGATTCTCTGGATGTGGGAAGGCGTGGAATGGAACTGGCACCAGCAGGGCGGCCAAAACGTGCTCTATTGGCACTGGAGCCCCAACAACGGCTGGAGCATGAACCACCAAATTCATGGCTGGAACGAGTGCCTGGTGACCTACGTGATGGCCGCCTCCTCGCCCAAGTACGCCATTGATAAAGCGGTGTACGACCAGGGCTGGGCCACCGGCAACTACTTCAAGAACGGCAAGGAGTTCTACAAAACCAAGCTGCCGCTGGGCTTCGACTACGGCGGGCCGCTGTTCTTCTCCCACTACTCGTTTCTGGGCCTCGACCCGCGCGGCCTCAAAGACCAGTACGCCGACTACTTCGCCCAAAATAAAGCCCACACGCTCATCAACCGCGCCTACTGTATCGATAACCCCAAGCACTATAAGGGCTACGGGGCCGATACCTGGGGCCTCACGGCCTCCGACAGCTACAAAGGCTACGCAGCGCATTCGCCCACCGAGGATCTGGGCGTGATTTCGCCCACCGCCGCCCTCTCGGCCATGCCCTACGCCCCGGAGTTTTCGATGCAGGCCCTCAAGCATTTCTACAACGATTTGGGCGACAACATCTGGGGCGAGTACGGCTTCGTGGACGCATTCAGTGAGGAGCACAACTGGCAGGCCAAGTCCTACTTGGCCATCGACCAGGGCCCCATCGTGGCAATGATTGAGAACCACCGCACCGGCCTGCTC
Organism: Hymenobacter lapidiphilus; assembly: GCF_013377885.1. Classification (GTDB taxonomy): domain Bacteria; phylum Bacteroidota; class Bacteroidia; order Cytophagales; family Hymenobacteraceae; genus Hymenobacter; species Hymenobacter lapidiphilus. The sequence continues at coordinate 55,915 of NZ_JABKAU010000017.1, forward strand.
TGGAAGCTGTTCATGAGCAGCCCCGATGTGCAGCGCGGCCTCACCAAACTCGGCTTCGAAAGCCCGCACCTCAAAAAGTAAGGGGCAAGGCTCAGAAAATGAATGAGCAGTTGGGACGGCGTAGAGACGCATTATTTTGCGTCTCGTCGTTGAACGGCCGGGTTGGCTACTTGAAGCTGTTTAAGAAGTCAAAGGACCGTCATGCTGAGCGGAGCCGAAGCATCTCTACCGCTTCGTAGCAGTCGTTCAACGAAGCGGCAGAGATGCTTCGGCTCCGCTCAGCATGACGTTCTGATTGATTCCAAGTACTTCCTAAACAGTTTCCTTAACAGCAGCAACAGCAACAACGTAGAGACGCAAAATCTTGCGTCTCTACTACGCCGTCCCAACTGCTCAGGAGAATAACCGCATCGTACCGATGCTGTCCGAACAGCCAGGGCCGCAGATCGGGTTTGGCAAAGGCGCTGCCCCGTCTATTTTGGTTGACGCTGGAGTACTCGGTGTAGCGCGTCCGGCCCCTTTCTTCACTACTTCAATTCCTAACTCCTTATGAAACATCCGTTCCGCACTGCCCTGCTGATGGGCCTATGGTTGCTTACGCCCCTGCTCGACGCTCCCCAATCGGTAGCCGCCGCCACGGCCGTTGCCGCTACGCCCGGTTCAGCGGCCGACGACGACCAGGCCAAGATGAACAAGTTCATTGCTGACCTGATGCAGAAGATGACGGTGGACGAAAAAATCGGGCAGCTCAACCTGATTACCGTGGGTTTCGACGTAACCGGGCCGGTGGTAAGCAAGGACGTGGACGCCAGCATCCGGCGCGGCGCGGTGGGGGGCGTATTCAACACGTTCACGCCCAAGGCCGCCCGCAAGCTCCAGGAAATGGCCGTGAAGCAGACGCGTCTGCGCATCCCGCTCATGTTTGGCTACGACGTCATCCACGGCCACCGCACCATTTTCCCGATTTCGCTGGGCCTGGCCGCCAGCTGGGATTTGGCGGCTATTGAGCAGAGCGCCCGCATTGCGGCCGAGGAGGCTTCGGCTGATGGCCTGAACTGGGTGTTTTCGCCGATGGTGGACATCAGCCGCGACCCGCGCTGGGGCCGGATTTCCGAGAGTGCGGGCGAAGACCCCTACCTGGGCTCGGAGATTGGCCGCGTGATGGTGCGCGGCTACCAGGGCACCGACCTGACGAAAAACAACACCGTAATGGCCTGCGTGAAGCACTTCGCCCTCTACGGTGCCGCCGAGGGCGGCCGCGACTACAACACCACCGACATGAGCCGGGTGCGCATGTACAACGAGTACCTGCCGCCTTATAAAGCGGCCATTGATGCCGGAGCGGGTTCGGTTATGTCGTCGTTCAACGACATCAACGGCGTGCCCGCCACGGGCAACAAGTGGCTGATGACTGACTTACTGCGCAAGCAATGGGGCTTCCCCGGCTTCGTGGTGACCGACTACACGGCCATCAACGAAATGACCGCCCACGGCATGGGCGACGATGCCCAGGTGTCGGCGCTGGCCCTGAACGCGGGTATTGACCAGGATATGGTGGGCGAAATTTTCCTCAAGAACCTGGCCCGCAACCTGAAAGACGGCACTGTGCAGCAGGCGGATATCGACACGGCCTGTCGCCGGATTCTGGAGGCTAAGTGGAAGCTGGGTTTGTTCGAGGACCCCTACCGCTACACCGACGAGAAGCGGGCGAAGCAGACGATGATGAAGCCCGAGTACGTGGCCGCCGCCCGCGATATTGCCCGCAAGAGCTTGGTGCTGCTGAAGAACCAGGGCCAGACCCTGCCGCTGCGCTCCACCGGCACCATTGCCCTGATAGGCCCGCTAGCCTCGCGCCAGCGCGACATGATCGGCTCGTGGAGTGGGGCCGGCGACTGGAAACAGGCCGTGTCGCTGGAGCAGGGCATCCGCAACGTGGCGGGCAGCTCGGTAAAAATTGTGACGGCTCAAGGCGCCAACTTCATCGACGACGCGCAGATGATTGCCCGCCTCAACGCCCACGGCGGCGAGCTGAACGTGGACCCGCGTAGTGCTGACGAGATGATTGCCGAAGCCGTAAAGGCCGCCCAAAGTGCCGATGTAATTGTGGCCGCCGTGGGTGAGTCGCAGGGCATGACGGGTGAGGCCGCAAGCCGCGCCGACATCGGTTTGCCCGCCCCCCAAATGGCGTTGCTGAAGGCGCTGAAGAAAACCGGCAAGCCGCTGGTAATCGTGCTGATGGCGGGCCGGCCGCTCACGCTGCCTTGGGAGCAGCAGAACGCCGATGCCATCCTGGAAACCTGGTTTGCGGGCTCTCAGGCCGGCAACGCCATTGCCGATGTGCTGTTTGGCCGCTACAACCCCTCGGGTAAGCTGCCGGCCACCTTCCCCGAGTCGGTGGGTCAGATTCCGCTGTATTACAACCACAAAAGCACCGGCCGCCCCTACGCCGGCGTGGCCCTCGACAAGTACAAGTCGCGCTACCTGGACGTCAGCAACGACCCGCTATACCCGTTTGGCTTCGGCCTTAGCTACACCACCTTCAAGTACGGCAAGCCCGAGCTGAGCACTACCAGCCTGGCCTCCGGCGCTATGCTTGATGTGAAAGTAACGGTGCAGAACACCGGTAACTACGACGGCGAGGAAATAGCCCAGCTCTACCTCCGCGACCTGGTAGGCTCGATTTCGCGGCCCGTGAAGGAGCTGAAGGGCTTCCAGAAAGTGATGCTAAAGAAGGGCGAAACCCGCACGCTCACCTTCCGCCTCAACCCCGCCGACCTCAGCTTTTACAACACCGACCTCCAGTTCGTAGCCGAGCCCGGTGACTTCGAGGTAATGGTGGGCGGCAACTCCCGCGACGTGCAAACGGCCGCTTTCAAGCTGCTGGGCAAGTAGTCTGGAAGAACGGGTAGGGTGCGGGGCTTGTCCCCACCCGCCGTTGAACGGTCCAGGGCTGAATCGTTCAACGGCGGGCGGGGACAAGCCCCGCACCCTACCCGTTCTTCTACACCTGAGTTAGTCAGGCCAGTAAGCAAAGAGCGGCGCTTCCTCAGGAAGCGCCGCTCTTTTAATTTTGGATGAATCTGGTGGAGCTATGCAACGGCCGCCGGGCGGTGGCCCTTGAGACCATACCACATGATGTAGGCGTAGCAGAGAACCGGCAGAAAAAAGGCCCAGCGCAGCCCGCTGCTGTCGGCCACCATACCAAACAGCAGCGGAATAATGGCTCCTCCCACGATGCCTACGTTAAGCAGGCCCGAGGCCTCCTCGGTGTGGCGGCCCAGGTCGCGTACAGCCAGCGTGAAGATGGTAGCAAACATGATGGAGTTCATCAGGCCCACGGCCAGCAGGCTCCACATGGCCAGCGCGCCGGTAGTGCTCACCGACAGCAGCACCAATAGCACCGCGCCCAGCGCATTAAAGGCCAACAGGCGGCCCGGGTTGAACTTGTTGAGCAGGTAAGCCCCCATAAAGCGGCCCACCATGGCCCCGCCCCAGTACCAAGCCACTTTGTCGCCGGCCATTTTGGGCGAGAGGCTCATCACGTCGGGCAGGTGCAAGTAGTTGACGATGTGCGAGCCGATGGCCACCTCGCCGCCCACATAGGCGAAAATAGCCAGTACCCCGAACACCAGGTGGCGGTAGTGGTAGGCGCGGCGGCTCAGGTCTTCGTTTTCTGAGGTGGCGTGCTTGATTTTGGGCAGCTTGAGCATCGCCAGCAGCAGGCTGATGAGCACCAGCACGCCGCCAATGGCCAGGTAGGGGGTCTGCACAGCCTTTACGTCGATGGCCGCGGCTGAGGCGGCGGTGTCGAGGTCGGGCAGGTTGTTGAGGATGAGAGCCGAGCCCAGCAGTGGGGCCACCGTGGTACCCAGCGAGTTAAAGGCCTGCGTGAGGGTCAGCCGCGCCGGAGCCGACTGCGCCGGACCCAGAATAGCCACGTACGGGTTGCCCGCCACCTGCAGCAGCACCACGCCGGTAGCCAGCACGAACAGCGCCCCCAGAAACAGCCCGTAGCTGCGGCTGTCGGCGGCCGGGTAGAACAGGAACGAGCCAAGTGCGGCAATCAGAAACCCGGTCAGCATGCCCCCCTTGTAGCCCACGCGCTGCACCAGCCGCCCAGCCGGAATGCCCATCACAAAATAGGCTCCGAAAAAGCACAGGTTGATCAGGTTGGCCTGGGTGTAAGTAAGGCTGAAGATGGCCTTCAGATAGGGAATCAGTATGTCGTTCAGACAGGTGATAAAGCCCATCATAAAGAACAGCACCGTGAGCGAGGCCAGGGCCGATGTGTAGTTGGGCGTTTCGGCCCCGGGCACGGTTTCGGCGGCCGTCAGAGAAGTGGCAGATATGGGAGCAGCCATAGCGGGAAAGAAAGGGACAGGAAAACCAGAAGCCGCGCCCAGGATCGGACGCGGCTTCCAAATTAGCCTATTTTGGCGTAATAGTAGCGTTTGGCCAGTTAAGCCACTATCGATACGCGCACTTTGCGGCCCTTTACTTTGGTGCCGGCCAGACGCTCGGCTACCAGTTGGGCCTGCTCGCGGGGCACGGCCACGTAGCTGTAGTAATCGAACACCTCAATGTGGCCTACCTGCTCGCGGGCTACACCGCCCACGTTCACGAAGGCACCAACTAAGTCGTGGGCGCTTACCTTATCCTTTTTGCCGGCCGATACGTGCAGGGTTACGTTTTCGGGGCGTGGGGCTTTGGGGGCGGCCGGTGGCAGCTTGGGGGCGTGCAGAGGCGTCCATTTGATGCCCTCGGCAATGGGCCACTTACTTACGTGGGCGCGCTCTTTTTCGGTGGCCAGTAGGTGGGCCGTGCCAGCGGCGCCGGCGCGGGCCGTGCGGCCGGCACGGTGCTGGAAACCGTCGGCCTTGTCGGGGGCGTCATACTGTACCACCGTATCGAGCTGGGTTACGTCGATGCCGCGGGCGGCTACGTCGGTGGCTACCAGCACCTGGCTGGAGCCGTTGCGCAGCTTGAGCAAGGCTTTGTCGCGCTCGGGCTGGGGCATTTTGCCGTGCAGCACCTCGGCTGCTACGCCGCGGCCCACCAGAAACCGGGTCAGCTCCATGCACCGGTCGCGGGTGTTGCAGAAGATAAGGGCGCGGCCGGTTTCGGGCAGGTTGAGTAGGTGCAGCAGCGCGGCCGGCTTCTGTTCGATGGCGCCGAAGTGGCCGAGCAGCGTCAGGTTTTCGGGCAGCTCGTCGGTATCCTGGCCCGCGTTTACCACGCGCGGCCGGGTCAGGTTCTTTCGAATCAAATCCAGCACTTTATCCGACATCGTGGCCGAGAACAGCAGGGTCTGGCGGCGGCGCGGCAGGCGCTTGATAATCTCCACCAGCTCATCCTGAAAGCCCAGCTCCAGCAGCTTATCGGCTTCATCCAAAATCAGGGTTTTGAGCTGGTTCGGGATGATGGTGCGCCGCTCGAAGTGGTCGAGCAGGCGGCCGGGCGTGGCCACCACAATGTGCGGGGCCTGGGTGAGCGAAGCGGTTTCTTCGCGGAAGGCGTGGCCGCCGTAGAAAGCCGCCACCCGCAGGTTGGGCATGTACTTGCCCAGCTTTTTGAGGGCGTCGCGCACCTGCAGGGCCAGCTCGCGGGCCGGTACCAGCACAATAACCTGCACCGCATCCTGCTTCAAATCGAGCAATTGCAGTACCGAGAGGCCGTAAGCTGCGGTTTTGCCCGAGCCGGTGGGTGCCTGTCCGGCCACATCCTGCCCGGCTAGGGCCATAGGCACTACCTGCTCCTGCACGGGCGTAGGCGTCTGGAACTGGAGCTCTTCCAGGGCTTGCAACAGCTCTGGTGTCAGGCCTAAGTCGGCGAAGGTAGCGGCGGCGGCGGGGGTATTCGGTTCGGTCGGGGTCATATTCAGAGATTCAATCAGCAAAGATAAGGCTTTGCGAGAGGGGAGAGGGGAATAATGAAGGGATATACAGAGAACGGCATTCTGAGCGCAGCCGGAGGCGCAGTCGAGGAATCTCTACCGTTTGATTGTAACGATTCAGACGAAGCGGTAGAGATTTCTTCGACTGCGCCTCCGGCTGCGCTCAGAATGACATTTTTCCACTACCCACTACCCACTACCCACTAATCTCCTCTTCCTCCACCACATCGACCAGCTTGTAGCGCACGGCCGATTTTTTTGGGCGGATGTCGAGGCCCGCGTATTGGGCGTATGCTTTGGTAAAACAGGCGCCGAAGTAGAAAATCATGGCTGAATAGAACACGAACAGCAGCACCAGCACGATGCTGGAGGCCGGCCCGTAGATGGGGCCCAGGTTGCGCGGCACTAGCAGCATGCCCAGCCCGCTTTCGCCCAGGCTGATGAGGCTGCCCGTGAGCATTGCCCCGCGCCAGACAGCCTTACGCGGTATTTTGGCCGAACTCAGATTGCGGAACGTAACGCCGCACCAGCCCACCAAAATCAGCAATGAAAACAACCGGTTGACTATTTCCAGTACCACATTGCTGAAGGTAGCATTGAAGTATTCGGCGTAGCTGGCCACAAAGCCCAATGCTGCATCCGACAGAAAGGCGAGCATCGAGAGCAGGCCGGTGGCCAGCAGCAGGCCCAGCGAGCGGGCCCGCTCCTTGAGCACGGTGCGCAGCTGGCCGGTGCGGCGGCGTACCCGCACCTGCCATATCTGGTTGAGTGAGTGCTGTATAACGCCGAACAGGGTGGTGGCAATGAACAGCAGAAACGCGAAGCCCAGCCACGTAACCAGCCGGCTGCGCTGTACATCGGTTACGTTGCGCAGAATCTGTTCGACCAACCCCGCTGCCGAGGCCCCCAGCAAGTGCGAAAGTTTGGTAAGCAGCAGCACCCGCACCTGCGAAGCCGAGTACAGATAGCCCAGCCCCTGAATAAGTATGATGACGATGGGTGGCAGGGCAAATGTGGCAAAAAAGGCCGTGGCCGCCCCCAGCCGCAGCGGGTCGTGGTTGCCGAACTCGCGGGCCGCGTGGCGCAGCAGCAGCCAGAATACAACAAACGGATGGCGAGCTAGGGGCCGCAGGTGTACTTTTGTCATGGAAGGCGCCGGCCGGCTCAGGTTCAGCCGAACCGGCAGTTGTACGAAGGTACGTTCGGCGCCGCCGAAACGAAGTAATATCCTTGTTTACGCTGGCTTCCGACGCCATTATGCAAGGCTGGGTAATCCCCATCCTCAACTCCCAATGCTATGCGTAACTTATGGTCAGTGGCAAGTGCCCGGCCGGCCTTGGTGGGCTTTGGCGGTGCACTGCTGTTGTTTGGGGTGTATCTGTTTAGCTCGCCTTACTACGCGCTGCCCTTCGATTCGCGGAGCTACTGGGAGTTTGCCCGCGACCTGGAGCGCAATGGTAGTTTCTCGATTTTTAACCTCACTACTCCACTACGCGGCTACCTCTATCCGTTGCTCAATTATCCGCTTACGGTGCTGGAGCGAACCCTGCTGCCGGGGCAGCAGTTAGCGCTGGTAAAGGCCGAAGGCGCACTGGTAGCGGCGCTGCTGTTCGGGCTGGTAGCGCCGCGCTTCTGGCAAACGGCTACCGGCCAGCCCGTGCCGCTGGGGGGGCGGCTGGCTTTCGTCGGGCTGGGCTTCCTGTTCTGGCGCGGCCATTTCAATTTTCTGCTTTCCGATTTTCCGGCACTGCTTTTCCTGCTTAGCGGGGCTGTGCTGGTAGTGCGTGCCCAATCGGGTGCGCGGTTGTTGCTGGGTGGAGCCGTGCTGGTGGGGGCCATCTATATTCGTCCGGTGTATGTGCTGGCGCTGCCCTGCATTCTGCTATGGTGGCACCTGCGCCCGGCTTGGGGCCATGCTCGCCCGTCGTGCTGGGTGAGGTGGGGGGCGCTGGCTATTGGCGCTACGCTGGTGGCGACCCCGCAGCTGCTTATCAATCAGTATAATTTCAAGTCAAACAGCCCTTTTGTGCTGAGTCGCAATACGAAAGGCAGCCAGGATAACCTGTATCTGTGGCATCTGAACCAAGGCCTTGGTATTCAGAAGTTTGAAACCAACATCGGCTCTGCCTACCCCAAGCCCCAGGTTATTTACACCGATGCTACTGCCAAAGTGCTGCTGGCCGCGCATCCCTCGGGCCACCTGACAACCTTGCGCGCATACGCGGCCCTGGTGGTGGCCCACCCGCTGGAAATGCTGGGCTTGTTTGGCCGCCACCTGTTCAATGGGCTCGATGTACTATATGCCAGTCCATATCTGGTGCGGGTGTATGCGCCGGCCAAATGGCTGGCTTTGCTCCACTATGCGGTGTTTTATGGTGCCCTCGTGGTAGCGGTGCGCCGGGCTCCGCGCCTGCGCCTCCCCGACTGGCTGCTGGTAGCGGCTTTGGTGCTGCCCGCGCTGGCGGCCGTTCCGCTGGTGGTAGAGTGCCGGTTTTTCATTCCGCTACACCTGCTGGCGTATGCGCTTGTCTGCTTCGGTGGGCCAGATATATGGCTATGGTGCCGACAGCGGCCGGCAGCTTGGCTTCCATTGCTGGCAGGCTTAGGGGGATTCGTGCTGGTATGTTTTACGCTTTCAGCCACTACCCGCGCTGCGCTGGAAGTACCAGTACCCACTCGCACCTCCTTGGACGGGCCAGCCGTGGGCAGCCCGGTTGCTTTACCTTAATTTTGCTGCTGCTTTGCCTACTCCTCCTGCCTCCGCCGCCACCCAAACCCGTAGCTGGTGGCAGCGCCGGGTTACCGACCCCTTACTCGGGCTGCTACGCCAGGGCCTTACGCCGCACCAGCTGGCCCTTACGGTGGTGCTGGGTTCGGCCTGTGGGGTTGTTCCGGTGCTGGGCCTAACGACGCTTACGGCCACTTTCGCGGCGTTGCGGTTGCGCTTGAATGTGGCCGCAACCCTACTCATTGCCCATCTCTGGAGCCCGGTACAGCTGCTGCTCGTTATTCCGCTGCTGCGGCAGGGGGCCTTACTTTGGGGCGACCGGGCTCCCGAACTCACGCTCGACAAGCTACGCTACCTGCTGGCCAACGACTGGCTGGCGGCGCTGCACCTGCTCTGGCAGGCTATGCTGGGCGCGTTGCTGCTTTGGGCCGGTGCTTGTTTGGTGATGGGGCCGGTTGTGTATTTCGTGCTGCGTCCGCTGCTGGTTAAGGCTATGCGTAATAAGAATTCAGGGCAGACGGGAGCGGGATAGAAGACTAGCGTTATACAATGACGCCTGACGCTCTTAGGAGTTCATGGTACGTCCGCTAGTTAGAAATTCAGCATGACAGTCTGTTGATTTCTTAAACAGCTACAAAAGAAAAGAACGCCATTCCGAAGGGAGTGGCGTTCTTTTCTAAACTCTAAACTCTAAACTCTAAGCCCGGGCGTACACCGGCTCGGTGGTGAGCAGGTACTGAATCAGCGGCTCCTTAGAAGTGGGGTCAATCAGCATCAGGTCCACGAACTGCGCTTCGGCAATGTTGCCCTTGATGATGGGGCCCAGGTCCTGCATGAAAGCCGGGTCGGTTTCTTCGGTATCGAAAGCCACGAGCAGCCGCGACTGCTCGGGGGCATTCTGCATGCGCATTTCGGCCAAGTACACGTTGCGGATGGCCGGCTGGGTGGCGCTGTACTCGCGCAGGCCGTCGAGCAGGGCCGTGGGCTCGGGCTCGGGCTGGTGCAGGGTTACCTGCACATCCTGCTGCGGCGCGCCCTCGAAGAGCTGGCCGGATACCAGGGCCTTGATTTCGTCGGCTGGCATCAGCTTGCCCACCGCCGAGAAGGGGTTGATGGCGCAATCGGCGTCCTGCACCATGGTGAAGAAGTCGTGGCCCCGCAGGCGCATGTATGTCACGCTGCCCTCGGGTACGGCACCGTTATCGAAAATGCGCTCCACTGCCGTGAAGATGGCTATTTTGCCATCGTGCAGCGCCTGCAGCTGAATTTCCATGCCTTCGGTTGGCGTAATCTCACCGGGCTCCTGGTCTTCGCGGGCCGCCAGCACCACCGTCAGTTCTTCGCCCAGCAGGGCCTGGTAGAAGGGCGGCCGGAACTGCGGGTCGTAGGAGGCCTGCATCAGCAGTTGCTCCAGAATGTTGGTGGGCTCGAAATTGGGCTGCTCAGGCATGCTGCCATCAGGCTGGCCTGCCATCGTGCCGGGCATGGCAATGGGCGGGGCTGGCGGAATCATGGGCATAGGAGCCGGCGCTTCCGGGGCAGGCATCTGGTAGTTGGAGCCTTTGTAGCGGGGGCCGGCCGGCTCGGCTGGGGCAGTTGGCGCGTCGCCGGATGCGGCGGCCGTAGCAGGAGTTGCAGGTGCCGAAGTGTTGTCTTCGGACTTCTTCTTCAGAAAGTCAAACAGGGCCATATTCAAGCAAAGAAATGAAGGTGCAAGCTAAGCAGGTTTGGGCGAAGATGCACGACCAAAACCCGCTGCCAGCCGAGCGGCTGACTAAAAAGAACGGCCCCCATCGGCTGGCAGTTCCCGCCCGGCCACCGGCTGCCGGTGGCTTGCTGCCGCCTGGCCAGTTATGTGTCGCCCAGGCAGCAGGAGGCTTGTAATGCAAGGCTTTTCGGAGGCAGGGGCAGCTTTTAGCTGCCGTTTACTGCCCATCCGAGCCGTTGCAGCGGCCGAGCAGCTCGGCCGTTTCGCGGATGGTGTAGGGCTGATTGGTATTGCCCCAGTTGGTCTGCAGAAAGTTGAGCAGATTGGTGATTTGTGAGTCGGTTAGGTCCTCGTGGCCGGGCATTATCTGGTTGTAGTGGATACCATTCACCACAATATCGCCCTGCATGCCCTTGCGAACAAGGCAGGGCAGCTCGGCGCGGTTGCTAGCAATGTAGTCGGCGGCGGCTACGGGCGGAATGAGGCGCTCCAGCCCCTGTCCCTGGTCGCCGTGGCAGCTGCTGCAATGGGTGGCGTAGAGCTGGGCGCCCTCATTCTGGCGCTCAGTGAAGCAGCTGCCCAGCGAAAAGCTAAGCGTGAGCAGCAGGCCACCGGCACCCAGCAGCCGCAACAAATGGCCGCGCCGCCTCATTTGGCCGCCACGGGCTGCGCCTCGGCCTCCTCCTTCAGCAACACCGGAATATCCTTGATCAACTGATCGACCTGCTCGGGAACCATGCCGTCGTACACGCCCCGTACTCGTCGTTGCGAATCGACGAGGGCGAACGTGCCGCTGTGGGCAAAGCCGCCGGGTACGGCGGCATCCACCTCCGCGCCCGTCATGTAGGCTTTGGCGAGGGCAAAAACCGAGTCGCGGCCGGCGGTGGCGAAGTGCCAGCGCGAGGCGTCGTTGATACCCAGCCGCTCGGCGTAGTCGCGCAACACCGGAATCGAATCGTGGGCCGGGTCGATGGTGTGGCTCAGAAACAGTACGTCGGGGTTGGTTTCGAACGCCTTGTACACGCGCAGCAGCTCGCTCTGCATTTTGGGGCAGATGCTGGGGCAGGTGGCAAAGAAGAAGTCGGTGACGTACACCTTGCCCGCAAAGGTTTGATTGGTAATCACCTGCCGGTCTTGGTTGGTGAGGCGGAAGGCCGGAATGGGGTCGGGGAGCGTGTCGGAAGGGGAAGTGGGCTCGGCAGACTTGAAGCCTAACACCGGCAGGCGCTCAACTGATGAGTTAGGTTCTGAGGAGCAGCCGCCGAGCGATAAGCTCAGCGCGGCCCCGGCGGCGGCCAGCAGCAGGCCGGCCCGGCGAAACGAATTAGTCATCAAAAAAACAGCTTATTGAGTAACGGAAGACGAAGGAACAGTGGCCGTGGGGGAGGCCCCCAACAGCTGGCGGGCGGCGGCCTGACTGCTCTCAAACAAACGGCCGACCGAATCGATGCGTTCCTGTTGCCGGGCATAGTAGGCCAGCCGCCGGGCGTCAGCCACGGTGTCGGCCGGGCGGCGGTAGCGATGCATCCAGTCCATCATGCCGTTTTCGGCCCCCACAATTGCCCGGCGGGCCTGCCCAAGGGCTACGGTGTCGGTGGCCGGCAGTTTGGCCAGCTGTTGGCGCAGCTCATAGAGCCGGTCCATCTGCGCCATCAGCGAATCGTGATCTGCAATTACATTCTTTTCGGCCCCGGCTACCTGCTGGCTGGTTTCAGGTTGAGATGAAGAGGGCTGGCAGGCAGCCAGCAACAGCAGCAGCGGAACGAATCGAAGGGTTTGCATGCCCCAAAGGTAGGCACGCCGGGCCTGAGCGGCATCGGCGGCGCAACAGGTATTGCGTTACCACTGCACCGACTCGCCCCAGTTCCAGAGCACCGAACCCAGCCACCAGGCGGCCCACACCAGCAGCCCCCCCAATGCCAGCAGCACTATAGTCAGCACCAGCAACAGGCCCTTGCCCGAGCCTTGGTGCCGGCCCTCGGCGTAGTGGGCGCGCAGCAGCGCCACGTTGCGGTTGTTGGCTTTATAGGCGAAGTCAAAGATGTTGCCTATGATCGGAATAGCGCCAATCAGCGCGTCGAGCACCACATTGAACACCATGCGTACCACCAGGTTGCCGCTGGCACCGTGGCGCATCATAGTCAAAATCAGCAGGCCCGATACAGCCAATGAAGGTAGCCCGCCCACCACGGGCAGCAGACCCATAATCGGGTCGAGGCCGAAGCGCCAGTTGGTGCCGGGCACCCGGAATTGGCTGTCGAGCAGGCGCGAAACGCGCTCTACCCACTGCAGGCGGTCATCTTGGTCGAAGGTAGGAACAGACATAGCAGAGAATGGGGAAGGAGGGAAAACAGGTGCTGCTACCCCCAAATGGGCGGCAGCAGGTCAATCCAGCCGTCTTCGCTTACCACAACGGCCAGCACCGGATAGCGGCTGCTTTCTACGTAGCGCAGCACCGAGTTGTAGCGCGAGCCTCGGCTGGAGTCGCCTTTCTCGGTGGCCAGGCCGTCGAGAATGGCCCCGATGGCGTGGCAGGTGCCGCTCGGCTCGATGAGCACGGCCCCGTCGATGTTGGTGACCAGCCGCAGCACCGAGGGCGTCATCAGGCGCGGGGTTACGCGGAAGCACTGGGGCGAAAGCCGGACGGCCTCCTGCGCCGCGCCCTCCGAAATCAGCAGAATAGTGCCATGTTCCTGCTTGGCGGCGCTCAGCGTCAGTTCCCACAGGTAGGCAATGCCGGCCGCATCGAGCGTTGCGAAAATTCGGCCCACGGCCTGGGTGAAGTTGTCTTCGTCGATAGTGCCCTGCGGCAGGCGTGGCGTGTTCGACACCACTTTCATCATGCGGTGCCCATCGTGGCTCAGTTCCCAGCTGTAGTGTTTGGTGAAATGCACCGTGAACAGGGGCTCGTACTGCGCATCGTCGGGCTCCACGAGGTAGCCCAGCCCAAATACGTCGGTGGCATCGGTAATGAGTGCGTGGCGGTCTTCGCTCAGCTCCAAGAGTTTACGAATGCGGCGGTGGTCGCGCAATGGTACCGGCGTGTCGAGCATGAGTACCGGCACCACGGCCGGATGGTGGCGCTTCGAAATGAGCATGGTGCCCACGCCTTCGTCTCCCTCGTGGCGCAGGGCCGCTACGCCATTGCAGGCATCGTAAAGACCGTGGCTGCCGGCGGCGGCGCGCAGCATAAACCGGCGGCCGGCAGCGCGCAGCACCTCGTTGTAGTCGCGGTTGAGCACCAGCCGGTCATCGTCCGCGTGGTCGGACTCGCGGAGGGCCCGCGAGGCGTCGAGCAGCAGCTCTTCGATGGTGGCGGCCAGCAGCGAGGCCGGGCGGTTAGGCACGGTTGGCCCGGGCAGGGCGTAGTAATTGTGGTAGGCCTCGGCCGAAAGCTGCAGCACAATCAGCACCTGGTAGCCACCCGAACTCACGGGCATCGAGCAGAAGCTCACCCTATCTTCCTGGCGCTGGGCTACCAACTCGTGCAGGGTGTGCTCGGTGGCGCGGCGCAGCAGCTCGTACCAGCGCTGCTTTTCGTAGCGGTCATGGTCGAGCTGATGCAGATGATACACCACTTCGCGGGGGCCATCGGGCTCCAGGGCCACGGCGTGGGCTTTCACGGCCGCAAAATCGGGGCCGGAGTAGCGGTGGTTCCGCGGCTCGATGAGTACCGCCTGGGGTTCGTCAGTTTCTCGGGCCGAAGCAATACCCAGCAAAAAAATCTCCGGCTTCAGCGCCCGGTCGAGCAGGTTGAATACGCCATCGGCAAACAGCTGGGCGGATACGCGAAACAGGCTTTGGTTTTCCCACATAGGGGCAGCGGGCAGAACGTGGAGGGCGGAAAGGGGCAGTTACGCAAAAAGCTCGCCGAAAGATGGGTTTTGCCGGCGCGCGGCCATAACCTTCGCGCTCCGGGCGGGTTAGCAGCAAGCGGCGCGGCCCTTGCCCAGCTGCCGATAATAGCGTATCTTCCTCAACGATTGAGTTTTCCCACCGCTTAGCTCCGGCCCCATGTTCATTGATCTGGTTATTGCGGGCCTGTTTGCCATGTCGCTGGTTCCGCTGGTAACCGGCTATTGCGCCTATAGCTACGGCCGCTCGTTCTGGCTGTGGTTTGCGCTGGGACTGCTGCTGCCCATCGTGTCGTATTTCGTGCTCTTCGCTCTCATCCTGCGTCAGCAGCTCGACCATGGCCAGCGCCTGCTCAACGAAGCCAAAGCCTTGCTGGCCGAAGCCGAAGAGGTTGAGCGTGCGGAGCGAAGAGAGTAGCTGCAAATAATATATGTTTACGGATGCTGGCCAAGCCAGCTCAGCAAGCCGCGGGCTGCCCAGGCGCCGGTACTGAAACAGCCCTGCAGCAGATAGCCGCCGGTAGGTGCTTCCCAGTCGAGCATTTCGCCGGCCACAAAGGTGCCGGGCCGCATCCGCAGCATCAGGTGCTCATCCAGCGCCCCCCAGGCCACGCCGCCTGCCGTACTAATCGCCTCATCAAGCGGGCGCAGGGCAGTTACCGGTATAGGCAGGGCCGAAAGCAGGGCGGCGGCTTCGGTTGGGGCGGTTGGAAATATAGCCGGCCCCAGCTCGCGCAGCAGCGTGGGCACCGGCGTCCCCAGCCGCAACGCCTCCCCCAGAAACGACGCCACTGATTTGCCTGGCCTGCGCCGCGCCAGCTTCTCCAGCAATTGGGCCGGCTCAAGGTCGGGTTTGAGGTGCAAATGCAGCACGGCCGGGCCGCCGGCCGCCAATTGGGCCCGCAGCTGCGGTGTGAGGGCATACACCGGCGTACCCTCAATGCCATAATCGGTGAGCATAACTTCGCCACGCACCGTTTCCGGACCGCAGCTCAACGCTACGTTCTTAAGCGGCTGCCGGCCCACTTTTTCGCGGAAAAAATCCGACCAGGCCACCTCGGCTCCGCAGTTACTAGGCGCAAAGGGCACTACGGGCACGCCGGCACGCTCCAGCTCAGGCCGCCAGGCCCCGTCGGAGCCGGTCTTGGCCCAACTAGCTCCGCCCAGGGCCAGCAGCGTGGCGGCGGGCTGCACAGTGGTTTGTTCGCCGGTGGTTTCGTGGCGCAGGTGCAGGGCACCATTGGGGCCGAAGCCCAGCCAGCGGTGGCGCACGTGCAGCGTTACGCCCAGCGCCTGCAGCCGCGCCACCCAGGCGCGCAGCAGGTCGGCGGGTTTGTGGTGGGCCTCCGGAAACACGCGGCCACTGGTGCCCACAAACGTGCTGATGCCCAGTTCGGCGGCCCAGGCGCGCAGGTCGGTGGGGGAGAAGTGGGCCAGGAAACCCGTGAAATCGGGGGCGCGGGCAGCGTATCGGGCGGCGAAGGGGGCGGCTTCTTCGGCATTGCTCAGGTTGAAGCCCCCGTGGCCGGCCACCAGAAACTTGCGGCCCACCGTGGCCTGCGCCTCGTAGATGCTGACCCGGCAGCCCGCTTCGGCCAGGCGCTGAGCGGCCAGCAGGCCTGCCGGTCCGCCACCCACTACCGCCACTTCTTTCCCCAAAGGCTGTTGCATAAGGTAAAGGTACGCTACGCGCCCACGCAGCCCCGTTTCAACTGGCAGGCCCGCGCCACCGCCGTCGAAAGCGTATCTTCGCCGTTCCGGGTCTTCACAGAGCCGGCCAACCACGCTCGTTCCGGCCCGTATAGCCGGAATTACTTTTGGGCCAAGCTTCACTCTATGGGTTCTTATTCCATTCTTATTGGCCTCAGCCTGGCCATTATTCTTTCTTACCTCTTCGACCTGATTGCCCGCGCCACCAAAGTGCCGTCGGTGCTCATGCTGCTGCTCTCGGGTATTGCCCTGCGTCAGGCCGCCGACTACTTCGAATTTACGTTCGTCGCGCCTAAAGTAATTCTGGAAATATTTGGAATTATAGGGCTGATTATGATCGTGTTGGAAGGGGCGTTGGACCTCAAGATTACCCGCGAAAAATTTCCGCTTATCCGGCGTTCCTTCTTCGCGGCCGTGCTCATGCTGGTCGTGCAGTCGCTGGCCATTGCCTTGATTCTGCACTACTGGCTGGGGGTTAATTTCCAGAGTTGCCTCGTAAACGCCATTCCGCTGGCCGTTATCAGCTCGGCCATTGCTATTCCCAGCGTGGCAGGCCTCACGGGCGAAAAACAGGAGTTCATCATTTACGAAAGCACCTTCTCCGATATTCTGGGCATTATGCTCTTCAACTTCGCTCTGCAGGCTAATTTCGGCCAGGGCATGTCGGTGGCCACGTTCGGGCTCGATGTAATAGCCGTGGGTTTGGTGGCTATTGCAAGTACTGCTGCGCTTATTTTCCTGCTCGACCGGATTCGGCTGCATGTTAAGTTCTTCCTGATTCTGGCCTTTCTGATTCTGCTTTACAGCGTGGCCAAAAACCTGCACCTATCATCTCTGGTGCTGGTGCTGGTGTTCGGACTGGCCGTTAATAACGCCGAGCAGTTCATGGTGGGGCCTATCAAACACTGGTTCAACCCGGCCCGCCTCACCGACGAACTGCACCAGCTGCGCAGCATCACGGCCGAATCGGCCTTCCTGATCCGCACGTTCTTCTTTCTGCTCTTCGGCTACAGCATCACGGTCAGCAAGCTGATGAGCCCGCAACTGCTGCTGCAAGGCGTAATTATCGTGGTGGCTCTCACGGCCATCCGCTACTTCTACCTGCGCTTCATTGCCAAAACCGACCTTATTCCCGAGCTGTTCATTGCCCCAAAAGGCCTGATTACGGTGCTGCTGTTTTATAGCATCCCGCAGCAGCACCTCATCGGCGAAGTCTCCGAAAACATCCTCTTCATTGTTATTCTGCTCACCGGTGTGCTGATGATGGTAGGCCTGCTGATGAGCCGCGAGGAACCCGCCATCGGAGAGTACTGACGACGCAGAGGTGCGAGTTTAGCAGTAAGCACAAAGAAGTGAGAGGTGTGCCTTTCGTGCTGTCAGCCCCATTTGGCCGGGCCGCACGAAAGGCGCATCTCTCACTTCTTTGTACTCAGGCCTCCCTAGAAATTCGTTTTAAACAGCTTGATGGCAATGGCCAGCAGGATGACGCCGAATACGCGCCGCAGAATATCTTCGCCGGCTTTGCCGAGTTTGCGCTCAATCCAGGGCGAGCTTTTGATGACCAGGTACACGAAAACCAGGTTCACGAGCACGCCGGCCAGTACGTTGGGCAGCGCGTAAGCGGCCCGTAGCGAGAGAAGGGTAGTCATGGTGCCGGCCCCTACAATCAGTGGGAAGGCCAGCGGTACAATCGAGCCCGTGCCCGCCGCCGGGTCGTGCCGAAACAGCTCGATGCCCAGAATCATCTCCATACCAATCAGGAAGATGATGATAGCACCGGCCAGAGCAAAAGACTGGAAATCAACCCCAAAGAGCGACAGAATGCTCTGGCCCACGAACAGGAAGCTCACCATCAGTATGCCCGCCACAATGGTGGCCTTCTCGGCATTTACGTCGCCTTCGCGCTGCCGAATCTGAATAATAATGGGCACCGAGCCCAGAATATCGATGATGGCGAACAGCGTGAGCGTAACGGAGGCTATTTCCTTGAGGCTAAACATGAATCACAGCTGGTGCAGATGGTGCAGAAAAGGCAGATTCGTTCTGGGGGCGGATTCGCTAAAAATGGATTCGTGTGGATGGATGGGCAGCGTGAACGAATCAGCTATCTGAACGAATCTGCACCATCAGCACCAGCTGTGATTCAGGAGAACTCCTTGGCGAAGAACTGCACGAGCTGCTCGAAGGCGGCATCGGGGATGGCGGGGAAGTTGGCGATGCGCAGGCTGGTGGCTTTTAGGTCGCCGTAGCCGCTGCCGATGTACAGGTTCTGGGCAAAGGCGCGGCGCCTGACTTCCTCAATGAGGCTGGGGGCGCCCTGCAGGCCGATGACGGTATAGGAGCGGGTTTCGGGGTTGGTAATCAGCGGCCGGAGCTGGGTGGCCTGGTCGAAGTAGTCGTAGAGCTTGGTGGCCCGCCCGACAACGTGCTGGTGAGTGGTTTTGATGGGCGGGTTGTCGTGGATGGCGCGGCTTAGCAGGTAGATTCCCAGCACGTTGGGCGTGTGGGTGGTCTGGAAGTTGAGCATCTTCTCATACTGGTCGGCCAGCGAGTTGTAGTGGCCGCGCTCCTTCAGCTGGCGCACCCGCTCGATGGCCCGCGGCGAGAGCACCATCATCGAAAGGCCCGCCGGTAGCCCGAAGCACTTCTGCACCGACGCGAACCAGATGTCGCCCTTGATGTACTTGAGCTGTACTCCGCCCATCGACGAAGTGGCATCGACGGCCAGCAAAGCCTTGGGTGGCAGGCGGTTGTATAGGTTGAGGATGACGCCGTCGCGCAGCTGGGTGGTGGTGGAGGTTTCGTTCTGGGTGATGCACACCAGATCGGTCTGCTCATCGAGGCCCGGCAGCCGGTCGGTGTCGGGCACCTCATCAATCCCGAATTTGAGACCTGCCGATGCCGGGCGCAGGGCTTTGGCGGTTTCGTACCACTTCTGGCCGAAAGCACCGTTGTAGAGGTGGAAGCTTTTGGTAGGCGTGAGGCTCTGGGCCAGCACTTCCCAGCATTCGGTGGCCGAGCTGAGGAAGAAAATGGTGTAGTCCTGCGGGATGTGAAGCTTGGCTTTGAGCTCCTGCACCGTCTGGCGCATCAGCTGTACAAACTTCTCGCCCCGGTGCGGCGCCGAGAGCCAGCCCTCATCAAAGGCATCCTGTAGATACTGGCGCACCTGCGGATACACCTGCGAAGGCCCGGGATTGAACGTATACATAGCGGCGGATTGCTTGGTAAGGAAATGCAAAGGTAGGAAAGGGAATGAGGGCCAGCAGAGTAAACGCGAGATATCCGCGCCCTCTCGCTGCCTTACACCCGAAACCCCATGCGCTTGGGCCGCTGGCCGTCGAGGTAGTGCAGGGCCAGCCGGTAGCTTTCCAGCCCGAAACCACTGATGCTGCCGGCGCAGTGGCGGCCCAGCAGGCTGCGCTGCCGGAACTCCTCGCGGGCGTGCAGGTTGCTCAGATGCACCTCAATTACCGGCGAGCCGATGGCGGCCACCGCGTCGGCCAGCGCCACGCTGGTGTGCGTGAAGCCGCCGGCATTCAGCACGATGCCGTGGTAGCTGAAGCCCACTTCGTGCAGCTTATCAATGAGGCCGCCTTCGTGGTTGCTCTGGAAATACACCAGCTCGAATTGTGGGAAAGCCTCCACCAGTTCGGGCAGGTAGTCTTCGAAGGAGCGGGTGCCGTAGATGCCGGGCTCGCGCCGGCCCAGCAGGTTAAGGTTGGGACCGTTGAGCAGCAGGATTTGCATAGTGTTGGGCGTATTATAAGACTTAGGGACAAAGGAACGTCATTCTGAGCAGAGCGAAGAATCTCGCGTGCCAAAGCAAATCATACCATCAGATACACCCGTCTAGCGTCAGGAACAGCATTGCACGCGAGATTCTTCGCTCTGCTCAGAATGACGTTCCTTTGCCTTCCCTCACCCCAAAGCCTCCCCAACCGCCCGCCCATGTCGCCCTGGAATCTTGCCATTAAACAGTTCGAGGGCTACCTGCAGCTCGAAAAGTCGTTGTCGGCCAACTCGGTGGAGGCGTATGCGCGCGACGTGCATAAGCTGCGCCAGTACCTGGAGTTGGAGCGGCTGCCGGCCTCGCCCCAGCAGGTAACCACCCGGCTGCTGCGCGACTTCCTCACCTGGCTGGGCGGCATGGGCCTGGAGGCTACCTCGCAGGCCCGCACCCTGTCGGGCATCAAGGCCTTTTACCGCTTCTTGATCATGGAAGATATGCTTTCCATCGACCCCACCGACACGCTGGAAGCGCCCAAAACCGGCCGCAAGCTGCCCGACACGCTCACCTACATTGAAATCGAGCAGCTGCTGGCCGCCATCGACCTGAGTACGCCCGAAGGAACCCGCAACCGGGCCATACTGGAGGTGCTTTACAGCTCGGGGCTGCGCGTGAGCGAGCTAACCGGCCTGCGCCTGTCCAACCTCTACGCCGACCAGGGCTTTGTGCGCGTAACGGGCAAAGGCAACAAGGAGCGGCTGGTACCCATCGGCCGCGACGCGCTCAAGCACCTGGGCTTCTACCTGCAGGGCATCCGCGCCCACCTCGATATCAAGCCCGGCCACGAAGACACCGTGTTTCTCAACAAGCGGGGTACGGGGCTTTCCAGGGTGATGATTTTCCATATCATCAAGGCTGCCGCCGAAAAAGCGGGCATTGCCAAAAGCATCAGCCCGCACACCTTTCGGCACAGCTTTGCCACCCATTTGATTGAAGGCGGGGCCGATTTGCGGGCCGTGCAGGAAATGCTGGGCCACGAAAGCATTACCACCACCGAAATCTACACCCACCTCGACCGCGACTATCTGCGCCAGGTCATCACGCAGTTTCATCCGCGTAGCTGAAGTGCCCGCGGCCGGCCGCGTTTAGTGGGCCGTTTGCTGCCGGCACGATGCCAGCCAATCGTTGGCTTCCGCCAGCAGGTCGAAAATCTGAATTTCAAACTGGGTGAATAAATGGTGAGTAGGCGTGCCCAGAAAGAGGGTGGCCAGTGTGCCGCCTCGCACCACGTGGGCCACGTACTGCACGCCGGCGTGGGCCGCCGCCGGTGCCCAGCGCTGCGCCAGCCACAGCAGCGAGTCGAACCAGGGGCCTTGCAGATCGGTGTTGTCGTTGAGCAGGCAGCAGCCCGGGTGCTGGCGCAGAATGTCGAGCGCGGCCTGGGCTCCTTCGTAGGCCAGCGGCCCCGTTACGTTTCCCTGCCAGGTAACGGTGAGCTGCTTCTGCTCCGGCGAATAGCACAGCCGGCAATAATCAGGACATTCGGGGCTGGAGAGTAAACGTTCTGTCATGATAAAAGCCTAAAAAAAGCGGGAAATGTTTTAACGTGTAGTGGGCCGGTCAGGATGCCTTTTGCCGAAAAAAGGCAGCTACTTTTACGCTCCCGTTCCTGCTGCTGCCTTCATGCCTGCTCTTTTTAGCGCTATTGCTTTGCCGTTTCGCCCTCGCCACGCTCTGCTGGGTGCGGTAGTGGCGCTGCTGCTGCTGGCCCTGGCCTACGCGGCCCCCGCCGGCCGTACCTACATTCTGCTCAACGACAACCTCGACACCGAGCTGGCTACCGGCTATGCGCTGGTAGCCGAAGGCAAGGCTCTCGACTACCGGCCGGGCGTCGTGGTAGAGCGCCTGCTGAACGGGCTGCCCCGCAATGCCCTGCGGCCTGGTTTGCAACCCCTCGTAGGCCTGCAGGCCCTGCTGCCCACATTGCCCGCCTACCTGCTGCACGAGCTGCTGGTGCGTTTGGCCGGGCTGCTGAGTATGTACTGGCTGCTGCGCCGCCACCTGCTGCCTGGCTCTCGCAACGCTGCGCTGTGCGCCGGGCTGGCCCTGGCCTGGGCGGTGCTGCCGGCCTACACCACCTACGGCCTATCGGTGCTGGGGCAACCGGCGGTGGCGGTAGCCCTGCTGCAGCTGCGCCACGGCCCTGCCCGCTGGCCCTATTGGGCGGTGTTGGTGGGTTTCGGAGTGTGGTCGAGCTTGGTGCTGGCGGGGGTGTTTGTGCTGCTGGCGGGTGCAGGACTGTTGTTGTGGGAAACCTGGCGGGGCCGTTACCGGGCCGCCGGTCGCCTGCTGCTGGGGCTGTCCGTGCTGGCTGCCACGTATCTGGTGGTGGAGTACCCGCTGGTTTCGGCGCTGCTCGGCGGGCAGTTCGTGTCGCACCGGCTGGAGTTCGACTACGCCCGACTGGCTCCGGTTGGGATGGGAGTGGGGCTACTGGCCGCGGCGCGCTATTTTCTGCTGGGCCACTACCACAGCGGCCTACTGGTGTGGCTGGCCCCGCTGCTGGCCGCTGGGGCGGCCGCGTTTCTGGTGCCGGCCGGCGCGGCCCGCCACCAATTGCGGCAGTGGCTAGCTGGGGCTTTGCTGGCACTATCCGGGGCCGCGCTGTTCTGCGGTTTCTACCCGCAGCTGACAGCGGTGGGCCAGCAGGCGCTGCCGCTGCTCCGGGCTTTCAATCTTTCGCGGCTTCATTTTCTGCTGCCGCTGGTGTGGTTTGCCCTCCTGGCCTTCAGCCTGCGCCAGCTGCCGGCCGGTAGAGGCCGCTGGGCGCTGGTGGCGTTGCAGCTAGCTATCGGGCTGGGCTTCAATACCGAATGGACGCTGAATGTGTGCCGTTTGCTGGGCCGGCTGCCTGCTTCGGAGCCCACCTACGCCGCCTACGTAGCCCCCAGGCTATTTGGGCAGGCCCGGCACGCTATTGCAGTGCGCACCGGTCAGCAGCCGGCGGCCTACCGGGTGGCCTGCCTGGGCTTTCCGCCGGCCGTGGCTACGCTCAACGGGTTTTTTACCCTCGATGCCTACCTCAACAATTACCCGCTGGCTTACAAGCACGCCTTCCGGCCCCTAATAGCCGGCGAGTTGGCCAAAAGCGCGGAGTTGGCCACGTATTTCGATGCCTGGGGGAACCGTTGCTACCTGTTTTCGGCCGAGCTGGGTAAAAATTTCCGGGTGCCTGGCACGCCGGTCCGCACCGTGCAGCACTGGCAGTTCGATGCCACCGCTTTCCGCCGGCTTGGCGGGCGCTACGTGCTGTCGGCGGCTCGGCTGGCCCGGCCCAGAGCCAGCGGCCTGCGCCTGTTCGGCCAGTACGCCGCCCCAGACGCCTACTGGCACCTGTGGGTGTATGAGGTGCTATAATAAACCAGCGAGCAGGCGCATAAGCAGGCACACCGGGCGTTTGCACGTGCGGGTCGTGCGGGGTAAGTGTTCGAACTCAATGGTCTAACGCCACCCGGCGGGCTGCTTCGGTTCTATAGCGCCAAACGCCCGGGTTCGTTGTCTGCCTGTCCGGGCTTGGCTTTTCTCGCCTTTTCACCTCTTTTATACCTAGATTTGGTATCTGGCGTACTTTTCTAATGGCTAAAAATACTTACAAGCAACCGGCCGAAACCCCCACCCGCCGCGGCAACGAGCCCCGGCCCGCTGAGCCGCGGCCGGCCCGCAACCAACCTCGCCCCGCCGCTGCTGCTGATGCGCCTGCGCGCGAAAACCGGCGCAACGAGCCGAAGTCGGCGGCCGCGGCCAGGCCTAAGAAGGAGCGCACCCCGCTGAAACTGCCGGTTTTCCACTTCGGAGAACTGTTCAGCTTCATGCGCGACCGGCGCTTCCAGCTGTTTCTGGGCTTCTTCCTGCTCTTCAGCTCCATCTACCTCACTATTGCCTTCGTCTCGTTCCTGTTCACCGGCCACGCCGACCAGAGCGTGACCGAAAGCGTGGGCCGCACCGCCCTGCGCGATGCAGGCCAGGAAACCGGCAACTGGCTGGGGGTAATAGGCGCGCTGCTGGCCGAATGGTTGATTCAGGACGGCTTTGGCGTGGCCGCGTTTGCCCTGATTCCGATAGTCTTTTTCCTGGGCTATAAAATTGTGTTTCGACGCGGGGCCGTGTCGTTCAGCTACGTGTTGGCCCTGTGCCTGTTCACTACGCTCTGGCTGAGCGTGCTGCTGGGCTACGTGGTGCTTTCGCTGCAAAGCCCCGGCATCGACCCCGCGCTGGCCCATAGCCTCGACTTTCTATGCGGCGGCATAGGCTACGAAACGGCTTTCTGGCTCGACAGCCTCATTGGCTGGGGCACGGTGCTACTCTTGGCCTTCCTACTGATTTCGTTCGTGGTGTTCTTCTTCAACATTACTACCCTCAACCTGGGCAGCAGCCCCGACGAGGTGGCCGACGAAACTGAACCCGCCAACCGTCGCGCCACCAACGAGCCCGCTCCCTGGGCCGTGGACGCTCCTTCGGCCCTGGATGCCGACGACAACCCGCTGGGCCTCACGCTGCGCGATACGCGCGGTTCGCGGACCGTGGCAGCTGAGGAGCAGGAAGCCGACGACGAATTCGAAGACGACGAAGTGGCCCCCATACCACTCCGTACCGGCGCCGTGGCTTCGTCGGCGCTGGCGGCAGCCACCACAGTAGGAGGGGGGCTGGCGGCCGGCGCTTCGGCGCTGCCCCTGAGTGTGGCTCCGGTGGCTGCTGCTGTGGCAGCGGTAGTAGCACCGAAATCCAGCGGCCCCAGCTTCTCTATTGAAGTAGCCGAACCCGAGCCCGACCGCGCATCGGTGGCCCCGGCTGCGCCCCTGGCCGCCAGCGTGCCTACGCCGCTTTCACTGGCTGATTTAGCCGATGACGGTGCTCCGCTACCGGCCTCCCTGCCGTTGCCAGCCGCTGTACCGGCCGTTGCTGCCGGGCTCTCATTTGAAGTGGAAGATGCTACAGGTAAGCCCGAGCTAGACCCCTCGGCCGGACCCGATATGGCCCTTATTGCCGAGGAAGACGAGGAGGCCGAGGTGATGCCGACCGGCGAGTACGACCCGACCCTCGATTTGCCCCGCTACCAGTACCCGACTCTGGAGCTGCTCAACGACTACGGCCAAGCCAAAGCCCAGGTAACCAAGGAGGAGTTGGAGGCCAACAAGGACCGCATTGTGGAGACGCTGGGCCACTATGGCATCAACATCGCCAGCATCAAGGCCACCATCGGCCCCACCGTTACGCTCTACGAAATCGTGCCCGACGCCGGGGTGCGCATCAGCAAAATTAAGAGCCTGGAAGACGATATTGCCCTGAGCCTGGCGGCGTTGGGCATTCGTATTATCGCGCCTATTCCGGGT
Source organism: Hymenobacter lapidiphilus (assembly GCF_013377885.1). Classification (GTDB taxonomy): domain Bacteria; phylum Bacteroidota; class Bacteroidia; order Cytophagales; family Hymenobacteraceae; genus Hymenobacter; species Hymenobacter lapidiphilus. The sequence goes on from NZ_JABKAU010000017.1 coordinate 80,928, forward strand.
AAGGGTACCATTGGTATCGAGGTGCCGAACGCCAAAAAGGAGATGGTGAGCATCCGTTCGGTGTTCAATACCGACAAGTTTATTTCTACGGAAATGGACCTGCCCATTGCCTTCGGTCGCACTATTACCAATGAGGTATTCGTGGTCGATCTGGCCAAGATGCCCCACCTGCTGATGGCCGGTGCCACGGGCCAGGGCAAGTCGGTGGGCCTGAACGTGATACTGGCTTCGCTGATTTACAAGCGCCACCCCAGCCAGCTCAAGTTTGTGCTCGTCGACCCCAAAAAGGTGGAACTGAGCATTTTCAACAAGATTGAGCGCCATTTCCTGGCCAAGCTGCCCGACACCGAGGAGCCCATCATCACCGACACCAAAAAGGTGGTGAACACACTTAACTCGCTGTGCATGGAAATGGACAAGCGCTACGACTTGCTGAAGGATGCCGGCTGCCGCAACCTGAAGGAGTACAACCGCAAGTTCGTGGAGCGCCGCCTCAACCCCAAAAAGGGCCACCGCTACATGCCCTTTATTGTGCTGGTGATTGACGAGCTGGCCGACCTGATGATGACGGCCGGCAAAGAGGTGGAAACGCCCATTGCCCGACTGGCCCAGCTGGCCCGCGCCATCGGTATTCACCTGATTGTGGCCACCCAGCGCCCCTCGGTAAACGTGATTACCGGTATCATTAAGGCCAACTTCCCCTGCCGGATTTCCTTTAAGGTGACGAGCAAAATTGACTCGCGCACCATCCTCGATGCCGGCGGCGCCGACCAGCTCATCGGCCAGGGCGACATGCTGATTTCGCAGGGCTCCGACATCATCCGGGTGCAGTGCGCCTTCATCGACACGCCCGAAGTGGACCGCCTCTGCGACTTCGTAGGCGGCCAACAGGGCTACCCCGATGCCTACCACCTGCCCGAAGTGGTGGGTGAGGACGGCGGCGGCAACGGTAACATCGACGATTTCGACGCTGCCGACCGCGACAACATGTTCGAGGAAGCTGCCCGCGTTATCGTCACGCATCAGCAGGGCAGCACCTCGCTGCTGCAGCGCCGCCTCAAGCTCGGCTACAACCGCGCCGGCCGCCTGATCGACCAGCTGGAGCACGCCGGTATCGTGGGGCCGTTTGAGGGTAGCAAGGCTCGGGAGGTATTAATCCCGGATGAGTACAGTTTGGAACAGTTGTTGAATACACTGCCCAAGTAGATGGTTGTTAGAAGTGAGTTAGCGTCTTTTTTCGTCTGCTCTATTTTTAAACAAAGTCTCACTTCTCACGTCTTTGTATTCACTCCCAGCACCTGCTGAACCCAATACTTAAAACCCTGCAATGAAAAAGTACCTCGCTCTGCTCGCTCTGTCCGTTTCGTTTTCTTCCGTGGCCACTGCCCAGCAGGACCCTAAGGCAGAGAAGATTCTGGACCAGATGAGCGCGAAATACAAGGCTATGAAGGCCTTTAAAGCCACTTTCACCCAAACCCTCGAAAACGATGCGGCTAAGGTGAAGGAGAATCTGAGCGGCGACATTACGGTGAGCGGCCAGAAGTTCCGGCTGAAGATGAGTGGCCAGGAGGTCATCAACAACGGCCAGACCATGTGGACCTACATGAAGTCGGAGAACGAAGTGAACGTATCCGACTACGAGGCCGACGAGCAGGAAGTATCGCCTTCCCAGATTTATACGCTTTATAAGAAGGGCTACAAGTACAATTACGCCGGCGAAGCAAAGGAAGGCGGCGAAATGGTCGACATAATCGACCTGTCGCCCGAAGACCGCAACAACCCCGTGTACAAGGTGCGCCTGAAAGTTGGCCGCAACGATAAAGCGGTGAAAAGCTGGCAGATGTACAAGAAGAACGGCAACCGCTACACCTACCGCATCAGCAAGTTCCTGCCCAACGCGCCGGTGGACGCCACGACCTTCAACTTTGACAAGACCAAGTACAAAGGCGTAAAAGTGATTGACCTGCGCTAGTCGCTTCGCCTGTAAGCCTAACCGGCCCGCTCCTGCTGTTTCAGCAGGGACGGGTCGGTTTTTTGTTGAGCGGCTTTTAGCTACTTTGAATTCTCTTTGAGTTTTGAATGCTAATTGATTAGGCTTGATCCGCTATGCAGGAAGATTTTCTCCACTACATCTGGCAGCACCAGTACTTCGATAAAACCGACCTGCAAACCGACGACGGACAGCCCATAACCGTGCTGCATCCCGGCCACCGTAACCCCGATGCCGGTCCTGATTTCCTGCAGGCCCGTCTGCAGCTTGGCGAGGTGGAGTGGAGCGGGGCCGTGGAGATCCACCTGCGCGCCTCCGACTGGCACCGCCACCAGCACCAGACCGACCCCAAATACGACCAGGTGGTGCTGCACGTAGTGTACGCGTCCGACGTGCCGGTGCAACGCACCAATGGCTCCGAAATTCCGGTGCTGGCTTTGGCGGCGCGGCTGCCGGCCGGGGCGCTGGCCGCCTACGAGCAGCTGCGCGGCCAACCGCCCGAAACGCTGCTACCCTGCGCCCCACTGCTGCCCCAGGTATCGGAGCTGACGCGCACCATGATGCTGGGCCGGACCCTGCTGGAGCGCATGGAGCAAAAGGCCGACCGCGTAACCGAGCTGCATGAGCGGCTAGGCCAGGACTGGGAGGCTACCGCCTGGCACGCGCTGGCAGCGGCGTTTGGCTTCCAGAAAAATGCCGAGCCGCTGGCCCGCCTGGCCAAGGCGCTGCCGCTGGCACTACTGCGCCGCTACCGCGCCGATGCCCGCCAGCTGGCGGCGCTGGTGTTCGGACAGGCCGGGTTTCTGGATGAAGAAGCATTGAAAGAGCCACTGGATGAGTTCAGCCGCGACCTGCAGACCGAGTTTGGTTTTCTGCGCCACAAGCACAACCTGCACGGTACAGCGCTGGCGGCCCACGAGTGGAACTTTCTGCGGCTGCGGCCGGCTAACTTTCCGACGGTGCGGCTGATCCAGCTGGTGGCCCTGTTGCACGCCCGCCCCACGCTCTTCGACGCCCTGCTCACGGCCCGCGACGGCCGGGCGCTGGAGCAGTTTTTCCGGGCTCCGCTGCCCGACTACTGGCAGAACCACACCCGCCCCGGCCGTCCCGGCAAAGTGGCCGAGCTGGGCCGTAGTAGCGTGCACCTGCTGATAACCAACACCGTGGTGCCCCTGCGTGTTGCCTACGCCCGTTCCGTTGGCAACCCCGAGCAGGTAGAAGCGGCCCTGAGTCTACTCGACCAGCTGCCTGCCGAACGCAACCACCTCACCGACGCCTACGAAGCCGCCGGGTTCCGCCACACCTGCGCTGCCGACTCGCAGGCCCTGCTGGCCCTGCACCGCGACTATTGCGCCCCGCGCCGCTGCGTGCACTGCGGTATCGGGGCCAGCCTGCTCCGCCCGCGAAGCTAAGGTGAAGCTGTAGCGTGGAACAGCTTGTGACCTACAGCTTGTAGCTTGCGGCTCAAATGAAGATTGTTCTTGCCTTACTGCTCAATGCCGGCCTGCTGTGGCTGCTGTGGCGGTGGCTGCCCCGAGCGCGGCAACTGCCGCAGGTGGGCCGTTGGGTGCTGCCCACGCTGGCCCTAAAGCTGCTGGCCACGGCCATTACCCTGGTAGCGCTGACCGAAGACGCGGTGTACTTCCTGGACTGGAGCCGGCGCATGACCGACCAGTTGTGGCAGGCTCCCGGCCAGTGGCTGCAGATGCTGCCGACCGACGAATTCCACTGGCAGGGCGCTAAACTGGTATTTCACGGCTTCTCCAACACGCTTTTTATCGTCAAGCTGCTGTCGGTGCTGAACCTGGCAAGCTTGGGCAGCGCTGGGCTGAACGCGTTGTACCTGTCGGTGTTCAGCTTTGTGGGTAGCTGGGAGCTGGTACGGCAGCTGCGGCGGCTGTGGCCCCAGGCCATGCCGCTGGCGGCTGTGGGCGCTTTCCTGCTCTGGCCCACGGTGGTGTACTGGACATCTGGCCTGACCAAGGAAAGCCTGCTGGTGGGTAGCGGGGCGCTGGTGCTGGCCGCCGTGCTGCGGCTGGCCTACGGGCGGCCCGTAGGCCGGGCCTGGGTGGTGGCGGGGCTGCTGGCGGCTGCGCTGCTGCACTTCAAAATGCGCTACTTCTTCGCTGTGGTGCTGTTCGGGGTGTTGGCCGGGCTGGGGCTGATTCGTGTTTTCCAGGCAATGGGACTGGCCCGCAACCGTTTGGTGCAGCTGGCGCTGCTGCTGGGGCTGCTGGCCGGCGGCGGTTGGGCGGCAGGGGAGGTAAACACGCTGTTCCGCCCCAACAAGTTCACCTCCCAGCTCCAGCGCAACTACACGGCTCTGCTCCGCGTTTCCGCCGACCGGCCCCACCTGCGTTACCCCGATCTGCAGCCTACCACCGCCAGTGTGGTGCGCCATGCGCCGCTGGCTGCCCTCAACACGCTGGCGCGGCCCTGGCCCTGGGAGGGCGACTCGCTACGCTATGTGGCCGCCGGCCTCGAAAATCTGCTGCTACTGGCGCTGCTGGGCGTGGCTCTGGTAGCCGCAGTGCGGGGCCACGCCGGCCGGCTGCCCTTTGCGGTGGTAGCGGCCCTGCTGCTCTACTGCCTGCTACTGGCCGCCCTGCTGGGCCTCACCACGCCCAACCTGGGCACGCTCAGCCGCTACCGCACCACGTTCCTGCCGTTTCTGCTGTTGCTGCTGCTGCAAAACGACTACGTGCGCCGTTGGCTGAGGTGAACCAATTGGCAGTAGAAGGAACGAGTTATGCTGAGCATGTGGCGCATAGAGCCAGTGTAGGAGCGCAGGCGAAGCATCGCTACCGCAGTAATAATCCTGTCGTTTGAGATGCGCCGCAACGAAACGATAGAGATGCTTCGACTGCGGCTCAGCATGACACGCCTTTTCATTAGCAACTGGCAACTGACATCTCATCCCGTATCTTTGCTGTTTCGCACGTAACTCCTCATCGGCCGCCCCGCGGCCGTTTTTTAATACATATGGAAAACCCCGTAATCATTCTGGGAGCCCAGGCCGTCGGCACCGCCGCCCTCGACGCCTTCCAGAGCAACGATGTAGTGGTATACTGCCTGCTCGACGACGATGCCGCTCTGCAGGAAACTGAGCTCAATGATGTACCCGTAATGGGCAACACCGATGATAAGGAGCTACTCAAGCTTTTGGGTAAGAAGTGCGAGGTATTTGTGGCCACCGAAGACACGGCCAGCCGTCGTAGCCTTACCAACATGCTACGCGAAGAATACAGCGTAGCGCCCGTCAACGCCATTCATGCGCGGGCCAGCGTATCGGCTCATGCCTGGCTGGGCCACGGCAACCTCGTGGGTGCCAACGCCGTGGTAACCGGCACCGCCCGCCTCGGCGACGGCTGCATTCTGGGTGCCAACGCTGTCGTCGATGTAAAGGCCGAAGTGGGCGACTACGCCCAGCTGGGGGCTGGGGCCATTCTCAACGCCGGCGTAACGGTGGGCGAGCAAGCCTTCATCGGGGCCGGTGCGGTGATTGTAGCCGGCGTTAAAATCGGGGCCAAAGCCCGCGTGGGGGCCGGCTCGGTCGTGGTGGCCGATGTGGCCGCGGGCCAGACGGTGTTCGGTAATCCGGCCCAGAAAGTTTAAGTAAGAAATGGATTACCTCGTTCTGCTCTATTACTGCTACACGCCGCTGGAGAATCCCGAGCAGTTTCGGGAGGAGCACCACCGGCTGTGCCTGCAGCTGAACCTGCTGGGCCGCATCATTGTGGCCCCCGAAGGTCTTAACGGCACCGTTTCGGGCCGTCGGGAAGATTGTGCGGAGTACATGCGGCTGGTGAAGGCCGACCCGCGTTTTGCATCTCTCGAATTCAAGGTGGAAGAAGCCCCGGAGCACACGTTTCGGAAGCTGCATGTGCGCGTGAAGCCCGAAATCGTGCACGTGGGCCTGCCCGCCATCCGGCCCTACGAGCGCACCGGCATCCATCTCTCGCCCGAGCAGTTCCGCGACCTGAAAGACCAGCCCGACGTGGTGGTGCTCGATGTGCGCTCCGATTACGAGCACCGCCTTGGCCGCTTCAAAAACGCTGTGACGCTCGATATCGAGAACTTCCGCGAGTTTCCGGAAAAGGTGGCCGAGCTGGCGCAGTACAAGGATAAGAAAATCCTGACTTACTGCACTGGCGGTATTAAGTGCGAGAAGGCCAGTGCCTTCCTGCTCGACCAGGGCTTCGACAACGTGTACCAGCTCCACGGCGGCATCATCAAGTACGGCCTGGAGGCCGGCGGCGAAGATTTTGAGGGCAAATGCTACGTATTCGATGGCCGCGTGGCCGTCGACGTGAACACCGTAAACCCCAGCATCGTCAGCCAGTGCCAGCACTGCCACACGCCTTCCGACCGCATGGTAAACTGTGCCAACCCGGAATGCAACGCCCACGTGCCGCTCTGCGAGGCCTGCGCCGAACAGATGGCCGGCGCCTGCTCGCCCACCTGCCAGCAGCACCCTGCCAAACGCCCCTACGATGGCACCGGCACTTACCCCAAACTCAGCAACCACTACAGCCCCGAACAGGGCCTTGTCTCTTATAAAAGAAGTTGAGAAGGTCAGGCAGAACCTCATGCTGAGCGAAGCCGAAGCATAAGGTTCTGCCTGACCTTCTCAACTCTTTTTATACACTTCTCAATCTAAAAAACTCCCGCTCATGCCCATCGCCGATTCAGAATTCATCCTCAATAAAGACGGTAGCGTTTATCACCTCAACCTGCTGCCCGATCATATTTCTGACACTATTATTACTGTTGGCGACCCCGAGCGGGTGCCGAGTGTAAGTGAGCATTTCGATTCCATCGAAACCAAGATTCATAAGCGCGAATTCGTGACCCATGTGGGGTATTACAAGGGCAAGCGGATGGCGGTTATCAGTACCGGCATGGGTACCGATAATATTGATATTCTGATGAATGAGCTCGATGCGCTGGTTAACATCGACTTCGTGACCCGCGAGGTACGGCCCCAGGCCGAGCACATCAGCCTGCGTATTGTGCGGGTGGGCACCAGCGGCTCGCTGCAGGCCGATGTGCCGGTGGGCTCGTTGCTGGCCTCCGAGCACGCCGTGGGCCTCGATTCGCTTATGCAGTTTTACCCGCTGGTAGAAACCGGTCTGGAAATAGAAGTGGCCCAGGGCATTCAGCAGGCCCTGCAGCTGCCCTACCGCCCGTACTGCGTGCGCGGCTCCGACCTGCTGCGCGAGCAGATCGGCCACGACATGATCATGGGCAACACGCTTACCTGCCCCGGTTTCTACGGTCCTCAGGGTCGGGTGCTGCGCCTCGATCTGCGCCTGCCCCACCTCATTGAGGCCTATCAGAATTACCGCTACCAGAGCGCCGAGGGCGAATTCCGGCTCACTAACTTCGAGATGGAAACTGCCGGCTACTACTCGCTGGGCCGCATGCTGGGCCACGAGGTGCTCTCGCTCAACGCCATCGTGGCCAACCGCGCCACCGGCGAGTTTGCCACCAACTCCGATCAGATTGTAGGCGACTTGATCCAGAAAACCCTGGACCGCCTCTAAGCAGGACGGATGACAGCCTAGGCGACACGTACAGGTATTGTGCAATTAGATAACGGCCCAACGCAAAGCCCACCCAAACTGTATCTGTTGGGTGGGCTTTGCGTTGGGCTGTCAGGTTATTCAGAGAGCTGGATAGGTTTAGCAAAAATCGAAACCCAGCACGCAACGCAGGGGCAGGAAATTACCAGCCTTGAGCGTCAGGTGGTCGGCGTCATTGGCCCAGATAGTGGTTTGTACCCGCTTAACGGCCCCGTCGGCGGTGCGGAAATAGATATTGACCTTGCCGTGGTGGGCGTTGCCCAACGTGGTGGCCCGCTCGGCATGGTGGCGTCGGCTTTGCCGGTCGGCAGCGGTGGTCAGCACGTCCTGGGCGGCGAACCGGTACTCACGCAAAGACTCTTTGGCAACGGTTTGGGGGACTTGGGCTAGCGTAAGCATGGCGCAGAGATTGGTTTAAGGTGAGCCTAATCTACCTCCATACTTATTAAAATACAATTAAAACAAAATTTTTAATATCGATTTAACGGCTTGGGCTCTCAGTCCAGGCCCGCCAGAAAAGCCATAGTGTCTACGCCGTCGGCATAGTCGGCCAGGGCGGGGTGCTGGGCCTGCCCGAAGGCGAAGGAGCCCGGGTACTGCCCGCCGCCCGATACGAGGCACTGGGTTTGAGGGGCTGCATCGGTGAGCTGGTCGACCAGGTCCACTTCTGTGGTGTAAGTGCTGTAATGCAACACCGAAATGGGCGATACGAGCCGGGCGCTTTCGGTGAGCAGCAGGAAGCCCGAGTCGAGGTGAGGCACGGCATTCACAAGCAGGATGCTCTTGTTGTAGTCGTAGTTGTTCTGGTAGCGGTTGTGCTGCAGCACGTGCTGCCAGGGCTGCAGCGCATCGAGCAGCAGCGGAAAATTGTAGCCGGTGGGCGCGTATACCTTGCTCACGTTGCGGCAGCCCAGGCCATAGTAGCGGAAAATGTCTTCGCCCAGCAAACCTAGCTCGTGGGGTGTTTCGCGGCCCGTGAGCACGGCTAGGCTGGTGCGGTTGCGCCGGATAATGTGGGGCTTCTTGCCGAAATAATACTCGAAGTAGCGGGCCGTGTTGTCGGAGCCGGTGGCAATGAAGGCATCGGCGGCATTAAGGCGCTCGGCAAGCTGCACAGCATCAATGAAGCGGGGCTCGATGGTGGTCAGCTCATTGAGCACCCAGCGCATGAGTAGCGTATCGTCGGAGCTGAGCTTGGCCAGCAGGTGGTGGCCACTGAGCAGCACGCACAGCGCGTCGTGGAAGCCCACCAGCGGAATGTTGCCGGCCATTACCACGCCTACCAGTCGGGGGGCTGGGTTGGGCTCGGAGCGGTAGCGGGCGGCCCAGTGGCGCAGGGGCTCCTCGCGCAGCATATCGGCTATGCCTTCGAGGGCACCCCGTACGTTAGGCGCGTCAAACCAGGGGTTATTATTGCGGGCCCGGATAAAAAGTTCGGTCAGCTCTTCGGCCTGGGCCGGGGAAAGTAAAGCGGTGAGGCGCTGGCCCAGGGCCACAAAAGCGGCAAGGCGGTCGGCGTGCGTCATGTAAAGGCAGAGCTGAAAGAGCAGGAGAGAAGGAAAAAAGGCCGGCAAGTGCGAAAAACAATATCGGCGGCCCGAAATTACATAGCATATATCAAGGGGTGTACGGGTAATCCCTACTTTTGCCTTTGCGTATCCTGTCTTCGACCGCTTACGTACCTTACCTACCCGATTTTCTCTCCCTAACGATTCCCGAGGCTATGGCCATCATGATAACCGACGAGTGCATCAACTGTGGTGCCTGCGAACCGGAATGCCCCAACACCGCTATTTACGAGGGCGGCGCCGCCTGGCGCTGGGCCGACGGCACCACGTTGAAAGACGTGCAGCTCGACGGCGGCCAGACCGTAGCGGGCGTGGCGCCCCAAACCCCGGTTTCCGACGAGTACTACTACATCGTATCGGATAAGTGCACCGAGTGCGTAGGCTTCCACGAAGAGCCGCAGTGTGCCGCCGTCTGCCCTGTTGATTGCTGCGTAGACGACCCCGACTACCGCGAATCGCAGGAAAAGCTGCTGGCTAAGCAGCAGTGGCTCCATAAGGTGGCCTAAAAAGAGTTTGTGCTTAGCACAGAATCAACCGAAGCGCAAAGCCCCTGACACCAGCACGGATGTCAGGGGCTTTGCGCTTCGGTTGATTCTGTGGCTCTGAAAGGGACGAATGAGCGTAGCTGTCGTCCGGGTTTTTCAGCCTCATATGCGCGGCCTAGAGCGGTTCTTGGGTTGGTGTATGGTTTTAGATTTGTCTTCTGGCCGTGAAAGCGTATTT